>JAFSMU010000025.1 GCA_017447775.1 Clostridia bacterium | reverse complement strand
GGCGACGGGGCGGGACGCGTGTACTTTTCTTTCCGGCGTGAAAGAAAAGTACCAAAAGAAGCACGCAAAAAAAGGGTTACGCTAACCGCGAAGGGTACGCTTTAATTTATTTAGATATTGACCGATTTTTACTCTTCCCCAAACGTACCATCAGACTCTATTTCAATTCGCGCCTGCGGCGCTCAAAGAGGGCGGTGTGCGAACATTGCGAGCGGACGTGTGGGATGTCCCACGCCCGAAGGGCTGGGAGAGCGGCAATTTCCGCAGAGCGTAGCGATGGGGCAAGCGAAGCGCAGGCGGAGACGGAAGCGGCTTTCGATTACATCAAAAAACGGCGGTTTCCCGCCGTTTTCATTTTCATTCAAGCACTCTCGGTGCGGTCAGAATTCCCGTTTCGCGCACAAGATGTTCGTAGGTGAAATAATTTCCCTTTGAGCGCCAGCATCCCGGCCCTGCCCAGCGGAATTTATCCACGTTATGCAGCGCGCCGAATGTGTTGAAGCGGTTGCCGAACAGCGTGAGGTCGATCGTATGCTCGCCGTCGCCAAGGTCAAGCGGCAGTGTGTGCGGCGTTGGCGAAATTATCCCCGCGCGCGTCCCGTCAACGTCGACGGCTATCAGAGCGCCGCGGAATTTGGACACGGCGATAGCGCCCGCCTTCCCCTTGTACGTTATGTGATACGTCACGTTCCCGCCGTAATAAGGCAGTCCCTGCCTTGTTATATCGCCGAAATACAGAACGTCGGGCAGCGCCGTTATTCTCGCGCCCTCGCCAATACTTTCAACGCCAAAGCTGCCGAGCAGGTACATCGATTCAAGCTGCGTTACGTCCCCGAAGCGATACGTTACGCAAAGCTCGTTTTTGCCCTTTCTGATCTTTGGCATCTTCACCGTCTTGATCGAGTCGATATCGACGTAATAGCCGTCCGGCGTCGCATCTACGTCCTCTCCGTTGAATTTTATCGTCGCGTACTCGACGGATTCAAGCGCGAGGCGCGCGCCGTCGTATTCGATGTCGGAGTCAAAATCGTAGATCAGCGTTACGATATCTTTCGGGTTTTTGTCGGCGGCGGATACCCACGGCTGAACCATTCCGCCGTCGCGGTGGCGTATGCCGAGCGCGTCGCGTATCTTGTCGTCGGCGCGGAGTATCTCCTCGGGGCCGCAAACTTCCCCGCCGTTCAGCGAATAGCGCGGCATATCGAGAAGAAGCACGTTCGGCTCGGAGAGGGTGTATTTTACGCCGCCGAAAACGTAAGTTTCCTTATCGTAGCGCGGGTATGCGAGGCACTCGCCAAGCTCGCGCCTGCCCGCTTCGAGTTCAAGCAAGATCGAGTCGTACACGCAGCATTCCCAGAAGATCTCGGTGCGGCCGCCGACGTACTTTGCCGCAAGCGGCACTCTTTTGCCCGTCAGCGTATCGAGCAGCGTCACTTTCCACTCGCCCGCGATGCCGACCGTGAACGGATCGGGCATTTCAACGTCCGCGTTGCGCGGCTTTTTTGCGTGGCAAAGGAAGATATACTTGCGCGCGCCGTCGTTTCTCGACTGATAGATGATGTTGTCCGAAAATTCCCCGCTCGGTGCGCGGACTGAAACGGTGCGAAGCCCTTCAAGCGAGCCGATGAGAGCCGAGCGCGACCATTCGATGCTTTCGCATCTTTCGGCAAGCTTTTTCGCGCTGTCCGACGGGAGCGCGTCGACGTATTCGGGCGCGCCGCCCATGAATATGACCTTGCCGCCCGCGTTTGCAAACTGTTCAAGCGCGTCAAGCGTCGTCTTTCTTATCGTGTGAAGGGACGGCACGACGACGGCGTCGTATTTCATCTTGCCGACATTAAATCCGCCGTCAGCGCCGCCGTACTGCGACGGCAGGAGCGATTCGCATATATAGTCGAAGTCAAGCGTTGCAAAAAGCAGCCATTTTATCATTTCGTCAAAGCGGACTTCAAGCTCCTCGCGCCACAGCGTCGTCTGCGAGGTCGGGCCGAAGCGGAGCCAGTACGATTCAACGGGGTGAACGACGGCGATCTTCACGTCGGGCGTGCCGCGCGTCATCGCGGTGTTGACTCTCGCAAAATGGTCTTCTATATATTTGTATTCCTTGTACCACGGGGACTGATATCCTATCGACGCGGGATAATCGCGCTTTGCCTCGCCGCGCATCGAAACCCAGAAAAGATGCGGCACGCGCAGCGTAACGCCGAGCGCCGCCTGCCAGTCGCCTTGCAGTTTGTGCCCCTTGAAGTCAAAATCCCAGTTCGTAACGCCGTAAAGCTCGCTCATCATGCCTTCCCTGCCGTATTGGTGAACGGCGCTCTGGCACTGTTTTGCCGTCGTAAGTTCAAGCCTGTCGCAAAGCATATCGATGCCGGGAATGGTGAATCCGCGGTAGGAGCGCATACAGTCGCCAAGGGACGCCGTCTGCGACAACAGCGTCGGCTCCTGCATCATGTGGCCGGTAAGGGCGATGCCGTTATTTTCGCACCACTTGCCGACAGTGTCTGAAAACGCGTGGGCGAACCTTTCGGCTATATGGTCGTGGAAGTGGTAGCGGGCGCGGGAAGCGATCCCGTCAGCGCGCTCGAAGAACACCTCGGGGAGCGTGTCGAGAATGGAGTAGCCGTATGCTTTTTTGAAGGTAATGTCAAAGTCGGACGTGAACGGAACGACAGCGCCGCGCGTGTCAAACGGGGTTTTGAGCGTCTGCTTCTGGCGGAACTGCGGCTCGTCGGTGAAAATCGACGGCACGGCACGGTCAAACTCGTCGCCGACGCACTCCTTGTAACGCTCGTGCGTGATCTTTACAAAGTTTTCGATAACGGGGGCGGAGAGCGTGTCGGCGTAAGCCTCGCCGTTAAACCACGGCGTCGGAGTCGCGTATTCCATATACGCAAACCACTTGCGCCCCTCGGCTTTTTCGTCAAGTCCTATGCGGCGGTACGACGTCATATTGCCGCGCTCGTCAAGCGCAACGTCATAGCAGGAAAGCAGATAATATTTTGACTCCGGCAGGTCTAAGCGGGAGTTTTTGATGTCATCATCCACCGTAAGTGTGCCGTCGTTGTACGGCTCGGATGTGAAAAAGAGCATCTTTTGGCGGTTTTCAACATTCTTTGTGTTGTAGCCGCCCGCAAAGCCCGAGGGCCATTTGTCCTCGTCGTAAAGATACGCAAGCATATCCTCGCTTTTCGCCTTCTCCACGCACTCGCGGATAAGCGCCATAAACTCATCGGAAAGATACTCCGTCGACATTCCGACGCGCGGGTGCATGTGGAAGCCGCCAAAGCCCATCTCTTTCATATATTCGATCTCTTTTTTCAGAAGCTTTGCGTCAAGCTCGCAGTTCCACGCCCAGAACGGCGCTGCGCGAAATTCCGACGTGGGATTTTCAAAAAGCTCACGCGACAAATCTTTTTCGAATTTCTTTTTGTAAAGCATATCTACCTCGCATTAAAATAGATTATTTCTTTATAAATTCATTATAGCGCAAATCGCGGATAAGTCAATAACAATACGGTTTTTCGGCAAAAAAAATCGCGCCGTTTCGGCTCGTCGCTCGGCATGGACTCTGAACAAATGTTCGTTTTTATATTGACTTTTTGCCGATTTTATGGTATAATATAGGCATAAAATCCGCGGTATACCGCGGTGAAAAAACTAAAAACAATGAGGTTAAATAAATGGCAAAAACAGACAGAGCAATGGCGTTCTTCTACGATTGGGGGGACGCATTTGAACTTTTGAGCGGCGACGACTGCAAGGCGCTTTTGCGCGCTATGCTGAAATATTCAAAAGACGGCACGGAGCCTGAAGAATTCCACGGCATAGCAAAGATGGCGGCAACGCTCATTTTCCCTATTCTGAAACGCTCGCGCGACGGCGCGGCATACGCACGGTACGGCATCGAAGAAAGGCGCAAGCAAGAGCGAACAAATGTTTGCGAATATGAGCCGTCAGAGGAGTCTATGAGGGTACCTGCAAGGGTGCCTTTTGAGGAGCCTGCGTACTCAAAACAAGACAAAACAAAACAAGACAAACCAAGACAAGACAATACAAGACAAGACGAATCAAGACAAGACAATACAACTCTCTCTTGTGACGCGCAGGGCGGATTTGACGCGTTCTGGAACGCTTACCCGAGGCACACGGGACAGAGAGAGGCACGGGACGCGTATGAGGAGGTGTGTCACGACGGTGATACGGCGTCAAAGATCATCGAGGCTGTCAATCGGCAAAAGCGGACGGACGAATGGAGGCGCGACGGAGGGCGCTTTGTTCCCGCTCCCGCAAAATGGCTTATAGGACGGCGGTGGAACGACGAAACGACGACGCGGCACTCACATATCGGGTTTGATTACGACGAGATGTTCGATCTTGCGCTCGCCAAAGGGGAGCCTGACGGGTAACGGGCAAAGAAAAACGCCCCATATAGGAGCGTTTATGATTCTTTTATACGGCTTCGATCACGATTTCATCGTCTTTTGCGTCAACGGAGATCATCTTCACGCCGCGCTGCCCTGCCGCGATGATCTTTTCGGCGACGGCGTCCTCGATGTTGCGGCTGATGAAGCGGCGCATATTGCGCGCGCCGAATTTCGTCGAGAACGATTTTTCAGCGACGTATTTCGCAGCCGCATCCGTCCACACAAGCGAAATTCCCTTTTCGGCAAGCGTCTTTTTCATATCGCCGAGCATGATCTCGGCAATGCGTACAAAGTCGTTCATGTCGAGCGCGCGGAACGTGATGATCTCATCCACGCGGTTGATGAATTCGGGGCGGAGGAACTCGGAGAGCGCCTTCATCGTGCGGTCCTCGCTCATTTTCTGCGCGCTCTCGCCAAAGCCGGGGGTGTTCATCCCCGTCGATGAGCCGGCGTTTGTCGTCATGACGATTATCGCGTCCTCGAATTTGACGACCTTGCCGTGCGAGTCGGTTATTCTGCCGTCGTCGAGTATCTGAAGCAGGATGTTGAGAACGTCCGGGTGCGCCTTTTCGATCTCGTCAAACAGCACCACGGAGTACGGCTTGCGGCGGATCTTTTCGGTGAGCTGCCCCGCGTCGTCATATCCGACGTACCCCGGGGGCGAGCCTATGATGCGCGAAACGGAGAATTTCTCCATAAATTCCGACATATCGAGCCTTATCAGCGCGTCGGGCGTTTTGAACAGATCGTCGGCAAGGACTTTTACAAGCTCCGTTTTGCCCACACCGGTAGGCCCCGCGAAGATGAACGAGGCGGGTTTGCGCTTATACGAAACTCCCGCGCGGTTGCGCTTGATGGCGCGTACTACCGCGTCCACCGCCGCGTCCTGACCTTTGACGCGCTCTTTGAGCCTTGCGCCAAGCCCCTGCAGGCGCTCGTATTCGTTTGTGGTGATCGAGCCGGCGGGAACGCCCGTCCATATCTCGATGACGTGCGCCAGCGCGTCGGCTGTAAGCTCCACCGTCGCAAGCTCGTTTTTCAGTCTTTCGTACTCTTCCTCGCCTTTGAGCGTGGAGGAGCGAAGCTCCGCTATCTTTTCGTAGCGAGCCTGACGCGCATTGTCGTCGGAGTCTGACGGCATCTCCGCTTCTTCAAGCGCCGCCGTCTGCTTTTTCAGCTCGTCGAGCGTGCGCTCGGCAAGCTCTACCCTCTCGATAACGGGGCTGTTCATCGAAACGTATGCCGCCGCCTCGTCAAGCAGGTCTATCGCCTTGTCGGGAAGGTATCTGTCGGTGATGTAGCGCTCCGAAAGCTCGACGGTGCGGTCGATAATCTCCTGCGAGATATGAATTTTGTGGTACTGCTCGTAGTATTTCTTGATGCCGTAAAGGATCTTCTTTGTGTCCTCGATGCTCGGCTCCTCTATCATTACAGGCTGGAAGCGGCGCTCGAGCGCGGCGTCCTTTTCGATGTATTTGCGGTATTCGGTAAGCGTTGTCGCGCCGATGAGCTGTATCTCGCCGCGGGAAAGCGCGGGTTTTAAGATGTTGGCGGCGTTCATGCTGCCCTCAGCGTCCCCGACGCCGACGATGGTATGCACCTCGTCGATGACAAGGATTATATTTCCCAGCGCCTTGACTTCGTCGACAAGCCCTTTCATGCGGCTTTCAAACTGACCGCGGAACTGCGTGCCCGCGACCATCGCCGTCATATCGACGAGCCACACCTCTTTTTCGCGCAGCTTGTACGGCACATCTCCCTTTGCGATCTTCTGCGCCAGCGCCTCGGCGACTGCCGTCTTGCCGACGCCCGGTTCACCGATAAGGCAAGGGTTGTTCTTCTGGCGGCGCGTCAGTATCTGCATCATTCTGCCGACCTCGGTATCGCGCCCGATGACAGCGTCGAGTTTACCCTCGCGCGCGGCGGCGGTAAGGTCGCGGCAGTATTGCCCGAGGAACTTGTGATCGTCCTTCTTTTTGCCCTTTTCCTTTTTCTTTTCCGTCTTTTCGGACTTTTCGCCGCCTTTGGCGTTTTCAAAAGGCAGTCCGCCGAAAAGCTTGGCAAAATCTATCGAGGGGGTGCGGCTGTCGGCTTCGTCGCCGTCGTCGTCGTTGTCCTCATCCTCGCCCTCGCTTGCGATAAGGCCGTTCATTTCCTTGTCCATATTTTCAAGGTCTTCGTCGTCTATCCCCATTTTGTCAAGTATTTCGCTGACCTGCGGGATGCCGAGCTGCTTTGCGCATATAAGGCAAAGCCCTTCGTTTTTTGATTCGTTGTTTTCGAGCTTCGTTACGAAAACGACAGCCATTCTCTTATGGCATCTTGAACATAACTGCATAAATTATCCTGTCTGCGACTTAGATTTTTGCATTTGCACCGTCGCTTTGTGCATAAGTTTATTTCACTGCCCCGATCGAGCCTATCTTGTTCACAAGATACATTACAAGCGCCACGGGGCTGAATTTCATAAAGAACTGTACGATGACGTTCTCGCCGATTGAGGCGGAGAAAACGTCGGGGAATTTATCGACGAGTATCGGAAGGATAACGCCGACGAAAAGGTTTGAAAGTATCCACGTTATAAAGAATCCCGAAAGGACGCCGAACACAAGGCCGAGCACGCGGTTGACGGCGTTCAGCCCGGGCAGATCGAAGATCTTTCCGATAAGGAACGTAAGGAGCTTCAGCACCAGCACCGAAACGATGAACAGCGCAAGGAACGATATCGCCTGCGCGATAAGCTCGGCAAGGAAGTTGTTTATAACGGCGCGCGCCGTTTCGGTGGGATCGGAGCCGGAGCTTTGCGCGTTGTCGAACAGGTACTTCATAATCGCCCCGATCTTGCCCATAAAGCCCGTTCCCGCCTCGATCTGTGGCATTTCGACATCGCTCGTCATCGAAACGATGAACGGTATCTTTGACGTATACGGCACGATAAGCGTATAGAATCTGTTTGCGATTATATACGAAACGATATACACCAAAAGCCCCGCGATAGAGCGCACAAAACCGCGCTTTATCCCGACTATCGCCGCGATAACGACTGTAAGTATCAGCACCGATACGGTTATTATCTCTGCCATATACATCTCTCCTTTTTTCAATTGTAACACAAAATTTTGACTATATTTTATCAAAAAAGTAACATTTATTTTAATATGACGCGTAAAAGGTACAGTCCGTCGGGCGGAGCCGTCCTTCCCGCGCGCGAGCGGTCGAGGGACGAGATAATTTTAGGTATTTCCGATACGTCCGTCGCGCCGCGCCCGACGTCGACGAGCGTCCCCGCGATTATTCTGACCATATTATATAAAAAACCGTCCGCTTTGATGTAAATTTTTATATTTTCGCCGTCTTTTTCCACGCGGCAAACGCTTACGCTTCGCGTGGTGTCGATAACGTCGCTGCCGCTTGCCATAAACGCGCGAAAGTCGCGCCTGCCGACAAAGTGCGCCGCCGCCTCGTTCATTTTTTTAACGTCGAGGGTCTGCGGCACGTGCCACGCGCGCCCGACGGAAAACGGAGACGGCACGCGGGTATTCAAAATTACGTACATATATTCCTTTTCGCAAACGTGCGCGCGCACCGAGTAATCGTCCGGGACGGGCGTCGCCTCGCTTATAGCGATAGTCCTCGGCAAAAACGCACCCATGGCGCGCGGCAGCCGCTCGGGTGGGATCGAGGTTCCTGAGTGATGCTCAAGCGTTGCAAAGTACTCGATGGCGTGAACGCCGGCGTCCGTTCTCGAACAGCCGGAAACGGCGCACTCCGTGCAGAAAAGCTCGCGAGCGGCGCGGCACAGCTCGCCCTGAACGGTTACGGCATCGCTGCCAGATTGCACCTGAAAGCCGGAAAAATCTGTTCCGAGGTATGAAAGTTTAAGCAGGTATTTCATCTTATCCCACTTCCCCGCTCAAACAAAATTCAGCGGAAGGTATTTATTAAGCACAACTATCCCCGCAATGAACGCCGCCATTACGACAACGGCAAAAAGGTCGCGCAGGTGCAGGTGCAGCTTTGTCATTCTCGTTCTGCCGCGGCCGCCGCGATAACAGCGGCACTCCATTGCGACGGCAAGGTCGTCGGCGCGGCGGAATGCGGAAACGAACAGCGGTATCAGCACCGGAACGAATGCGCGGACGCGCTCATGGAGCTTTCCTGTCTGAAAATCGGCGCCGCGCGATTTCTGCGCGCTCATGATCTTGTCGGTCTCCTCGATAAGCGTCGGGATGAAGCGCAGAGCTATCGTCATCATCATCGCAAATTCGTGAACGGGTATGTGAAGCACGCGCAGCGGCGAGAGCAGTCGCTCGATGGCGTCCGTCAAAGCGATTGGGGATGTCGTGTACGTCAGTATGACCGACGTGCCGACAAGCAGGGATATAATCCTCAGCGACATAAACAGCGCGTTTGCAAGTCCCTCGGCGTATATGTTTATTATCCACCACGAAACGAGCAGATTTTCGCCCTTTGTGAATAAAATGTTGATCACCGCGGTGAAAATGACGATGAAGATAAGCGGCTTTATGCCTTTGAGCACCACCTTCACCTTAACGCCCGAAATAAGCACAAGCGTTATCGTAAAAGCCGAAAGAAGGATGTATCCCGACGGGCTTTTTACAAGGAACACCGCGACGATATACGCGATAGCGAGAAGAATTTTCACGCGCGGGTCTGTTTTATGGAGGACGGAGCTTCCCGGGAAGAACTGGCCGAGTGTTATATCACGAAGCATTGCCGCCACCTCCCAGCGCGCGGATTATCTCCTTTGCCGCGTCCTCCACAGTGTAGACGGAGGGCGAAAGATCGTATCCCATATCGCGCAGCTTTTGCATAAGGCGCGTCACCTGCGGCACGCCAAGCCCCACGGACTCGACAAGGTGAGCGTTTGAAAATATCTCAGACGGCGTTCCGTAAAGGAACGCTTTGCCGCGGTTCATAACGAGGATTTTGTCGCAGTACTTCGCCATATCCTCCATCGAGTGACTTATCATAACGACGGTGGAGCCGGTTTCCTTTTTGTATTCCGATATGCGCGACAGTATCTCATTGCGGCCGCGCGGATCAAGCCCCGCCGCAGGCTCGTCGAGGATGAGGATATCGGGGCGCATGGCGATAACGCCCGCTATTGCGACGCGCCGCTTCTGCCCGCCCGAAAGGTCAAACGGCGAGCGGTCGAGCATATCCTCGGGTATGCCGACAAAACGCGCGGCGTCAAGCACGCGGCGCTCTATCTCGTCTTTGTCAAGCTTCATATTCTTCGGGCCGAAGGCGATGTCGGCGCGGACGGTCTCCTCAAAAAGCTGGTACTCGGGGTACTGGAACACAAGCCCGACGCGAAAGCGCACCTGCTTTATCTTTTTCGGCTCGTCCCATATATTTTTGCCAAGGACAAATACCTCGCCCTCGCTCGGCTTTATAAGTCCGTTTATCATCTGCGAAAGCGTGCTTTTGCCCGATCCCGTGTGGCCGATAACGCCCGTTGTAAGCCCGCTTTCGATAGTTATGTCAACGCCCGAAACGGCCGTCTTTTCAAACGGCGTGTCTTTGCTGTATATATAAGAAACGTTTTTCAGTTGTGCCGCATTCATCTTTTGTTTTCCCCAAATAGCTTTGAAATTGCCATAGCGCCGCCCTCGACATCGAGTATGTCACGCGGGACGTTATACCCCGCGTCGCTTAGCGCCTGCATAAGCTCCGTTATCTGCGGCGCTTCAAGGCCCGCCGAGTGAAGAAGCTCGGTTTTTGAGAAGACCTCTTTCGGCGTGCCGACGGCAGTGACGCTCCCGTCGCTCAGCACGACAACCCTGTCGGCCTCCGCCGCCTCTTCCATATAGTGAGTGATGAGGATTATCGTTTTGCCCTCGTCGTAGCGGAGCTTTTTTATCGTGTCGATGACCTCGCGCCGCCCGATAGGATCGAGCATCGCCGTCGATTCGTCGAAAATTATGACGTCGGGGGAGAGCGCGAGTATGCCCGCGATGGCGACTCTCTGCTTTTGCCCGCCCGATAGCTGATGCGGACTGTGGCGCGCAAATTCCGTCATGCCGACAAGAGCCAGCGCGTCGTCGACGCGGCGGCGTATCTCCTCGGGTCTTACGCCGAGGTTCTCCGGCCCGAATGCCACGTCCTCCTCGACGACGGTGGCGACAAGCTGGTTGTCGGGGTTTTGGAACACCATTCCGACGCGGCGGCGTATTTCGTAAAGCTCGTCGTCGGAAAGCTCCTTTTCGTCTATTTTTTTGCCGAACAGCCAAAGCTCGCCCGCGCTTGGTGTGAGAACGAGGTTAAAAAGCTTTGCAAGCGTGCTTTTGCCGCTTCCGTTGTGTCCCAGCACCGCCGTGAACGTGCCTTTTTCTATCTCAATGTCGACGCCGTGAAGCACCTCGGTCTTCTTGCCGTCCTCCTCGTATGAATAAGAAAGCCCCTTTGCCTGAATTATTACATCTTTTGCCATAATTATTTTTCGGCGCTCCAGCGCGACGTGCCGCCGCACGGGAGTATAGCCCCGCTCTCGCTGACAAAAAGCCCCAGCTCGTCGGAGCAGACAACGCCGCCGAATTTATCCTTTACGTTTATTTTGAGCATATATCCCATCGTCGAGGGGGAAAGTCCCGTTGTGTAGGAGTTTACGATGAAGAACAGCGGATCGTCCGAAAGCACGGACGAGGATAGAGTTATAAGATCGCTTATGCTGTCTTCAAGCTTCCACACTTCCCCCGACGGCCCGCGTCCGTATGACGGCGGATCCATTATTATCGCATCGTATTTTATGCCTTTTTTGACGGCGTACGTCAAAAACTTCACGCAGTCGTCGACGAAAAAGCGGATGTTCTCCGATACGCCGCAAAGAGAGGCGTTCTCTTTTGCGTGAGCCACCATATTTTTCGCCGCGTCGACGTGATATACCTCCGCCCCCGCCATTGCCGCGGCGACGCTGGCGCAGCCTGTGTAAGCAAACAGATTCAAAACGCGCACGCGCCTGCCGGACGCGCGGATCTTTTCGGCGGTCCAGTCCCAGTTTGCCGCCTGCTCGGGAAAGACGCCCGTGTGCTTAAAGCCCATCGGCTTTACTTTGAACGTCATATCGCCGTACGATATGTTCCACGACGGCGGCACGTCGCACCTCACCCAGCTTCCGCCGCCGCCCTCGCGGGAATATTCGGCGTCAGCGCGTTTCCACAGCGGACTGCGCTTTGCGTTTTTCCACACGACCTGAGGATCGGGGCGGCGAAGGATGTATTTTCCCCAGCGTTCGAGTCTTTCCCCGTCCGTCGCGTCGATAAGCTCGTAGTCGCGCCAATTTTGTGATGATATCATTTGTCCTCGTCCTCCGCGAAAACGTCAAGCGAGAGCTGATCTTCGTCGGCTCTTGACGGCGTTCTTCTTTTGAATGAAAGTCCCAGATGCTCGCAGGCGGGGCGCGTTACGCATCTGCCGCGCGGCGTGCGCGACAAAAACCCTATCTGCATAAGGTACGGCTCGTAAACGTCCTCGATGGTCACCGCCTCCTCGCCGATCGTCGCGGCGAGCGTTTCAAGTCCGACGGGGCCGCCGTCGTACAGCTTGACTATCGCTTCGAGCATACGGCGGTCTGTGTTGTCAAGTCCAAGCTCGTCGATCTCAAGCATTCTCAGCGCGCGGTCGGCGATATCCTTGTCGATGCGCCCGTCACCCTTGACCTGCGCGAAGTCGCGCACGCGTTTGAGCAGTCTGTTGGCCACACGCGGCGTTCCGCGCGAGCGGCGCGCTATCTCGCGCATACCGTCGGAGGTGATGTCGATGCCGAGTATCCCCGCGCTTCGCCCGACGATAGTCGCAAGCTCGTCGGTGTTATACAGTTCGAGTTTGAGCAGCACGCCGAAGCGGTCGCGCAGCGGAGTTGTGAGCTGTCCCGCGCGCGTTGTCGCGCCGATGAGCGTAAAACGCGGCAGAGGTATTCTTATCGAGCGCGCAGCGGGGCCTTTGCCGACGATCCAGTCGAGCGCGTAGTCCTCCATGGCGGGATAAAGAATCTCCTCAATGTTGCGCGACAGGCGGTGTATCTCGTCGATGAAAAGCACGTCCCCCTCGGCAAGATTTGTAAGCATTGCGGCAAGGTCGCCCTGCTTTTCGATGGCGGGGCCTGACGTTACACGGATATTTACGCCCATTTCGTTTGCGATGATGCCCGCAAGCGTCGTTTTTCCGAGTCCCGGCGGGCCGTAAAGCAGAACGTGGTCGAGCGATTCGCCGCGCAGCTTTGCCGCCTCTATGTAGATTTTAAGATTTTCCTTCGCCTTTTCCTGACCGATGTATTCGTCAAGGTTTTGCGGGCGCAGACCGGCTTCGACTTCCCTGTCCTCGTCGCTCTCCCCCGTGCCGACAAGCCGCTCGACAAACGCGAACTCGTCCTCGTTTTCCGCCGCTTCGTTTTTCGGTATATCGAATTTCTTAATCATATCCTAACCCCTTACAGCCGCGTGGCAAGCTTTTTCAGCGCCGCGGTGATCATACTTTCAAGCGTTCCGTTAAGATCTACGCCCGAGAGCGCGTGTTCCGCCTCGGCGCGCGTATATCCAAGCACCATAAGCGCGCTCACGGCCTCGGCGACGACGCCCGTTGCGCCGATAGGCTCGAACACCTCGCCCGTTTCCGTGTTCACCGCCGAAATCTCTTTTGAAACCTTGTCTTTAAGCTCGAGGATGACGCGCTCCGCCGTCTTTTTGCCGACGCCGTTGGCGCGCGCGATCGATTTTACATCCCCCGTCGATACGGCAAACGCGAACTTTTCGGGGCTCATCACCGAAAGTATGGCAAGCGCCGCCTTCGGCCCGACGCCCGATACCGATATCAGCATACGGAACGCCGACAGCTCCTCGTTTGAGTAAAAGCCGAACAGCTCCACCGCGTCCTCGCGCACCGAAAGGTGTGTGTACAGCGTGACCTCTTTGCCGAGCTTCCCCGCGACAGACGAGAACGTCGTGTCGCTCACCGTCAGCTTATATCCGACGCCGCCGCAGTCGATAACGGCGACGTTTGCCTCGCACAGCGCGAGCGTACCTTTAAGATAGTAAAACATTTATCCCTCCGTGCTTAAAGCATTTTCGTTTTCTTTTGGTTGTAGAACCCGCCGACGGACGACGCCGATGAGTGCGCGTGGCATATCGCTATCGCAAGCGCGTCCGCCGTGTCGTCGAGCTTTATCTTGTCTTCAAAGCCGAGCATTATCCGCGTCATTTCCATTACCTGCTTTTTCTCGGCGCGCCCGTATCCGACGACGGACTGCTTGACTTGAAGCGGCGTGTATTCGGCAATGTTCATCATCGCGCGGCGGCACGCAAGAAGGATGACCCCCCTCGCCTCAGCGACCGCGATGACCGTTTTCTGATTGGTGTGGTAGAAGAGCTCCTCTATCGCCGCCTCGCTCGGACGGTACGCGTTGATGACCTCGCACAGATCGTCGTAGATGATGTTCAGCCTCTCCTCGGTGTCGATGCCCGCGGGCGTTTCGATGGAGCCCATGGCGACGGTCTTGAACTTGCCGCGCTCAAAATCTATCACACCGTAGCCGACGATGGCAAGCCCCGGGTCAATTCCAAGTATCCTCATTTATTCCTCCGTAACGTCGGCGTAAAGGCCGAGCGGTATATACTGCGAGCAGAACAGCGACAGATAAAGCACAAGCGGCGCAAGCTCCGCCCCATCGACGAGAAGTACAAAGCCAAACGTGTTGTCGCGCCCGTAAAGGGACGGCATCGGTTCGACGCGCTCGACTTCCGCGCCGAAAAACGAAGCGGCGCACATTATTTCCGTCATCTCGGACGCACTGCCGAGCGTTACCTTTATTTCAAGCTTCGACGCGCCGCAAAAGTCGATATCGCGCACTTCTCTTCCGAGCAGCGCATACGTTGTAACGTTCCCGTCAGACGACGGGACGCGGCAGCTCATTATTATGCAAAGGCCGTATTTTTCGACGATGCGGTAAAGCCCGTCGAGTCTGCCGTCGGAAAGCGAATACAGCGGGATCACGGCGTAATCGGCCTGCCTTTCGGAAACGGCCGAGCAGGCGCTCTCAAACGTTTCGGTGTGGATCGCACCGACGCCGCGCAGCTTTGCCGCAAACAGCTCAAACGCGCGGTTTGATCCGGCGTTTCCGATAAGCGCGATCTTACTGTTAAGCCCTCGCTCGGCGGGCGTAAAGAGCATATCCCTGATCTTTCGGGCGGTGACGTTCTCCCCCTCGGTCAGCGCGCGTGAGTAGACGCAGCGGTCGCTGACTGTAAGCGCCGCCTTCGCCGGCCCGTCGTCAAATGGCGACTGTATCGGAAATATCTTTTTCGGGAGAGCGGTAACGAGCGCGGCGCGCGTGTCGTCGAGCTTTATCATATCGGAATACGCGCGCGGTATCTTCGCCATGTCAAGATGGAATTTTGCAACGTGCGCCGCCTCGTAAATGTGAGAGGCGCGGCATTCAAGCTCCTCGACAAAGCGCCGCCCGGAGTCCGCAAGGTTTTTCTCCACCGCGGTAAAATCGCTGTAAATTTTCATACCCACCAACAAAAATAATAAATTATAGTCCAATTTAATTATATCACAAGTATTTCTATTTTGCAAGGGAAAATGCGGGCGCGCGCGATATTTTTTACGGTTTTGGCAAAATTTGCTTTACAAACCGCGAAAAATGGTGTATCATATCATCGTAAAAATGAAAAAAGGAGCGTCGTATGGGCAAGGTTTGGCTTTGCGGGAAGGAATATCCGAATATCTGGCTTGCGCCGATGGCGGGCGACGGGGACAGGGCGTTCCGCCTCATCTGCCGCGAGCACGGCGCGGGGTATCTCTGCTCGGAGATGGTGTCGGCAAAGGCTTTGTGCTACGGCGACAAAAAAACGCCCGCCTTGGCGCGAATAACTGGCGCGGAGTCGCCGATGGCGGTGCAGATATTCGGAAGCGAGCCTGAATTTATGGCGCGAGGAGCTTCGATAGTTATCGAAAACGCGAAAGCGGACGGCGTTTTGCCGTCCGCGATAGATATAAATATGGGGTGCCCCGTACACAAGGTCGTGTCAAACGGGGAGGGTTCGGCGCTGATGAAAAACGTGGCGCTGATCGAAAAGATAGTTTCGGCTGTCGCCCGAGCGATCAACATTCCCGTCACGGTCAAGATGCGGCTCGGCTGGGACGCGGGCTCGATCAACGTCGTTGAAGCCGCAAAAGCCGCCGAGGCCGGCGGCGCCGCCGCGGTGTGCGTTCACGCAAGGACAAGGGCGCAGATGTACTCCCCCGGCGTCGACTTTTCGCACGTGGCAAAAGTCAAGGCGGCGCTTGGTATTCCCGTCATTGCAAACGGCGATATATTTTCCGCGCATGACGCGCTTGAAGCGATGAAAAAGACGGGGTGCGACGGGGTGGCGATAGCGCGCGGCGCGCTCGGGAATCCGTGGATATTCGAGGAAATAGCCGCGGCCGAGGCGGGCAGAGAGTACACTCCCCCGACAAAAGATGAGCGCGTCAGAGTCGCGCTGCGGCAGCTTGAATATTCGATAGAGGATAAGGGCGAGCGCGTGGCGGTCGTCGAGTCGCGGCGATACCTCGGGCGGTATCTCAAAGGGATGTCGGGCGCAACGAAGGTGCGCGAGCTGCTCTGCCGCGCGTCAAGCGCCGCGGAAATACGAAAAATACTCGCCCCGCTTTACGAAGGCTGATCGTTTTCGCGCTTGTACGCCCAGTCGAAAAGAAGCATTCCGAAAACGGAGCAAAGCACCGACGCCAAAACGTCCTCGATCATAACGGAAAGCACGTCGCGCTGCGACAGTATCTCCTGCGCGCCGAGCGAGCTTATAAAAACAAGTATGTAGACGATCTCGACAACAATAAGCGGGACGGTCAATTTGCAGATGAGATTTGCGCCGCGGCACAGCGGCGCGATTTTCTTTTTTTCTTTCATACATTCACCTCGCGTGATCGTTACGATAAGATTATACATCGCAAAACGGACGTTTTCCATAGTGGATCAAAGGCAGAAATGGTCGCTTTTTCAAGCGGAAAAGGCAGAATTTGACACCATTCGACAATTTTCATCTTTTTTCGATAAAACTCATCAAAAAGCGACAAAACACGCGCCGCGCAAAGAAAATCAAACATCAAAAAACTGTGCAAAACAAAAAAATAAAAAAATTTTGCGTTTACCGATTTACAAACGGAAAATTTTGTGATATAATTAACGTGTATCAAAAGGAATACGAGGTAATAACATGAAGTGTCCCGTATGCGGTTATACAGAAAGCAAAGTTGTTGACTCCCGCCCCACAGAGGAAGGCGTCAGCATCCGCCGCCGCCGCGAGTGCCTTTCGTGCCAGAACAGATTTACAACGTACGAAACGATAGAAACACTTCCCCTCCTCGTAGTCAAAAAAGATAAAACGCGCGAAGTCTTTGACAAAGAAAAATTGCTCCGCGGTATGATGAACGCGTGCAACAAGCGCCCCGTTACGATGGAGCAGCTTGAAACGATCGCCTCGCAGATAGAGGCAGAACTGCAAAACTCACTTTCGCACGAAATTTCGAGCAGCCATATAGGCGTGCTCGTTATGGATAAACTCAAAGAGCTTGACGAGGTCGCATACGTCAGGTTCGCATCCGTTTACAGAGAATTCAAGGATCTCGATACGTTTTTGCGCGAGCTGGAAAAGATACGCTCCGACAAAAGCGAAAATTGAGGCTATATCGGAATAATCTCTCTTTACATTTATATTCGTAAATATTTATAGTTTTATATATGTTCCCCTTCGGGCGACGCTTGACGGCGGAGTCCGAGTCAAAAAATTTTCCCCGAATACAGTGCGCGGTACGCGCAAAAAACAAAAGGCGGGGAAAAAGACGAGAACATATTGACAAACTTAAATATTTATATATAAATGCAAGGAGAGATTTTTTTATGGTTTCGATAAAGGAAGTTTCCTATAAGAACTACGGCAAGTGCCTTCAGCTTTCTAATGAAAAAGTTGAAGTCCTCGTTACCGTTGACCTCGGTCCGAGAATAATAAAATGTAATCTTGCGGGCAAGGAAAACCTTATGTTCAACGACGTTGAGCGCAAGCTGTCGCACGACGTTTCGTCGCTTTTCGGCGAGGGCAGATCGTGGTATATCTACGGCGGGCACAGAATTTGGCTCAGCCCCGAAAAGTTCCCGGATACATACTACCCCGACAACGAAAAAGTCGTTTACACGACAAGCGCAAACGGAGCCGTCTTCACACCCGCGCAGCAGGATATGACGGGACTTCAGCTTTGCCTTTCGGTCGAGCTTGACGAAACGGAGCCGAAGATAACGGTCACAAACAAGATCACAAACTGCTCAAAACAGCCGATCGAGGGCGCGGTTTGGTGCCTTTCGGTCATGGATCAGGGGGGCGCTGTCATAGTTCCCCAGCCGACTGAGGACACAGGCCTTCTTAACAACCGCGTTCTCGCCCTCTGGCCGTACACGAAAATGAGCGACAGCCGCGTTTTCTGGGGCGACAAATACATTGCGCTGAGGCAGGATCCCGAGGTTGAGGACGCTATCAAATTCGGCATAAACAACACATCCCACAAGGCCGCTTACGTAAATCACGGGCAGGCGCTTGTGAAGGATTACGACGTCAATCACCCCGGCGGCAACTACCCCGACGGCGGTATGTCGTGCGAAGTTTACGCGTCGGCGCTCTTTACAGAGTGCGAAACGCTGTCCGAGGTCAAGAAGCTGAAGAAGGGCGAGTCGATAACGCACACTGAACGCTGGACGCTCTTTGACGACGTTGAGATCGGCAAATTCTCGAACGAGGCGCTTGAAGAACTCGGCGAAAAGATATTCTGACATTCATTCTGTTTTCATAGATAAACTCCTTTCAAAACAGTTAAAAAGCACGGCGGCGCCGTGCTTTTTAACTATCTGCATATATTCAATTATTTCAATTTATAAATGTTTTCAGCGCCGCGGCGGATCGTGTAGCGCACTCAAGCGCCGTAGTGTTTTTCTGCGGCTCGTCAAGCTCGACGATAAGCCATTTTGTGCCGCAATCCTTTGCCGCCGACACGATCGCTTTCATATCAAGCACGCCGTCGCCGACTGCCCTTTGGTCAAAGTCGAGCCCCGCGTCAAGCGGAAATGCGGGCGGTGTGCCGTCGTTTTTTGTGATTTTTCCGCGCCCGACGTAGTCTTTGACGTGAAGAAGATCGACGCGGCCGCGGTATTTTTCAATGTACTTTGCCGCATCCCCGCCGCCGACTTCAAGCCAGCAAAGGTCAAGCTCAGCCACAGCCGACGGGATGGCGTCCATGACGTAGTCGTGCCACGGGCGGCCGCCGTAGCAAATTTCAAATTCGTATGTGTGGTTGTGGTAGCCGGGGATGAATCCGTGGGCGGAAAATTTTTCGGCGGCGCCCGAAATTTCAGCCAGCAGCTCGCTCTTTGTGTCCTCGGTCGGCTTTCGCGTCATCGGAACGACGGCGTATTTTATGCCGATTTTTTCATATTCCGAAAGTGTTTGCTCATCCGTCGAGTTCAGCCCGATGTGCGCCGATATCGGCACAAGGCCGTATTTATCGAGCAGCGCCTTCATCTCCTCGCCGCTCCTCCCGTAAAGGCCCGCAAGCTCAACGCCGTCGTATCCCGCGTTTTTCACCGCGGCGAGCGTCCCTTCAAGGTCGTCTGCGGCCTCGCGCCGCAAAGTGTAAAGCTGAATTGCCGTTTTCATTTGTTTTCTCCTTTTGCGTTTTCGTATTCTTCAACTTCGTCTTTTGATTCCATATATCTCTTTGCCTGCGTTGTGAACAGCTCCGCGTACTTGCCGCCGAGCTTCATCAGCTGCGCGTGATTTCCCTGCTCGATAAGCATGCCGTTTTCAACGACGAGTATGTTGTCCGCCACCGTCGCGCTTGACAGCCTGTGCGACACAAAGATCGTCGTCTTGTCTTTACGCAGACTGTCGAACTGGCTGTATATTTCCTGCTCGGCGATAGCGTCAAGCGACGCTGTAGGCTCGTCGAGGATCAGCACGTCGGAATCGCAGTAAAAGGCGCGCGCCACCGAGAGTTTTTGCCACTGGCCGATGGAAAGCTCGGTGCCGTTTTCCTCAAAGATCCGCATAAGCGCCGTTTCGTAGCCGTCGGGCAGGTCTTTGATAAAGCTGTCGGCGTTGCCCTGCTTTGCCGATTCTTTGACGCGCTCCATATCGAGCGGCGCGTCGGTGTCGCTCATGGCGACGTTTTCGGCAACGCTGACGGCGTATTTGCCGAAGTCCTGGAAAATGATGCCGAATATCTTATACAGCGCCGTCGGATCGTACTCGCGGATGTCGCGCCCGTCGAGCATTATCTTGCCGTCGGTCGGATCGTACAGGCGCGTGAGGAGCTTGATAAGCGTCGTCTTTCCCGCGCCGTTAAGTCCCACAAGCACGACGGTGTCGCCGGGGTTTATCGTTGCGGAAAAATGCTTTATCGTGTCGTGATCGGCGCCGGGGTAGCGGAACGATACGTCGCAAAATTCGATCTTGTGCGCCACGTGCCGCTCCGGCATTACAGGCTCGTCCGCCGTTGAAATGAGCGTCTGCGGCTCCTTTATGAACGAAATGAGGTTGTCGATGAACAGCGTTCCCTCGTATATCGTCGCCGTTGCGGCGACAAGCGTGCGGACGGCGCCGGAAACCGAGCCGAGCGCGCCCGTATAAAGCGAGTAGTCGCCAATCTGCGAGGTGCCGTTATACACGCCCTGCGCCACGAACAAGAAAAGCAGGCAGTTGACGACGGCGCTGACTATGGCAAAGCCGGTATTCCACGCGCCCTCGCCGAGAAACAGGCGTTTCAGTCCCGAAAAATACTTTTTGAACGTGCCTTTATATTTATCGGTAAAGAAGTCGGAAAGGCCGAAAATGCGTACCTCTTTCGCGAGGTCTTTGTTCGTTACGACGTCCGAATAATACGCAAGCTGGCGGCGGTCTTTTGAGCGCATACGGACAAAGGAGAACACCTTTTTGCGATAGATGAACGTAACTATCGCCCCCGGCAGCGCGAGCGCGGCGATTATGAACGGCGCCGCGGGGCTGAGTCCCCAGAGGATGATTATGAACGAAACCATGCTTATCACGGTGCTGACGACGTTGAACGTCGAGCCGATTATCTGTATCGGGCGGTTGCCCGCCTCGCGCGAGGCGTTTTCGAGCTTTTCGTAAAATTCGGGGCGGTCGAAGCTCTGCATATCGACTATTTTGGCTTTTTTCATGATTTTGAGCTTTACAGTATGCACCACAAGCTCGCCCGCGATGCGCCGCACGATCGTGTCGACGTTTGTCGAAAGGCTTGTTATGAATATCAGCACGAACTCGATTATGAGCGGCCGCATTATGAGCCAGAAATCAAAGCTTTGCCCGAGCTTTGACGCGCTGTATGCCGCGGCAAGCTCGTTGAGTATCTCGGCGGCGGCGAGCGCCTTAACGACAGGCAGCGCGCCCTCGAGAATGGCGAGGCCGAGCATTGCGAAAAGTATCCACGGGCGCGTTTCCCACACAAGTTTGAATATGTAGCCGAGGCGCGAGAAAAAGCCGCCTATCACCTTGCCGACGCGGCGCATCGCCTCGCCGAAGGTCTTTGGACGTTCCTCCTTTTGCTTGCCGCCGGGATGGCGGTGGGCGCCGTTTGTCCGATTATCCATTTCTTTCTCCTTTATATTACGCCAAGTCCTTCGAGAAGCACCTTGATGCCGATAATGATGAGTATTATTCCCCCGACAAGTTCGGCTTTTGATTTATACTTTTCACCGAAAACACTGCCCACTTTGACGCCGAGCGCCGAAAGCGAGAAGGTGATGACCCCGATGATGCCGCTTGATAAAAGCGCCTGCCATACGTCCATTTCAAACGAGAACGTTATCCCGACGGCGAGCGCGTCGATGCTTGTCGCCACGGCGAGAAGCATCATGCCGAAAAACGCAAGCGAGTTGCCCGTTTTGTCCTCTTCCTTTGAAAATGATTCGCGTATCATATTAGCGCCGATCAGCGAAAGCAGGGCAAATGCTATCCAGTGGTCGAATGACGCGATGTACGTTGCGAAAAGCGAACCGAGCAGGTATCCCGCCATCGGCATAAGCGCCTGAAAGCCGCCGAAATAAAGTCCCACTATTATGATGTGCTTTGCTTTGACTTGCCCGACGGAAAGCCCCTTGCACACGGCGACGGCGAAAGCGTCCATCGAAAGTCCCACCGCAAGCGCGATGATCTCAAAAATATCCATACAATTTACCGTTTTTTCATTTACTCACTTTATAATACTATAATTTAATTTATAAGTCAATGACTTTTTTTGAAAATAAATTTATGCGGTCATGGGAAAAATTTCACCGTTTCGGGCGCGCTTTGTGGGACAAAATAGAAACGACGAAAAAAGGAGGTCACAAATGAAAAAAACAACATCGCTTGCACTTACCGCGTTTACGCTTATCATGCTTTTGTCGGTTGGCGCGTCTGCCGCAACGCACACCGTAACGCGCGGCGACACGCTGTGGGGCATTTCGCGGCAGTACGGAGTTAAGTTTTCAGATATACTTTCGCTGAACACGCACCTTAAGGATCCGAACCTTATCTATCCCGGCGACACGGTCTATCTTCCGGCTGACGACGCGGCGAAAGATACTGATTCAAAGCTTGTTTCGTCATTCGAGGAGGAGGTCTGCCGCCTTGTGAACGACATCCGCCGCAAAAACGGGCTGACGGAGCTTAAAATTTCAGCCGATCTTTGCCGCGTGGCGCGGATAAAGTCGAAGGATATGCACGACGCGGGGTATTTTTCGCACATAAGTCCGAGTTACGGCTCGCCGTTTGACATGATGAGAAACTACGGCATACAGTACAAAACGGCGGGCGAGAACATCGCGCGCGGGTATTCGACTCCGAAGGCGGTCGTCGACGGGTGGATGAACTCGAAAGGTCATCGCGAGAATATATTGAATAAAACGTACACGGAGATCGGCGTCGGGCATTATGAAAACGGCAACTACTGGACGCAGATGTTCGTGGGGAAATGACTCAAAGGCGCGGCAACGCGCCTTTTTGCGCGGTGGTAAAAAGGCTCCTTGCGGCGCGGAGCGCGAATAAAAGCCTCCTTTGTGTAAAGGGAGGTGGCAACGAGCATAGCGAGTTGACGGAGGGATTGTTCGTGACGTAAAACAACCTCGCCCCCTTCCGTCGCCTTTGGCGACACCCGGCACGCGCATTGGCGGCGGAAAAAATCCTATTTTGTGCAAAGGAGTGCCGCGCGAAAATCATCGCCCGTCTTTTTATTTTTTTCTTTACATCGCGCCGATAATATGATATAATATATATAATAAATTATCTTGGAGGGCGTTATGCGGCTTGACAGGTTTCTATCGGAAACGGGAGTATGCTCCCGCACCGAGGCAAAACGCACGGCGCGCGCCGGGGAGATCACCGTTGACGGCAAGGTCATATCAGACACGTCGATTCATGTCGATCCCGAGTCGGCGCAAATCTGCTTTGGCGGCGTTCCGGTTTTGTATCGGCGATTCGTTTACATAATGCTCAACAAGCCCGACGGGGTGCTTTCCGCGACCGAGGACGGAGAGGGCGAAACGGTGCTTGATCTGCTCCCCGAAAAGTACAAAAAAATGGGGCTGTTCCCGTGCGGCAGGCTCGACAAAAACACGCTGGGGCTTCTTATCATCACAAACGACGGCAAGAGCGCGCACGAGCTGCTCTCCCCGTCAAAGCACGCGGAGAAAACATACCTTTTCGAGTGCGAAAAACCGCTGTCGAAAGCCGACGTGCGCGTGCTTGAAAACGGTGTCGACATCGGGGAAAAATCGTCCACTCTCCAGGCGAAAGTCGAGATCGAATCGTCGACGCGCGGCAAAATCACCGTTTACGAGGGCAAATTCCACCAGATAAAGCGGATGTTCGGCGCCATCGGGAACAAGATAACGTATCTTGAACGCATCTCATTCGGCGGCATACCGCTTGACGCAAGCCTTTCGCGCGGCGAGTGGCGCGAGCTTGACGACACGGAAATAAAAATTTTAACCGGGAAAGCAGGCGATATGCTCAAAACCGAAAGGCTGATACTGAGAAAATGGATGATGAGCGACGCGCCGTCAATGTTCAAGTATGCCTGTGATCCCGACGTGGGACCTATCGCAGGGTGGCCGCCGCACAAAACGATCGACGACAGCAGAGTGATCATCTCCCACTTTCTCGATCATCACCCCTACTGTTTTGCCATTTGTCTTAAAGAAGATATAATTCATCCCATCGGATGTGTGGAACTTAAAACAAAAACAGACCTTACGGACAAGGCGGACGAGCTTGAACTCGGCTATTGGCTGGGCAAGCCTTATTGGGGCAACGGCTATATGCCGGAGGCAGCGAAGGCATTACTTAAATACGGCTTTGAAGAGTTGAATCTTGGCGCTGTTTGGTGCGGTTATTATGACGGAAACAGCAAATCAAAGCGGGTGCAGGAAAAGTTGGGGTTTGTTTATCATCATACGTCAAGCGACTTACCCGTTCCCGCGATGAACGAAGTAAGGATCGGACACGTTTCTTTGCTGACAAAAGACAAATGGTCGGAAATGAATAATAATTGACAGGAGCAATATATGGACATCATTCAAAAATTATCGGAAGAACTGAACATAAGGGCTTCGCAGGTCGAGGCGGCGGTAAAGCTGCTTGACGAGGGCAACACCGTGCCGTTTATCGCCCGCTACCGCAAAGAAGTTACGGGATCGCTTGACGACGACGCGCTGCGCGCCCTGCTCGACAGGCTGAACTACCTGCGCTCGCTTGAAAAACGCAAAGATGAAGTCAGAAACGCCATAACGGAGCAAGGCAAAATGACGGACGAGATCTCCGACGCGCTCGACGCGGCGCAGATACTTGCCGAAGTCGAGGACATCTACCGCCCGTACAAGCAAAAGAGAAAGACGCGCGCGTCCGTTGCGCGCGAGCGCGGACTTGAGCCGCTCTCACAGCTCATTTTCGAGCAGAGGGACGAATACGAGCGCCCGATCATCGACATCGCCGCCGACTATATCGACGAGGAAAAGGGAGTTGCAACGGCGCAGGACGCGCTCGGGGGCGCAAAAGACATCATCGCCGAGGATATTTCCGACAATGCGGACTACCGCCGCGAGATCCGCGCCCTGACTTACGAATACGGCTTCCTTTCGTCAAAAAAGGCGAAGGACGAGGACTCCGTTTACTCCATGTACTACGATTACAGCGAAAAAATATCCGCCGTGCCGCCGCACCGCGTTCTTGCCATAAACCGCGGCGAAAACGAGGAATTTCTGAAAGCTATGATTGAGGTGCCGACGGACATCATACTGAACTACCTGCTGGGCGAGGTCGTGACGAACCCGAAAAGCCCCGCCGTGCCTTACGTTATTTCGGCGATGACAGACAGCTACGACAGGCTGATCGCGCCGTCCATCGAGCGCGAGATACGCTCCGATCTGTTCGACGCTGCAAGCGAGGGCGCGATAAAGCTGTTTTCGCAGAATCTTAAAAACCTGCTTATGCAGGCGCCGATAAAGGGCAAAACGGTGCTGGGGCTTGACCCCGGCTACCGCACGGGATGCAAGCTCGCCGTCGTCGACAAAACGGGCAAGGTGCTTGACACCGCCGTCATCTACCCCACAAAGCCGCGCGAGGACATCGAAGGCTCCAAAAAAGTCGTCGTGCGCCTGATAAAGAAATGGGGCGTTGACGTCGTATCCATCGGCAACGGCACCGCGTCAAAGGAAAGCGAGATATTTATCGCCGACACGCTGCGCGAGTTCGGCGGGCAGGTAAAATACATAATGACAAGCGAGGCGGGCGCGTCGGTTTATTCCGCGTCAAAGCTTGCGGCGGACGAATTCCCCGATTTTGACGTTACCCAGCGAAGCGCCGTAAGCATAGCGCGCCGCATACAAGATCCGCTGGCGGAGCTTGTGAAGATCGATCCCAAATCGATCGGCGTCGGGCAGTATCAGCACGATATGAAGCAGGCGCGGCTCGACGAGGCGCTCTCGGGCGTTGTCGAGGACTGCGTGAACGCCGTCGGCGTCGACGTAAACACGGCTTCCCATTCCCTGCTCTCGCACATCGCGGGAATCAACGCCACAACGGCGAAGAACATCGTAAAATACCGCGAGGAAAACGGCGAGTTCAGAGAAAGACGGCAAATTCTGAAAGTTCCCAAGATCGGCGCGAAGGCGTTTGAGCAGTGCGCGGGATTTTTGCGCGTTTCAGGCTCTGACGAAATACTTGACAACACGGGCATCCACCCCGAGTCTTACGCCAAGGCGCGCGCGATCATAAACAAATTCGGCTACTCCGACGAGGACGTGCGCGCGTCGCGCATACGCGGACTTCGCACGGCTATCGAAAAATACGGCGTTGACAAGCTCGCATCCGAGATCGACGCGGGCGCGCCGACGATCCTTGACATCGCAAAAGAGCTTGAAAAGCCCGGCCGCGACATACGCGACGATCTGCCGATGCCCGAGCTTCGCTCCGACATTCTCGATATGGCGGATCTCAAACCCGGCATGATTCTCGACGGCGTTGTTCGCAACGTCATCGACTTCGGCGCTTTCGTCGATATCGGCGTTCACCAGGACGGCCTCGTTCACGTTTCCGAGATATCGGATAAGTTCATAAAGCACCCAAGCGAAGTGCTCTCCGTGGGCGACAAGGTCAAGGTGAAGATAAAATCCGTCGACGCCGTCAAAAGGCGCATAAGCCTTTCGATGAAGGGTATTTTATGCTAATTTATTAGAAAAGCCCGCCAAATCGGGCGGCGCAAACGGAAAATCGGCTTGCTTTTGTGCAAATTCGACAAATTAAAAAAATAAAATTCGGGAAAATAACATCTTCCCTTTGGGTGATTATTCTGCTATAATATTATATGTATTAAAATTGCCGCTTGGGTATCATTCACGCGGCGAGTGCGGCACAGCGGCGGCGACGCGGACGCACAAAAACAAATCGCCGAGAACGGAGACAATAATGGCAAGTTTATCGTTAAGACACATCTACAAAAAATACCCGGGCGGCGTTACCGCCGTATCGGATTTCTGCCTTGAGATCAGAGATACCGAGTTCATCATTTTCGTCGGCCCTTCCGGCTGCGGTAAATCGACGACGCTTCGCATGATCGCGGGACTTGAAGAGATCACGGAAGGCGAGCTTTTCATCGGCGACAAGCTGATGAACGACGTTGCGCCCAAGGACAGAGATATCGCGATGGTGTTCCAGAACTACGCTCTGTACCCGCACATGACGGTGTTTGACAATATGGCTTTCGGACTTAAACTTCGCAAAGTTCCGAAGGAAACGATAAAGAGAAAAGTTGAGGAAGCTGCGAGAATACTTGACATCGCGCACCTGCTTGACAGATACCCGAAGGCTCTCTCCGGCGGTCAGAAACAGCGTGTTGCGCTCGGACGTGCCATCGTGCGCGACCCGAAGGTATTCCTTCTTGACGAGCCGCTTTCAAACCTTGACGCCAAGCTCCGCGCTAACATGAGAACGGAGATCACAAAGCTGCACCACAGACTCGGCGCGACGTTTGTTTACGTTACGCACGATCAGGTAGAGGCTATGACGATGGCAACGCGTATCGTCGTTATGAAAGACGGTATCATCCAGCAGGTCGACTCGCCGCAGAACCTTTACGACAGCCCGTGCAACGCGTTCGTTGCGGGATTCATCGGCACACCGCAGATGAACTTCATAAACGGCAAGCTCGAAAAGAAAGACGGCGGCGTGTACTTCACGTTTGGCGATATATCGCTTAAACTCCCGAAGGAAAAGGGCGAGCTGCCCGAGCTTCAGGAATACATCGGCAAGGAAGTTATCGGCGGCGTTCGCCCCGAGGCAATCGTAGACACGCCGATGCAGATCGCGGCGCTTGAGGGATGCTCGTTTGAGGCTTACGTTGAGGTTACGGAGCTTATGGGTTCCGAGATACTTCTCTACCTGCTTGCAAACAGAGTGGTCGTTGACGAAGAACTTGCGGCAAGAAAGAACATCGTTGTCGACAAGTCGGGCGAGCAGAAGCTCGTTGCGCGCGTTTCGCCGCGCTCCCAGGCCCGCAACGGCGACACGATCACCGTCGCTATCGACACGGAAAGAATGCACATTTTCGACAAAGACACAGAAAAGTGCATCTGCCACTGATAAAACATCAAAAAGCCCGCAAACGCGGGCTTTTTTATATATTACGATCCGCGCGGCGCGCGGATCATTTTTTATCCTACCTCTGTTATTGTCACATTTTCGGGCAGGATGCTCGCCTGAACGTAGACGATCTCAAGTATTTGCGAAAGCTCGTTTGGTTTCAGTCCCTCGCTCGACACAACGATCGACGCTTTGTTCCCATTGATGACGGCAACGCAGTTTTCAAACCCTTTCGCTTTGATCAGGCTCTCGATGTTCGCTTCAAGCTCCATATTCGCCGCTATTGCGGAAATATTCGTCATCGCCTGCTCTTTTGCGGCGGCGTCGGCTTCCTCTTTTGCGCCCGTAACGACGCTTTGAAGCACCTCGATAGCCTCATCCCTTGAACGCTTGCGGTCAACCTGCGACGCGGCAAAGAAGTTTGTCTTTTCGCTATCGACATTCTCCGCCGAGGTCTGCTTGTCGGGGACGGTATTTGTCGTCGTTTTGCTGCCGAAAATGCGCCAGTTTGCATACACCGCGCCGCCGATAAGCAGCACGGCAAGAATGATGACAAGGTTTCGCACGCCTATCTTACGGAAGCCTTTTTTGACGCTCTCGCCAGTGAAGAAGCTTTTGAATCTGAACTCCTTTTTCTTTTCCTCGGGCGGAAGTTCAAATGATCCCGTCGTTGTCGTTTGCTCGGTGCTTCCCGCTCTCATTGCGGCTCTTGCTTCGTTTCTCATGGTGGTATCTCCTTTTTTTGTTATTTTGTACCTACGATGCAAATACGGTTACTCGACACGCCCACCGCCGTTGAGATGACGTCGATCAGCTTCTTCTTCACCTCAAAATTGTCCCCGCCGCGACACACGACCGAAACGCCCGTGATCTCGGGATATATGCTTTGCGACAAGATCGGCGCATAGCCGCTGTCGGTCCGCACGGTGATATAGCCGTCGCCGTTTTTTATGTAGACGCGCTCCGTGCCGCCCTTGACCGTTATCAGCACGGCGGCGTTTGCGTCGCCCGTAACCTTTGCTACTACGTTACAAATCTTATTCTCAACGTCGGCAATATATGCCTTGTCGGTGATATTTTCCTCGCTTTCCCCGTCATTTTTTTCGACGTTTTTCCCGCTTTGCATTCCTATTATAATAAGCAGCACGCCGAGCGCCGCCGCCGCGATAATGAGCCACAGCCGCCCGCGGCCGAGCTTTTTAATGAATTCTTTGATAAGATCACACCTCCTCGACCGTGACTTTTGTTGTGTTTTTCATAAGGCTCAAAACAAACTTTTCAACCCTCGACCCGCCCGCCGAGCGCGGAACGGTGACGCGGATATGCTCGATCTTTATTGCCGCCGTGTCGCTGTCGTCAAGCGTTATGGTGACCGAAACGTCGCTGTCAGCAAGGGAGAATTCGTTGCACACCTCGGCTTTGACGCTCTGTTCTATTTTCTCCTTTGACGCTTTGATGATATCGAACTTTGTGCTATATTCTTCCCCGCTCGGCGCAACTTCAAATTCTATTTTCTCGGGGAGCTTTACCAAACTTTGCACCACCGGCACGACTATCGCCGCCAAAACCGCAAGCGTTGACACGAGTTTTATGTATTTTTTCATCTCACCCTCCGGCGAGATGAACGTAACGATCGCCGACGAGATCACAACGAGAAGGATCGACACAATATGCGCCGTCATTATACGCTCACCTCCGTTCCCGCGATGAGCGACACCGACAAAATGAAGAACACGCCGATAAAAGCCGTTATGGCGCAAAGAAAGCCGACGACGCCGCTCATGCCCGATATGAAATTTTTTTCCTTTGAAAGCCCCAGCATCCCCGCCGCGCCTGACGCGAGGTCGAGGAAGAGCTTATTTATAAGCAGCGACGCGACGGGGATTATCGCCATGGCGCACAAAACGACCGCGCCCGATATGCCGACGGCGGAGCGTATCACCCCGACGCCGCCGGTGACCGTCGTCAGCGCCTCGCCGATGGCGTTGCCGACAAACGGGATAAGCGTGCCGACGGAGAACTTTATGCCGCGCAAGGCGGCGCTGTCGGCGCTTTTTGTGATGACGCGCTGAAATATCATAACGGCGGAAAGCGCGATGCCGGACAGCGACAAAACGACGGTTATAAGCTTTTTTATCGCGCCCGATATTCCCGAAAGATCGACAGAGCCGCAAACGGCGCCCGAGATCGAAATGCAAAAACAAATTTTAAGCAACGGCATCGCCACCGACGCGCAAACGGCGCTGACAGCCGACAGCGCCGCCGAAACGGAAACCGACGACGCTATGGAAAACGCGACGTTGCCGCTTGCCGCGCTAAGCCCCGCAAGTATCGGCAAAAATCCTTCAAGGAACGCGCCGACGTCCGTTATAAAGCGCTCGGCGGTGTCAAACACGGCGGCGGTCATCGAAAACGCCGCGCCGCACACGCACAAAACGGAGATAAATTCAAGCGCCTCGCTCAAACCCTTGGACGAAATGCCGCCCCTCAAAGCGCCAAGCACCGAGGAGATTATCAGCAGTCCGAGCATCACCGAAAGGTTTTTGGCGGCGTCGGGCGCCGCCGACGTTATGGCGCGCAGTATCATTGACGCAAAAAAGCCGATATCTATCTGCTGTGCAGAAAAGCCGCCGTCGGGGACGCCGTCGGGAAGCAACGTTTTCGCGCCGTCGGGGACAAAGCCGTTTATCTCGTCGGGAAACTCTGCCGCCGCGCAATCGACGCAAAAAAGCAAAATGGCGAAAAATACAAAAGCTATCGCAAGTATCCGTTTCATTTTACGACCTCAAGCGCCGCGTCGATTATCTGCTTTATAATAGGGAGCGCGACTGTCATCATCAGCACTTTTGCGAAAAATTCAACGCGCGACGCAAGCGTTGCCTGTCCGCTGTCGCGGCACACGGACGCGGCAAGCTCGGCGACAAGTCCTATCCCCAGCGCCTTCATTATAGCGCCGAAGTACGCCCCGAACCCCGCCGCCGACGATATTGTGCTTGCGTACTCGGCAACGGGGAGCGCCGCCGTCAGAGCCGCGCCGAGAAGCGCCGTCGATGAAACGGCTGCCATCGGGAAAACGTACTCCGGGCGGTAGATTTTAACTATCGCAACGGCGGCGGCGGAAATTATCGCAACGCCGAATATCTGCATCATACTCAAAGCCCGAAGATCGTCTTTATTTTGTCAAACAGGCCGCCGATCTCGCCGACGAGCATCAGCAGTGCGATGATTATTCCCGCGACGGCGACAAACGTCGCCTGCTCATCCCTGCCCGTCTTTGAAAGTATCTGGCACGCCACGGCGACGAGTATTCCTATCCCGGCGATCTTCAGTATGAGTTCTGTCGTCATTTTTTACCTCTACAACAATAAAATGAATATGATAGCGCCAAGCGAAAAGCCGAGCGTTTGGTACATTTTTGCGTCGCGCACGGCGGCGTCGTTCAGTTTTTTGTGCTTCTCTTCAAGGCGAAATATCACGTCGTCGATCAGCCTTAGCTGCTCATTTTGCGCGCTTTTGCCGATTATATCGCCAAAGGAGCGAATTATCGTTTTTGCCTCGCCGTCAAGAGAAAGTGATGCGCTTATCTCGTCAAACGCGCGCGTGAATGCGTCAAAGTACACGCTTTCAGCCTCGGCTTTTTTCAGCGCATACAAAAAGCCGCAGCCTTTCAGCGTTTCGTTTTCATACCCGCGGTATATCTCCTTTGTGGGCGCGTCAAGGGTACATATTTTCGAGCGGGCAAATCGAATGAAGTCAAGAAACGCCGCGCACTCGTTTTCTCCCCGCCGCACGCGCCGCCCAAGGCTTCCGCCGAGAAGGGTGAGCGCGAGAAAAAGTATTGTGGCGCCGAGTATTTTCATAATTTTTCCCCCGCGATATCTTTTACGTCGAGCAAAAACTCCTCCTCCCCGGGCGCGCGTGAAATGCCGACGACGTAACGGAATATCCCCGCGCGGCAAAGCGAATTGATCCCGGGGCGGCGCAAAAGCGTTTCCACGCTGTCGGCGTGTGAGGTCGCCAGGAGCGGAACGCCCGTATTCTGCACAGCGATGATGGCGCGGGCCTCGTCCTCGCCGCCGATCTCATCGCAGATGATAAGCTCCGGGTTCAGCGTCCTTGTGGCGATCTCGATCCCCGCGGCCTTCGGGTAGCCGATAAGAAAATCGGCGATGGAATTTTGAAACATTTCCTTGATATATATCTCCCCGCGCGTGTCCACAACGGCGACGCGCAAGGCGGCAGAGCCTTTTGAAAGAGTTGCCGCCGCTGACCGAACAAGCGTCGTTTTTCCGACGCCGGGCGGCGAGAAAATAAGCGTTGGCGCCACTTTTCCGTTTTTGCGGATAATCGAGAGAAGCCCCGAGTCAACGTTTTGCGCGGCGCGCGGTATGCGGATGCACAGCGAAGAAAACCCGAACACGCCGCATATTTCACCCCCCGAAACGCTTGCCGTGCCGCATATACCGACGCGGAAGCCGCCGTCAAGGTTTACGTAGCCTTGATTTATCATCTCGCCGTATGTGTGAACGCTGTCCTCGGTCAAGCGCGCCAGCGTTTGAAAAACGTCGTCGCGCGTGCATATATCGACCTTGCCCGAGAGCAAAATGACGTTCTTCCCGCTTTGGATAAGGCACGTCGGGCGCTCGGCGTGCAGGCGTATCTCCGTTATTTTCGCGGCGGGGGATGACTTAATGTGCGCCGATATCGCCGCCGCCGTGTGATATGGCAGATATGCGAGCAGTTTACGTAGGTTTTCGTTCATACTTTCTCCTGTCAGTAAAGTATATGGTTGTCCCGCGGGCAATATGACGCAATTTTTATTTGCGGCGCTATCGGCCCTCTATCAGCACGGCAAAAATAAAAAACCCCGCTTTCGCGGGGTTTTGATTTTGGAATTTATCAGCTTTCGCTCGGCGAAAGCTCTTTTGCAAGTGCTGTTCTGAGGTAGTAAACGATAGACGTGAACAGCGCGTCGGAGTTGATCTCGCTTGACGCCTTCTTTACATACTCGGCGTAGTTGTCTGCCGTAATATAGCCGTTTACATAGCTTTCGGAAACGCCGGAGAGCATATCTTCGACTGTCAGCGCGTCGGAGAAGTATTTTTCTTTTGCGATGTCGTAAAGCACTTCTTTTGCCGTGTCTATCGGCAGACCGACGAACTCATCCTGCGTGTATCCGCGGGCGGCGATATCATCGGCGTATGTCGACGCAAGCTTTGTAACGTACGAGATGTAATCCTTCGCGTCGCTCTTCTTTTGCATGAATTTGCTCAGGCTTACGCTGATGAAGCGGCAGAATTCATTTGTATAGAAGCCCGATTCGGACATCATTTCATAAACGATAACGTCGATATCGTTGTAGTCGAAGTTGTTTATCTGCGACTGCGTGTACTTTGTGAGAAGCGTGTAGATGGACGCGTCGCGCAGGCTTGTCGCCTTTTCGATAAACTCATTGAGCGCGGCTATTCTGTTCTTGTACTCGCCATACGAGATGCCGAGCTTGTCGCTCATCGACGCATAGATGCCCGTGCGCTCCTCGATCTTGTGTGCGAGAATCGCCGAGAGGACGTTGTCGTTTGAGATCCTGTCGTTTTTGAACTGAGCTTCCGAGTAAGCCTCGACAAGAATGCTCTTGTACTGGTCTTTTATGCGGCGCATCTGCGCTGCGAACTTAACGCTGTCACCGCGGCGGAGCTTCTGGAAACCTTCGTAATCGAGGTCCATAAACGCGAGAATTTCGTTGTAAAGCTCCGTTTCAAAGTCGGATTTCTTGTAGCCGTTCTCACTCAGCCAATTTACGTAGAGCATCTCGTGGACGGTTTCCGGAATTTCGGAGTCCGTGTACATCGAGTAAAGCATACCGAGGTAAGCTTTAAGGTCGCTTTCGTAAGCTTCGCGGAGCTCTTTGATAAGCTCAAACGACGGCTGAGCCGCTTCTTTGATGTCCTTGTACTGATCCCACGTTATCTTGTAGGAGGTGTTGTCGTCTTTGTCGATGAACGTCGAGGTGGAGAGCATGAAGGCGCGCACGAGTTCCTCGTATTTTTCGTCGTCGAGGTTGTTTTCCTCAACGTAGTGGTCGCGCACGTAATTGTAAACAGCCTTTTCAAAATCGACGGCGCTCATATCCTGATAAACCTGCCACTCTTCATCCGAAAGATCTTCCCAGATGATAAGGCGAGTCATTATTCTGAGCGTTTCGATGTTGCTGTAATAATCTTTCGCGTTCTTGACGGAGTTGTCAAACGTTTCAAGTCTTACGCCTGCCGCCGACGCTATTCTTTCCCAGATAGCCGTGTCAAGTCCCGTTGCGGTGTAAAGATTTGAGTATTTCTCTTCCTTTTTGTATTTTGCGAGATGCTCAAAGTACCAGTCGTAAGAGTAAAGTATCGTCGCGCCCGTTGTGGAATACGACGCGGAATTGAGAAGGATATCCGTCGCCTTGTCGTATGACACACCGGCGTCTTCCATTATGTCGGCAACGAATCTTTCTCTGTATTTGGCAAGTCGTTTTATCGGGTTGCCGACACGGGCAACGTTCTCCGTATTGTTTGCCTTCTCTGTGACGTAGTAGTCGTAGGTGTAATCACTGCCCATAAGGCGCAGCTCCTCGTCGACGGAAGCTCTTACAAGCGCCTGCGTGATTATTTCGTCAAGCGTTGCGTCGGTAACAAGGTAAACGCCCGAATAGTCGCCCGCCGCGGATACGGTGAAGGTAAGGTAGGGATCGATGAGCGAGTCGAGGTTCGTCTTTTTCATATATTCCCACTTGTCGGTAAGCTCGCCTTCAAGCGGAGTGCTCATATAGACGTTGCCTGTGAGGTTGTTGTTCATCGAGTAGGTATCGTTCAGAATGTGAAGCGTGCCGTCCTCGTTAACACTGTAGTTTTCGTCCTCAACGCCGTACTGGAACAGGTTTTTGAGTTCGGGGTTGGTCGTAAGTTCGAGGATGAATTCAAGCGATCTTGTGTAGCTTGACGTCTTGCTGTAAACGGCGAGCATTCCCTCAAACGCGTCGCTTCTTCTGACAAACGGGTTCTGGATTATCTTGACGTCGTACTTGTCGCCGTAAATTTTTGCGACCGACGCGTCGCCGGTGATGACGTCAACGGCAAAGTCTTTGCTGCCGCTTGCAGACTCAAAGTAGCCCGCGGCTTTGTATTTGTCCATAAGCTCGGCGTGAGCTTTGTACTGCGGTATGTCAAATATGTTCTGGATGGTGTACGAGGAGCCTTCCTCGGTGTTATATCCGACCATCGGATCGCAGTACGTTCCGATGGAGATGCCCTCGTTATCAAACAGGTTGAATATGCCGAGCGCCTCCGGAACGCGCGCCATCGGGATCACGTCCTCGCCCGCCTTGACGTCGGAGAGGAAGCCCTCGATATCGGAGTAGTTGTTTACCGATTCAACGTCAAAGTCGTATTTTTCGGCAAGCTCTTTGTCTATAATTATGTATGTGTATTCGGCAAGGAGGTTATTGTTGGGGATGGCTTTGACGTCGCCCTTTACTGTTTTGAGTATATCGAAATACGTGGGGTAGATGAACTGCGTGAACTTTGTGAACGCCTCTGTCGAAAGCTCCGCCTTTATGGAGCGAAGAGCGCCAAGCTCGTCGAATTCATCGTACATATCCTCGCCGATGACCATAAATACGTCGATCGGGGACGCCGCGTCGGGATAAACGACCTCGATGATGCCCTGCTCGTTTATCTCCGTATGCTTTTCGGTATACTGCGGGCGCGTCGTTATCGTCGTCGCAGTAACGCCCGCCACGTTTGTTCTCCATCTGCCGAACTGCTTTGTGATCACCGCCGCGTTAGCCTCGGAGAGCGCATTCGTGTTATAGCTGTTGACGGCACTGTCCAGCTTTTCGTTGTATTTGGCGAGGGCGACACGCTCGCGCACGAGCGCCTCGTATTTGTCGCGCGTGACAAGGGTAAGGTCGATGTGCGTCTGATACATCGCCTCCATGACTTTATTTATCTCCGCCTCGACTCTTTCGATCGCCGCCGGAGTCGTGCTTTCGTCGGTGATACCCAGAACACTTATCGTTGCGGGAAGTCTTTCGGAAAGTTCTTTTGTCTTTGTTTCGCCGCAGCCCGCAAGCAGTACTGTCACCGCAAGCATCAGCGCCGCCAAAACAATACACCAAATTTTCTTTGTCATTGTGTGTTCCTCCAAAAATACATCTGCCGAAATGAGCAAAACAATATATTATTATAAAATAATACTTATATATTTTACATCAAAAATCGGTTGATGTCAAGTCGGTTTTCGTTTCATTCGATGCGCGACGGTCAATTTTGTTTTATTTGACAAATAACGCGCAAATTTATGTGCAAGTTGACAAAAGGACAGGCTCAGTTATCGAGAAAATCTTTCAGTTTTTTCGAGCGCGACGGGTGGCGCAGTTTGCGAAGCGCCTTGACCTCGATCTGACGGATGCGCTCGCGCGTGATGTTGAACTGCTTACCCACCTCTTCAAGCGTGCGCGGGCGGCCGTCCTCAAGTCCGAAGCGGAGTTTAAGCACGTTTTCCTCGCGCGGTTGGAGCGTGTGAAGCACTTCGTTGAGCTGCTCGCGGAGCAGAGCGTATGAAGCCGCGTCCGCGGGAGCCGGCGTTTCCCTGTCCTCGATGAAGTCGCCGATGTGGCTGTCCTCTTCCTCGCCGATAGGCGTTTCAAGGGAGATAGGATCCTGCGCTATCTTCATTATTTCGCGCACCTTGTCGGCGCTCATGCCCATTTCTTTTGCGATCTCCTCGTCGCTGACCTCGCGCCCCTGCTCTTGAAGCATACGGCGCGAAACTTTCGTTACCTTGTGTATCGTTTCGACCATGTGAACGGGGATGCGGATGGTTCTCGCCTGATCTGCTATGGCGCGCGTTATCGCCTGACGTATCCACCACGTCGCGTACGTCGAGAATTTATATCCCTTCGTGTAGTCGAACTTCGACACCGCCTTCATAAGTCCGAGGTTGCCCTCCTGTATCAGATCGAGGAACACAAGCCCCTTGCCCATATATTTCTTCGCAATGCTGACGACAAGGCGGAGGTTGGCCTCGACAAGCTTCTGCTTTGCCTTCTCGTCCCCCTCCGACATACGGCGCGAAAGCTCCATCTCTTCCGCCGCGTCGACGAGAAGCGGCACCTTGCCGATCTCTTTGAGGTACATTCTTACGGGGTCGTCAAGCACGACGCCGTCCTGCGACAGCGTCCGCTCGATGTTCTCAACGCTCTCGATCTCTTCAAGCTCGTCGTCGTCGATGTCGTCGGCGTCGGGCAGATCGTCGCCGAAGTCGGTCATATTTATGCCCATGCCTTCGAGCGTGTCGTGCAGCTTTTCGATCTGGTCGATCTCGTAATCGTCGCCCAGCGCCTCAACTATTTCGGAATACGAAAGCTTGCCCTTCGTCTTTGCTTTGTCGATAAGCGACTGGATGTTGCCCGTGCCCTTATCTTCATCGTCTGTTTTCGCTTCTTCCTCGGCTTTTGCCGCCTCGGCGTCCGCGTCGAATTTCGCGTCAAGCTCCGCGTCGATGTCGTTTTCTTCGATCGGCTCTGCCGCTTTCTTTTTTGTTACGTCCGTCATGTTGTTACCACCTTATTGTATTTTTACTTTTTTGTTTTCTTTTTAAGTATTTCAAGCGCCGCGCCAAGATCGTCATCCGCGGCTTTTTTCTCGCCTTTGAGGGCGTTTACGTTGTCGATCAGCACAGCTTCGCCGTTGTCGGAAAGCTCGGCGCGCCGCTCGACCGCGTCCTCGATGCGCGCGATCTCCTCGACCGTGAAATCCTGCGCGATAAGACCGATATCGGAGCCTCGTTTCAAAACGGACTCAAACGCGCGGCGGTTGAACTCCGTCAAAAAATCGTCGGGGCCGATCTGCACCCTGCCGCTAACGACCGCCTCGCGCAGCTCGGGATAAAGTATCATCATTCCGATTATCGACTCCTCGGCGCGCGACGCCTTTATGTTCTGCGCGCGCTCGCGGTTGATCCTGTCGCCGTAGCCGACGGTCTTTGAGATAACGTTCGTTATGCGCTCGCCGTCCTCTTTTTTGCGCGCGGCGCGGCGGCGGCGATCGACGTCGGATTTTACGTTTTGCCGCTCGACGCCGAGCCTTTCGGCGATCCTGTCTATATATATTTCACGTTCAACGTCGGAATAAACGCCCGCCGCCTCGGCGCAAAGCTCGTTTGCGGCTTTGATTTTTTCCTCCGGCACCACAATATTGTATTTCGTGGTGGCGCTGTCTATCAGAAATTCGAGCCGGGACTTGCTGCCCTCGACGAGCAGTTTGAATTTTTCGGCGCCGAATTTTTTTATGTATTCGTCGGGGTCCTTTGCGTCGATAACGCGCAAAACGCGCGTTTCAAGTCCCGCCTCCGCAAGGATCGGCAGTGCGCGGCGCGTGGCGTTCTGCCCCGCCTCGTCGCTGTCGTAGCACAAGACGACCTTCTTTTTGTATTTTGCGATGACGCGCGCCTGCTCGCTTGTCAGCGCGGTGCCGAGCGTCGCCACGGCGTTTGAAAATCCCGCCATGTGCATCGCAATGACGTCCATATACCCTTCGCAAAGGATGAAGTAGTCAAAATCGGTGTTTTTTGCGAAATTGAGCGCAAAAAGGTTGCGGCTCTTTTTGAACGCGGGGGTGTCGGACGTGTTGAGGTACTTCGGCGTGGAGTCGTCAAGGGCGCGCCCGCCGAATGCGATGACGTTGCCGATATTGTCGATTATCGGGAACATGAGGCGCGAGCGGAAATAGTCGAAATATCCGCCTGTGCGGCGGCTTTTCCCGCAGAGGAACGCCTCGCCCAGCTCCTCGTCGCGATAGCCGAGAGAGCGCAGATGGTTGCGGAGCGCGTCAAACGAATCGGGCGAGTACCCGAGTCCGAAGTGCTTCACCGCCGCGGGTGTGAGTCCGCGCTTTTTGAGATATGCCTGCGCCGCCGTCGCCGAGGGGTCGTTCAGGCACGCGTTGAAAAACCGCGCCGCTTCCCTGTTCATTTCAAATATGCGCGAGCGGCGCAAAAGCTCGCTCTTTCTGCCGTCGTCGCCCGGCATTTCCATACCGACGCGGTGGCACAGCACCTCAAGCGCCGAGATATAATCGAGGTTTTCGGCGCGCATAACGAAAGTTATGACGTCGCCGCCCGCTCCGCATCCGAAGCAGTGGAACATCGAGCGCGAGGGGGATACGTGGAAGGACGGCGTCCTTTCGCTGTGGAACGGGCAAAGCCCGACGTAGCTTGAACCGGTGTGTTTCAGATTCACGTACGACGATACGACGTCCTCGATGCGATTTCGCAGTTTAAGCTCGTCGATAAATTCCGGCGTGATGTTCATTATATCCTCCTTCCGCTTGATTTATTTATGTATGTAAATATTTCTATGTTTTTGCGTTTATTTGATGTTTTTCCAGATCTTCGGGATGAACAGCTCTTCAAACAGGTTTATGGCAAATCTGTCCGTCATTCCGGCGATGTAGTCGCAAACGTGCCGCTCGACGCTTTCGCTTTCGTCGCGCATAAATTCCTCGGGCATTTTTTCGGGGTGCTTTACGAAATATTCATAGAGCTGCTCGAGCATCGAGCAGGCGCGCACCTCCTCGCCTTTGGCGACGGGGTTTTTGTAGACGCGCTCATATAAAAATTCGCGCAGTTGCATCATCGCGTCCTGAATTTCCGGCTCCATTGATATTTCGTTTTTACCGAAGCTTGAATTTATCGTGCTGATGACCATTGTCGCTATGCGCTGCGAGTGGGTGTTTCCGAGAATGTCGCGCAGGTGCTTCGGTATGTCGTCCCCCGAAATGACGCCGGCGCGGATCGCGTCGTCGATGTCGTGGTTTATGTACGCTATGCGGTCGGCAAATTTGACGATAACGCCCTCAAGCGTGCTTGCCATGCACTCGCCCGTGTGGTTGAGGATGCCGTCGCGCACCTCGTACGTGAGGTTAAGCCCCGCTCCGCCGTTTTCAAGCTTGTCAACGACGCGCAGGCTCTGCTTGTAGTGCGTAAAGTCGGGAGAGAAGCACTGTTGGAGTATCCGCTCGCCCGCGTGGCCGAAAGGCGTGTGCCCGAGGTCGTGCCCAAGCGCCGCCGCTTCCGTCAGGTCTTCGTTGAGCGAAAGCCCGCGGGCGATGGTGCGCGCTATCTGCGTGACTTCAAGCGTATGCGTCAGCCTTGTGCGGAAATGCTCGTCCTCGGGTGAGAGAAAGACCTGCGTCTTGTGCATAAGCCGACGGAACGCCTTTGAGTGCGTTATCCTGTCGCGGTCACGCTGAAAATCGGTGCGAAGCCCGTCCGGTTCAACGTAAACGGCTCTTCCCTTTGTGTCGCGGCTTTTGCAGGCGTATGGAGAGAGGTATTCGTCCTCTTTTTTGTACAGCATCTCGACTATGTTCAATCCGTTTTCCCCCTGATTTTATCTTTTCACCTATAATATACGAAAAAAAATCGAAAAATCCTCTTTTTTTATGAAAAAAATTTTTTATTTTATTGTAAAATTGTTTTTGAGCGGCGCCGCCTTGCCGTATATTTTCATTTTTTTCTTGATTTTTTCGCAAAACGGTAGTATAATCATTTCATAATTCACTAAAGATAGGGAGAAAAAATGAAAAACACAAAAAGAATTATCGCGCTCATGATCGTCATCGTAACGGTTTTCGCCGTTGCGGGATGCGGCGCGAAGACAGAAAAGGCGTCGCTTATCTTATGGAACGAGTGCGACGCGCTGACGTCGCTTAAAGCTTACGTTGCCGACGTAACTGACGAAAAGTCGGAAAACTTTATTCCAAAGCAGGACAGAATTGCCGTTTTTGATATGGACGGCACCCTTTACGGCGAGCTTTTCCCGACGTATATCGAGTATCTTCTGTGCGCTTACAGATGCCTTGACGATCCGACGTACACGGCAAGCGACGAGATGAAAGAGGTGGCGACAGCCATCCGCGAGGGCGCGAAGGTCGGCAAATTCCCGAGCGATATGCCGATGCAGCACGCGCTTTGTCAGGCAAAGGCGTTTGAGGGGATGAGCATTGACGAATTTGAAAAATACGTCAAGGATTTTCTTAAAATGACGCCCGAAGGCTTTGAGGGGATGACGTATGCCGAGGCGTTCTACAAGCCGATGATAGAGGTCATTTCTTACCTTCAGGACAACGGATTCCTCGCTTACATCGTCAGCGGTTCCGACAGATTCATCTGCCGCGCGCTCGCGAGCGAGGCTTGCGGGATACCGTATGAAAGAGTGATCGGTATGGACGTAAAGCTTGTTGCGTCAAATCAGGGAGAAAAGGACAGCCTCAATTATCAGTTCACGTCAGGCGACAGAGTGCTTCGCACATCGACTCTGCTTATAAAAAATCTGAAAATGAACAAAGTGGCGCAGATCGCGCAGGAGATCGGCAGACAGCCCGTTCTTTCATTCGGCAACAGCTCAGGGGACGTCAGTATGCACATGTACACGATCACGAACAACAAGTACAAGAGCGCGGCGTTCATGCTCATCGCCGACGACGAGGACAGGGACTGGGGCAACACCGAAAAGACGACAAAGCTCGGCGAGGACTGGAAAAACTACGGATTTATCGTTATATCGATGAAGAACGACTTCAAGACGATATACGGCGACAAGGTAAAGAAAACGTCGAGATAATGAAAAAACAAAACCGACCGCAAGGTCGGTTTTTTTCATCTTACGTCATATTTTTCGCCGAGCTTTTCGACGGAGTAGCGCCCGTCAAAGCGCGCAGCGATCTCATCGTCAAGCCTTCCCCGCTCCTCTTTCAGCACGGAAAATGACACCGTGACGTTTTCGTCAAACGCCGCCTGCCCGACTTTTACCGTGAACTGAGAAAGGCGGTAAAGCACGTCGTTGTAGTCGCCGTATGAGCATTTTATCGCGCACTCGTCGAACTTTTCGTAAACGACGACGCCAGATGCGTCTATCGCCGCCTTTGCCGCCGCCGAGTATGCGCGCACAAGCCCGCCCGCGCCCAGCAGTATCCCGCCGAAATAGCGCGTTACGACGACGACGGCGTTGACGACGCCGCTCTTTTTTATCACTTCAAGCACCGGCACCCCCGCCGTTCCCGACGGCTCGCCGTCGTCGGAGGAGTGCATTATCCCGCCCGACAGCACGTATGCCGAAACGTTATGGCGCGCGTCCGCGTGCTTTTTCTTTATTTTGGCGACGAATTCGCGCGCCTCGTCCTCGCTTGAAACGGGCGCGGCGTACCCGATGAAAACGGACTTCTTTTCCGTAAATTCGGCGTCGGCCTCTTTGCCGAGCGTTTTCAAAACGTCCATCATTTTCACCCCTTAGCAAATCCGCCGAGCCTGCCCGCCGTCTTTTCGTCGCACACGGCGATAACCACAGCGCCGCTTTCGGTGTATTCCACGCTTTCGACTGACACGGCGGCGTTTGTGTAAAGCGAGTTCAGAAGTCCGAGGCTTTCGTGCGGGAACATGAATTTAAGCCGCTTTTTGCGCTTTGATACGACGCTCTCCATAGCGTCGATGAGCGCGTCGACTCCATCTCCCGTCTTTGCCGAGATGAACACCGTGTCGTCGCTCGACGTGCCGATAAGCGCCGTCTGAGCCTTGTCGGCTTTGTTCATGACGTAAATTATCGGCTTTGCGCCCGCGCCAAGCTCCTCGATAAGCCCGACGGTAACGTCAAGCTGTGCGCGCGCCTCGGGATCGGATGAGTCTATAACGACGAGTATCGCGTCGGCATACGCCACCTCGTCAAGCGTTGATCTGAACGCTTTTATAAGGTGGTGCGGCAAGTTTCTGATAAAGCCGACGGTGTCGGTAAGCAGTACCGACGTGCCGGACGGCAGGTCGTACTTGCGCGTTGTGGGATCGAGCGTTGCGAAAAGCTTGTCCTCGGCGAGAATGCCCGCGCCCGTGAGGTAGTTTGTCAGCGTCGATTTGCCGGCGTTGGTGTATCCCGCGACGGCGAATTTGAATATGCCGGAGCGATCGCGCGCCGCGCGTTGCGTTTCCCTGTTTGACGCAAGCTCGCGTATTTCGGCTTCAAGCGCGTCCATGCGCCGCTTTACGTGGCGGCGGTCTGTTTCAAGCTTGCTCTCGCCGGGGCCGCGCGTGCCGATGCCGCCGCCGAGCCTTGAAAGCTCGTTGCCCTTTCCGATAAGGCGCGGCACGGTATACTTTAGCTGCGCCAGCTCGACTTGAAGCTTGCCCTCCGCGCTTGTCGCGTGGAGCGCGAATATATCGAGGATAAGCATACTGCGGTCGATGACGGAAACGCCTATCGCGTCCTCGACGTTCTTTATCTGGGACGGCGACAGCTCGCAGTCGAAAACGGCGGTGTCAACGTCATTGTTCTTGCACAGCTCGCACAGCTCGATAAGCTTGCCCGAGCCGAGATACGTCGACGGGTCAGGGCTTTCCTTTTGCTGAACGAGCGTTGCCACGACCTCTGCCCCCGCCGTTTCGCACAGGCGCGAAAGTTCGGATAAGGACGCCTCGTAAAAGTCGGCGTCGGCGCCCTTCGGCACAACGGAAACGAGCGCCGCGCGCGCCGTTTTTGATTTATCGAATAGGTTTTGCATAGGTATCACCTCCGTGATGCTTTTTGGAAATGTGGGGTTGAGGGGATGGACGGGCGTACTTTTCTTGCTCGTGCAAGAAAAAGTACCAAAAGAAGCACGCTAAAAAGGGTTACGCTAACCGCGAGGGGTACGCTTTAATTTATTATGATATTGCCCGATTTTTCTTCTTCCCCAAAAATACCATCAGACTCTATTTCAATTCGCGCTCCGCGCTCAAAGAAGGCGGTGTGCGAACATCGCGGGTTGACGCGTGGCATCTGCCGCTACCGCATAGCCCTTTCGCGCCGAAGGCGCTCTGAAACAGTCGAGCCGCAAGGGTTGTGGCTTTTGCTTCGTGAATAGGTATACAACGCCTGATGTCCGATGGACTACCCGCCTTCGCCCGAATTTGCGTGAACCGGCTGTCGCAGACAACGGAAGCACGCATAGGGCGAGTACAAAGCTTTTGAGCTTTCTTTTGCGCTCCTTTTCTTTCGCTCCCCGAAAGAAAAGAGCGATGGTTTCCGCTTTGCACAAGCATAAAAAAAGTGGGAATGCGACGCATTCCCACTCGGTCTTTTTACTGTCTTTTTCCTTCAAGACGCTTTTTGAACTTATCAACGCGCCCGCCTGCATCGACAAACTTCTGCTTGCCGGTATAGAAGGGATGACATTTCGAGCAAATTTCTACCTTGAAATCGCCCTTTGTTGACTTTGTATGAATAACCTCGCCGCACGCACAAGTGATCGTGGCGTCAACATAGTTCGGATGGATTCCCTCTTTCATTGTTGCCTTTTCCTCTCTGTAAGATTTTTATGCACCGATTATAATATCACACAAAAGCAAATTTTGCAATAGTTTTTTTGATTTTTTTCAAAAAATTTATATTTTCCCCGAAATTTCCGCCCGCAGTCGCTCGATTATCCGCTTTTCAAGGCGCGAAATGTACGACTGCGATATCCCCATCATATCCGCGACTTCCTTTTGCGTGTACTCCTTTTTGCCGAAAAGCCCGAAGCGAAGCTCGATTATCTCGCGTTCGCGGGCGTTCAGCTTCTTTATCGCGTCGATGATGACCTTCTTCTCCTCCGCGTCCTCGATGCGCCGCCCGACGCTGTCCTCATCCGATCCCACAACGTCTGAAAGGAGCAGCTCGTTGCCGTCCCCGTCAACGTTCAGCGGCTCGTCAAACGAAACCTCGGCGCGCACGTTGCCCGTCTTTCTGATGAACATAAGTATCTCGTTTTCGATACAGCGCGAGGCATACGTGGCAAGCTTTATGTTCTTGTCCGCGCGGAACGTGTTTGCCGCCTTGATAAGCCCTATCGTGCCGATGGAAACGAGGTCTTCAAGACCGACGCAGGTGTTTTCAAACTTCTTTGCGATATAAACGACAAGGCGCAGGTTATGCTCGACGAGCGTGCGCCGCCCCTCCGGGCGATCGTCAAGATGCTCGATTATCTCCGCCTCTTCCTCGGCTGAAAGCGGCGGCGGCAACAGCTCCGCTCCCGTAACGTAGTAGACGCCTCGGCGGTGAAATTTCAGCCACAGGCGCGAGAAAAACAGTCTGATCTTCCAAAAAAGCTTCATATTTCCTCCTTAATTATATAAGCTCAGCCGGAACGAGCGCGTCGCACCCGCCGTAATCGTCCGCGTCCCCGACGGCGATAAGCGCGCATATCGCCTTGGAATCGCCGCGGCATTCGATATATAAGCGCTCGGGCTTCTTGGCGTAGACAAGCGCGCCTCCGCTCGCCGTTTTTATCGGGATTATGCGGATGCGGCGCGTACTTTTTACAGCGTCGCCGCCGTCGTACGACGGGATAAGTCCGCTGTGCTTTTTTGACAAAAATATCACGGGCGTGCCCGATATCGGATCGGCGCAGAGGTTGCCGCTGTCAACAAGTCCGCGCACCTCGTACTCCTTTCCGTCAAGCGTGAATGAAACCGTGCAGACGTCGCTTGCGTGCTTTCTTTTTACAAGGCGCGATAAGGCGCGCGTTATCACGACTGACGCAACGGCGCAAAGCGCGAACACCCACAGCGGCACGTCCCCAAGCGCCTGCATGACGGTGCCGCCGACCTCAACGTACGAGCGGTATTTGCCGAGCTTTGAGTAGATCAGCGTCATCACCCCGCCAAGCAGAGCGGATATTGCGTAAAACACGGCGGTGCAAACGACAAGATTTTTCACCCCGCCCGAAAACAGCCCCGCGGCGCACACCAAAAACGCGGCAAGCACCTCGATGGCAATGCCGAGTGCCGTCGGCGGCGAGATGAGCAGCGATAAAACGCCGTAAAGCGCGCCGAGCGCCGCCGCTGAAATGACGCGCCACGCGCGCATTTTCAGGTGCAGTACCTTGCCCGATAGGTAAAGGCACAGAAAATCCATCGAAAAGTCGATGATGAACAAAACGTCGCCGTATATGTACTCCGTCATCGCGCGCTCCTTTTTTTTATTTATTGTAATACGGCGCGCGCGAAAATACGGTCGGAATATGGGGGCGGACGCATTTTTGTTTTCCCCTGTTTACGACACGATAAATTATTTTATACATCTGTATTATTTATATTATACGAATGTATAAGTTTAATAGAGGCAATAAAAAAAGCGCTTGGAAAGCGCCTTTTATCCTTTTTTCATGTATTATTTTTTCAGGTTGTCGAGTGCCGCGGGATCGTTTTTCGTTATTGCGCCGAGCTTTTCGCAAGAGTCGACGCTCTCGCAGCCGCCGCACGTAACAAACCCTTTTTCGCTCGCGCACCGACGTATTGGGCAGAGCGTTTCGCAATATGGCGTTTTTGCGCCGTCGACGCGGCATCCGGTGCAGTTTATCATTTCCGCGGTGATAGAAACGCCGTTGAGTTTCGACCAAAGATCGGCGACCTTTCGCCGATGGTCGTCGTCGTTGTTCGCCGTGGCGATCCTTGCCTCGCATTTCGAGCAGTCTATCCCGCAATACGCTATGTATTCGTTCATTTTTGCCTCCGTTAAGAATATGGAAAATATATCGTGTCCCGCGCTATTTTATTTTACGCTACGATATTTTCGTCACACTTTTTTGCATTGCGTTTCCTCGGCGGCGCACATAACGGCATATTTTCCGCTCTCAAAAGTTAGTCCCCCTTGGAAGAACGCCGTGTACGGCGGGCGAAGCGGGCCGTCCGCCGATATTTCTATCGACGCGCCCGACGTAAACGTCCCGGCGGCCATGATGACTTTGTCCTCGTATCCCGGCATATCCCACGGCTCGGGCGTAACGTATGAATCGACGGGGGAGCCGGACTGTATCCCGCGGCAAAAGGCGCATAGTCCCTCGGGCGTGCCGAGGCTGACCGTCTGGATTATGTCGTGCCGCGGCTCGCGCCACGACGGCTCGACACAATAGCCGAGCGCGTCGAACATATACGAGGCGAAAGCCGCCGTCTTTTTCGCCTGCGCCACGACGTGCGGCGCAAAGAAGAAGCCCTTGAACATCTTGCGGTTTTCGGAAAGAGTGGCTCCGCACTCCTTTCCTATGCCGACGCTCGTCAGCCTGTACGACGCAAGCTCGACTGCGCGCTTTGTCCCCGCGATGTAGCCACCCGTTTCGGCGATGCCGCCGCCGGGATTTTTTATAAGCGAGCCGATTATCATGTCCGCGCCGTGGTGCGTCGGTTCGGTGACGTCGCAAAATTCGCCGTAGCAGTTGTCGACAACGACGTAAGCATTTGTAAGCTCGTGGCAAAGCTTTGCCACACTGCCGATTTCCTCCGGCGAGAGCGTCGGGCGGTTCTGATACCCCTTTGAACGCTGGATAAATACGACTTTGAGCGCGTCGCCGTGCCGCTTTATCTTCTCGCGCAAAAGTTCCTCGTCGACCGCACCGTCTTTAAGCTGAATTTCATCGTACTTTACGCCGAAATCGCACAGCGATCCGTCGCCGTTTCTGTATTTGTCGCCGATGACCTCGGCAAGCGTATCGTACGGCGCGCCCGTCACGGAGAGCATCACGTCGCCCGGGCGAAGCAGACCGAAAAGCCCTATCGTCAGCGCCTGCGTGCCGTTGACGATGTTGTGCCTGACGATCGCGTCCTCCGCGCCGAAAACGTCGGCGTAGATAGCCTCAAGCGCGTCGCGCCCGATGTCGCCGTAGCCATACCCCGTCGTTCCGCCGAGCATCGCCTCGCTTACCCTGTGGGCGCGGAACGCGTCAAGCACGCGGGCGGTGTTTGTTTCCGATATTTTGTCAAATTCCGCGAAAAGCGGCGCAAGGTCTTGCTCCGCTTTTGCGGCTATATTTCTTATTTTTTCAGAAAAAATCATATTTTTTATATATTCAAGTATTTACATACTTGAATTATGCGAGGACTGTCTCGCACATTCCTTTCATTATCTCGATGCCGCCCTCGACGTCCTTCATGTCTATCGTTTCGACCTCGCTGTGGCCGTAGCGCGTGGGAACGGATACGGCGCCAGCCTTGCATCCGCCTCGCGCCTGCTGGAGCATACAAGTGTCTGTGCCGCCGGATTCGAGAATTTCAAGCTGATACTTGATTTTCTTGTCCTCGGCTATCTTTTTCATAAGGTCGACGACGTCCCTGTGGCAGATGACCATGCCGTCCTTGACCTTTATAGCCGGCCCCTCGCCAAGCACGACCGCAAACGGCGCGGCGTTGATAACATCGCCCGAGCCGCCTATATCGACGGCGCAGCCGTAGTCGGGATTTATCGCATACGCGCTCGTCTTTGCGCCGCGCACGCCGACCTCCTCCTGGCAGGTGAAGACGAAATACGTGTCATTTTCGCATTTTTCAAGCCGCTTTGCGACCTCGTACAGCATATAGCAGCCGATGCGGTTGTCGATCGGACGGCCGCAGACGCGGCTGCCCGCAAGGTGATACAGCCCCGAAACGACGCTGCACGTGTCGCCGATCTTGACGCGCTTTTCGGCGTCCTTTTTGTTCTTTGCGCCGATGTCGACGTACACCTTTTCAGGCGAATAGTTCTGCACCGCCGTGCGCGCCTCGGGAACAAGCACGCCGCGCATACCGTTTTTGAATACGACGTGAGAGAATGACGCCGCCGTGAAGTTGATGCCGCCCATCTTCGACACGCGAAGGTACCCCTCGTCGGTGATGTAGTTCACCATAAAGCCGATCTCGTCCATGTGTGCGGCGAACATCAGCTTTTTCGCGCCGGGGCGACCTTTTTTGTGCGCGATAAGCGAGCCCATAGCGTCCTTGTAGACCTCGTCGACATAAGGAGCTATCTCCTTTGCGATAAGGTCTGCTATCTCGCCCTCGTCGCCCGAAACGCCCTGCGCCATCATAAATTTGCGAAGATATTCTATTTCTGCCATTTCATTTTCCTCCGTTTATATCAGTTTTCCGATAAGCGCGCAGACAGCCTCGTAATCGGCGGGGCTGATCATTTCCGACGCGCTCTTTTTGTATCTTGTGGGAATCGATATGCCGATGCACTCGCACCCGCCGAGCGACCTTTGTACGACGGCACCCTCGCCGACCTGCGACTGACGGACGACGTACTGGTATTTTATGCCGTTTTCCTCGGCGCATTTCACAGCCTCGTCAACGCGCGCCGGCGCGAATATCGTCTTTGCGTCGATGCCCGAAATAACGGCGCCGCCGCCGAGCGTTGATATTTTGAGTTCGTCTGGCACGTCGGGCGTGTCGTATGCCTGAATACCGTCGACGATTATCGCTCTTTCGGGGGACGCGACAAACGACGCGACCTCAGCCCCCATATTGCCGACCTCACCGCGCGTGGTGAATGCAAACACTATCTCGCCGTGCTTTTTGTCGGAGGCGGCGACGCTCCTTATCGTTTCGATAAGCGCCGCGCACGACGCGCGCGAGCCGAGCGCTTTGCCCTTGACGTACTTTCCTATCCCGCAAAACGACGGCGCGAGCGTACCGTAGTCTCCGACTTTGACTTTTGCCGCGGCGCTGTCTTTGTCTTTCGCGCCGATCTCGGCGTAGATTTTGTCCATCGGCGTCGGTTTTGTGCGCTCGTCGCCCGAAAGGACGTGTATCGGCTTTGCCGAGAAAATGCAGAAAACGTCGCCGTTTATAACGCCGCGCCTGCCTGACATCCTCTCGCTCGGCACGCCGCCGAATGATTTGAACCAGACCTTGCCGTCGCCGTCGACGTCCTTAACGATGAACCCCGGCTCGTCCATGTGGGCGCAGATCATCGTTTTCGGCGCGTCAGCCGTCGCGGGTATTGTCGCAATAACGTTGCCGACGCGGTCGATTTGAGTTTTCGCGTCGCCGCCGATCTGCCCGATTATAAAATCGGCAACTCTTCCCTCGCACCCCGACGGAGCGGAGATATCGGAGAGCGCGCGTATAAGTTCAAGACCGTGAAGCTTCATATAAGTCCCTCCTTGCATAAGCACTCGGCGACAAGCTTTGCCGTGCTGTCAACGTCGTCGAGGAGCGTTGTTTCAACCGGCGTGTGCATAAAATAAATCGGTATGCCGAGCAGTGCCGTAGGTATCCCGCGCCCGACAAACGCAACGTCGTCGGCGTGCGTACCCGTGCCAACGCCTTCAAGGCAGATCTGGTAGGGGATCTCGTTTTCTTTTGCGACGGCTATAATATTATCGGTAAGCGTTTTATCTAAAATGACGGAAAGCGAGATAACCGCGCCGCCGCCCATTTTCATATCCGAGCCTTTCTTTCCCTCTGGCGCAAGGCCAAACGTAACGTCAAGGACTATCGCCGCGTCAGGCTCGATGCGGTACGCCGCCGCGCTGACGGCACGGTGGCCGACTTCCTCGCGGCAGGACATCGAAAAATACAGGTCGTAGGCGAGCTTTTCCGGATCGAGCATCTCGACCGCCTTTATAACCGCGGCGGAGCAGAGCTTGTCGTCAAGCGCCTTTCCGAAATAGTAACCGTCGCCAAGCTCGCCGTAAAATGGCGCAAAGCCGACGGGCGTTCCTATATCGACGTATTTCGATACTTCAGTCTTATCAAGTCCGACGTCGACAAGAATATCCGTAACCGGCGTGAGCTTGCCGCGCTCGTCGTCCTTGCGGATGCAGCCCGGCTTGTCCAAAGCGACGCCGGGGAGCGTCTTGCCCTTGCCGTAAACCGTCACCTCGGCGCACGGAAGCAGGCGCGCGTCAACGCCGCCGACGGAGCAAACGCGCAGAAAGCCCTCATTTGTGATGCCCTTCACCATAAGCCCGATCTCGTCAAAGTGCGTGTCGATAAAGAGCTTTTTGGCGTTCTTCTTTTTCGATCTTTTGATAAAGATGTGATTGCCGACGCTATCGCGCTCGACCACGTCGAAGTACGGCGACACAAGGGCGCAAAGCTTGTCGCTCTCGGCGTATTCGTACCCGTTTATCGACATAAGCGAGCAGACGGCGCGGATGATTTCTTTCGTTTCCATCTCTTCTCCTTTATATTGAATTATTTATATTTTTGAATTTGAAACAAGCTCGGCAAAGCGGTGGCCGCGCTCCTCGAAGTTTTTGAATTTATCAAAGCTTGCGGCGGCTGGCGAAAGCAGCACCGTGTCGCCTTCCCTTGCATATTTCGCGGCGGAAAGCACCGCTGTGTCAAAGTCGGGGATAAGCTCGATTTTCCCGCCGTAGAGCGCGTTTTTCATCATTTTATATATTTTTTCGCCGGTGTCTCCCGTGCAGAAAACGGCCTTTGTGTGCGCCATTATCGGCTCTGTCAGCGGCTCGGGCGGGATGTGTTTGTCGTACCCGCCGACGATCAGTATCACCTTATTATCAAAGGATGACAGCGCCGCGCGCGTCCTTGTCGGCGACGTGTCGATGGAGCTGTTGATAAATCTCACGCCGTCCCGCGTGCAAACGGTCTGAAGCCTGTGTTCAACGCCGGAAAAATCGCGGGCGATTTTTCTCATATTTTCGTCGCTTACAGTGCCGTCAACGGCGAGAAACGCCGCCATGAGATTTTCCGCGTTGTGCCTGCCGGGGAGCTTGATTTGGTAAAGGTCGATTATCTTTCGCCCGCAAATACTTATCGCGCCGCCGCTTATCGTGGCGTCGCCCGCGCCGCGCGAGGAAAAAGTCCTCACTTCCCCGCGCGCCAAGGCGTAAAACGACGACGTTATCTCATTGTCCGCGTTTATCACAAGGCGGCAATCGTGGCGCTGACGCTCAAATATCTTTTTCTTTGCCGCCGTGTATTCGTCCATTGACGTGTGCCAATTCAGGTGGTTTGGCGTGATGTTCGTTACCACGGCGACGCGCGGCGAAAAATCCATCGTCATAAGCTGAAAGCTCGACAGCTCAAGCACGCATACGTCGTCGCAGCGGATAGAATCAAGCTCGCATATAAGCGGGTTGCCGATGTTGCCGCCGAGCCATACGCGCCGCCGCGTGCCGTCAAATTCGGCTTCGAGCATTTTCGATATGACCGTCGTCGTCGTTGTCTTTCCGTCGCTGCCCGTTACGGCGTAGATCGGGCACGGGCAAAGAGAGGTGAATATTTCCATTTCGCTTGAAAGCGCACCGCGCGTGCTTACAGCGTCGGGGCGGATGCCGGGCGAGCGCAGAACGATATCAGCGTCGACGCCGTAAAAATCATTTACCTTGCAAACCTTTACGCCGAGGGCTGTCATCTCGTCAAGCACTGACGGCTCGGTATCTTTTTGATCGAGCGCGAAAACCTCGGCGCCGAGCGCCGTCAGAAACTTTGCCGCCGCGCGATTCGATATGCCAAGCCCCAAAAGAGCTACCGTTTTGCCGCGCATTTCCTTTTTGAACTTTTCGAGTTTTTCGTTCATTTTACACCAATGTATAATTTTGTTTTATACCGACGTATAAAATTGATTTATCCTTATTTTATGCGGGTTTTTCGTTTTTTGTGAATACCGTCAGATAAGGTCTGACAGGCGCGCGAAGTCCGAAAGCGAGAGCCGCTCGCCGCGCACGTCGGGGCGGATATTTATTTTTTCAAGCGCCGATGCGACATCGTCCTTGCCGTACTTTTCGTCGAGCGCGTTTGCAAGCGTTTTGCGACGTTGGGCGAAGGCGAGCTTAATTATATCAAACAGCTTTTCTTCATTCAAAACGTCGACGGGCGGCTTTTGCAGAACGTTCATTTTTATCACCGTAGATGTGACCTTCGGGGGCGGGATGAAGTTTGACGGCGCGACGTTTGTCACCTTTTCCACCTGCGCGCGGTAGTTCACCGCAAGCGTTATCGCGCCGTAGTCGGCGCTGCCGGCGGCGGACGTCAGCCTGTCGGCGACTTCCTTTTGTATCATAACCGTTATCGAGCGAAAAAGCGGCCCGTATTCAAGCATTTTCATAATGATCGGGGACGTTATGTAGTACGGCAGGTTTGCGCAGACGGCGACCGGCATGCCGGGGAAATGCTCGGCGATAAGGGCGTTGAAATCGAGCTTCATCGCGTCCCCCTCGATGACCTTGACGTTGTCAAAGCCCGAGAGCGTGTCCGCAAGGACGGGGATGAGCGTTTTGTCTATCTCTATTGCGACGACCTTTTTGTACCGCTCGCACAAAGCCTCGGTAAGTGTGCCGATGCCAGGGCCGATCTCGATAATGCCGCATTCATCGTCGGCGCAAACGTCGGCGATAAGGTCGACGACGTGCGGATTTGTCAGAAAATTCTGCCCGTAGCGCTTTTGCGGAACGATGCCGTGCCGAAGCATCACGGCGCGCGCGTATGATATGTCGGTAAGTCTCATAAATTCTCCGTTTTTTCTTAATTTGATATTGACAAATCGATTTTTCTGTGATAGAATATCCAATGTTGCTGGTGTAGCACAGTCGGTAGTGCAGTTGATTCGTAATCAACAGGTCGAAAGTTCGAGTCTTTTCACCAGCTCCACGGAATTATTTCCAAAGTCAAGCCCGCTTGAATGGCGAGGCTTTTCTTTTTTCGCTTTTTTGTGCGGATCTCATTATAAATATATAATACTCTTTTTCGGGCGAAAAGTCAATAATTGACACATATTTTGATCTTGTAGACCGCCTTCGGCTCGTCCCGGTTGTCAAGAGCGCGGCTTTTGTAGACCTCGACTGTCGTTTTGTCTTTCGAGCAGGTGGAGCTGTATATATAGTAAATCCCGTTCTTTAAAAGCACGAACGGGTCGCGTATGCGTATGTCTTCCCTTTTCATTTCACGCCTCCGTTTTTCGCTGAGCCCGCACACGATTTGCTGGCTTATTATATGATACAATAAAACGGCGAAATATTCAATATAATTTGAAAAAAAGTATGCCGGCTGACCGATCTTGCCGCGCCGCCCCGTTTCTTTTTTGTTGACAAAGCGCATATTTTATGGTAATATTAAAATATATTCGAGCTATCGGAGGAAGAAAATGATAAAGTATATTTTTATGGGCGCAATAATCGCCGTTGTAGTGGGGTATGCGATATTTACCATAGTCCGCAGTGCAAAGATACGCCGCGGCGGGATAACGGCGGACGCCGTCGTTTCGCGCATCGAGGAGAGCGGCTCGGTCGACAGCGAGGGCGGATATGATGTAAAGTACACATATTACGTAACGTACACATCGACCGACGGGCAGACGGTCGAGGCGGTGCTTGATCACGTTTACACCCGCACGGAGGTGGGCGATCGGATCCGCATAAAATACCTGCCGGAAAAGCCGAATTACGCGGTTGTTGTAAAATAATATCGAAAGCGCCGACATCGGCGTTTTTTTTGCCCGTTGCGTCGGGATTATTTTTTAATTTGCTCTTGCATTTTTGAAAAAACCTGATATAATTATATGTACGCGAATATAGTTCAATGGCAGAACCCGAGCTTCCCAAGCTCGTCATGCGGGTTCGATTCCCGTTATTCGCTCCAGACTAAATTTGGGCTGTATGCGGCGCGCCGCCTGCAGTCCGATTATTTTTTACATTAGGAGGCAATATGAAAAATCTTTTGAAAATCACACTTTGCTCGGTGCTTGCATTGATGATGCTTGCGCTGGCATCCTGCGGCGGAACAAAACCGGCGACAACGGATAAAGTTCCCGCCGGAACAGAAGCCGCTCCGACCGATACGGAGAAGGTCGTCCCCGCTCCCGAAGTCAAGCTCGAAAGCGGCAGCTACGTTTCAAAGGCAAACAACGTGTTCACCATCGACGCCGACGCAAAGACAGTCACGCTTTCCGTCTACGAAGGATACGACAAATATCAGGCAAAATCGCCCGATACAACGTGGACTGAGAAGTATACGAGCGTTTCCGCAAACGGCGTATCGGCTGCCCGCGCCGTTCACGACGGAGTAACTTACGACTTCTATATGAGCGACGGATCGCTTATATATTCATACACAATCTCCGGCGGCGCATTTTCCGGCACCCTCAAGAAAGTTGACGAGATCAGCTTCTTTACACCGGAATTGAACAAGCTCTACGTCACGGAATCGGCGCCCGGCGACTACGGAACGAACGTGGGAATTAAATTCGACGGAAGCAACGCATACGTCTATACCGCCGACACGATAAACGAAAGCACGGAGCCGAGATACACTCTTAAAAACTACAAACTCAGCATTACGGCGACGGGACTTGTAGTGATCCAGACGCTCGAGAGCGGCGAGAAGTTCTCCGTAAACGTAAGAGACAGAGTAATAAGAGTCGTTCTTCAGCACAACAGCGAAGCCGGCATAGTAGGTTTTTCCGCTAACTGCAAATAATAAAGCAAACGGATCCGGATGAGGATAAACGCCTCATCCGGATTTTTTATTTTTGTATTGACAAGCGTCGCTTTCGGTGATACAATATAAGAAAAGTAAGAAAAATAAGAAAGGTGAGGCTATGAAAGACATTCAAAACGACAAATTCATCGTCAGCGTCAAGGTCGGGCCGAAGGGACAGATAACGATACCCGTCGAGGCGCGGCGGATGTTCGATATTTCCGAGGGCGACACGCTTATGGTGATGGGAGAGCGCGAGCGCGGGATCGCGCTTATCAAGTCCGACGAATTTTACAAGCTTATGGGAGGGTTCAATGGAAGCGATAAGAACGGTTGATCTGACCAAAAGATACAAAAACATAGTCGCCGTTGACAAGCTGAATCTTTCCGTCGATCAAGGCGAGATATTCGCTCTTCTCGGCGTCAACGGCGCGGGCAAGACGACGACGGTCAAAATGCTGACAACGCTCACGCGCCCGTCGGAGGGGGACGCGTTCATTATGGGAAAGTCGGCCACAAAAGAGCCGTATGAGGTAAAAAAATTCATCGACGTTTCGATGCAGGAAACGGCGATAGCAAAAAATCTTTCCGTTTCGGAAAATCTTTCGTTTTACGCCGACATTTGCTCGATCAAAAAAGACGAGGCGCAGGCGCGCATATCGGAGATCGTTGAAAGTTTTGATTTTTCGTCCGTGCTGAACAAACGCGCAAAAACGCTCTCGGGCGGCTGGCAGCGCAAGCTCTCGATAGCAACCGCGCTGATCTCGCGCCCCGCCGTATTGTTTCTCGACGAGCCGACGCTTGGGCTTGACGTTCTTGCGCGCCGCGAGCTGTGGCAGATGATCGAAAAGCTGCGCGGCAAAACGACGATCGTGCTAACAACGCACTACATGGAGGAAGCGCAGGCGCTCTCCGACAGGATCGGGATAATGAAGGGCGGCCGTCTTATCGCCGTCGACACGGCAAACGGTTTTATCAAAAAAACGGGCGCCGACAATTTTGAGGACGCATTCGTTTCCGTAATCGAGAAAGGGGGCGTGTGATATGTCGTTTTCAAGAGCTTTGACGCTTGCCGGGCGCAACTTCAAGGAGATACGCCGCGACACGCTGAGCCTCGGCTTTCTGTTCGGGCTGCCGGTGTTTATGCTTGTGCTGTTCTACTTTATTTTCCACAAGCTGACGCCGCAATTTGAGATGCGCTACCTCGCGCCCGCAATGACGGGCTTCGGGCAGGCGTTCATATCGCTGTTTTCGGGCATTCTTATAACGACTGACCGCTCGTCGTCGTTTATGGCGCGCCTTTACGCCACAAGGACGCGCCCGTCGGAATTCATCATCGGGTACGCTTTGGCGATGGTGCCGTTTGCTCTGATACAAACACTGATCTTTCTTACGGCGGCTGTCGTCATCGACGTTTCGTTCTTCTCGCCGTATCTATTCACGATACTGCCGTTAAGCGCCGTTACCTGCGCGTTCTTCATCGCCGCGGGACTCCTTCTCGGCGCGCTGTGCAACGAAAAATCAGTCGGCGGCGTCGCGTCGGTCATCGTTATGGGGCAGTCGGTGCTCAGCGGGATGTGGTTCCCGACGGAGGGGCTTGAAGGCGGATTTATGACCGTTATGAACGCGCTACCGTTCAAAAACGTCACCGTGATCATGCAAAACGCCGCGGCAGGCATTTTCACCTTTGACGGCGTCCTCCGACCTCTTATCATCGTGTGCGCGTACACTGTCGTTTTGTTTACGCTTGCGACGGTAGTATTCAGATCAAAAATGACAAAATAGTTCAAAGCCCTCGCACGAGGGCTTTTTTGATTGACAAATCAAATGTAATGAGTTATAATATTAAATCGGAGTAAATCTATCGGGGAGGCAAAATGGTCATTTTAAGCGTTGGCGGCGTCAAGGTGGAATACGGCACGGACGTCGTTTTGTCAGACATTTCCTTCTCGATAAACGAGGGCGACAGGCTTGGCGTCATCGGCGTCAACGGCGCGGGAAAATCGACGCTTCTTCGCATAATCGCCGGCACGCAGCAGGCGAGCGACGGCAGCGTTTCGATCCTTGGCGGGCGGAGCGTTGCGATGCTTGAACAGAACGCGATGCTTGACAGCGACAAGACGGTATTTGACGAAATGCTTGGCGCATTCGTCGAGCAGCTCACTGTCGAAAAACGCCTTGAAGCGCTTTCGGAAAAGATAAATAATACAAGCGTAGAAGATAAGTTATACAATAGTATAATATCAGAATATTCAGCATTGACCGAGCATTTTAAGGACATCGGCGGGTACGAGTACCGCGCGAGGATACGCTCCATGCTTCAACGTTTCGGATTTTTCGAGCGCGACCTTGAGCGGAACATTTCTTCCCTTTCGGGCGGCGAGCGGACGCGGCTTGCGCTTGTGCGGCTCTTGCTTATAGCGCCCGACATACTGATGCTCGACGAGCCGACGAACCACCTCGATACAAAGACGCTCGAATGGCTTGAAGAGCATCTTCGCGCGTACCCGAAGACGCTTATCGTCGTGTCGCACGACAGGTTTTTCCTCGACAGAGTGACGACGAAGATCCTCGACATCGAGCATACCGAGGCAAAGCTTTACCCCGGCAACTACTCCGCGTTTGCGGTGCAGAAGGCGGAGGCGCAAAAGACGCTGATGCGAAAATACGAGCGTCAGCAAAAGGAGATAGCGCGCATCGAGGGCATCATCGCCCAGCAGCGCCGCTTCGGGCAGGAGCGCAACTTTATAACCATCGCGTCAAAGCAGAAGCAGATTGAACGCATGGAAAAGGTCGACGCGCCGAAGACAGCGCCGCGCGCGGTGAAAATGGCGTTTCGCTCGGCGGGGGAAAGCGGCAACGATGTGCTTGTTTGCGAGCGGGTCGAAAAGTCGTTTGGCGAAAAAAAGGTGCTTTCGGGCGTTTCTTTTCTCGTCAGAAAACGCGACAGGATCGTCATAATCGGGCCGAACGGCTGCGGCAAATCGACGCTGATAAAGATCATCGACGGGCAGATCGCGCCAGATAGCGGCGTGTGCGAGTTCGGTGCAAACGTCGTTATCGGCTACTACGATCAGGAGCAAAAAACGCTTGACGACAGCCGCACCGTGCTTGAAGAGCTTTGCGCCGCGCACGACAAGCTGACGTACACAGAGCTGCGCTCGGCACTGGCGTCGTTCCTCTTTTTTGCCGAGGATATAGACAAGACGGTCGGCTCCCTTTCGGGCGGCGAGCGCGCGCGGCTGATGCTGTGCAAGATGATACTTTCGCGCGTGAACGTGCTGATCCTCGACGAACCGACAAACCACCTCGACATCGCCTCGCGCGAGGCGCTTGAGGGCGCGCTGCTCGAATTTGACGGGACGATAATCGCCGTTTCGCACGACAGGTACTTCATAAACAAGCTCGCCACGCGAATTTTCGATATGGGCGGCGGCTTTGCCGACTTCAAGGGCAGCTACGAGGAATATCTTTCCGAGCGCGAAAAGAAAAAAGCGAGCGAGGACGACGCGCGCGAGGTAAAGGCCGCGACCGCCGAAAAGGAAAAATACATGGCGGCGAAAAAGCAAACGTCGGACATACGCAGGCTTAAATCGCGCATGGAGCGAAACGAGGCGCGCATTTTTGAGCTTGAGCAAAGAAAGACCGAGCTTGAAAAAGAGGCCGCGGGCGACGCGTCGACAAACTACGTGCGCCTCTCGGAAATAGACGGCGAAATATCGAAAATAAACGATGAAACAGACCGCCTTTACGCCGATTACGACGAGGCGGAAAAAGAGCTGGCAAGGCTTGAACAAATATAGAAACATTTGAATTTATGAATAATATAGCAAAAATCGCCGTTATCGGCGCGGGGCCGGCGGGAATGATGGCGGCGGGGAGGCTCGCCGCGGCGGGGTTTTCCGTTTCCCTATTTGAAAAAAACGACCTGCTCGGCAAAAAGCTCGGCATAACGGGCAAAGGCAGGTGCAATCTGACAAACGACTGCACCCCGGAAACGTTTATGAAAAACATAACGACAAACGGGAAATTCCTTTTTTCCGCCGTCAACCGCTTTTCGCCGCGGGACACGATGGCGTTCTTCGAGGGGCTTGGAGTTGCGCTCAAAGTTGAGCGCGGGAACAGAGTCTTCCCCGTTTCAGACCGCGCGACAGACATTGTGCTTGCGATGAAAAAATACGTCATAACCTCGGGGGCAAAGATCATAAACGAGCGCGTGACGGCGCTTCGCGCAGATGACGACGGTATAAGCGAGGTCATAACAGAAAAGAGAAAATACGAAAGCTTTGACGAGATCGTGCTTTGCACGGGCGGGCTTTCGTATCCGCTGACAGGCTCGACGGGGGACGGGTTTGAATTTGCGCGCGCGCTCGGGCACACCGTAACACCGCCCGTGCCGTCGCTTGTGGGGCTTGAATCGGAGGATAAGCTCTGCCGCGATACGCAGGGACTGTCGCTGAAAAACGTGGCGATAAGCGTGCTCGACACGGCGATGAGCAAGGTGATATTTGACGATTTCGGCGAGATGCTGTTCACCCATTTCGGCATGAGCGGCCCGCTGATACTCTCAGCCTCGGCGCATCTGCGCCCGATGGACCGCGACAGATACGTCGTTTACATCGACTTGAAGCCGGCGCTTGACGCCGAACAGCTCGACGCAAGGGTGCTTTCCGACTTTGAAAAATACAAAAACAAAAATCTTGACAATGCGCTTGGCGACTTGCTCCCGCAAAAGCTGATACATCCTTTTATAAAAGCGTGCGGACTTGAATACGGCGAAAAGGTAAATTCGGTGACTCGCGCCGAGCGCGCGAAAATCGTCGGAACGCTGAAACGCCTGCCCGTTTCCGTGCGCGGCTTCCGCCCGATAGACGAGGCGATAGTTACGTCGGGCGGCGTTAAAACAAGCGAGATCGACCCGAAAACGATGCGTTCAAAAAAGGTAAAAAATCTTTACTTTGCGGGCGAGGTCATCGACGTCGACGCGTACACCGGCGGCTTCAATATCCAGATAGCGCTGTCGACGGGCGTTTGCTGCGCCGACGGGATAATCGAAAAATATACAGTTGTATAACAAAATAATACAAATGTATAAGATATAAAAAATCAAGCGAACACGAGGGTTTTTATGGTAAGCATAGCAATTGACGGGCCGAGCGGAGCCGGCAAAAGTTCCCTTTCAAACGCGCTGGCAGAGCGCCTTGGGTACATTCATCTTGACACCGGTGCGATCTATCGCACGGTGGCGCTTTACGTCATCGAGAGCGGCGTTGATCCGAAGGACGCCGAGGGCGTTATCGCGCTTATACCGAAGATGGACGTCGTCATCGAGTACGTTGACGGCGCGCAGAGGATGATCCTTTGCGGCGAGGACGTTACGGGCAGAATACGCACAAGCGAGATATCGGCGGGCGCGTCCGCGGTTTCGGCGATACCGGAGGTACGCACGTTCTTACTTGAGCTTCAGCGCGATTTTGCGCGCCGCAACAACGTCATTATGGACGGGCGCGACATCGGGACGGTCATTCTTCCCGACGCAACGGTGAAATTCTTTATGACGGCGTCTGACGACGCGCGCGCCGAAAGACGTCTTGCGGAACTTGTGGAAAAGGGCGAAAAAATAAGCATTGACGAGGTAAAATCCGCCATGGCGACGCGCGACAAAAACGACAAAAGCCGCAAAGTCGCGCCGGCAATTCCCGCCGATGACGCGATATTCCTCGATAATTCCGGCCCGTTTGAAGAAACGCTCGAGAAGGCGCTGAAAATAATAAGGGAGAGAACGAAATGAAGGTAAACGGCTTTTACAGGTTTTGGCGCGGACTTTTGCGCCCGATTTTCAAGCTCATCTTCTTTTTGAAGATAAAAAAGCCGAAGGACGAGATGAGAGAGCGCGGCATAATCGTTTGCTCAAATCACATAAGCGCAACCGACCCGCTCTTCCTTGCGATAGGGCTGAAAAGGCAGGCGTGGTTCCTTGCAAAAGATCAGCTTTCAAGGGCGCCGGTGCTTCGCAGGCTTATAAAGCGCTTCGCCATTCCGATAAAGCGCGGCACAGCCGACATGGATGCGCTTCACGGCGCGATAGACAAAGTGAGCGAGGGCGGCGCGCTTATAATGTTCCCGCAGGGGACGAGAATGCCCGAAAAGATCCCGTCGGAAACGAAATACAAAAGCGGTGTCGGAATGATAGCGGCGCGCGCTGAATGCGACGTGCTCCCCGCATACATATACACAAAAAAATACAGGGTGCTGCCGTTCAGGCGAATAAAAGTCGTTTACGGCGAGCCGATACGCTACTCCGAGCTTGGCTTTGACAAAAAGAACAAGGCGGAGATCGACGCGGCGGCGGCGCTCGTCTGGGAGCGCATTTGCGCGCTCGCGCCCGAGATACAGGAGAAAAAATGACTGTAAAAGTTGCTGAAAATTCGGGTTTTTGCTTTGGCGTGCGCCGCGCTTACGAAACGGCGACGTCACTTATCGGCACGAAAAAAAAGGTCTACACCGTCGGCAGACTTATCCACAACGACGGCGTTGTTTCATCCCTTGCGGCGCAGGGCATTGTTCCGCTTGACGAGAGCGAGCTTGAAGCGGCGGCGAAAAATGCCGACGGGGACACGGTTTTTCTCATTCGCGCGCACGGCACGGAGAAAAAATACGCAAAGCTGCTCTATGACGCGGCAAAGAGTACGGGGTGCGTCGTTATCGACTGCACCTGCCCGTTTGTCAAAAAGATACACGACGTTATCGACGAAAACTCCGCCCCCGGAACGCTGACGCTGATATTCGGCGCCGCCGATCACCCCGAGGTCGTGGGAACGGCAAGCCACGTGCGCGGAAAAAAGCTCGTTTTTCTGAATGAGGACGAGATAACGGCGGCGATAAACGACAAAAAAATTCCCTCGCCCGAGCAGGCGCAAAGCGGGAATATCGGCGTTATCGTCGTGTCGCAGACGACTCAAAACAGTGAAAAGTATAAAAAAATAAAAAAATTTATCAAAAAACTATATACAAATTCAATTTTTTTTGATACAATATGTAGTGTTACGGAAAACCGTCAACGCGAGGTCGAAGAACTTGCCCGCGAGTGCGACGTTATGGTCGTCGTCGGGGACAAAAGAAGTTCCAACACAAACAAACTTTACGAAATTTCAAAACGCTTCTGCGAAAATTCATTCCTGGTCGCCTCGCCAAACGATTTGCCGCTAATAAATAATAAGCAGACTCCGATCATGATAGGAGTCGCAGCCGGAGCGTCATCGCCCGACTGTCTGATTAAGGAGGTCATAGACAAAATGAGTGAACAGGAAAATTTCGCGCAATTACTTGAAGACAGCTTCAAAACATTAAATACAGGAGATACGGTCACGGGCGTAGTTACGTACGTTTCGAATACCGAGGTAAAGCTTGACCTCGGCTCAAAATGCACAGGCGTTCTTACAATAGAGAACGTAACGGACGATCCCTCAGCTAAACTTGAAGACCTTTTCAAGCTCGGCGACGAGGTAACGGCTGTTGCAGTCAGAGTAAGCGACGTTGACGGCATCGCTGTTCTTTCCAAGAAGAAGAGCGACGCGGGCGCTAAATGGGAAGCAGTAAAGAACGCAGCCGAAACGGGCGAAGTTCTCGAAGGCAAGGTTATCGAGGCTGTCAAAGGCGGCGTTATCATATCCGCTCTCAGCCAGAAGATATTCGTTCCCGCATCGCAGACACCCGTTCCGCGCGACGGCGATCTTTCAACGCTTGTAGGTACAGTGCAGAAGTTCAAGATCATCGACATAAAAGAAGACCGCAAACGCGCCGTCGGCTCCATCAGAGTCGTCGCACGCGAGGAAAGACGCGCAAAAGAGGAAGCTTTCTGGAACGAGATCGAAGAAGGCAAGCACTACAAAGGCGTTGTAAAGAGCCTTACATCCTACGGCGCATTCGTTGACCTTGGCGGCGTTGACGGTATGGTACATACCTCAGAGCTGTCGTGGCTGCGTATTTCAAAGCCGTCCGACGTTGTGAAGGTAGGCGACGAGCTTGACGTATTCGTCAAATCGTTCGACAAGGAAAAAGGCAGGATCTCCCTGGGTTACAAGACGGAAGAAACGAACCCGTGGAAGCTCTTCACAGAGCAGTACAAAGTCGGCGACGTTGCAAGCGTAAAGATCGTTTCCCTGCTTCCGTTCGGCGCATTCGCGCAGATCATCCCCGGTGTTGACGGTCTTATCCACATCTCGCAGATAGCTAACAAGAAGCTCGGCTCGCCGGCGGAAGTTCTTTCAAAGGGGCAGGTCGTTGACGCGAAGATAACGGAGATCGACAACGAAGGCAAGAAGGTCAGCCTTTCGGTTCGCGCACTTCTTCCCGAAGAGGAAGTTCCCGCCGAAGAAACGGAGGAAGCTCCCGCCGAGGATGCTCCCGCTGAGGAAACGGCAGCAGAATAATTTTGACATGATAAAATATCCACCCGCGAAAACGGGTGGATATTTTTTTTTAAGTGTTACGTTTGCCCTTTTCTTTTTCATAAAAGAAAAGCGGGTCTCGCTGCGGCTCCGAAACCCCACGCACTCACTTCGTTCGTACGCGGGAACCCGTCGGGCCCAGTCACCGCTCAGCACTAACGACTATTCAGGTCGTTATTCACTCCCTCGCGGCCGCTTCGCTACAAAAGAAAACCTTGCCGGTGTTCTCGGTATCGGTTGCGACATTCCTCCTTTTCATTTTCAAATCACAAAATCAATTATTTGCCTTGTGAAAAATCAATGTTTTGGGCAAATCAAAATCAGAATAAATAACAGAAACCACAAATTCGTTTTCTTTCACACGGTTTACTTTCAAATCAATACAACCATCACATTTTCGAGGATCATTTTCATCATACATTCTGGCATCAGTATTTTCTGTAATTGAATAGGCATATATTTCCATATCATTATAGTAAACACCAATTTGAACTTCTAATCTATATTCATATCCCCCAAAATACAGTTTTCCGGCATAATCTTTAAAAGAGATGGAAAAATTTACATTCTCAGCTTCCCAGCACATTTTGTCTTCAACTATTTTTTTGAGTGGTTCATATCCCAGTGTACATCCGTTTAAAAGAAGGCAAAAAAGTAATAATATAATTAAAAATTTTTTGGTGTTATTTCTCGATTCCATAAATGCCTCACTTTTTATTTACCGAGATTTTTCTATTGTCGTATGTATACGTCAGAGTTGATTAATTCTGCTCAACCCTATGAAAAGTAATCCTTTGAGGTATATCAAAATCAGTTTTTATTACAGTTAACGTAAAAGTATTATTATCAATTACTC
>JAFSMU010000024.1 GCA_017447775.1 Clostridia bacterium | reverse complement strand
CGTCGTCATCATCGTCGTCGTGGTGATGGTGGTGGCACTCACAGTCAGGGTCGTCGCACTCCTCGCCGTCGTGGTGGTGATGGTGATGATGCTCGTGCTCGTCGTCATCGTCGTCATCGTCGTCATCGTGGTGATGATGGTGGTGATGTTCGTGTTCATCCTCGTCCTCGTCCTCGGACGCAAGGCGTTCAAGCTCGGCTTTCAGCGTGTTTTTCTTTTTCATAGCTGAAAGGATGATCTCGCCCGAAAGCTCGTCCCACGGCGTTGTTATGAGCGTTGCGTCGGCGTTGTGCTGACGGAGCATTTCAACGACTTCCGCAAGCTTTGCGTCGTCGATGTCCTGCGTGCGGCTGAGGATAATCGAGTTGGCGTGCTCTACCTGATCTGTCCAGAACTCGCCGAAATTCTTCATATACATTTTCGCGCGTTTTGCGTCGACTATCGTCGTAAAGCTGTTGAGTTCGATGCCATCAACGCCGATATTTCTTACGGCGCGGATAACGTCGGAAAGCTTGCCGACGCCGCTCGGTTCGATGAGGATGCGCTCGGGCGCGTATTGGTCGATGACCTTTTTCAGCGCGCTCTTGAAATCGCCGACGAGCGAGCAGCAGATGCAGCCCTGGCTCATTTCCGTTACTTCGATGCCCGCCTCGCGCATAAAGCCGCCGTCAACGCCTATCTCGCCGAATTCATTTTCGATAAGCACAAGCTTTTCGCCTGCAAACGCCTCTTTGATGAGCTTTTTTATCAGCGTCGTTTTGCCCGCGCCGAGAAAGCCCGAAAATATGTCAATCTTTGTCATGTTGTAATTCTCCTTTGATCGCAAATTTTTACAAATACCATTTTAGCACAAATTTGTGAAAAAGTCATTATATTTTTTGAAATTTTTTAATAATATCAAAGAACATTAAACGAGATTGCGGCATATAATGTACCAAATCACAAAAAACGGAGATAAAAATGCCGATCAGAATTTTTATAGATCAGGGACACAACCCGCAAAATCCGAACTCGGGCGCCGAGGGAAACGGACTGCGCGAGCAGGACCTTGTTTACTACATAGGTGTTGAGCTTGCATCGCTGCTCAATTCAAATCCCGAATTTGAAGCGCGCCTTTCGCGCAATTCGCCAACGGAGATCCTCGGCACAAGCACGGCGACAAGCCTCAGCGCGCGCGTCAGGGCAGCTAACAGTTGGCCTGCCGACTACTTTATCAGCATCCACGCAAACGCGTCGGATATTACGAACGCGTCTGGGAGCGAGGCATTCGTTTACAGCACGCAAAGCGAGGGGTATCAGTTTGCCGTAAGCGTTCTCGGCGGCCTTACGGACGCGACGGGACTTGAAAACCGCGGCGTGTTCCCGCGCCCGACGCTGTACGTTCTTCGCGCGACGAATATGCCCGCAACGCTTGTGGAATGCGGCTTTATCACAAACGCGGGTGACGCCGCGCTGATGAACGAAAACCCCCGGCTTTTCGCCGAGGGCATGTATAACGGTATTCTCGATTATTTCGGTATGTCCTGATCAGTCGTCCGATATGTCGGTGGTTAAGCTGTTGCTTTCGCTGTCGTACCTGAAATGCATCTGGACGGCGTCGCTTTCCTGCGGCGCCGTTTTTTTGCGCTTCGGCTTCGGCTGGGATTTTCTCTGCGGCTTTTGCGGCGCGGATTGTTTCGGCACAACGGGTATCGACGCGTCGGGCGTGACTTTTTTCATTTCGCCCGTCGACGCCATTTTAAGTCTGTCGTCAAGCTTTTTGGCTTCGTTCTCCGCTTCGGCGGCGGCTTTTGCCTCGCTCTCTGCTCTTTCGGCGCGGGCGCGGTCGAGCGAGAACGACGTCTGCCTCACAGGCGTCAGCGGTCTGTTCTCCCTTGCGGGTGCTGAGGCGCGGCGGGCGGGAATCATTTCCGCAGGATCGTTTTGCGGCACTTCCACGTCCTTTGTGTCCTCCTTGTAGTTCATAAGGCCGGACGCCGACGGGATGCGCTCCTGCTCAGGCTGTGTTCTTGTCTGCACACGGGGAGCGGCGCTTTGCGTATCGGTATTTCTGACGGGCGCAGTGTTCATCACGGGAGCCGTCTTTATAAATTTAGGCGCGGGGCGGCTTTCAAACGTTTTTTCGTATTTTACCGTCGCTATCTGTGTAATGATGAAGCCGATGATGAAGCCGAATAAAACGTCGGAAAGATAGTGCGCCGCGGCGCAAAGGCGCGAGAACATAAGCGCGGCGACCCACACGCCGATACCTGCGACGACAAAGCGGCGTTTTCTCTCGGCTGTGCCGACGGGAAGCCAGATCGGGATAAGGAAGAGCAGCGAATTATACGCGGAGTGTCCCGACGGGAACGACTTTGAGCCGGAGAACCAGTTCGGTCTGTACCACGAGGTGAACTTTGAAAGCGCATCCTCGGCGCCGACGGTCTTTGAATACTCCACGATCTCGCGCAGTCTTACTCTGCCCCACGCGAATTTGATTATCTCGGTAAATGCGAGTATGCACAGTGCGGCAATAAGCGTTACTATCGCCGGGAAGAACATATTTCTGAGCGTTTTTTTATTTATCTTTTCAACGATGAATTTGATAAGAACGGCGCACCCGATGGCGAATACAGATATAAGAATGTAGTGCCATCCTTTGACGCTTCCGGCGATATACTTGAAAGTCGCGCGCCAGCCGATGAACATAAAGCCCACAACGGCGATATCGCCGAGTATCATTCCCGCAAGGACGAGCTTGTTGTCCATCTTTTTTCTGAGGTTACGGACTATTACGAATACGGACAGCGAGGCAAAGATCCACGCCGGCCATTCCCCGATGACCTCAAACGCCCTTGCGACAAAGCTTACGTTTGTCGAAAGTATCTCGCTTCCCTCGCGCGTCGACTTGCCGAGCCCCGACAGCGTTGCAGTGATGTTGAAATCGTTATTTTTTGCGGACGCTATGAATATCAGTACGACAAACACAAGCTCAACGGCGATCCACATAATAAGACGTGCCTGTTTACGCGTCATCGGTTTTCTCCTCCTGTGATTTATTTTCGATCATTTATTATTTTGTCGCCACGGCGGCAGCCGCGCCGACGATGCCGGCGTCATTGCCGAGCATTGCGATGGCGACTTTCGTTTTCATCGAGCCGTATATCTCGCCGTTCAGCTTTTCTCTGAGCGGAGCCATGAGGTTTTCGCCCTCGTTGCATATACCGCCGCCGATGAGGAGCATCTCCGGCTGGAAAATGTTTATAAGGTTTGCGATGCCGCAGGCAAGGTAGCTTATGAATTCGTCAACGACCTCGCGGCCGACCTCGTCCCCGCGTTTCATAGCGGCGAATGCCGTCTTGCCGCCGACTTTGTTAACGTCGCCGTCGCACATCTGATGCATAAGCGTGTCGCGCTCGTAGATGAATTTTTCCTTTGTCAGCTTTACAAGAGCAGTTGCCGAGCAGTACGCTTCAAAGCAGCCGCGTCTGCCGCAGGAGCATTTTTTGCCGTTGTAAACGATGCTCATGTGACCGAGCTCGGCGCCGCCGAAGGCATAGCCCGTCAGCACCTTTCCGTCAATTATAACACCGCCGCCGACGCCCGTGCCGAGCGTTATCATAACGGCTGATTTTGAGCCTTTTGCCGTTCCCGCGACGTACTCGCCGAGCGCGGCAAGGTTCGCGTCGTTGCCGAGCGCCACTTTGTCCTCGGGGATGCCACTCTCCTCGGAGAATCTTTTAGCCATCGGGAAATCGCGGAAGCGGATATTGTTGGCGTATTCTATAACGCCGCTTTCGGGGTTGACGGTGCCGGGCGCGGCGATGCCCGCTCCCTCAACGTCGGATATGGAAATGCCCGCGTCCTCGCACACTTTTTTCGCAAGTTCAGCCATGTCGTGCGCTATCGCGTCGGCTCCTCTTTCCGCAAGAGTCGGGACGGAGGATTTTTTTATGATATTGTAGTTTTCGTCAGTCAGACCGATTGCGATATTCGTGCCGCCGAGATCGACGCCGATATAGTATTTTCCCATTTTCATTTACCCCAAAAAATAAATTTTTCTCTGTTTTAATTATAGTATTTTATCCCTTTGATGTCAAGCACGAAAAATGAAAAATTTCGTCTATTTTGCCAAATTTTGAATCGGTGCGCGCAAGGCTGAACAAAAATAACAAAAACAGTTGAAAAAAATATTACTTTATGGTAAAATAAAGAATGAATACATATATTTTGCGCTCACACGCGCTGAAAGGCGGAAAAATGGACGGCAACTTCAACGAATCGCACGAAGAGTACAGCATATCGCTAAAATCCATAGTGGAAGAATTCAATCTCGAAGCGCTCGTCGAACCCGACGACATAAAAAAACGAAAAATAATCTGCGCGGACGTAAACCGCCCGGGGCTTCCGCTGTCGGGATTTTTCGACTGCTTCGACAATCGCCGCATACAGCTTTTCGGCAGGGCCGAGCATCAGTATCTGTCTCAGCTTTCGGGCGCGGACAGACTGTACAGGCTTGAACAGCTCGGCGCGCGCAAGCCGCCCGCTATAATAATAACGTCGGGGCTTTCGGCGTTTGACGAGGTCATAAAAGCCTGCACGACGTACAAGATCCCCCTTTACCGCACCGACGTTACTACGTCCCGCTTTCAGTCGGCGCTGATAGCGTCGCTTTCGGTAAGCCTTGCGCCGCGTATCACACGGCACGGCGTACTTGTCGAAGTTTACGGCGAAGGCATACTCATCCTCGGCGACAGCGGAGTAGGCAAGAGCGAAACGGCGATAGAGCTTGTAAAACGCGGTCACAGACTTATCGCCGACGACGCGGTGGAGATAAAGCGAGTTTCCGAAAAGACGCTCGTCGGTTCGGCGCCGCCGATAATAAAGCATTTCGTCGAGCTTCGCGGCATCGGGATCGTCGACGTGCGGCGCATATTCGGTATGGGCGCCGTCAAGGATACGGAAAAGATCGATATGGTCATAAAGCTTGAACAGTGGGACAAAAACAAATCGTACGACCGCATGGGGCTTGACAACGAAACGACGCGCATCCTCGGGCTTGACATAACGACGACCACCATCCCCGTGCGCCCCGGGCGCAACCTTGCGATCATTCTCGAAATAGCTGCGATGAACAACCGCCAGAAAAAGATGGGCTACAACACGGCGGAAGAATTCAACAAGCGCATAACGGAACACATGAAAAAGGAGAGCGAAGAATGAAGAAGGCGTTAGCTCTGCTTGTATCTTTTGCCTCTGTTGTGCTTATGCTCGCCGCCTGCGGCGACGCGGCTATGATAAACGATACGGGCGTTATCCAGACCGAGCCGACGTATATCATCACCGATGACGACGTGCCAAACGTGCCGCCGATATCGCCGACTCGCATAAGCGAGATCGAGCGAGCTTGGGAAGGGAGCGAAGGCAACCCGCTTTCGTTTGATGCGGAGTGTGTTTACTACACAAGCATCGGCGGGTACGACGTGTTTATCCTGCCCGGGTTTATTTACAAAGCAACGGAAAAGAAGATCGGGCAGTCGACGTTTGAGTATGACAGATCATTTACGATATACGCATATAAGGACGGGGCGATACGCACGCTTGAGGACGCATACAAAAGCGGCGTGATCTCTCAGCGCGAGGTCGCCGTGATCGCTTATATCCACAACAAACTCAAAGGATAATATAACCGAACAATGAAAGAAAACACCAAAAAAACGATATACCTCGGCGCGGCGGCGTTCCTATTTTCGATAGTTTCGTCGTTGCTTACGATGCTCGGCGTGCCGATTTTGCCGGCGGTATTCTTATGTGCCTGCGCAGGCTGCTTTGCGCTCGCGTCGCTGACGGCGCCATCAAAGCTATACCTTGTGATCGTGCCGTTAAGCATTTTGTGCGCGTTTATGATAACGCTGTCATGGTCGGCGGCGATAGTTTCAGCGTCCCCCTTTGCGGCGGGATTTGTTATCGGGATATTTGCCAAAAAGGGAAAATCGAAAACAAGCGCCACACTCGGCGCTGACGTCGCATTCGGAGTGCTGATCCTTGCCGGGGCAGCGGTCGCGTATTTTATGGCAAACAAAACGCTTGCGCCGTCGTCTGTCATCGCCTCGATAGACAAGGCGTTTGACGCCATCGGCGAGCAGATGAAAAAGACGCTTGACGACGTCAATTTCTACGAAATGTACTCGCGCGTTTACGAAATGAAGTCCGGCAAGGAGGAGTTCATTTCAACTATTGTGAAAACGACCTTATTTATGGTAAAGGCGATCATCCCCGGGCTTGTCATAAGCGCGCTGAACGTGATCTCATACGTTTCGTGCGCGTTTTACGCGCTCGCTTGCAGGCTGACGAAAACGGAGATAGCCATTCCCGACGGCAAGTGGAAGCTGCTTCCCAAAGAGCCGTCAGCGTGGATGGCCGTCGCGTCGACGGGCGTGTTCATTATATTCAATATGTTCTCATCCTCCGACTTTGCCACGGCCGTTCAGCTTGCGTCGCTTAACCTTGCGATAATCCTTGTGCCGCCGTTCTTTGTCTGCGGCATAAACGGACTTGTCGGAAGATTCCGCTCGCCGAGGTTCAAAATGCAGGCGATAGTCATCGTCGTCATCGCGGCGGCAATGGCTGTGATAATGCTTCCAGCCGGGATCCTTTACAGCGCGGTATTCATCGCGCTTGTCGGCGCGTGGGACATCATCACGCTCGGCAGAATAACGAGAATGAAAAAGAATATGAATTAAGGAAGACGAACAATAAACGTTTACCGAAAGGAATATCTTATGGCAGAAAAAAATAAAAAGATCAAGGCGCGCAGATCGTACGTCGTTGCCGTGGTCATGAGCTGTCTTGGGCTGATCGCGCTTTCAGCTTCGCTTATCGCGGTCATACTCGGCGTTCAGCCGAGGATAGCGCTCACCGTTTCAGTGTCGGTCTACGGAGCGGCGACGGCGGCGCTTATCATCGTCTGGATCGTTTCCACGGTCAAAAGCAGGCGGCGCTCCGATATAGGCGAGTCGATATTCGGCACGATCACGCTCAACTTCATTCAGAAGCTGTATATGCCCGTCGTCATTTGCGACGAGCTGGGGCGTATCGTATGGTACAACACCGCTCTTTCATCGAAGATAAATCTTCGCGGCGTGCTTTACGGGAAATATCTTGACAACATCTGCGACGCGACCATCGAGCGCATTGTCAAGGTCGAAAGCGAGCGCGGAGCCGAGGTGCATTTCAACGACGGAGATCTCGGCGACGGCGCGACGGTCAAGGAAACGTTCCTTGCAAAAGGATTCGATCTTGAATCGCAGGGCAAGCGCTATTCGATGGCGATATTCTCCGATATAACCGAGATAATGCAGGCCAACAAAAAGATAATCGACGACGACACGGTAGTCGCGTGCGCTGTGATAGACAACCTTGACGAGCTTGTACAGTACGTTCAGGATATGTATTCAAGCGCGGCGGGCGAGGTGGAAACGATACTCCGCCGCCATATCGAGAGCATCGGCGGCGTGCTCAGAACATACGGCCACAACAAGTTTATGATGCTCTTCCGCGCGGAAGACCTTGCAAAATTCGAGGCGGACAGATTCTCAATGCTTGACGAGATACGCAACATCTACGTCGGCGACACGACGATCCCCGTCACCGTTTCGATGGGCGTTGCAAAGATAACCGGCACGCTTTTTGAAAAGGAAAAGGTCGCGCAGGCGGCGCTTGACATGGCGCTTCAACGCGGCGGCGACCAGGTTGTCGTCAAAGACGAGGAAGACTGCGAGTATTTCGGCGGAAAGACGAAAACGATGCAAAAGCGCACCAAGGTCCGCGCGCGCGTTATCGCAAGCGAGCTTAATATGCTTATACAGAAGAGCGACAACGTGCTTGTGATGGGACACCGTTTTGCCGATTTTGACGCGCTTGCGTCGAGCATCGCTATCGCAAGACTTGCGAAATACAACGGAGTCAAAGCGTACGTTATATGCGACAAAAACGACAAAAACCTTGCGGGATGCTTTGAATCGCTCGCAAAGAGCGGCGAGGACTACACCGACGTATTTGTAGACAAGCTTGAAGCGCAGGATCTTTTGCGAAGCGGCTCGCTTGTCGTCGTTACGGACGTAAACAACATACCGATAAGCGAAGCGCCGGATATTGTGAACACCGCCAAAAACGTTGTTATCATCGACCACCACAGAAAGACGGCGGAGTTCAACATAAAGCCGAACATAGTTTACATCGAGCCGTCGGCGTCGAGCGCGTCGGAGCTTGTTTCGGAATTTCTCGAACAGCTTTTGCCGCAGGGCGCACTGCCGAAGGTCGAGGCCGACCTGCTTTATGCCGGCATAATGCTCGACACCAAGAAGTTTACTCACAACGTCGGCGTGCGAACGTTCAGCTCAGCGCTTTACCTGCGCGGCGAAAACGCAAACCCGCTCGACGCGGAGGCGCTGTTCAAGATCGGCGTCAAGGACTTCATTTCCGAGGCGAAGTTTGAAAGCAACGTCGTCATCTACAAGTCCGTCATCGCCATTTCCCTCAACGAAAACGACTCAAACTCTTCCCTTGCCCGCGTCAACGCGGCAAAGGCGGCGGACAGAATGCTCAGCATCGGCGGCGTTTACGCGGCGTTTGCGCTGTGCAAATTTGAGGATAACGTTCATATTTCCGCGCGTTCCGAAGGTAAAATAAACGTTCAGCGCATACTTGAAAAGCTCGGCGGCGGCGGTCACTTTGACTCAGCCGGCGCTATGGTGAACGGAACGACGATCCAGCAGGCGCTTGTAAGTCTTCGCAACGCAATAGACGAGTATTTTGAAGAAAACTATTCATAAAAACAAAACTGCCCGCGCAAGCGGGCTTTTTTATTTCAGACGGGCGACGTCGCCCGTTTTCTTTTTGGCAGAAAAGAGAGCTTTGACATATAATATTTTTGATAACATCTGTCAAAAATACGTTTATCGAGCAAATTCGGAGGAATCACAATGTGCGGAATAATCGGATATACCGGTCGGGGAGATGCTTTATCGCGCGTGACGGCGGGGCTGTGCGCGCTTGAATACCGCGGGTATGACTCGGCAGGGGCGGCATTTTTTTGCGGCGGCGATGTGAACGTTATAAAGACGGCGGGAAGGATCGCCGAGCTGATAAAATTGACAAAAGAGATCGACTCATCGCCGAATTGCGCCATCGGTCACACGCGCTGGGCGACTCACGGCGCGCCGACAAAGACAAACGCGCACCCGCACAAATACGGGCGCGTGACGCTTGTTCACAACGGAATTATCGAAAATCACGCTGAGCTTAAAGCCGCCGTCGGAGCGCACCCGATATCAGAGACCGACAGCGAGATCGCCGCCGCGTGTATCGACGCGATCTTTTCCGAGTGCGGCGACCCGCTATTGTCAGTGCGGCGTGCCTGCGACGGTTTTAGCGGCTCGTTTGCCATCGGCGTGATGTTTGACTGCTTCCCCGGGATGATTTACGCCGCGAAAAACAAAAGTCCGCTCATTGTCGGAATATCAAAAAGCGGAAATTACATCGCGTCAGACGTGGCGGCGATAATCTCGGAAACAGACACGTATATCGAGCTTTGCGACGGCGACGTTTGTATGATCTCGCCCGACAGATGCGTTATCATCGACAAAAGGAGCGAGGAGGTTAAAAGGAGCGCCGCTGTGGCAAACGTCGTCGCCGATGACATCGGGCTTTGCGGGTACGATCACTTTATGAAAAAGGAGATCGCGCAGGAGCCTGAGGCTATAAGAAAAACGCTTTTGCGCAGGATGAGCGACGGCGCCGTTTCGTTTTGCGGCGACGGGCTTTCGGACGAATACCTTTCGGGGATAGAGAAGCTCACCGTCGTCGCGTGCGGCACGGCGTATCACGCGGGACTATGGGCCAAGCACTATATAGAGAAAACGTGCAGGATCCCGGTCGACGTAGTTATCGCATCGGAGTACATCTACGGCGACCCGCTGACGCGAAGCGGCGACACGGTGATTTTTATTTCGCAGTCGGGCGAAACAGCTGACACGCTTTCGGCGCTTGAGCTTGCGTCTTCCCGTGGGGCGATGACCATCGCCGTTGTGAACGTGAAAACGTCGAGTATTGCGCGACGCGCCGACGTTGCGGTATTTACGGAGGCGGGGCCTGAGATCGCCGTCGCAAGCACAAAAGCATACACCGTACAGTGCGCCGTTATGACGGCGCTCGGCGCGCGGATAGCGTATGCAAAGGGTATCTTGGATACTCACGGGCTGCGCTCCGTTTCCCGTGCGCTGACAGGCGATCTGTGCGACGCGATAAACGACGTTATCGCGCGCGAGGCGGGAATTTCAGCCGCGGCAAAGCGGTATCACAAAAGCGACGACGTTTACTTCATCGGGCGCGGCGCCGACGTGTGCGCCTGCCTTGAAGCGTCGCTTAAACTGAAAGAGATCTCATACGTTCACAGCGAAGCGTACGCGGCGGGAGAGCTGAAGCACGGCACTATTTCGCTGATAACTGACGGCACGCCCGTGATCGCGCTTGTCGGCGATGAGAAAACGTCGGACAAAATGATGAACGCGATACGCGAGGTCGCGGCGCGCGGCGCCGATGTATTTGCCGTTTGCAGACGTGATTTTCCGAGGGACGAGGCGATAAAGACGCGCTTTGAGCTTCCCGCGTGCAGCGACGACGTACTTGCCATCGCCGCGCAGACGGTATTCCAGCTTTTTGCATACCACACTGCAAAGCTTCGCGGGTGCGACGTCGACAAGCCGAGAAATCTTGCAAAATCGGTAACGGTTGAATAGGAGGGCATCATGGGCAAATACTTCGGAACAGACGGTTTTCGCGGCGAAGCCAACGCGACGCTGACGCCGAAACACGCCTATGCCGTGGGGAGATTCCTCGGCTGGCATTACGGCGCGCGGATTGGCAAAAGCGCGCGGATACTTATCGGAAAAGATACGCGCCGCTCGGGATATATGCTTGAATACGCACTGTGCGCCGGCGTCGTTTCATCGGGCGCTGACGCGTATATACTGCACGTAATAACGACGCCCGGCGTCGCATACGTCACTCGCACAGAGGGGTTTGATATGGGGGTGATGATCTCGGCGTCGCATAATCCGTTTTACGACAACGGGATAAAGCTTATCGGCAAGGACGGCGAAAAGCCGGACGATGGCGATACCTCTCTTATCGAGCATTACATCGACAGCTATCTTTCGGGCGTTGACGAGCTTCCGTCAGCAATAAGGGAAAAGCTCGGCAAGGTCGTCGATTTTGTCGCCGGACGCAACAGGTATGTCGGGTACCTCATTTCTCTTGCGTCGCACTCGCCGGGCGAGCTTAAGATCGGACTTGACTGCTCAAACGGCGCGGCGTGGCACATAGCGCCGTCGGTGTTCGGCGCGCTCGGAGCAAAGACTTACGTGATAAACGACGCGCCCGACGGCACGAACATAAATCGCCTTTGCGGCTCGACGCATATCGACGAGTTGCGGCGCCTTGTTTGCGATAACGGACTTGACGTCGGCTTTGCTTACGACGGCGACGCCGACAGGTGCATCGCCGTTGACGAGCGCGGGCAGGTCGTTGACGGCGACGGGATAATTTACATTTTTGCAAAAATGATGAAAGAGGGCGGCGGCCTTGACGGCGGGCGCGTGGTGCTGACGAAGATGTCAAACCTCGGGCTTATGTCGGCGCTTGACAAGATAGGCGTGGCATACGAGCTGACGGACGTTGGCGACAGGTTTGTTTATGAGCGGATGAAAAGCGGCGGATATATGCTCGGCGGGGAGCAGTCGGGACACGTCATTTTGAGAAAGTACGCGTCGACGGGCGACGGGATACTCACGTCAGTGCTTTTATGCGAGCAGATGATAGAAAAAAAGTGCGCGCTATCAAAGCTTTCGTCACCTCTTGAAAAATTCCCGCAAGTGACGGTGAACGTTCCCGTTTGCGACAAGGATGCGGCGGCGCACGACGAAAGCCTTTTCCTCGCCGCCCAAAATGTTCGCAATACACTCGGCGACAGCGGGCGCTTACTTATAAGAAAAAGCGGCACAGAGCCGTTGATACGCGTTATGGTCGAGTGCAAGAACGCCGACAAATGCGCCGAATACGCCGAGGCGGTCGCAAGCACGATCCGCGGAAGATACTGAAAAAAGCCTTCAAACGAAGGCTTTTTTATATCATATTTCCCCGTCGTAGACGGCGTCAAACAGCTCGCGCGCACGCGCGTCGCCGCCTGTAAGGTGAAGGTAGCCGAACACCGCCTCAAACCCCGAGGCGCGATGATATTCGACCGCCTGCGCGTGCCGAGGCTTTGAGGACGGCTTGTAGTTCCTGCCGAGGCGGTAAACGTCAGCCTCGTTTTCGTCGAGCAGCACAAGAAGCTTATCGCACAGCTCGCTCTGCTTTTCGGCGCAGACGAGTTTTTGCGCGCGTGCGCTCATGGAGCCGGTGTCGATCTCCGATCTTACAAGCCTTTCGCGCACGAATATTTCAAGCACGGCGTCGCCGACGTATGCAAGAGCGGCGCCGCCGAGGTATTTTATTTCATCCATTGTTTTCCTCTTTTTCGCCCGCGCCGTCGTCCTCGTGCGCTTTTTTCTTTTTTCTGAACACGAGGAATTTACCCGTGACGTAGTTTATGATTATGACAGCGACGGAAATTATCAGCTTTGCGATAAACGGGTTCATTTTAAGCCACCCGGAAAGAAGCATATCGCCCGCGATGGAAAGCACGAGCGTCAGCACGCGCGAACCGAAGAATTTGATGAACTGCGTCGGTATTCCCTCGCCCGTCTGCTCAAACACGAACAGGCGGCTGAGAACGTATGCAAATATCACCGCGCCGAGCCAAGCTATCGAATACGCGAGGATGTTCGGCGATATCTTTTGCAAAAACTCCCCGCCGACGGGCGGCACAAACAGCGCAAAAACGGTGAATATCACCCAGTCGACGACAGTCGTTCCGCCGCCGACTATAAGGTAAAGTATTTTTTCTTTATATTTTGAGAGGTGCATTTTTTCAAACACTCTGTCAAGCCATGCACGAAGCTTTTCAACCATATCTATCCCTCGATTTCTTTTATTGCCGCGTCAAATTCTTCCTTTGACACGGTGAGATTTATTGCCTCTATCAGCGCCGAGGCGGAAAGTCCGCGCGGCAGTCCGAGAAGGGACGCAAGATCGTCCCTTTTCTTTGAGCTGTCATCTTTTCCCGAAAGGCCGAGCGCATAAAAATCGGCTTTTTTCAGCGTCATTTTCGGAGCTGCGCCGCCGTTTGAAAACGGTTTGAGCGCCGATATTATCGTTTCGCCGTCCATTCCCTCAACGCCGAGGTACCCCTCTTTTGACGGGGTGCGTTTGCGCCGCTCCTTGCCCTTGATCTGCGGTACGTAGACGTTGTATATTTCAGCGCCCGCCGCTATGTTTTTGACATACGCGCGTATCATATTCCCCGCGCTGTCGCTGTCTGTCAGAACGATTATGCCGCACTGCTCGGAAAGCTTTTTTATAAGCGTTTTCGTTTCGCTTTTTTTGAATATCCCAAATCCGTCCGTTGCGATGACGGTAGCGTCGGCGACGGACAAAACGCGCAGTCTGTCGTACTTTCCCTCGACGATGACGGGCATCCCGATTTTTAGCTTGTTCATCGCATCGACCTCGGCATATACACGTCGCACACGAACAGATCCACAAGCATCCACGCGTCGCTTTGCGTGCTTTTGAGTTTTAAGTCAAGCTCGTAGAGCTTCGTTATCGCGCGCTCGATTATCTCGATAGGGACTCTTCCGAGCGACTGGACGTATTTATCGGCGCGCCATGCGTTCATTTTGAGCTGTTTTGATATCTCCGCCGACGAAAGCCCCGCCGTCATCGCGGTTTTTATCATCAGCATATCGGTGTAGGTGCGCCCCATTTTAGCCACGACCGCGATCGGCTCCTCGCGCATATCCTTTGACTGACGAAGCGCGTCGAACATCGCCGTGGCGCTCCATTTTTGCATCGCGTCGGAGAGCAGAAACGGCACCTCGTCGCCCGCGCTTACCGAGCAGATCTCTTTGACTGTCTTGTCGTCTATCACTTTTTCGCCGTCAAGCGTATTTGCGTAGGCGACGATCTTCGATATTTCGCCCGTCAGCGCCATCATTCTACACGCGCACATATCGCAAAGAAGGTCGGCGGCTCCGTCGGTGATACTTATTTTCTCGGCGGCAAGCGTTTTTTTGGCAAACGCGCAAAGGCGCGGCTTTGTCATCGGGAAAAAGCGCACGGGCGTTGCCGCCGCGGCGAGCTTTTTGAAGTTTGTGCCCTGCTCAAAGCGATAGTCGCACACAAGCTCGCTGTCGCGGCAGAATATTATCATCACGGTGTCAGCCCCGGCTTTTTCACACGCCGACGCGAGCGCGTCGGCTTCAGACGCCGCCATTTTGTCTATTGCAAGGTCGTGTATTTCGATGAATTTCTGCTCCTGCATCATCGGCATCGCGTCAAGCGCGTCGGAGAGGGCGGCGAAAAGCTCGTCGTGCGATTTTCCGCTCGCGCCCGAAAATGAGATATCGAAAAGGTTGAACAGCTCAAACCCTTCGGCGCTCATCACCTGCTCGCGAAGCTTTGACAAGGTGCGTTCTTTTAAGTAGTCTTCCTCGCCGAAGAACAGGAACGCGCCGAAAAGACCGCTTTTGTTTTCGCGGTCGAACTGCTCGTATGAAATTATCGCGTTTGTCTTCTTCTGGACCACTTTGTTTCCCTTTTCAAGCGTTTATTATCGTTTCAAGCGCCATCGTCATGGCGCGGTACGCAGTTGCGTTTCTGATTTCCTCGCGTGTGCCGTCGAATTTGCACTTTTCGCACAAAACTCTCTCTCCGCCGGCGCATACGGCGATATATACAAGCCCGACGGGCTTTTCGTCGGTGCCGCCGCCTGGTCCCGCAATACCCGTGACCGCCGCCGCTATATCGACGCCGAGCGCCTCGGCGGCGCCTATCGCCATTTGCATTGCGACGTCGGCAGATACCGCCCCGAGCGACACAAGCGTCTTTTTGTCAACGCCGAGCACACCCGCTTTTACGGAGTTGTCATACGACACAACGCCGCCGTAAAAAACGTCGGAGCAGCCGGGAATATCGGTTATCGTTTTTGAAATAAGTCCGCCGGTGCAGCTTTCCGCCGCGCCGAATTTAAGATTTTGTCCGCGCAGGGCCGAGATAAGCTCCTCGGCGCGCGCCCTCAGTTGTACATCGGATATTTCCTTCATATTGCCTTTACCTCATCGCGCCGAAAAGACCGCGCTCCGCGTCTTTTGCGAAAGCGTCGGAAGATGTTATCTGCACGTTTTTCTTTTCAGCGATTTTTATGCCCCTTTGATGATCGTGTTTTAATTCTTGTTTTGTCCCACCCACGGGGGAGACGTTTTTTTGCCGGTCGTGTAGTTCGCTCCGAATATCGCCCAGTCCATGGCGGCGATTGCCGTCTGTTTTCTTATCTCGTCGCGCGTGCCTTCGAATCGGTATTCCTTCCCCGCCGCGTGACCGTCCGTATGGCATACAGCGATGTAAACGAGCCCGACGGGCTTTTCGTCGGTGCCGCCGCCAGGGCCGGCGATCCCCGTCACCGCGACGGCGATGTCAACGCCGAGGGCGCGGCGCGCGCCCTGCGCCATTTCAAGGGCGCATCTGCCCGACACGGCTCCGAGCGTATCGAGCGTTTTTTTCTTCACGCCGAGAAGTTTCCGTTTCACGGAATTCGCGTACGAAACGACGGAGCCGAGATAGATCTCGGACGCGCCCGCGATATCAGTCACGCTTTTGGCGATGAGTCCGCCGGTACAGCTTTCGGCAGTGCCGAAAGTGAGGTTCGCTTCTTTGAACGCGGCGACAAGCTCCGCCGCCTTTTCGTTTACGAGTACATCGGATATTTCAGGCATATATTTTTGACCTCTGCGAGTATTTTGTCAGCGGAGTTTTCAAAGTCGAACACTGCAAGCGAAATAAGCTTGCCGACCGTTCTGAAATCGTTTTCGTCAAGTCCGCGCGTTGTCGCCGCTGGCGTGCCGACGCGAAGTCCGCTTGTGATGAACGGGCTTTCCGGATCGCACGGGATGGCGTTTTTGTTCGCCGTTATATGCACCTCGTCGAGACGGTGTTCAAGCTCCTTGCCCGTAACGCCCGTGCCGCGAAGGTCGATCAACATAAGGTGGTTGTCCGTGCCGCCCGATACGAGTTTAAGACCGTTTTCGATAAGCGATGCGGCAAGAGCTTGCGCGTTGTCGATTATGCGCTGCTGGTACGCCTTGAATTCGGGTTTGAGCGCCTCGCCGAAGCTGACGGCTTTCGCCGCGATGATGTGCATAAGCGGGCCGCCCTGCGTTCCGGGGAAGATCGCTTTGTCGATGGCTTTGCCAAGCTCCTCGCGGCACAAAATCATTCCACCGCGCGGGCCGCGAAGCGTTTTGTGCGTCGTCGTTGTAACAACGTCGGCATAAGGCACCGGGGACGGATGAAGTCCCGCCGCGACAAGTCCCGCGATGTGCGCCATATCGACCATAAAATAAGCGCCGACGCTCTTTGCGACCTTTGAGATACGCTCAAAATCAATTATTCTCGGATATGCCGAAGCGCCTGCGACGATGAGCTTCGGTTTTACTTCGTTTGCTTTCCTTTCAAGCGCGTCATAATCGAGAAAACCGTCCTCGTTTACGCCGTATGAAACGAAATTATAATACTTGCCCGACATATTTACGGGACTGCCGTGCGTCAGATGACCTCCGTCTGCAAGGCTCATTCCGAGGACGGTGTCGCCGGGGTTCAGCAGCGCAAAATACACGGCAAGGTTCGCCTGCGCGCCGCTGTGCGGCTGAACGTTTACGTACTCCGCGCCGAAAAGCTCTTTTGCGCGTTCTCTTGCTATGTTTTCCGCAACGTCAACGCAAGAGCATCCGCCGTAATAGCGCTTGCCGGGGTAGCCCTCTGCATATTTGTTCGTCATTATCGATCCCATGGCGGCAAGCACCGCCTCGGATACAAAGTTTTCGGATGCTATAAGCTCGATCCCGTCGCGCTGACGGGCAAGCTCCGATGATATCGCATCGGCTATTTCGGGGTCAAAGCCGTGAAGAAAAGCAATACTTTCGTTTACCATTTCAGGCACTCCTTTATATTTTTTTACAAATACATTTTATCACAAAAATCGCCGTATATCAAGAGATTTCACAAAACATCTTGAAATATGACGAATAAAATGATATAATTTATAATGTATATTTATTTGAATTTTGAGGAAACAGATGCAAAGACAGGATAAAATACGCAATTTTTCTATAATAGCTCACATAGATCACGGCAAAAGCACCCTTGCCGACCGCATACTTGAAGCGACAAAGAGCGTTTCCGCGCGCGAAATGGAGGAACAGCTTCTCGACAATATGGACATCGAGCGCGAGCGCGGGATAACGATAAAGGCGCGCGCCGTTACGCTGAAATACGAGGCGAAAGACGGCGAAACGTACGAGTTCAACCTGATAGACACGCCGGGACACGTCGACTTCGGATACGAAGTGTCGCGCTCGCTCGGCGCGTGCGACGGGGCGCTTCTCGTCGTTGACGCAACGCAGGGGATCGAGGCGCAGACGCTTGCAAATACGTACCTTGCGCTTGAAAACGATCTTGAAATAATCCCCGTGGTGAACAAAATAGATCTGCCGTCAGCCGACGTTGACGGTGTGCGGCATGAAATTGAGGACGTTATCGGTATTCCCGCGATGGACTGCCCCGCCGTTTCGGCAAAGACGGGACTCAACATCGGGGACGTGCTTGAAAGGATAGTCACCGATATTCCCGCGCCGACGGGCGAGGAGAGCGCGCCGCTGAAATGCCTTATTTTCGACTCGTACTATGATTCTTACCGCGGCGTCGTTGTGTATATCCGCGTCAAAGACGGATGCGTGCGCGCCGGGATGAAGGTCAGAATGATGAACACGGGCGCTGAGTTTGACGTTGTTGAGGTCGGGCGGATGTCGCCGTTTGGGCTTGTGCCGTCGGATTCTCTTTCGGCGGGCGAGGTCGGATATCTTACGGCGAGCATAAAAAATGTCGCCGATACGCGAGTGGGCGACACGGTTACAGACGCCGAGCGCCCGACAAATGAGCCGTTCCCGGGATTCAAGAAGGCGCAGCCGATGGTCTTTGCGGGAATTTACCCCGCCGACGGCGCGAAATATCCCGATCTGCGCGACGCGCTTGAAAAGCTGCGCCTAAACGACGCGGCGCTGACGTTTGAGCCTGAAACGAGTACGGCGCTCGGATTCGGATTCCGCTGCGGCTTTCTCGGTCTGCTTCACATGGAGATCATCGCGGAGCGGCTTGAACGCGAGTTCATGCTCGATCTTATCACCACCGCGCCGAGCGTTATATACAAGATAACGTACAAGGACGGCACGGTAAAGTATATCGATAATCCGTCATTCTTCCCCTCCCCCGACGAGATATCCGAGGCGGCGGAGCCGATAGTCAAGGCGAACATCATCACCCCGTCCGACTACGTCGGCGGAATAATGGAGCTTTGCAAGGAGCGGCGCGGCGTATTTATCGATATGAAGTACCTCGACAAGACGCGCATGGAGCTTCACTACAAGCTGCCGCTCGGCGAGATAATATACGACTTTTTCGACGCGCTGAAATCCCGCTCCCGCGGGTACGCGTCGCTTGACTACGAGCTTTCGGGATACGAGCCGTCAAAGCTTGTAAAGCTTGATATACTGCTTAATCTCGAACAGGTCGACGCGCTTTCGTTCATCGTGTACGAGGGCAACGCATACACGCGCGGACGCAAGATCGCCGAAGCGCTGAAAGAAAACATACCGCGCCAGCTTTTTGAGGTGCCGATACAGGCGGCGATAGGCGGCCGCGTAATCGCGCGCGAAACTGTCAAGGCTATGCGAAAAGACGTGCTTGCAAAGTGCTACGGCGGCGACATCACGCGAAAGAAGAAGCTGCTTGAAAAGCAAAAAGAAGGCAAAAAACGAATGAGAAAACTCGGCTCGATCGAAGTCCCGCCGGAAACGTTTATGGCGGTTTTGCGGCTTGACGAGGAAAAATAAGGAGGAAGTATGAACGCACTCGGCGTATATATTCACGTACCGTTTTGCAAAAGCAAATGCGCGTATTGCGATTTTTATTCGCTTGCCCACAGGGACCCTGCGGGATATGCCGACGCGCTCATAAGGCAGATCAAAAGCAAACGGTCGGCGTTTCACGGCAAATTTGTGGACAGCATCTTTATCGGCGGCGGAACGCCATCGCTTCTCCCGCCGGAGGATATCGCCGACGTGATAGACGCGCTTCGCTCTTATGCAGACGTTACGAAAAACGCCGAGATCACCATCGAAGCCAACCCCGGCACGCTTGACAGCGCGCGCCTTTCGGCGTATCGCACGGCGGGGGTAAACAGGCTGAGCATCGGGCTTCAAAGCGCCGACGACGAGGAGCTTTTTATGCTCTCGCGCATTCACACGAAAAAGGAGTTTGAGCAGTCGTTCATGCTGGCGCGCGTTGAAGGATTTGACAATATAAACGTCGATATAATGTACGCGCTCCCGTTCCAGACGCTTGAAAAAATCACGCGCACACTTGAATTTGTTGCGGATATTTCGCCCGAGCACGTTTCTTTTTACGGGCTGAAAATCGAGGAAAACACGCCGTTTGGCCGTCACCCGAACATCGATCATACCCTGCCCGACGAGGACACGCAGGTGAAGATGTATATAAATTCGTGCAAGTTCTTTGAGGCGCTCGGGTTGAAACAGTACGAAATAAGCAATTTTGCAAGGTCCGGGCGAGAGTGCCGCCACAATCTGAAATACTGGCAGAATCTCGATTTTATCGGGTTCGGGCCGGGCGCGCACTCGATGGTCGATATGCGTATGTATTCATACAAGCGCGATCTGTCGCTGTTTATGGCGGATCCGACAAACGAGGCGGCGCTTCTCGACGACGATTACGAAATGAGTGTTCGCGCGGCGGCAGTGCAGTACGTCATGCTTGCGATGAGAACGACGCGCGGCGTAAATAAGAGCGAGTATTTCTCGCGCTTCGGCGTCGATTTTGAAAAGAAGTACGGCGCGGCGATAGCTCCATACGTTGAAAAAAAGCTTATGGCGACGGACGGCGAAAGCTATCATCTGACGCGCCGCGGAATGCTTGTTTCAAATATGATTTTGTCAGATTTGCTCGACTTTGAGGAAAAGTAGGCTGTTTTTTCAATTTTATAAAATGTATCATTGACAAAACAAAAAAGTTGTGATATACTGTTATGGCTCGCGGGCAAACGCGATCTATAATATGGAAGCGTATCGAAGGGGGGAGCGAGCCGAGCGCTGCCGGTGGCAGATCCAGCGAGGCGAGCGAGTGGCAGCGGTCGAAATTTTGCGAGCAACGTTTGCGAGCTGAAAATTTCGGGCACCGCAACAGGACATAACGGGCCAGCCCGCCCACAAATGCGAAGAAAAGCCGCAAAAATAAAAATTAAATATATGGAAGCGTATCGAAGGGGGGAGCGAGCCGAGCGCTGCCGGTGGCAGATTCAGCGAGGCGAGCGAGTGGCAGCGGTCGAAATTTTGCGAGCAACGTTTGCGAGCTGAAAATTTCGGGTACCGCAACAGGACATAACGGGCCAGCCCGCCAACGAATGCGAAGAAAAGCCGCAAAAATTAAAATTTAATATACGGAAGCGTATCGAAGTGGTCATAACGGGCCTGACTCGAAATCAGGTAGCACGCAAGTGCTCGTGGGTTCGAATCCCACCGCTTCCGCCAGAAAACATCCTCTGCCAAAGGCAGAGGATATTTTTTTATTTGATCAAAAGGTGGGATTCGAACAAGGAGGTAGCGATAGCGAAAGAAAACGACCTGAATGGTCGTTTTCTCCGACGTGGCAACGAGCGAAGCGAGGCGATAGGAGCCTCGGCGACGGAAAAATCCCACCGCTTCCGCCAGAAAATACCCTCTGCCAAAGGCAGAGGGTATTTTTTTCAACATAAAAACAGCACCTGTTCGGTGCTGTTTTTTCGTTTTATTTCAGTTTTTCAAGCCATGATTTGAACGATTCAGGCTTTGCAGTGAACCTTATCTCTATTTCGCCGCCGGAACAAGTCATAACTTTTGCATACAGCTTTTCGCCTATCTCGATCTCGATATTGTCAAATACGGCGATCTCAGCGTCGCTTTTCATTATTGCACCGTCCTGCGATACGGCGATTATCTTTCCTATATTCGCACTTGCCGACGTGTGCTTGTCCTTGATCGAGAAGAAACTTACCTCGACGGGAGTCTTGATGGCTTGCGGGCGATTGTATGACGTTGTAAAGCTGACATTGTACGGCTCGCCGATGCCGACGACGCTCGAAAGAGTCAGCGGCTCGTTCACGCCTTTCGGCAGAACCTCCATCGTGCTTGCCACATCAAGCTCTGCGCGGATGTCGGCAACCGTCGTCGGTGATGCAAGCACCTGCCCGCCGACAGTATAGCTCTCTATTCTGCCGCAAAGATTGACGTTGGCGCCGGTGACGCCGTATTTTGTGCGCTTTTCACTGCCGATGTTGCCGACAATGACGTCGCCGGTGTTGATCCCGATGCCCATATTCAGCTCCGGATAGCCGCGCATGGCGTTCCATTCGTTTATAGCCTTCATACTGCGCTGCATTTCAACTGCCGCGGCAATAGCCTGCGACGCGTGCGATTCGCTCGGGAGCGGCGCGCCGAATATCGCCATTATGCCGTCGCCGATGAACTCGATTATCGTTCCGCTGTATTTTTGTATGACCTCTGTCATTATGCCGAGGTAGTGGTTGAGCATTGTAAGCAGGTCCTGCGCGGGCATTCTTTCCGACATTGCGGTAAAGCCGCGAAGATCGCTCATCATAACGGTAAGTCTGCGCTTTTTGCCGCCGAGTGCAAGCCCGTCAGGCTCGTCGAGGAGCTGGCGAACGATCTCATCCGAAAGGAAGCGTCCGAAAGTTTCGGACAGAAGCTTGTTTCTGATCTCAAGCTGGCCGTTCAGCGCCTTTATACGCTCCATTGCTTTGAGCGCGTCACGAAGTTCCACAAGCTCGCTTATATCCGAAATAACGGCGATGACGCCGATCTTTTTGTCGTCGTCTTTAAGGTAAGACGTCGTAACGTGAAGGTGGCGAGTGTCTTTGCCGGAATAGTATGCGACGATACCCTCGTGCGACGTGCTTGAATCGTACACGGCGTCAAGGATAAGCTGGTTGAACGCGTCGTTTTCCTCGTATTCAAAGAAACATCCGGCAAACGGCTTGCCGACAAGCTCGTCCTCTGTTTTTTCAAGTATGCCCGCGGCGGCGGGGTTTACCGACATTATCTTGCCGTCAAGCCCCAAGGTCATAACGCCCTCGGACATATCGCGTATTACGCTTTTACGTATAAATTCTCTGTTATCCATTTTTTCCTCACAAACCGAATAAGCTGTTTTCTTTCATATACTCAAACGACGCGCGAATGTTGTCTATTCCGCCGACTTCAAGCGTCATCGGAATATCGCCGAGATGCTTGCAAAGCTCGCTCGCGCGTTTGACGTCGACCTTGCCCTTGCCAAGCGTGATATGGTCGTCAAAAAGCCCGCTGTTGTCGGAAAGATGCAAATATTTTATATTTTCTCCCAGCGCATCGAACCACTCGTCTATCGGGGCGCGGGATATGCCGGCGTGGCCTATGTCAAGGCAAGCGGCAATTTTTCCCCCGGCGCGGCGCATAAGTTCTTTGAGTGGGCCGGGATCAAGGTCAAAGCTGTTTTCGACAAATATGAAAAGCCCGAATTTCTCGGAAAGAGATACAAGGTACTCGGCAAATTTTTGCGCCCAGCCGTCAAGATATTTTCCGCGAAGGTTGGGAAAACAGCTCGAATGAAATACGACGTTTTTCGCCCCTATCCGCTTTGCACAGGCGCAGCTGTACTCAAATCTTTTTTTCGATTCGGCGGCGATGCCCGGCTCGTTTGAAACGGGATTAAGGTCTATAAAAGCGCCGTGAAGCGACGTCACTCTGCCGGATTTTTCATACCACGAAAACGCTTGCTCGGGGGCGGGTGTTCCAAACGACAGCTCAAGCACCTCAAAATTTGCCCCTATCTTTTCAGCAAGGGCGAGGTATTCCCCGCCCTTGACGTATTCAGGTTGAATCTGAAACATATTTATTTCTTCTTTGTACGTGCAGCGTTGATCTTCTTCATTCTTTCGAGAAGCGCGTCGCTCGGTTTTACGCCGTCTTCTTCGGCCTGAACGTACTCGCTTATTGCCACGCACGCGTCAACATAGTCGCACGAAAGGTCGCGAAGGCGTTTGCTGGTGTGCTGAAGAATGGTATATGCCTTTGCCGGTCTGTCTTTGAGATACTCGGCAAACTTTTCCTGCGTGATCTCGATAGCGTCCGTATTTTCAAGCGCAACGGCTGTTGCGGAACGGGGGAGTTTTTCGATCATACCCATCTCGCCGAAGAAGCTCTCCGGGCCGAGCTTTGTGAGCAGTTTCTGCTCAGGCTTGCCGTAATCGGAATAAATGCCGACCGTGCCGTAAACGATGTCGTACATCGTTTCGCCTTTTTCACCTTCAAAGAAGATGACCTGGTTTTTCTTGAAGCTCTTTGTATTGCTCATATCATTGCTCTCCTCTCTATCAATACCAGTACATTTCTCTGGACATCAACGGATCATAACCGGATCTCAGCATTTCCTGATACATTTCGCTGTACTGATATTCGACTGTGAACAGTCCGGCTATCTTCTGCCAGATAGTCTTTCTCTGGCTTTTTCCGGCTTCCAGATACTCGCCGATCTTATCGCAGACGTTAACGTAGTCAGCCGAGAGCTGACGCAGGCGGCTTGTCATATTGACAAGTATATCAACGACCTTATCGGGATCGTTCTTGAAGTACTCGTTTACGTTATAAGAGTCGATAACCTCAAGCTCCGCGTCTTCAAGCACTACTGCCGTTGCGGAACGGGGACGCGCCTCGATAAGCCCCATCTCACCGAAAAACTTTCCGGGTTCAAGTTCTGTAAGAAGCTTCTCGGTCGCGGCACCGTAATTTGCATAAATGCCGATTTTGCCGGAAACGACAAGATACATCGTCATTTCCCAATCGCCTTCATTGAAGACGACATCGCCTTTTGCCATTTTTTTGATTTCGCTCATAAGTATATCTCCTTAATAAATTATTCAACCGTGAGAATATCCGAAAAGCCTGTTATTTCAAATATCTCTTTGATATCGTCGCATACGTTCTTGATAACCATACCGCCCTGCTTTGCCATAGTTTTCTGAGCGTAAAGAAGCACGCGGAGACCTGCCGACGAAATGTAAACAAGGTCTGTAAAGTCAAATTCGAGTTGCTTGATCTTGGGGAGCACCTCTCTCAGTTCCGCTTCAAGCGCGGGGGACGTCGTTGTGTCGAGTCTGCCCGTAAGGGCGATGACCATAGATTCACCGTTTTGTGTTTTTTTGATTTCCATTTAATCACCTCATTTATTTGACGATATTTGTGAATTCATCGCTATTTCAAGTATAAGCTGAATGATTCTCAGCACTGTTACTATAAAGTCGCATACGTAAGCGACGATGTACGTGTCGAATACTTTTTTGATCTGTTTGCGCTCATCCTCGGTCATAACGCCCGTTTCGTCGATCATTTCAAGCGCCATTTTGTTCGCCTTTTTCTCAACGGGGATGTTGAGCATCGTTTCGATAAATCCGGCGGCGAGAAGCACAAGGCTTATAACGAGCGAAACCGTTGAGAACGCGCCTGTCTTTTGGAAAACGATAATGTCAAGGATCGCACCGATCAGAATGAAGGGAATGAAGAGCAGCGGCCCGAAGATACCGAGCTTTTTCATCTTGTAACGGACGACCGATTTCGTATCTCCGCTTTCGCAAAGCTTTGCAACGCCGACCTTCTGAAGCACGAGTCCTACCGATGTGATGCTGTTTTTGTCCGCTATCCTTTTGCGGATAAAGACCGTTTTCTTCTTCATGTCATAGTAGTTGCCGTAAACCCATGCGCGAAGAAAGCCCGCTTTCTTTATCTGAACGTCGTACAGTCCCGCCTTGTCGAGCATTTGTCGCCCGATCTGGAAGCTGTTCTGCCCTGATTTGAGCGTTTTTCTGTTTGAGCCGTAGTATCTTATCGCAACGAATATCCACATTACCAAAGCGACGACCGCCATGATGATAACGAGGATACTGATGACAAGATACGTCCACGCAAGCCATTCGGATACGCCGAGGTCGGTGAACACCGTTACACCTTTTGTAAAGAACGTTTTGATAAATTCTGTCATAGTACACTCCTTGGTATTTCTTTTGATATATAATAGCACATTTTGTATGAATATTCAACAGGAAAACGAGATTTTTTCTATATTTTTTTGAACATGGTCAGCACGTTTTTCCCGTCTTTAT
>JAFSMU010000023.1 GCA_017447775.1 Clostridia bacterium | reverse complement strand
TAGCGTGTGTTACTCAGATTTTGATTTTGGCGGGGTTGAGTGTAACAGAAAATGACGTTACAAGAGTTGCGATCAGTGAAGGCTTGTGCAGCATTTCGGAAGCCAATATGAAATTAAACGGCGCCACCTCGTCTTTCCAAAGGCAAATACTTATGGAAAAATTCAAAATAAAATCAAAAATCGTTAAAACGAATCTGTCTGAAATAGCATCTTATGTTGAACACGGCCACGGTGTTATTTCATCTGTAAACGCCGGGTTGCTGTGGAATAAAACAGATGACTGTGGAACGGGACACGCCGTGATGGTTTACGGAACAATTCATGAAACAGATAGCGGAAAACTTGTTGGATTTGTTGTTTGCGATACAGGATCCGGAGATATGAAAAGAGTTATTTCGATCGGCGATTTTGCCAAAATGATTTACTTTGAGAGAGGCGTAAATATTACACTCGGAGCGATAAGATGAATAGTATAATTGAGCTTTGGAAAAAAAGGATCGAACCGTTTTTTATGCGCTGCTTGGAGGATTACCAAATAATGCTCCCACTTATGCCGACGATTTCGGATGACAAAATGTACTTGTTATGTCTTGTCGGAACTTATAACGATAATTCTTCGGTGTTCAGCGTTTCACAGCGGCATATATGGAATTATTCCGGTCATAAATTCAGCATCTGCAATAAAATGTATAAAGTCGAGAAAAATGACTTAATTTATGCTTGCGGAGATGATTACAAAAGTCGGAATTTCAGGCATGTAGATTCGATTTTTCGTTTGTTTGATTCAGACTGGGACTGCTCCGATGCGCGCAAAGCATTTGATGAGTTTACATCATTTTTGCAAACGTCAAATAGCATTTACAACGTGTTATCAGATCTGAATAGGGAGTTTTTTGAATGGATCGAAAAAATCTATTAGCTACACGTAAATAGTTTATAGTTTTTTTCGGGAACGCTGTCAATCTTTCAGCGCACCTGACACGGCATAAATATCTGATTAAAAATGACCGCCGATTCTGAAGTGACCCCAAAAAGTTAGACAAAGTGGTATAATGCCTAACAAGGGGGCGTTTCATAAAGCCCGTCTTTTATTGAAGGCCAGAATCGACCTTTTTGCGAGAGCGGGTATAATGGCGGAGCTTTTGCTTCGCCGTTGTATCCGCTCGTTTTCCGTATGCAAAAAGGTCACCGCTTACCGTTACGCGTTGAAATTTCAACGAGTAAAGGGGGAGCGGTAAAATTCACATTTAATCGACAGTTCCGCGGGAACGTGCAGCCGGACCGTCGGGCGTCGCGGGTGGATGACGACGCCCGACGAAAAGACAGAAATTTGACGGATTTTATACAGACAAAACCACTCGGGCGGCATCGTTTACAGATGTCGCCCGCGCGCAATTTTTTCGAGGCAATTATGGGTATATTGCTTTTTAATGTCAATATATTTTTGTAAGTGAATAAAAAAATCTTTTGTCTTTTTGAACAAAAAAATAATATTAAAGTAGATATTTTTCTACACCGTGGAACGAAAAAATTGGTCGAAAAATCTTGACAAATTATAAAAATAAGGTGTATAATTTTCCACATTAATGCAGTGGCGTCTTTGGGGTTTGACTCAAAGACGCATCTCATTTGCAAAAACAAAATAGATTATCACAAAAGGAGAGTGAATTATGAAAACAGTACCGGAATATTTTGGGTGCATGGTATTTGACGACAGAGTAATGAAAAAAACATTGTCCGCCGACGTATACGCATCTCTCAAAAAAACGATCGATGAAGAAGCAACGCTTGACATCGGCGTGGCAAACGCAGTCGCGGAAGCGATGAAAGAATGGGCAGTATCAAACGGAGCAACGCACTTCACACACTGGTTTCAGCCGCTTACAGGCATAACGGCCGAAAAGCACGACAGCTTCATTTCTCCCTCGCCCGACGGCGGCGTGATAATGGAATTTTCGGGAAAAGAGCTGATCAAGGGCGAGCCGGACGCCTCGTCTTTCCCGTCCGGCGGACTCAGAACGACGTTTGAGGCGCGCGGATATACCGCGTGGGATCCGACGTCGTACGCATATATAAAAGGAAGTACGCTCTATATTCCGACCGCGTTCTGCTCATACGGCGGATACGCTCTCGATAAAAAGACGCCGCTTTTGCGCTCTATGGAGGCGCTGAACAAGCAGGCGCTTCGCGTTTTGCGCCTTTTCGGAAACGATACGTCAAAATGTGTTCGCCCGTCGGTCGGTCCTGAGCAGGAGTATTTTCTGATAACCCGGGAAATGTTCGACGCGCGTCCCGATCTCAAATTCACAGGGCGGACTCTTTTCGGCGCGAAGCCGCCGAAAGGGCAGGAGATGGACGACCATTATTTCGGCGCGATAAAACCGGCGGTTGCGTCTTTTATGGGAGAGCTTAACGAAGAACTCTGGAAGCTCGGTATCATGGCAAAGACGGAGCACAACGAAGTTGCGCCTGCTCAGCATGAACTTGCTCCGATCTACAGGACGACAAACGTCGCGACAGACCATAACCAGATCACGATGGAAGTCATGCAGAGAGTCGCGGAAAAGCATGGACTTGTCTGCCTTCTTCACGAAAAGCCGTTTGAAGGCGTAAACGGAAGCGGCAAGCACAACAACTGGTCTATATCGACAGACGAGGGGCAGAATCTTCTGTCACCCGGAGAAACGCCGCATGAAAACGCGCAATTTCTTCTGTTTTTGTGCGCTGTGATAAAAGCGGTAGACGATTATCAAGACCTGCTCCGTATCTCCGTTGCGACAGCGGGCAACGACCACCGACTCGGCGCAAATGAGGCGCCGCCGGCTGTTATCTCGATGTTCCTCGGGGACGAACTCGGCGCAATACTCGAATCGATCGAAAACGACGCGCCGTACCGCGGCACAGGAAAAACGCAGATGCGGCTCGGCGTTGACGTATTGCCGAAGTTCAACCGCGATACAACTGACAGAAACCGCACGTCGCCGTTCGCTTTTACCGGAAACAAATTCGAATTCCGTATGCTCGGATCGTCAAATTCGATCGCCTGCGCCAATATCATGCTGAACTCCGCCGTTGCGGAAAGTCTGAAAATATATGCCGATGAGCTTGAGGGCGCGGATGATTTTAGCACGGCGCTCCATGATCTGATCAAAAAAACGATAAAAGAACACAAGAAGATAATATTCAACGGCAACGGATATGACGATGCATGGATAAAGGAAGCAACAGAGGTCCGCGGACTTAAAAACTATCCCACAACAGTTGACTGTATGCCGCATATCCTCGACAAAAAGAACGTCGATATGCTCACCTCTCACAAGGTATTTACTATCGAGGAGCTGCGCTCTCGCTGCGATATAATGCTCGATAATTACTGCAAAACAGTGACTATCGAGGCAGGAACAATGGTGAATATGGCAAAGACGATGATTGCTCCGGCAGTCGAAAAATTTGCTGCGGATATGGCGAAAAACGCAAACGCAAAGCGCGCGCTCAACGCTGAAATACCTTGCGATTATGAGATAAAACTCGTCGGTAAATTGTCGTCGCTCACCGATATGATCTCGCTTGTGGCGGATGAACTTCAAAGCGAGCTTGAAGAAATACGCCGCACCGACGGAATAATTGCGGAATCGACCGAAATACGCGACAGAATACTTCCGAAAATGGCGGAGCTTCGCTCGGCTTGCGACGAAGCGGAGAAGATAACGGCAAAATCGTACTGGCCTATGCCGACTTACGCTGATATTTTGTTCAGCGTAAAATAAATCAGACGACAGTGGAGGCAAAGAATGGAAAAAATACTGGTGCTTGATTTCGGAGGACAGTACAATCAGCTCATCGCGCGCCGCGTGCGCGACGGCAGCGTATACGCTGAAATAATACCGTACAGCAAAATAACCGCAGATCAAATCAAAGAAGCGGGATACAAAGGAATAATTCTCACGGGCGGACCGAACAGCGTTTACGACGCAAAATCGCCTCATTACGATCCGAAAATACTTGACTTGAAAATACCGATCCTCGGAATTTGCTACGGAGATCAGCTTGTCGCTTTCATGGCAGGCGGAACTGTGTCGTCTGCCGAAAACGGGAGCGAATACGGCAGCACGGAACTTCAAATTACGGAAAACTGCCCGCTTTTCGACGGAGTGCCCGATGAAAGCGTTTGCTGGATGAGCCATACCGACTATATAAGCCGCGTTCCGGATGGATTTTGCACAGTCGCCGTAACAAAAAGCTGCCCGTGTGCCGCAATGTGCGATTCGAGCCGCAAAATATACGGAGTTCAGTTTCATCCGGAGGTGACTCATACAGAATACGGTAGAAAAATAATTGATAATTTCATCTACAAAATATGCGGATGTGCCGGCGACTGGGACGTTGAAAATTACGCCGAAAAGACGATCGAATCATTAAAAAAGAAGCTCGACGGGAAAAAGGTCCTGCTCGCGCTTTCGGGAGGCGTCGATTCGTCGGTTGCCGCACTTATTCTGTCGCGTGCCGTCGGTGAAAGACTGATATGTGTGTTTGTCGATCACGGTTTGCTCAGAAAAGGGGAGGGCGATCTTGTCGAAAAGACGTTCAAGGGCAAATTCGGACTTAACCTTATAAGAGTCAACGCAAAAGACCGTTTTTTAAAGGAGCTTGACGGCGTTACGGAGCCGGAGAAAAAGAGAAAGATAATCGGCTCGGAGTTCATCCGGGTGTTTGAAGAAGAGGCGAAAAAGCTCGGTCATATCGACGTTTTGGCGCAGGGAACGATATACCCCGACGTGATTGAAAGCGGAAAGGGAGACTCCGCGGTTATAAAAAGCCACCACAATGTTGGAGGACTTCCCGAAGCTATTTCTTTTGATGAGATAGTCGAGCCGCTGCGCGATCTGTTCAAGGACGAGGTGCGCCGCGTCGGCACAATGCTCGGTCTGCCGAGCGAGCTTGTATGGCGTCAGCCGTTTCCCGGTCCGGGACTTGCCGTAAGAGTCATCGGCGCGATAACGGAGGAAAAGCTTGCAATTCTGCGCGACGCCGACGCGATCTTCCGCGAGGAGATCGCAAAATCCGATATCAAAACAAAACCGGATCAATTCTTTGCGGTGCTGACCGATACAAAAACGGTCGGCGTCATGGGCGACGCACGCACGTACGGATATACAGTTGCGCTTCGCGCCGTCACAACAGACGATTTCATGACGGCGGAGTGGACAAAACTCCCGTATGAAGTGCTCGGCAGGGCGAGCAGCAGGATCACAAACGAAGTGCCGGGCGTTTCAAGAGTCGTATACGATATTTCGTCAAAACCGCCGGCAACGGTCGAGTGGGAATAAGGAGGGAAGAATGACAAAATACATCTTTGTAACGGGAGGCGTTGTTTCGGGACTCGGAAAAGGAATAACCGCGGCGTCCCTCGGCAGACTTCTCAAGGCGAGGGGACTTAAAGTTGCCGCGCAAAAGCTCGATCCGTACATAAACGTCGATCCGGGAACGATGAGTCCTTATCAGCACGGTGAGGTATACGTCACGGAAGACGGCGCGGAAACAGACCTCGACCTCGGTCACTATGAGCGATTTATCGACGAGGATCTGAACAAGTATTCAAATCTCACAACGGGAAAAGTTTACTGGAACGTCCTGAATAAAGAGCGCCGCGGGGAGTATCTCGGATCGACTGTTCAGGTTATTCCCCACGTGACAAGCGAAATCAAGAATTTTGTCTACAACGTCGGAAAACATTCCGACGCCGACGTCGTAATTACGGAAATCGGCGGCACGATCGGCGATATCGAGTCACAGCCGTTTATCGAGGCGACACGCCAGATATCTCTTGAAGTCGGGCGAGAAAACAGCTTGTTTATACACGTAACTCTTGTTCCGTATCTTCACGGTTCCGATGAACATAAAACAAAGCCGACTCAACACTCCGTAAAAGAACTTCAGGGAATGGGAGTCAATCCGAATATCATTATTTTGAGGTGCGACGAGCCGCTTGAAAAGCCGATTTTTGATAAAATATCGCTGTTTTGCAACGTGAAAAAGGATTGCGTCATCGAGAATATCACGCTTCCGAACCTTTATGAAGCTCCGCTTATGCTCGAAAAATCAAATTTTTCCTCGGTCGTTTGCCGGGAACTCGGAATAAAAGCGCCGATGCCTGATCTTTCCGAATGGACGGAAATGGTCGATCGGATAAAGTCGAGACCGTATAAGGTGCGTATCGGACTTGTCGGAAAGTACGTCGCGCTTCACGACGCATACCTTTCCGTTGCAGAGGCGTTAAGGCACGCCGGGTATTACCTGAATACACACGTCAAAATCGAGTGGATCGACTCTGAGCAAATAACGGATGAAAATGTTTCCGAAAAGCTGAAAGACATTGACGGACTGATCGTTCCCGGTGGCTTCGGCGGTCGGGGAATCGAGGGAATGGTGTCGTCGGTGCGCTTTGCGAGGGAGAACAACATCCCGTTCTTTGGTATTTGCCTCGGAATGCAGATAGCCGTCATAGAATACTCGCGCAACGTCGCGGGCATAAAAGACGCAAACTCAGGCGAATTTGATGAAAACTGCAAAAACAAGGTGATCGACTTCATGCCCGGACAAAGCAACGAAGTTGCAAAGGGCGGCACGCTCAGACTTGGTGCATATCCGTGCGAAATAGTGCAGGGAACAACAATGTATCGCTGCTACGGCAAAAAAAGCATCAGCGAACGCCACAGACACCGCTATGAGTTTAATAATGACTACCGCAAAGTCCTCTCTGACAGCGGACTGACGCTCAGCGGACTGTCGCCGGACGGAAATCTCGTTGAAACGGTTGAGATCACAGACCGCCCGTTCTACGTCGGCGTTCAGTACCACCCTGAATTCAAATCTCGTCCGAACAAACCGCATCCGCTTTTCAGCGGATTTGTCGGCGCCTCGCTTGCTTATGGCAAAAATAAATAAAAAAGCCGGTGCAAAAGCACCGGCTTTTTGCTGGTCGAAGTGAGAGGATTTCTTCGCGCGCGGCGCGCCCGCGCTTGGTCGTCGGCGGGAAAAAAGGCCATCCAGGCTGTTTTTCTTTACGCCTTGTTCAAATCCTCTCACATTTTTTCAAAAAAATATTGCAGTCGGTCAAAAGACCGCCTGCAATATGTTGTTTATTGACGCGACCGGCGAATGCATAAAAGTCACGAACAACAACAAGCTGACTCAGGCGAACATCGAAAAGATCGTTTCCGTCTTTGCCGGACATACCGAAGAAAAGCATTTTTCACATCTGGCGTCCTATGAAGAGATCGAGCAGAACGATTATAATCTCTCCGTTTCCACCTATGTGGAGACCGAGGATACCCGTGAAAAAATAGACATTAAAAAGCTAAACGCGGAAATCGAGGAGATTGTCGCACGCGAAGCGACTCTCCGCGCTGAAATCGATGCTATTATTAAGGAAATTGAGGGATAATATGGGACTACTCTGAATAATCACGCGGAGCATTTGTGAGATGTCGGATGACGTCGTTATTTCTTGACAAAAAAACCGCTTTATGTTATTATTTCATTGAAAAAAGTTTTCGGCTTTTGGAAAACCGAGCCGCTTAAGCGATAAACCGACGAGGAACTTCTTTATGAAAATCAACGAATCAAAAGAATACGGGTATATACAAGAAAACCTGCTTCAAGGTTGGAGGACGTACAACAATTACAGCATTCTTTCCCATGTGAGAATGAAGGACGGACTTGCGTTGTCTATTGCCGTCAAAGAATTCAAGTACGGCAGATTTCTCGGAGAAACGCTGATCGGAAGAAAGCTCAAAAAGGACTATTACGGCGAGACCGAGGAAGTTGTATTGCCGGGGATGCATTCATATTCCGGCAAATATACAGAAGCTGAAATCAGGTGGAGAGGGATCGAGTTTACGGTTGAATCCACCTTTGAAAATGACGACGTATATATTCTGATCACACCGAAAAAAACTCAAAAGACAAATGCGATGCTTGTTCTTGAAGCGTCGTACCTTTGGAACAGGGACGGATATGTTGAGCACGCAGAATCATCTCTTGTTTCTCATTCGGGAATTGGCGAAACTCACATTCAGGCAAGCGGCAGGGAGAGCGAGCGTGACTTCAATATTCCCGTAATGTGCCCATATATGACAAGAGTCCTCGACGGTGATATCGTCTTTTATACGGGAGAAGAAAAATCGGTTGAGGAAATAAAAGAGCTTATCGGGCGCTCTCGCCGCGAGCTTGACGATAGCTTTTCAAAATACGGCGATCTTGGCGAAATATACAAAATCATTCAAACAAATATATCGTGGAACACGACGTTTGACGCGAAAAACAACAGGGTGGCAACGCCGACAAGCAGAATCTGGAGCATTGAATCGGGCGGTTACGTAATGTACTGCTGGGACAATTATTTTTGCTCGCTTATGGCCGGGCTTGAAAGCAAGGACGTGGCGTATGCCAATTTTGTTGAAATGACAAAAGAAGCCGCGCCCGAGGGATTTATTCCAAACGTTTCGTGGGGAAACGGGTTTAAGAGCACTGATCGCTCGCAGCCGCCGATCGGCTCGTTTGTTTTGCTGAGTCTTTACAAAAAATACAAGGACGAATGGTTTTTGAAACTGCTTTATCCTTATATGAAAAAATGGAATGACTGGTACTTTGCAAACAGGAAAAATCCAAACGGGACGTTCTCTTGGGGAAGCAACAAGCGGGAGCAGATCTACGGGACAAAATGGGAATACGCAGGCGTAAACGACACGTATGGCGCGGCGCTTGAATCGGGGCTTGACAACTCGCCGATGTATGACGATATTCCTTTTGACAAGGAAAGAGGCGTGATGCTTCTTGAAGACGTAGGCCTTACGGGGCTTCTTATAAATGATTCAAATTCGCTTTTTGAGATCGCAACAATACTCGGACTCGATGAAGACGCCGACGTTTTCAAATCAAGGATAGAGCAGACAAGCAAGGCGCTTGACACGCTATGGAGCGAAGAGGACGGCATATATCTTAACAGAAGATACGATAAAAAAGAGTTTTCACACAAGATATCGCCGACTTTGTTTTACGCGCTCTTTGATAAAAACGTAAGCAAAGAAAGAGCTTTGCGAATGATAAGCGAGCATTACTTCAACGAAAATGAATTTTTCGGCGAATTCGTCATTCCGACAATATCAAGAAATGACAGCGCGTTCTCCGAGCAGTTTTATTGGCGGGGAAGAATATGGGCGCCTATCAATTTCCTTGTATATCTGGCGCTTGATAATCACAAAGAGCTGTCAGACGCCAAAAATGATCTGATAGAAAGATCGTACAAGCTTCTTATGAAAGAATGGACGGAAAACAAACACGTCCATGAAAATTATAACGCCGTAACAGGCGAAGGGTGCGACGTTGAAAGCAGTGACAGATTCTACCACTGGGGGGCGCTTCTCGGCTTTATGAAAATAATTGACGAAAACAAATATTGACTTGCAGTTAAACCCCGCAAACGCGGGGTTTTTCTTTTTCTGCCGCAAAATAACAAAAAGGATGCGTCGGGCGTCCTTTTTGACTCGCGTTTTATTGACTTTGGGCATATAAAATGATATAATTTTACACAATAAATGAATGCTCGGTATAAAGCTGCCGATATATGAAAGGGAAAATGATGCAAAAAAAGATGATAAAATACGTTATATCGGCGGCAGTTCTTGCGTTTTCGCTTCTTTTGGGCGCGTGCTCGGGGAACGCTTCATCGTCAAAAACCGAGGGCGTTATCACCGAGCGGGACGTTATCGCAACGACGGGGAGCGGCGCTGAAAATACGCCTGGCGCGACGCAAAATGAGAGCGCGACGGGCGAGAGCGGCACCGATGAGCCTCGTGCCGCTTTGACTGAGATCGTGCTTGCGACGTTTAACATAAAGCACGGCGCGGAAGGGCTTGACAAGGTCGCGCAGGCGATATACGACGTGTCGCCCGACATTATAGGTCTTGAAGAGGTCGACGTCGGGTGCGAAAGGTCGGGGTATTACGACGAGCCGGCGGAGCTTGCAAAAATGGCAAAGCTCGGGCATTACGCTTTTTTCAAGGCTATCTCGCTCGGGGAGGGCGAGTACGGGACGGCGATACTTTCCCGCTATCCCATATTGAGCTTTGACGCTTTCCAGCTTGAATCGGGCGGCGGCGAGCGGCGCTCGGTCGGGCATGCCGTTGTCGATATTGACGGAATGAAGCTCGACGTGTTCGTAACGCACCTTTCATACGAGGACCGCACGGTGCGGATCTCACAAATGAAAACGATAGGCAAAATGCTAAGCGGGTGCGAGAGTTACGCGCTTATGGGCGATTTTAACTGCTTTGACCTTGGCGAAATAACAAATCTCGGCGGCGCGTACTACGTCAACCGCCCCGACAGGCGCTATGCGACGTTCCGCCGATACAGCAGCTTTTCGCCTGACAATATCGTTGTCAGCGACAACTTTACGGAGATCTCAAGCGCCATGTCGGACGCCGACTGCTCCGACCACAGACTGCTTTACGCAAGATTTTTGCTTGAGCGACGGTGATTTTGCCGTCAGTATTCTATTTCCACAAGCCTGACTTCAAGCGGCGCAAGCTCGGCTGATACGGTGATGCGCCCGCCGTCGAGTTCCTCGTCCCTGACGGTAATTTTCGGGACGCACTCGCGCCGCAGGTACTCAGTCAGCATTCCGTCGAACTTCGGCGCGCCCATTCGCGCCCATTCGTCAAAAGCCGAGCCGTATTTTTGATTTACTATATACTCCGTTATTTTGCAGCTTTTCGCGTTGATGTCGGTAAGGCCGAGGGAAACGCTCATCCTTCCGAGCTTTGAAAACGGCGTGTAACGCTTTGTAAACGTCATATCGTACGTTTCGCCCGCCGCGAAAAGATGATTGAAATGCTCGTAGTTATACATTATTATTTGCAGCTTCCCGTGCGATTTTGCGATGAAATATCCGTCGCCGTCATCGATCAGGCGCGAGCCGAGACGGCTTAAAAATTCAAAAATAAAGTAGTGCGGCTTCTTTATGCCGTCGTATGTGAACAGCCCAAGCCCGCCGTGGAACTGCTCGGGGGAGGGCTGTGTTTCTTCGATAAGATCAGTCAGCACCCAATAGCCGAAGCTGTCGAGCATATCGTAATTTTCGAGCAGATTTTTAGCGAGATAGCACGATTTGAAGCACGTGTCGTTGAGAAGATTGCGGTGCGACACGGTGAGGTTCCACTCGGTAAGATATATCGGAAGCTCCCCGATGCCAAGGTCAGAAAAAACGCTTTTTGTATGCTCGATGCACTTTTTGAACGAAAATGGATCCATATTAAGCCGCCCGTGCGCCGGGTGAGCGGGGCGGTGCTGATGAAGCGAGTCGTCGGAAAAGTCGTTATCGTAAAAATGGATGTTCATAAAATCGGGAGTGCAGTCGTTATCGCGGCACCACAAAATGAAGTTCACAAGCCAGCGGCGGTTTGTGTTGTACGTTACGATAAGCGACGGACTGCCGAAGCGGAACGCGCGGTTTATGCCCTTGACTGTGTTGTACGTTTCGCGGTAAAGGAGGTAAAAATCCTCGTCGCGCTCAAAGCCGAAAAGGCTTGTCGACGTGTCAGGCTCGTTCCATACGCAAAACAGCCACGTTCTCACCGTGCGCACGCCGTACCTGTCGATAAGGTGGTATATCAGCGCCTCGATAAGCGCCGTCCATTTGCCCATGTCCTTCGGCATCCCTATATAAAACGGCGACGAATACACAGCGCGCGCGTCGCTTTTCGCGAGAGCGCGCGGCATAAACGAAAGCTCGATAAGCGGCTTTAATTCGATCGACTGCAAAAAGTCGATCGCTTTGTCTATAAGGACAAAGCTGTAATGCGCGCGCCCGTCCTCGTCCTCCTCATATACGAGCATATCGTCGCTGAGAAGCCCGTGGAATTTGATATATTCATACCCGACGTCGCGCTGAAGTTCGGCAAGCATTTTCTGCACGTCGGCGTAAAGCAGCTCTTTTGCGCGGCCGACGGATGTGAATGTTTTGAACGTGTGGCGCAGGCTTCTTTTTACCTTGACGGTGCTGATGTTCTCTTTGACCACGACCTTGTCGGCGCCCGAAATGGCGCTTTCGTTTTCAGTATTGTTTTCGGGCGGGCTGAGATATTTTGCAAGCAGGGCAAGGTTGCTTTCGCGGCCAAGTCCTTGCCGCTCGGAGCTGATCTTGTACATAATCTCGCCGTCGTCGCGGCGGGACGTGAGCTTATGCTCTTTTCTGTAGCTGCTTGGCAGGGTGTTGTATTTCTTTTTGAACAGACCGACAAACGAGCGCGGATCGGAAAATCCGTTTGAGTACGCGATATCTTCGATGGAGCGATCGGAGGAGAGCATCTCCGCCGTTGCGCGTTCAAGGCGAAGCTCGTTGTAGTAAGTGAGAAACGACACGCCGAGGTATTTTTCGATAAAGCTCGACAGATACGGAACGGTAAGATGCTGGCTTTTTGCAAGGTCGGAGAGCGTTATGCCGTCGCGGTAGTGATCTTCTATATAGTCGACGATAGAAACAAGGCGCGAAAAATATTTCTGCGTCGCGGGGCGTGTCTTTTCATCTGACGTGAAGTTTTTGCAAAGCTCGCCGTAAATTGCGTAGAGCATCGACATATTGTAATAGTGGTTGTCGACGTTTTCGTTTGAATTCGTCTTTACAAGCTCGGCGATCATGCGTTTGAGCGTATAATACTTGCCCTTGTCGTTGTCATTTGACGAATTGCAGACAAAAAACTTGCCGCCGCGCTTGTCGAAAAGCTCCGCGGTATCTATCTGAAGCGATACAAGCGTACACCCGTCGACCGAGTCGAGCGAGTGGATCGTGTTTTCGTTTATGACGATGAGATCATCGTCACAAAGGTGCGAAACGTCGCCGCCGTGAACGATATCGACCATCCCCGACAAAACGAGGATAAGCTCAACGCCGCGGTGCCAGTGGCTTGGCATATTTTCAAGATAAATGCACCGCAGTTTCATCGGTACGGCGCTGTCAAAACGGATTATTTCATATTGCTCGTTCATTTTTTCATCCCTCCGTGATAAGTATATCAAAAAAAGTTGTATCAGTCAATCGTAAAAGAAGAATTTTAATATAATTTATCAATATTTGTGCAAAAATTTAATGTTTTTGTTTGAAATCACCAATAAAATTTCAAAAAAATTTTAATATTGCGCCCCTTTTTTGCTTGAAATCGCCGTTGAAGAACGCGGCGATTTTTTATATTATTATATTGTAAAATGCGAAAATCGGAGGAAAACATGGTTTCATCTGTCAAGGAAAGGGTACGCGGAGAGGTGCTGCTCACCGTCTCGGATATGACAAAAACGTTTGGTCCCGTGACGGCGCTGAACAACGTAAGCATGACGCTTCGCCGCGGCGACGTTCTCGGTCTTATCGGGGAAAACGGTTCCGGCAAGTCTACCGTATCGTCGATAATTGCGGGGATGCAGAAGGCTGATCGCGGGGAAATGACGTTCCTCGGCGAGAAGTGGGATCCGCAGAGTATGCTCGACGCGCTTGAGCGCGGCGTGGGTATGATAGTTCAGGAAAGCGGGACGATACCCGGCATCAGCGTTGCGGAAAACATCTTTCTCGGGGAGCTGTATCAGTTTTCAAAATTCGGCATCGTCAGCCGCAAAAAGCTCAACGACGCGGCAAACGCGGTCCTTAAAAACATCGGCGTTGAAAACGTAAGCGGCGATATGCCGATGATATCCCTCGATTTTCAGGCGAGAAAGCTTATCGAGATCGCAAAGGTCGTTATGAAAGAGCCGGAAATACTGATCGTCGACGAAACGACGACGGCGCTCTCTCAGCACGGGCGCGAGGTTCTTTATAAAATCGTCGACCGCTACCGTTCAGAGAACCGCGCCGTGATCTTTATCTCCCACGACCTTGACGAAATAATGGAAGTTTGTGACACGCTGACGGTGCTTCGCGACGGAAATATGATACGCACGTTTGAAAAAAGCGAGTTTGATCCCGACGACATCCGCACGAGCATGATCGGGCGCGAAATGCAGGGCGACTATTACAGAAGCGACTTTGTTCCGTCGTGGGACGAGGATGTGGCGCTGAACGTCGACAACGTCGTTGTAACCGGCCACGTGAACGGCGTCAGTCTCGAGGTTCATCGCGGCGAAATACTCGGCATCGGCGGTCTTTCGCACTGCGGGATGCACACGCTCGGCAAAACGATGTTCGGCGCTGTCGCGCCCGATGGCGGCAAGGTCACGCTCTCCGACGGGACGGAAGTCAAAAACGAGTTTGTCGCCATGAAAAATATGCTCGGCTACGTTTCAAAGGACAGGGACAACGAATCACTGATTTTGTCCGCGTCTGTCAAAGACAATATCGCCATAGCGGGCATGGAAAAATACGCCGTCAACAACTTTTTGATTCTTGACGGGCGCGAGAAAAAGTACGTTGATGAGCAGATAGACGGCCTTTCGATAAAATGCTCGTCGCGCGATCAGGCGGTGCAGACGCTGTCGGGCGGCAATAAGCAGAAGGTCGTTTTCGGCAAGTGGGTTGGACGCGGAAGCGAGATACTCATCCTCGACTGCCCGACGCGCGGCGTCGACATCGGCGTAAAGCAGGCGATGTATCAGCTTATGGTGAAGCTGAAAAGCGAGGGCAAGTCGATAATAATGATATCGGAGGAGCTGCCCGAGCTTATGGGTATGAGCGACCGCCTTATCATAATGAAGGACGGCAAGGTCACAAAAGAATTTCTGCGTTCATCGGAGCTTTCCGACGCTGAAATAATCAAGTATATGATTTAAGGAGGAGAGTATGGACAAGGCAAAAACAAACGACAAATACTCGCGCCGTCAGAAGATCATATCGCTCACTCCGATAATCGGACTTGTGCTTTTGCTTGCGCTTTACGTTGTGATCGGGCTTATAAAAGATATCAACTTCAAGGCGGGATTTGAGGCGATAGTAAACCAATCCGTCATCCTCGCCATCGTCGCAACGGGCGCGATATTCATATTCACGCTCGGCTCGTTTGATATTTCGCTCGGCGCGTCAACGCTCGTTTCGGCGTGCGCCGGGGGACTTATTTACAACGCGACGGGAAGCGTGTGGCTGATGCTTGTCGCGTGCGTCGCAGTGTCGCTGATAGCTTCGCTTATAAGCTCGGTACTCGGCTCGATATTCAACCTTCCCGTGTTCGTAACGACTGTCGCAATGATGAGCGTGCTGTCGGCGATATCGGAAATGCTCATAACGGGCAAGGGCGGCAATCAGATAAGGATAACGGGGCTTTCGGGGCTTGAAAATATATGGCTCAAGCTCATAGTTCTTGCGATTTTTTCCGCTTTGTGCGTGTTCGTATTTGAATTTACGAAGATCGGCCGTCGCCAGAAGGCGCTCGGCGGCAACCCCGTATGCGCAAAGCTCACCGGTATATCGGTCAAAAAATACGCGATCCTCGCATTCGTAATGGCGGGTATCGGCATAGGACTCGGCGGCTTCCTTACGGCTATCCGTGCCTCGACTATAACTTCGGGCACGGCGGGCGACATCGGTATGAACATCTTTATCGCCATCGTTTTCGGCGGAATGCCGATATCGGGCGGCCCGCGCTCGCGCATATATGCGGCGATAATCGGTTCGTTCTCGATAAAAATACTTTCGCAGATACTCACAATGCTTCTTGCCGCCGTTCCGGGAGCGAACGGCATCGCGCAAATGGTAAGAGCGGTATTCTTCCTTGCGATGGTTTACCTTGCAAGCATCAATTACCGCACAAAAATGCTCCCGCGCTGATATGAATTTAAGCCGACAAGGCTCTAAATTAAATAAAAATTTTCGGAGGATAAGCATGAAATCACTTAAAAAGATCGCATCTCTCGTGCTTGCGCTTGCGTTTGTCGCTATCGCGGTATTCGCTCTCGCGTCTTGCGGAGAGGCAAAAAAAGTCAAGATCGGCGTTATCGTCGCCGACGCAACGGGTTCGGAGGCGCTCAGCTTCCGCAACTACTACAAGGAATACATCGAGAAGAACTACAACGTTGAATTCCTTTATTCCGACGCTTTGACAGACGCAGAAGCTGAAAAAGCGGCTATCGAAAACTTCATTACAAGCGGATGCAAGGCTATAATCTCGCTGGCGTCTGCAGACCGTCCGGCTCAGATCGAGCAGTGCGAAAAAGCGGGCGTTTACTACGCTGTCGCATCGGGCGTGCTCAACGACGAGGAATACGCAAAATACAAGAGCTACAAGTACTATGTCGGCGCTATCGGGCCGAGCCTTGACGTTGAATATCAGACGGGCTACGAAATGGCAAAAGCGCAGATCGCACAAGGTAAGACGAAGTTCGCCATCTACGGCGCGGGCGTCGGTTACAGAATAGATATGCACGTTCAGAGAACGGCAGGTATGCTCGCGGCTCTGTGCGAGGACGACACGACGACATACGGCGGCGTTTCGATCCCCGGCGCTATCATCGGCTCGCTTTACACGGACGGCGAAGTATCCCTTTCCAAATTCCAAAGCTCAAAATATGAGCTTGTCGGATACCACGCTCTTTGGAACTTCGGCGACGCTACGTGGCAGGCAAATCTCGCGTCCGTCGTTGCGGCAGATCCTGAGGTTATCCTCTGCGCCGGCACGGGACTTTCCGTATTCGGCCAGGCTGTTTCCGGCACGAGCGTTAAGATCTGCGACATCGACTCATTCACAAGCGACTATGCAACCGCTATGCAGAACGGCACGGTCACGTACCTCGCAGGCAAATATGCGTCAAGCATCGGTCCGATCTTCGCTGCGGTTCTTGACGCCGTAAACGGCCACGCGGTAAAGACGGAAGCCGGCGAAGCTCTCGCCCTCGGCCAGTCCTACTGGGTAGCGACAAGCCACGCTCAGTTTGAAAAATTCCAGAGCGCTGACAGCGTATCGAACCCGATCTTCAACAAGACTCTTCTCGATACGGTCATCGGCGACAACGTTTCCTACACAACGTTCAAAACATTCGTTGAAACAGACAGAACACCTGAATAATCAATAAAAATCAATACCCGACCGACCTTTACCGGTCGGTCGGGAAAACAAAATCGGGAGCTGATTATGAACACACCGACAATGAATAATACAAGAAAAATAGCGAGAGGAGCGTTTGGAACGCTTATAATTCCCGTCGCCGTCGGGCTTATACTTTGGGGTATATGCGCGGCGAATGGGGTAAGTATGTTTTCCAACGCGCAAAGTATGACTATCTTTGTGCGCGGCGTCGCAACGGTCATGCTGACGACGATCGCCCTTGCGATAAATCTGAACAGCGGCAGATTTGATTTTTCCCTCGGCTCTGTCGCAACGCTTTCCGCGGTCATCAGCGCGCAGATAACGCTGAATATCGGCGGGAACGCTTTTACGATGCTCATTTTGTCGATAGTGTTCGGCACACTGCTCGGCGCGCTGTCGGGCGGGATATACGTTCTTCTTCGCCTGCCGCCGATAATAACGTCGCTCGGCGTGGCGCTGCTTTACGAGGGACTTGCCTTTACGATAACGAAAGGCTCAAACGTGAGCTTCTACGGGAAAACCGACGTTTCCGGCATCACGACGAACATTATCTACATGATGATAATCATCGCCGTCGTGCTTGTTGTAACTATCGTGCTTTTCGACCGCTCGCGTTTCGGCTTCAGATATAAAGCCCTTATGGCGGGGCAGAAAGTTTCCGTCAACACGGGTATCAAAGAGGTGTCAAACGCTGTTATTTGCTACGCGTTCTCGGGGGCGCTGATGAGCATTGTCGGATACCTTACGGCGACAAGCGTGGGAACGATAAGCGTTGACATACTGAACTTCGGCTCGATAGGCATCATGTTCTCGGCATTTTTGCCGATGTTCATCGGCGGATTTATCGGCCGCTACTCAAACGACAAACTCGGATATCTTCTTGCGGCGATAACGATGACGTTCTTCTCGATGGCGTACTCCGCTCTGAACCTCAAATCGTCCACGCAGTCGATAATCAACGCGGTACTGCTCGTTGTGTTCCTTATCTACCTCAGCAACGAAAAGACGGTAAAGGACATCGCGGCGCTGCGTCACATCAGAAATTTATTCAAGAAAAAAACCGACGGAGAAACAAACAATGCTTGATCTTACAAAAAAACCGTTTAATCTCGGTTCGGATGACATAAAATGGGTTGGCGACACCATATCTTCTATGACAAAAGAGGAAAAGATCGCACAGCTTTTCTGCCTTGTGGCATACACAAGCGAGGAAGGCTACCTCGATTATCTTTCAAAAAATCTCAAAATCGGCGGCATTATGTGCCGCGTTATGACGACGCGCGAGGTCGTTGAAACGGTGACGCGCCTTCAAAGTTCGTCAAAGGTGCCGATGCTCATCTCCGCAAATCTCGAAGCGGGAGGCTCCGGCGTATCGACTGAGGGAACGCGCCTCGGATGTGAAATGGCGGTCGCCGCGACGGGTAAAACCGAATATGCAAAGGCGCTCGGCGATATATGCGGAAGCGAAGGCGCGGCGCTCGGAATCAATTGGGCGTTTGCACCTATTGCCGACATCGACAAAAATTTCCGCAACCCCATAACAAACACGCGCACGTTCGGCTCAGATCCGGAAACAGTCGGTGCGTGCGCTCTTGAATACGTAAAAGCCGTCCAGTCACACGGACTTGCGGCGGCGATAAAGCACTTTCCCGGCGACGGCGTCGACGAGAGAGATCAGCATCTTGTAAGCTCCGTAAACGACCTTACAGTTGAGGAGTGGGACAAAACTTACGGCAAAATTTACATTCGCGCGATAGATGAGGGAGTAAAAACCGTTATGGTTGGGCATATAATGCTGCCCGAATATTCAAAAAAACTATGTCCGTCGATATCAGACGGCGATATTTTGCCGGCGTCTCTCTCACGCGAGATCGTGACGGGACTGCTCCGCGAAAAGCTCGGCTTCAACGGCCTTGTGGTAACGGATTCGACTACGATGGCGGGTTTTGCCATAGCGATGGAACGCCGCCGCGCCGTTCCCGCGGCGATAGCGGCAGGGTGCGATATGTTCTTGTTTACGAAAAATCTCGAAGAGGATATCGGCTATATGACGGCGGGCGTTGACGACGGAACGATAACGGCCGAGCGACTTGACGAAGCCGTTACGCGCATACTCGCGCTTAAAGCGAGCCTCGGCCTTCACAAAAAGGACAATGCGCCGAGTCTTGAAAAAGCCGAAAAGATCGTCGGCTGCGCCGAACACCGTGCGCTTGCGGCAAAATGCGCCGACGAGTCGATAACGCTTGTCAAAAACAACGAAAACATCATCCCCGTAACGCCCGAAAAATACCGCCGCGTGCTGTTTTACGCGATAGAATCAGAGGCGGGACAGATGGGCTACGGCGTTGACACAGGCGCAAACGCGCGCCTTATGAAAGAACTCACGGACGCAGGCTTTGAGGTGACAAAATTCGTCCCGAAGCCGGGTTTTGAGGGCATGATGGCGTCGGCGGAAGAAGTAAAAAACAGCTATGACCTTATAATCTATTCGGCGAATATGGCGACAAAGTCCAATCAGACAGTCGTCCGCATCGAATGGTGTCAGCCGATGGGCGCAAACGTGCCGACGTATATTTCAAGCGTTCCGACGGTGTTTATATCGCTTGAAAACCCGTATCATCTGCTCGACGTGCCGCGAGTAAAAACATACATCAACACATACGGCTCGACCGATGAGATACTCGACGCGCTCGTCGACAAACTCACGGGAAAATCAAAATTCAAAGGAAAAAGCCCCGTTGACGCGTTCTGCGGCAAGTGGGATACGCATTTATGATCAAAAAATTTCTTATCAAAGCAAAGGCGTTAAGGCCAAAGCTGAATACAACAACGCATTTTGCCGAGTGCAGCGTCGCTCCTATGGGAGCGGGAGATAGCGCCGTTATCGACTTCGGCACGCATCTTGTCGGCAAGGTGAAGATCAAATTTTCATACGACGGAAGCCCGCCCGACGCGCCCGCGTTCATTCGACTGAAATTCTGCGAACATATAAGCGAGATCGACGAGGACACGTCAGACTACCGCGGCTGGATAAGCAAAAGCTGGATACAGGAGGAATACGTCCACGTCGACGACATTCCCTCCGAGCTGAAGCTAAATCGCAGGTACGCCGTAAGGTATATAAAGATCGACGTTATTTCGATATCGTCAAAATACAGGCTTAAAATCGACGGCGCGTCGGTCGACGCTTCGACCAGCGCCGAAAAAACCGTCGAGCCGTGCGGGGAAAACGCGCGCGCCGCGAAAATCGACGAGGTGGCGCTTCGCACGCTTAAAAACTGTATGCAGTGCGAATTTGAGGACGGCCCCAAGCGCGACCGCCGTCTTTGGATGGGGGATCTGCGCCTGCAAGCGCTCGCAAATTACAAAACGTACAAAAACTACGACCTTGTAAAGCGGTGCCTGTATCTTTTTGCCGGCGTTTCGGACAAAAACGGCAATATCCCGGCGTGCGTTTTTACGCGCCCGCGCGTGATACCCGACGACACGACAATGTTCGATTATTCGCTGCTGTTTATCCCGACGCTTCTCGATTATTTTACCGAAACGGGCGACAAGGCGACGGCGATCGAGCTTTTGCCGACGGCGCTGCGCCAGATAGAGATCGCAAAAGAAAGCTTTGACGGCGACGTTTTGCGCGACAGCGACAAGCTCGGCTGGTGCTTTATCGACTGGTCGCTTGAACTGAACAAGCAATGCTCGGCACAGGGCGTTTATATCTTTTGCGAAAAATGCGCCGCAAAACTGTGCGAGCTTCTCGGCAAGGACGCGTCGGCGCTTTATGATGACGCAAAAAAGAAAACAGACGCTGCGATATCGGCGTTCTTTGATGATAAGCTCGGGCTTTTTGCAAGCGGAAAAGACCGTCAACTTTCGTATGCTTCAAATATCTGGATGTGCATAGCGGGCGTGTTCGGCAAGGAAAAATGCCGCGATATCCTTTTGCGGCTTGAAAAGACGGACGCTATCCGTCCCGTAACGCCGTACCTTTACCACCACTATATTCAGGCGCTTATCGACGCGGGGGAGTCAGTCCGCGCAAAAGAGATAATGTACGGCTATTGGGGCGGCATGGTCGACGCGGGAGCCGACACATTCTGGGAGCTTTACGATCCCGAAAACCCCGACGCGTCGCCATACGGCTCGCGCACGGTCAACAGCTATTGCCACGCGTGGAGCTGCACGCCGTCGTATTTTATAAGAAAGTATTTTTCAGGTGACAAAAATGATTAAAGGCGTTATATTTGACCTTGACGGAGTCATACTCTCGACGGACGAGTACCATTTTCTCGCTTGGAAGCAGCTTGCAGACAAGCTTGACATCCCGTTTGACAGGGAGAAAAACAACCTCCTTCGCGGTGTAAGTCGTATGGAAAGCCTTGAGATAGTCCTTGACGGGCGCGAGTTTTCCGCCGAGCAGAAAGCGGCTTTTGCCGCAGAGAAGAACGAAACGTACCGCGCGCTCCTATCCAAAATGACGCCCTCCGACGTTTCAAACGACGTAAAAAACACGATATCGACGCTGAGATCGCGCGGAATTAAGGTTGCAATCGGCTCATCGAGCAAAAATACGAAATTCATTCTTGAACGAGTTGGAATGATAAACGATTTTGACGCGATAGCCGACGGCAACGACATAAAAAGGTCAAAGCCCGATCCCGAGGTGTTCCTCGTCGCCGCCCGGCGCATAGGACTTGCGCCGTCGGAATGTATCGTCGTTGAGGACGCGCTTGCGGGAATCGACGCCGCAGTTGCGGGCGGGTTTTTCCCGGTCGCGATAGGGGACGCCGTAAAACACCCCGGCGCGATGGCGCGGATAGAGGAAGTTTCCGATATCATTGCGCTTTTTGAAAAAGCATAATTTTTTGCAGGCTCCGGTATTCCGGGGCTTGCTTTTTTTCAGCATCCCGAAAAGGCGCAACCTTTTGCAAAACGTATTGACAAAAAACGATAACAATGATAAAATCTTTATGATAATTTATATGATCATTTAATACGGAGGCGCTATGAAATACGGAGAGTCGGCGTTTGACATACTTTATCTTTTATTTGCCGTCGCCGCGGGGATATATCTTATCGCAAAGTCGAAAACGAAAGTCGGAAAGGCTTTGGGAATAGCGACGCTTATACTTGGACTTGGCGATTCGTTCCACCTTGTTCCGCGCGTTCTGAACTACTTTATCGACGGCGATTTTTCCGTCGCGCTCGGCGTGGGAAAGCTTATAACGTCGATTACGATGACGCTGTTTTACGTCGTTTTGTTCTACGTGTGGATAGTAAAATACAAGGACAAATACAACGTAGCGCTATCTGTTACCATAACGGCGCTCGCCCTTTTGCGCGTCGTCTTGTGCGCGTTCCCGCAAAACGGCTGGTTTGAAAATTCAAACAACCTTACGTGGAGCATTTTAAGAAACGTTCCGTTTGTGATACTCGGCGCAATTATATGCTATCTTTTCTTCAAAAAAAGAAAAGAGGACAAATATCTGTCGCCCGTCTGGATTTGCACGCTGCTCTCTTTTGCGTTTTACATTCCCGTTGCCGTCGGCGCAAGTTTCGTTCCGATGCTCGGCATGCTTATGCTGCCGAAAACGATATGCTACATTATTATGGTGGTATGCTTCATTCGCGAAGCGGTGAACGAGGGCGACGAAGTCGAAAAAGGATAATAAAATGCAGATAAACACAGTGAAAACCGATGGGTTTTCGATGGACTACATAAAGTTCGGGAGCGGGAAAAGGGCGCTTGTCATAATCCCGGGGCTCAGCGTTCAGAGCGTTATCGGCTCAGCCGAGGCGATAGAGAGGGCGTATGGCGTATTTGGAGACGATTTTACCGTCTATCTTTTTGACAGGCGAAAAGAGATTTACGACGGGTACACGATAAGACAAATGGCGCAAGATACAGCCGCCGCCATAAGATCGCTGGGACTTGATCAAGTCAGCCTTTTCGGCGCGTCGCAAGGCGGAATGATAGCCATGCAAATGGCGATCCTGTATCCCGAGATCGTAAATAAGCTGATAGTCGCTTCAAGTGCCGCGCGCGTCGGCGAGGATGAATATAAAACGGTCGCGCGCTGGATCGCGCTGTCGGATGCGGGGGACGCTGAGGCGCTTTATCTCGATTTCGGAGAGGCTCTGTACCCGAAAACGATTTTTGACAGCTCGCGCGAGCTTTTGATTGCCGCCGCGGCAACTGCTTCGCAAAATGAGCTTTGCCGCTTTTCCGTTTTGGCGCGAAGCATTCGCGGATTTGACGTTACGGGCGAGCTTTGCAAGATCACTTGCCCCATGCTTGCGCTCGGCGACAGCGATGATCGCGTTCTGGGCGCCGGCGCTATGGAAAAGATCGGCGATGAAATGAAGAACGTTCCCGGCTTTGAAATGTATATTTACAGCGGCTACGGCCACGCCGTGTATGACACGGCGCCCGACTTCAAAGAGCGGATGCTGGCTTTTTTGAAAAAATGACGGACCAATGGTCAGGAGGGAAAGATGTATATAACATACGAGCGTGCTGAATTTGACGTAAACGACATCGGCGAGATACGCCGCGTTGTCGGCGAGGCATACCATAACGGCGTCGAAGCTTCAAAACACGGGCGCGTTGCTGACTACATTCCCGAGCTTGCGAAGGGAAAAGCAGACGATTTCGGTATATGTATGTTAGGCACGTCGGGCGAGCCGATCGCCTTTGGCGACGTTGAAAAGCGGTTTTCGATTCAAAGTATAAGCAAGGTGATAAATCTTGCCGCGTCGCTTAAATTCCTCGGTTTTCGCGAAACGTTTTCCCACGTCGGAATGGAGCCGACGGGCGACACGTTCAACTCGATACTGAAGCTCGATACCGTAAGCGATCTGCCGTTCAACCCGATGATAAACGCGGGCGCGATACAGATAATGAGTATGCTGTCGAACATTATGGACTTTGACGAGCTTCTCGGCTTTGCCAGGGCGTTCTGCATGGATGACAAGATCGAGCTGAATACCCCGGTATATCTTTCCGAGTCCGAAACGGGCGACAGAAACCGCGCCATCGCGTATCTTCTTAAAAGCAAAGGGGTGCTTCAAGGCGACCCCGATAAAACGCTTGATCTGTATTTTAAGATGTGCTCGCTCAACGTAAACGCGAAAACGCTTGCGAATATGGGGCTTTTGCTTGCGTGCAGGGGGCAAAATCCGTTCAGCGGAAAGCACGTCATATACCCCGGATACATACGCACGATAAAGAGCCTTATGTTCACCTGCGGACTTTACGACGAGTCGGGCGAGTTCGGAGTTATGGTCGGTTTGCCGTCAAAGAGCGGCGTCGGCGGCGGGATAGTCAGCACCGTTTCAGACCGCTGGGGGATCGGCACTTTCGGCCCAGCGCTTAACGAAAAGAGCAACAGCGCCGGCGGGATAGCCGCGCTCAAGCACATTTCTCATCTGCTTAAACTAAACGTATTTTCATAAATAAATGCAAAAAAGGCAGGCGGCGCCTGCCTTTTCTTATACATACAACTATATAAATATTTGAATACATCGATATAATTATTTCTGAAAAAGTTTTGATTTTGTATTGATTTTTTGCCAAAAACGTGATATACTGTAAAAAAGGCATTTATGTGATGCCATGTATTTTGGAGGACATTATGAAAAAAATCATCAGCGCGCTTTTGCTTTTGGTCGTTGTTTTCAGCCTTGCGTCTTGCTTTGAACAAAGCTACTCGGCAGCATCGCTCAAATCCGGACTTGAAAAAGGCGGATACACCGTTGTTGAAAACCCGACGATCGTAAACCTTGAAACAAGCAAAATGGAAGGACTTAAAACAGTTCTTTACGGCTACAAAACGGTTGACGGAAAGGAAGCCGGCGTTCTTCTTTTGGTGTTTGACAATATCGATCACGCAAGCGAAGTTACAAACGGCACATACGGCTCCGACGGCACGGCAAGAGCTACCGAAACGATGAGCCTTCTCAACGACTGGGGCAGAAAGAACAGCCTTACCGACGATCCGTGCTTCGGCACGGCGAACAACGTCGTATGGGCGGGCGATAAAGCCGCAAGGATCGCGTCGGGCATCAAAATACTGACAGACTGATACGAAAAAAACAGAAAAGCAAGACTCGGTCTTGCTTTTTTTCTTTTGCTATAAATGCAATTTTTCTCAAAATAAAAGATTTCTATTGCTTTTTTCATCAAGAAAATATATAATATAAAAAATTATATTTTATTTTTGCCATGGATGAATTAAAATTATACCTTACCAAAACTGAATATTTGCGGCGCAATATTTTGCAAATTAAGGCTTTTGTCGGCAATGACGCGGTTTCAAGGTGCGAGCGGTTTATCAAAGAGGACGACCGTCTTTTGTCGCTCGGCGCGTCGTTTCTTATAAAAAAATACGTTGGGGACGTTTATGTCGACAAATTCGGAAAACCGCGGGCTGACGGGGTGTTTTTTAACGTTTCGCACTCGCGCGATATTGTCGGGATCGCTGTCGGCGCAAGGCACGACGTCGGACTTGATATTGAAAAAGACGTGCCGGACGCCGATTTTCCCGTGAACGTTTGCATCTCGCCCGGCGAAGCGGCGGCGCTTGATAAAGCCGGCTTTTTGCCGCTTTTCGTATCAAAAGAGAGCTTGTCTAAAGCGGAGGGGCGCGGACTTGTCGGCGATATTATGCAGATACCGGCACTGCCTTTTGACGGCGAGGTCATATATCTCGGAAAAAAATATTTCAGGCACACGGTAAAATATGACGGTTACTTTATTTCGGTAAGTGCCGAAAATGAGGACTTTACAATAAAAACGGAGGAACTTTTCGATGTCGGACAAAAGAATTTATAAGCTCAGCAGCTCGGAAACGATAGTTTATCTTGACTGTATGGAGCCGACCACGGCGTACAATATCCCCCTCTTGCTCCCGCTTGACGGACTTGACGCGGGCAAAATGGCGGACGCCGTGCGCCGCTTTTTCGATCTGCACCCGCATCTTTTTATGCGGCTTTGCATTGACGGGGAGGGAGAAGTCGGAAAATACATAGAAAAAACGCCGCTTGACATTCCCGAAATATGCGTATCTTCGATTTCCGATATAAAAATGCGCTATTTCGATATGCTTGACGCGCCGCTGTATCGCGTCGAGATGTATTACGTAGGCGGGAAAATGTATTTGTTCTTCGACTTCCACCACATCATTTTCGACGGGACGAGCCTTAAACTGTTCATCGACGGCATCTTTTCGCTTTATGAAGGGAAGAGTCTGCCGCCTGAGGAATATGACGCCGAGCTTTATTCCGAGTGGGAAAACGAGGAGAGAGGCGGCGCTCTGTTTGAGCGCGCAAAAGAGTACTTCTTTGAAAAATTCGGCGCGCTTGAATGTTCGTCCGTTCTTCCGTTTGACAAAAACGACGGCAAGGTGTCTCACAAGGTGATAAAAAGAACGCTTGACACAAAAAGAGCGGACGTTGGCGCGTTTGTAAAGCGCGCGGGCGTTAAAACTTCGACGTTTTTCATTTCGGCTTTTTCGTATCTTCTCGCAACGCTGAATATGGAAAAGGAAGCTCTTATCGCAACGGTACATAACGGCAGGAACGAAAAGCTTAAAAACACAGTCGGTATGTTTGTAAAAACGCTTCCGTTCTATGCCCGCTTTGACGACGATATGAGCGTTTCGGAATATCTTTCGTCGTGCAACGCCCAGCTTATCGAAAGCGTGGAAAACGAGATATATTCCTTTGTCGACGCGGCGCGTGACCTTTCCGTTTCCTCTGATATAATTTTCGCATATCAGGGCGATTACTTCTACAAAACGACAAGCGGCGGCAGGGAATACCGCTTTATCGACGTCGGCGGGCGCGACGGCAAAAACAATATGTCGGTCGAGCTTCACCGCGACGGCGACAGCTTTGTCATCTGGTACGAGTACCGCTCCGATCTGTATGATGACGTTATGATCGAGCATATCATCGACCTTTACGATATCACGCTCGCGGAATTTATGACGCGCGGCAAAATCGGCGAGATCGATCTTTGCAGCGCGGGCGAGCTTGCAAAGCTTGACAAAATGAACGTTGTCGACGACGAGCTTTTGCAGAGCGACAAGACGGTGCTTGACTATTTCTACGAGCATCTTTCGCGCGATCAGTCGCACACGCTTGTCGAGTTCGGCGACAAAAGGTACACGTACGCCGAGGGCGACGAAATATCGAATAAGATAGCAAACAAGCTGATATCGCTCGGCGCTATGCGCGAGAACGTCGTTTCCGTGCTCATACCGAAATGCGAATATACGGTGATCGCCAGCCTCGGCGTCATAAAATCGGGCGCCGCCTACCAGCCGCTCGACCCGTCGTACCCGACGGAGCGCCTTTCGTTTATGATGAAGGACGCGGGTGCTGAGATCGTCATTCTCGACCGCTCGCTCGACTCGCTTATCCCGGATTTTGACGGCGCCCGTCTTTATCTTGACGAGATCGACGCGCTGACGGACGCATCGCGCCCCGAAACGCGCCCTCGCCCCGACGATCTATTTATAATGCTTTACACATCAGGCACGACGGGGCTTCCGAAGGGCGTTATGCTTGAACACAAAAACATCGTCGCGTTCTGCCGCTACTGCAACAAGGCATACGGCGAGGACGCGTCCTCGAAAATGTCCGCATACGCGTCGTACGGATTTGACGCGAATATGATGGACCTTTACACCGCCATAACGGCGGGCGGGACAGTTTGCATCATACCCGAGGATATGCGCCTTGACCTTGTCCGCCTTGGCGAATATTTCAACAAAACGGGCATAACTCACTCGCTTATCACAACGCAGGTCGGCCGCCAGGTCGTTGAGGAAATAGAACTCAAAACAGTGCGCCATTTCTTCGTCGGCGGGGAAAAGCTCGTGCCTGTTGAGCCGCCGAAAAACTACGTGCTGCACAACGCCTACGGTCCGACGGAGGGCACCGTTTTCTGCACGGAACACCCCGTTGACAAGCTGTACTACCGCGTGCCTATCGGCAAAAATATATCGACATACAAATTCTACGTCCTGAACGCGCAGGGCAAGCGCGTTCCGTGGGGCGTCAAGGGCGAGCTTTACATATCAGGCCCGCAGGTCGCGCGCGGCTATCTCAACCGCCCCGAAGAAAACAAAAAAGCATTCGGCAAAAACCCGTTTGACCCGGATCCCCGCTTTGAAAAGCTGTATAAAACGGGCGACGTTGTTCGCCTGCTATGCGACGGCACCGTCGACTTCATCGGACGTAACGACGGGCAGGTAAAGATCCGCGGCTTCCGCGTCGAGCTTACCGAGGTGGAGCAGATAATCAGAAAATTCCCGAAAATAAAAGACGCGACCGTCAAAGACTTCACCGATCCGTCGGGGATAAAATTCATCGCGGCGTATATCGTATCCGACGAAAAGATAGACGTTGACGAGCTCAACGCCTTCATCGGCAAAAACAAGCCGCCGTATATGATCCCCGCGTTTACAATGCAGATCGACAAAATACCGCTCAACCAAAACCAGAAGGTCAACAAACGCGCTCTCCCCGAGCCGAAAATGGAGGCGGCGGAGATCGTTATGCCCGAGGGGGAGGACGAAAAGAAGGTCTACGATATACTTGCGTCGATCGTCGGGCATACGTCGTTTGGCGTAACGACTGACGTTTACGCCGCGGGACTTACGTCCGTTACGGCGATAAAGCTGACGGTCCAGCTTTCAAAGGCGTTTTCAAAGACGGTAAAGATCAGCGACATCACCCAAAACCCCACTGCGCGCGCCTTGGCGAAGTTCATAGGCGGCGCCTCTTACGAAAAAACGTTTGAAAAACGCGACAAATACCCGCTTACAAAGACGCAGGAGGGCATTTTTGTCGAATGCATATCGCGCCCGGAAACGACGGTCTACAATATCCCGTTCTTGTTCAAGCTCGACCGAAAAATCGACGTTTCGCGCCTTTGCGAAGCGATAAAGGCGACGCTTTCAGCCCACAGATACGTTATGAGCGCCCTCGGAACAGACGACGACGGCAACGTTGTTATCTTGAGAAAAGACGTCGAGCCGCAAGTCGATATCATAAAAACCGACAAGCTCGATAAATCGGCGCTTGTCCGCCCGTTCACGCTTCTCGGCGGCTCGCTTTACAGAGCGGAGATATACACATGCGCCGACGCGAACTACCTCTTCCTCGACTTCCACCACATCGTATGCGACGGAACGAGCGAGGCGGTCATGATCGAGGATATATCGAACGCGTACCTCGGGAAAATGCCCGAAGACGAAACGTACACGGGGTATGAGATCGCGCTTGCGGAGCAGATCGAGCGCGCATCCGCCCGCTTTGGCGCGGCGCGCGAATACTATGAAAAGCTGCTGCGCGACGTCGGCTCCGATTACATTATGAAAAACGATATGAAAGCGGGCAAAGCAGGTCTTGCGTGTGCCGATATAATATCTGATATTTCAGTTGACGCCATATCAAAATTCGCTGCCGACAACGGCGCGACGCCAAACGGCATATTCAACTTCGCATTCGGCCTTGTGCTATCGCGCTTTATCTACAAGGACGACGCATACTTTACAACGATCTACAGCGGCCGCAGCGATCCGAGAACGGAGCGCGACGTTTCGATGCTTGTCAAAACGCTGCCTGTATTTATAAAATACGACGTAAAAGAGAATATCTCGGCGGCGGTTTCCGCCGTTTCGGAGCAGCTTCGCACATCGCAGGCAAACGACATATTCTCATTTTCCGATATAGTGACGGCGCACAGCGTTTCCGCCGACGTGATGTTCGCATACCAGGGCGACAATTTCGTGTTCGACAGTATCGGCGGGGAGCGCGCCGAGGTGATCCTGCTCGACTCAACCGAGCCGAAATCGGCGTTCTCACTCGACGTTTTCATCGAGGACGGCAAGTACCGCTTCCGCTTTGAGTACGACGGCTTGAAATTCGGCGCCGACACGGTAAATTCGTTCTTTGACTCAATGGAGTGCGTCCTTTTGGGGATCTTAACAAAGCAGACGATAGGGGAGATCGAATTTGTCGGCGAAAAACAGCTTTCGCGTTACGACGCGTTCAACGATACGGCGGTGCCGGTGCCAAACGTTCCGTTCTGCAAACTGTTCAGCGATAGCGTAAAGGCAAATCCCGACAAGACGGCTGTCATCGCGCGCGACGGAAAATACACATACGCCGAGCTTGACAGGGCGGCAAACAAGGTCGCAAACACGGTTATCGATCGGGGCCTTGCCGTCGGCGACAAAGCGGCGGTGCTTATGCCGCGCGTCAAAGACGCATACGCCGTGCGGCAGGGAATGATGAAATCGGGCGCGGCGTTTGTGCCGATAGATCCGAAATACCCGGACGAGCGCATCGAGTACATCATATCGACCTCCGGCGCAAAAGCGGTCATCTCCACGCGTGAGATCATAGCGTCAAAGCGTGAGATGATAGATAAACTCGGCGTTTCGGCGCTCGCCATCGAGGATATTCTCGAAAACGGACGCGATTCTTCGCCGTGCGTCGATATACCGCAGTCGGCGGTGTGCTACATCATATTCACGTCAGGCTCGACAGGCAAGCCGAAGGGCGTTATGATAACGAACCGCAACATCGTAAACTACTGCCTTGACGGGCGCAACCTTGCGACATACGAGTACAGATACGTCGGCAACGTCGTTTCGTGTTCATTCGCGTCGCTGTCGTTTGACGCGTCGATCCAAGAGGAGTGCGTACCGCTCAGCCACGGATATACCGTCGTTATAGCAAGCGACGAGGATATAGAGAATCCGCTTGTCCTTGCCGAAACGATGAAGAAAAACGGCGTAAATCTTATGTTCCTTACCCCGTCATACGTTTCAAACGCGCTTGACGCGCCCGACTTTGTCGCGGCGTTAAAACAGCTGAAAGTTCTCGATATGGGAGCCGAGGCCGTTTCGCCAGAGCTTGTATTAAAGCTGCGCGAGGCGGGAGTTGAAGCCGAGATATACAACGGCTACGGCCCGACGGAAACGACTGTCACCTGCACGTATCATCACGTGACGGACAAATACATCACAATAGGCAAGCCCGTCGGCAACACAAAGCTGTATCTTCTCGATAAATACGGCAAGATATTGCCGATCAACGCCATCGGCGACCTCACCATCGCCGGCGAGTCTGTGGGAGCGGGCTACCTCGGGCTTCCCGAAAAGACGGCGCAGAGCTTCATTTCCGTGCGAGGCGACAGGGCGTACCGCTCCGGCGACCTTGCAAGGTACAATTCCGAGGGCAACGTCGAGTTCTTCGGAAGACTCGACAACCAGGTAAAACTGCGCGGTCTTCGCGTTGAACTTGACGAAATAGAGAAGGCGATAAACTCATTCGAGTACGTTACAAGCTCTGTCGTTATAGTCAAAAACAGCGAAGCGGAGGGCGATCACCTCGTCGCATACTACACCGCACGCAAAGATTTCGACAAGAGCGAGCTTATATCGTTCATTTCAAAGACGCTGACGCCGTATATGATCCCGAAGATCATGGTAAAGCTTGACAAAATGCCGCTTACTCCAAACGGAAAGATCGACAAGCGCGCGCTTCCCGAGCCGCAGGCAAGCGTTGAAAAGAGAAACGTGAAAGCGCCGACAACGGAGCTTGGAAAAAAGATAGCCGCGCTCTTCTGCCGCGCGCTCGGAGTGAGCGAGGTCGGCGTTGACGACGACTTCTTCGACCTTGGCGGCACGTCGCTGTCCGCGTCGAAGGTCGCGATGCTCGCGCTTGCGGGAGGCATCGCCATAGCATACAAGGACGTGTTCGACTACCCGAGCGTAAAAGAGCTTGAAGAGCATATCAATGCCGGCGCAAAGAACACGGAAAAACAAGCGGTGACGGTGGAAAATATCCGCGATAACGAGGGCGCGATCTCGCACAATATCTGCGAAAACGTCGATAGGATAAAACTCGAAAGGCCTCTCGGAACAGTTCTTTTGACGGGTGCAACGGGATTCCTCGGCGCGCACGTGCTTTTCAGATTACTTGCCGACGGGTGCAACGTCGTCGCGCTTGTCAGAGGCGGCAGGCTCGACGCGAAAACGCGCCTTGACGCGATGATGTTGTACTATTTCGACGCGCCGATAAACGAGTGGGCGCGGGGAAGAGTTGACGTTGTCGACGCTGACATCACGGCAGAAAATATCGACGAACTGCTAAATGACGTGAAGTTTGACACCGTCATCAACTGCGCCGCGTGCGTAAAGCATTTCGCGGCTGACGACATCATCGAGCGCATCAACGTCGGCGGACTTAAAAATATGATCCGCGTCGCAAAAGCGCACGGCGCAAGGCTTATCCAGATATCGACCCTCTCCGTTGCGGGCGAGAACGTCGGTGGAAAATTTGCGGACGAGTTCCGCGTTCACGAAAACGAGCTTGACGTCGGGCAGGATATTTCAAACAAGTACGTCAACTCGAAGTTCATGGCGGAGCGCGCCGTGCTTGACGCTATCGACGGCGGGCTTGACGCGAAGATCATCCGCGTGGGCAACCTTATGGGACGTCAAAGCGACGGCGAATTCCAGATAAACTCCATCACAAACGGATTTATCCGCGACCTCAAAGGCTACAAGTCGCTCGGACTGTTTCCCGTTTCGGGGTGCGACGCGCGCATCGACTTTTCGCCGATAGACGAGGTCGCAAAGGCCGTTGTGCTCCTGTCGCAGACGCCGAGGGAGTTCACCTTGTTCCACGCCGCAAACTCGCACGAGGTGGAAATGGGCGACGTTATCGACGCGATGAACTCGTCGGGCTTTGATATAAAGATCGTCGACGACGAAACGTTCAACTCCGCGCTCTCGAAAATGATGGAGGACGACGAGAAAAATATGCTCGTATCGAGCCTTATATCGTATTCGTCAAGCGACAGCCTGCTTCATAAATTTATCCTGACAGACAACACCTTTACCATAAAGGCGCTGTATCGCCTCGGTTACAGGTGGCCGATAACGGACGATGATTACCTGCTTCGCATTATCGAAGCGCTCCGCTCGCTCGACTTCTTTACAAGAGGTGACATCTGATGCTGAAAAGAAACTCAAAACTACTTGACAGAAAGCTGTATCAGTATTTGCTGCCGTCGTTTTTTATGGTGCTTGCGATGCAGTTCGGCTCCCTTGCCGACGGCATCATCGTCGGAAACCTCATTTCCGATCAGGCGCTGACGGCGTCAAGCCTTGTCATGCCGATACTTTTCATAATTCAGCTCCCCGGTTTTGCAATAGGCACGGGCGGCGCTATCGCCGTCGGAGCATATCTCGGCAAAAGGGAAACGGAGAAGGCGTCAAAGACGTTTTCGATCTGTATGATCGCGGGCGTCGGCGCGTCGGCGGTGTTTGCGCTTCTTGCGCCCGTGATATCGGCGCCGCTTGCGTCCCTTTATCTGCCGACGGAGCTGTGCGAGCTTGGCAGACGGTATATCTTCGTCTACCTTGTCACAAACCCGGTGATAACGCTTGCGCTGCTGCTTTCGTTCTTTATCTCGACGGACAACAGCCCGAGGATCGCGTCCGCGTTCTTCGTCGTTTCAAATATCGTCAAGGTCGGCTCTGAGGTGCTGTTTATAAGTGCATTCAAAATGGATATGTACGGCGCCGCTCTGTCGACGGCGGCGGGATATGCTGTCGGCATGGTCGCCGTTGTGTTCTACATACGATCCGATAAGAGGATGCTATCGTTCTCGCTTAAAATCAAAGGCTCGGCGAGGCTTTTGGGCGAGAGCGTGCGCGCGTCTATGACGTCCGCCCTCAATATGATACTGACGGCGGTGCAGATGTCGGTGGCGAACATCATAATCGCAAACGTCGTGACCGACCCGGCTCTTCAAGCGGTGTTCGGAGTTATGGCGAACTTTGTTTTCGGCTTCGATCTGCTTGTCGGCGGAATAAATCAGCTTATTCCGACGGTGTGCGCCGTATTTTACGGCGAGGAGGATTATTTTTCGCTTCGCGCGGCGGCGCGGCGGCTGTATTTTCTGACCATTATCGTCACCGCCGCTCTGACGGGCATACTTATGATAAACCCGGGAATTTACTGCAAGATGTTCGGCGTTGACGTTGTCGGGGACGAGTACTTTGCCATTATGCGCGTGTATCTGCTTGCGTTTATCCCGTATGAGCTGAACAAGTTCAGTATGTCATACTACCCGTCGATCGGCAAAAACACGCCGTCGATGATAACGGTCGCTTTGCGCGAGGCGGTGCTTGTTTTGCCGCTGACGATATCAATGCTCTACGCAAACGGGCTTATGGGGTATGCCATGTCGCAGTTTTTGACGGAGCTGTTTACGCTTATTTTGACTTACGCCTTCGTCTTTATCTACCAAAAGCGCAAAAAACTGCGCGGCTACGGGCTTTTTATGATACCGCCGTACAGCGTTGAGGACTCGTACGACGTCAGCATCGACACAAGCATTCAGCAAAGCGCGGTGCTGTCAGAGGAGCTTGTAAGCTATTCGCGCGCGCACGGAATGAGCGAGCGCGACGCGCAGATAGTGGCTCTTGCGGGCGAGGAAATAGCAGACAACATCATTTCCTACGGATATAACAAAAAGCGAAGGAACACCATCGACGTAAACCTCAAAATCGTCAACGACAAAATGGTGCTTCGCATACGGGACGACGGCGTCGTTTTCGATCCCACAAAATATGAAAGGCGTTCCGGCGACGCCGCCGGGGGGATAAGCCTTATAAAAGGGCTTGTAAGTAAAATGACTTATTTAAGGGTGCTGAGTCTAAACAACACGGTCCTTGAAATAAATATTGCAAAGGAGAATTAAAAAATGCAGGCAAACATCAAAAAAGAAAACGGTACGCTTTTCGTCGCGGTATCGGGACGGCTTGACACGGTGACGAGCCTTGAGCTCAACGAAATGCTTGACAAAGAGGGCACGGCAGGGCTTGACATCGACTTCGACTTTACCGACGTCGAGTACATTTCGTCGGCGGGGCTGAGGCTTATCCTCGCGCTTCAAAGACAAGTGATGGAAACGAACAACAAAATGGTCATCAGAAACATAAACAAGGTCGTTTCCGAGATCTTCTCCGTTGCGGGATTCAACAAAACGCTCACGATCGTATGAAATTTTCTATTAAAAAGTTTTCAATCAAAAAGAAGATCTTTCTGCTTACGGCGGCGCTCTCGCTTGCGTTCATCATCGTTTCCATCGCCGTTTCGTCGGTGATATTCATGCTTAAAACAAGAAACGACACGCTGAACCTGTGCAAGACCTCATCGCTTAAAATAAGCGGCGTTATCGAGGATGAATTCAGCGATTTCTTTTCCGAATACAAGGAAAAGATCGATAAAATATACAGGGAAAATATGGACAAGATCGACCTCATCCTCAACGATGGCACAGTCTCCTATGAAGAAAAGTCAAAATATTTCTCCGAGATAACGGAGGGGGTTTTTCCTCCGCGAACGGGATTTGGACTTTCGTACCAGATGGCACAGTTCAACAACTCTCGGAATGAGGTGCTGAGGTATATCGACCTTATTTCATCGTCTGACGGGATGATCGGCGGCTATGTCGTTTATTACGATGAGGAAAATGAAAACTCGGTCTTCCTTTTCGACTCGACGCCCCCGAGTTCCCGGGATTACAACTTCCCGGCAAGCTTTGAAAAAGTCGGCACAAGGCTGAAAAACGAGGTATTTTGCTCGGAGGTGAGCGTCGCGTTTTATGAATCCGACCTTTTCGGCGGGTTTTCGCCGATAAAGACACAGGACGGGGAGATCGTGGCGTATTGCGCGTGCTACTACTCGATAAACAGGCTTGTAAACAGTCAAATGGAATTTGTGTTCACGCTTGTGGCGACGATGCTTGTCGCAACGGCGCTGATGCTGATAGTGTACCTCATTTTTGCGAATAAGTACATAGTCAAGAACATAAAGAGCCTGTCGGAATCGGCGATAGAGTTCACCTCGCGCTTGACTCGCGGCGGCACGCTTGAAATAATCGATACGAATGTAAAGTCCCACGACGAGATCGGCGCGCTTTCCGAGAATTTCCGATTGCTTCAAGAGAGGATAATCGGCTACGTCGGGGAAATATCCGAAAAGACGGCAACCGAGGAGCGTATGCGCGCGGAGCTTGGCATTGCGAGCAAGATCCAGCTTGAATCCCTGCCGGAAAAGCCGCTTATGTGCAAAAACGTCCGCATCGAAAGCTTCATAAGACCGGCAAAAGAAGTCGGCGGCGACCTTTTCGACTACTTTATGATAGACGAAAACAGGCTGTTTTTCGTCATCGCGGACGTTTCGGGCAAGGGCGTGCCTGCGGCGCTGTTTATGATGCGCGGCAAGGAGATAATCCGCTCGTGCGCGAGTCGGGGCATGAACGTCGTTGAAATAGCGCAGACGGTCAACAACGAGCTTTGCAAAAACAACAAAGAGGGGCTGTTCATCACGGCGTTTATCGCCATTTACGACGTGAATACGAAGATTTTGACGTATGTAAGAGCGGGACACGAGCAGCCGTTTATTCTGCGCGGCGGCAAGGCTGAAAAGATAAGCGAAGAATCGAACTTTATCCTCGGCGGTTTTCCCAACTTTACCTACGTCAGCGACACGGTACAGCTTTGCGGCGGCGACAGGATGCTTCTTTACACCGACGGACTGAACGAAGGGATCAACGCGTCAAACGAGGAATTCGGCTACGAGCGCATCGAAAAAGCGCTTGAAGATTCAAACGGCGAGGTGCTTACGTCCCTTTACGGCAAGCTTTGCGAATTTTGCGGTGAGAAAGAGCAGTTTGACGACGTTACGATGCTGCTTATCGAGGTGGCAAAAGAGGACGTCATAACCCTTTCTCCTCCGACATATGACGATATACCGAAAATAACGGATCGGATAAACTCGCAGCTTTGCGGCGACGGGGAAAAGATCGCGGAGCTTGACGTCATCATCGACGAGCTTATAAACAACTACGTAAGCTACGCCTTTGACGGCGTGGCGGAGCCGCGTCTTGAAATATCGCTCAAAGTCCTTGGCGGAGAAGTGAAAATGACGTTTACCGACAACGGCGCGCCGTTTGATCCGATAAAATCGCCGGACGCCGACGTTGACGTCGACGTGTCCCAAAGGAAGATCGGCGGGCTTGGAATAATGATAGTCAAAAATATTTCCGACGGCATCGAGTACTCGGACGCGGGCGGGCTGAACAGGCTTACGGTCCACAAAAAGATCAAATAAAAAAAGCGTATCGGTCATCCGATACGCTTTTTTTGCGCGTTTTTATTCTTCGTCCGGCGTATTTATCGCGATCTGGAGCGCGTCGACGTTGTAGTAAAGACCGTATGGTATCGCCTTTTCAACAGTCGAACCTTCCTCGTCAAAATAAAGGTTGCCTCTGTCATCTATCCACGACACTCTTGTCTGCGTTGAATACGTGAACGACTGCCCGTTTGGAAGCGTCACTTTCGATATCACGCACTCGCCGCCGCCGGGGTTTGAACCGATAACAGACGCCGTTTTTGTAAGCGAGCAGTAGAACGGGAACGCCGTGCCGCAGGAGAACGCAACGGGGCTTGTGAGGATGTAGAAGCTGAAATCGTTGCCGAATACGTCTTTTTCATCGCACACGCCGTCGTGGTTTGTATCAACGCTTATCGTCATCGACGACAGCGTTTCCGTCGTTGTATCATAGAAATAGTATCTGCCGACGTTATCCTTTGAAATCAGCGCCAGCATCTTGCCGAGAAGAAGCGAATTGCCGCCCGCATTTACCGAAAAGTCTATTATAACGGTGTCAGCCGTACCTTGCGCCTTTACCGATTGCAGCGCACGTTTGAAATATACGTAAGTATCGGACGACGCAAGCTCCTCGTCGGACAGCGGATCTCCGTTTTGATCGAAAAGGGAAGGCGCTTCTTTGAACTCGTCAAACGTGATGAACGCGACCTTTTTGTCAGTTGAGTAAAGCGGCTGTTTTTCGTCGATGCCCGCGCTTTTGAAAACGTCGCTCCGCGCAAGTTTCAGTGAATTTGAAAGCGTTTCTCTGTCAGACGCCATCGACTGCGGGATCTTCGCATCCGTCGAATCCTCGCCCCACGCTTTTGCATCCCTTAAAAACACAGTGTGACCGTCGTCAAGGCGCAAAATAAGCTTTTTGAGCGCCGTCGCTCTTGTCGCCCCGTCATCTGACAACAGACCGTCAAAGTAACCGAACTGCGAAAGATACGACTTCATATCCTTTATTTCAAGCGCGTATTTCAGTCCGTAATAGTTGTTCATAAAGAACATCAGATAATCGTAGTTGTACTTTATAAGATACTCGGGCATGGCTTTTCCCGATGTTTTTTCGCTCATCTGCTCAAAAACGGTCGTTTCTTTGCCGTTGTATATGAACTTCTGCTTGTCAAGCGCGTCCTCGGCGTCAAGCGACGAGTCGTAAACGTAAACGCCTGTATAGTTGTAAAAGACTTGCATACCTTGATTTTCCGTTACGAGAAGATCAAGCAGGGCAAGGGGAAGGTACGTTTTTCCGTTCTTTGTAAAAGACTTGAACGAATACTCGTCGTATGATATGGTGCGCGTGAGATCCTTGTTTGAGCTTTTTTCGAATGTGAACCTCGCCTCGTAAAAATCGGGCATTTTTTCGGTGTCTTCATTGTCAAGATCGGACATCGCGCCCTTTGTCGTTATCGTCTTTTTGTTTGTGTCGATCTCAATGGCGTATTTGCCTTTTTCATTTTTCAGCTCAAATGAAACGATGCCGTCCTTGTCGAGATATTCGTTTGTTTTGTTGCCGTAGCTGATCGTCGAATAAAAGAGTTGAAGCAGGCTTTCAAGTGTGGAATACGGAATGTATTCCTCGCCTTTGATAAAGCAAAGCGGCATTGAATAAGGCTCTTCTTTTGACGGATCGACGACTTTTTCATCGCCTTTTTTATACGACATAAGCGATATAACGGGCACGTTTCCCTCCGTTATGCTGTCGGCGTCGATATTGCCGGTGCCTCCCATGCACGACGCGGCGGTTACAAGTATTGCAACCGTCATTAAAGCGGCGATAAGTGTTTTTACTGTTCTCAATTGTGTATCCTCCTCGGTGTCTTGATTTATCAGAACGAAACAAGTATATCACATTTTCAGATCAAAAACAATACAATTGAACGAAAATATTATTTAATTTATATGCCGCGGCGTTTTTTCGGTTAAAATATACGTATCAACATACGGAGGGAAGAATATGAAAAAAACGATCACCGAAAAAGCCGTTATAAAGTTTGAAAAGCATCTTGAACAAAATGAAAAAAGTCGCGCGACGATCGACAAATATTCGCGTGACGTCCGTGCGTTTCTCAGCCGGTGCGGCGGAGATGACATCACAAAGGATGATGTAATTTTATACAAAAAAACGCTTATCGAAAGCGGCTTTGCCGCGCGGAGCATTAACTCGATGATAGCGTCGCTTTGCAGCTTTTTTTCGTTTGTCGGCAGGGATGACCTCAAAGTGAAGCCGATCAAAATTCAAAAGGAAATCTATCGCCCGGAGGAAAAAGAGCTTACAAAATCCGAATTCATTCGTCTTTGCAAAGCGGCGGAAAACGCGAAAAACAATAGGCTATTGCTGATTTTACAGACTATATGCGGCACGGGGATAAGGGTAAGCGAGCTTGAATATATCACCTGCGACGCCGTGCGGCGCGGGGTTGCGAGCGTCAGATGCAAGGGAAAGACGCGCGACGTGTTTTTGGTACGCGACCTTCAAAAGAAATTGCTCCGCTACGCGGCGGAGCAAAATATAAAATCCGGGTGTATTTTTATAACTCGCACGGGAAAGCCCGTCAACCGTTCCAACATCTGGCGCGAGATGAAGAAGCTATGCGCCGACGCTTGCGTCAGCCCGACGAAAGTGTTCCCGCACAATCTTCGCCACCTTTTTGCAAGGGTGTTTTACGGGATAGACAAGGATATCGCAAAACTTGCCGACATCCTCGGCCACGCAAGCATAAACACCACAAGAATTTACATTATCTCAACCGGCACAGAGCATCGTCGCCGTATGGAAAATATGCACCTGATAATGTAAAAAAATCACCGCGTGAACGGCGATACAACGTAATCAATATTATGTTGTAAACGGCGATAAATCGAAAGTGGCAACTAAAAAAATCCAAAAAACGGCAGCACAAAAACCCGTTTTGCCATATCTATGCAAAACAGGTCGAAAATACATATTTTTGCAATCGATTTTATTTGCCTCGCTCTTGACTTTTCGGAAAATATATGATACAATTAATCAAATAAATATATAGTGCTGGTAAAATCAGCATTTACAACATAATATTGATTATGTGATATTTGCGAAAAGGAGGTGTGAATATGGAGCTGCTCAAAGTGTCGGCGCTGCTTATAATGTCGGTCGTTTCTTGCGCTTACGTTATAAGATTTTTCAACAAGAATAAAATGCGCGCCGTTTCGGTGCTGTTCGGCGCCCTTTTTGCCGTTTCGTTTATTTACGCCTCGACGTATATAGTATCCGACGTATTGCGGCAGAACCTTGGCAGCGTTTATTATGCTGACACGAAGTTTGAGGCGTTCATACTGACGCAGGTAGATTGGCTGACGGCGTCGCTTGCGGCGTTCAAGACGCTGACCGTCGGATCGGTCATAACGTCACTGCTTGTGACGGTTGTCGTTTCGGTCATCGCCGCCCTCGCCGCGTACCGCGTTTACCGCATCGTCAAAGAAAACGGCAAACACAAAGACGCCGTTCACACAAAAAAGATAATATTTGAAAATGGCGACGGCGTATTCCTTGCCGATCGCAAGAATACATACCTCGAACTCGGGCGACTTTTGAATTGATTTCAGCGCTTTTCTTGCCAAAATCAATTTATTTATCGAGAGGAGATTTCGTAAATGAACGAAAACGCAAAACCGGTTGAAAAGAAAAACCCGGAAAAGAAAAACAACAAAAAAGTTGTTGTGATCGAAACAGTAGTAATCATCATCCTTGTGCTTCTTCTGCTTGCGCTCGGAATACCCATGCTCATAAACTACCTTAACAGCTCAAAGCTCAACACAGATACGCTGCTTGTCAAGAATCTCAACGCGGCGATCGAAAAGAGCGGGGTAAAGCACGAAACGATGCAGGACGCGCTCGACTGCGTTGAACAGGCGGGCTACATACTTGAAAGGATCAACGTATCGTCCGACGAAAACGAGATCCTTTGGGATTCCGACAACGACCTTTTCTGCTACCTTGACGCAAAGAAGAACAAGATAGTTTACATCCCCGAATACAAACCCAAAACAACGCCATCCGACGTTGCATATTTCAAAATTTATCAGACAAGCGAAATGAACGTCAAAGACGGCGCGCTCGACCTTGGCGGTGCAAATTCGCGTTTCTCGGCATATCTCGTTCAGAACGACAGCCTGACAAACGTAAAGACTGACAAGGGGCTTGACTCCGGCAAAAACCAGTGCATTGTCACCGTTGAATACACAAATACAAACGAAAGAAGCGTAATAATCAGAACAAACGGCGAAGAGCTTGTCATCAACGGCCCGAAGGACGTTGTTAAGCACTACGGCACGTCATCGCGCGTGACGGTCATCGACGTCGCTCCGAATTCTTACCACGAGTACGGCGAGGTTACTTTCATAACCGTTTCAAAGGGCAAGATCGAGCTTGCAAAATCATCGAATGTTAAAGCTATCCACTTTGAAAAGAGCGGAAACACAGACGCAACGGGCGCCGATACGTTCAATGAGATCGACGTTATCATAGTAGAGGGCGCTCCGATACCGGAGTTTTATTCCAGAGATAAAGTCGAGATCAACGAAGAGGACGGCACAAAGGTCTGCACTATCACCGTAAACGGCGAAACAGAGGTGATTTACCTGTTCAAGCAGGGTATTTACGAGCAGATCAAGATCGCGAAGGTCGACGGCGAAAATCTTATTTGGGTCGACAAATCCGAAGCCAACGACGACATCAAGGACGTCGCTTTCCAGATAGCCAACAACTACGCGGGAAGAGATGAAGATGGCAACATCATCGTCGTTACAAAGACTGTCGACGGCAGCGAGGTCAAGGTCGAGTTCAACGAGGAAACGAGAGAATTCACCGTAACTGACAAAAACGGCAACGCAGTTGACGAAAAAACGACAGAGCAGACGCTCGGCGACGTAGTTGAAGAATCGGGCGACAGCGCCGACAACAAAGAAAAAGAGATAAACGCGTCTGTCAAAGTCAAAGCATACGTAACGGGAGCCGACAGAGCTGTCGTTCACAACATCTGGGATCTCAGATCTTTCTTCTCGGGCAAAACGCTTGGCGAAAACGCTATGTACACGCCTGACGCATGGCTTGATAAAGCATTCGTATTCTCGGGCATGAGCGACGAGGAATACGCCGCGGTCAAACTTCTTGCAAACGCTAAATACGCTGACGGCACGCCGGTATTCAGCGTTGTAAATCAGATCACGCCGGAAGCTGTTGAGGCGGCTTGCGTATATCTTGAAGAAAACGGTTCGGCAACGGCTGCACAGACGATAAGAACTATGTTCGCCGACAAGGCGGACTACCTCGACTGGAAGGTCGACTGGGAAGTTTCATTTGACAGAACGGTAGACGCGGGAACGGTAGTTCTTGCGGGCGCATACAACGCGTGGGACGACGGCGCATGGACGGGATTCGGCCTGCCGTATCAGCTTGACGCGGGCGAATCCGTAAAACTTATGGAAACGGGCGCATCGATATTCAACAACAAAGACGGCGAATGGAGCCAGAACTATTTGCAGATCCTTGCATACGTTCAGAGCTTTGAATGCGGCTTTGCAAATATGCACAGCGCAAACGCCGGCACAACTATAACTGTTAAACTTTGCATATACTCACCTGACGGCGCACAGAGAATCGAATGCGGTTCTTACTCATACACGATGGGTGACGTATCTTCCGACAACGTTGCTTTTATCGAAAAATAAAGCAACATTTCTCACAAGGAGACTTCAAAAATGAAAATAAAAAGGAAAAATGGATTTACCGTTGTTGAACTTGTTATCATCATCGCGGTTATCGCCATTTTGGCGGCGGTGCTTATACCGACGTTCTCTTCCATCGTGAAGAAGGCGAGCGAGTCGACGGATATTCAAACGGTAAGAAATCTGAATACTGCAATAAAGATCGACGCCGTGCATCATAATTCCATGCACGATGCGCTTGCCGCCGCAAAAGCCAACGGATTTGCGGTCGAGCAGGTTCGTTCTATCGGCTCTGGCGGTGATAACTTCGTAGCGTGGGACAGCGTGAATGACCGCTTTGTCATTATCAAAAAGGGTGACGGCGTAAACGAAAACGATAAATTCATTTTTCCGTCTCCCGAGGGAGAACAGACGGGCGACGTAACGGATAAGGTCGCGTATTTCGTATTCTACGACGAAGTTCCCGTTCCCACGGAGCAAACTTACTCCATCTACCTTGACGGGAATAACAAGACGGGAAGCGTTTCGGTTTCCGTCGGCTTTGACGTGGGCGAAAACTACGGGATAGAAAGTGTTAAGTATGAGTACACGGAAACGGGTTCCACCCGCAATATTATCCTTCGCACAAACAACACCGGCACAGACCTTTTCGTTTCCGACACGACAAACAGCACTATCGCCCATTTCGGCGACTCCGGCGACCAGACGATCAACTGCGGCACGCTTTCTTATCACGAATACGGCGGCGCGCTTAAAGCCACGATCACCGGCGGCCACTACGTCGCCGAGGGCGGCTCAATTGTCGTCGTTATCGACGCGAGCGCAAGCAAAGGGAGCGTTATAGTCGATCTTGAATCCGGCTCCGTTCAGGGAACAGTAAAAAACACAAACACGCAAAACACCGTTACCATAAACGGCAAACCGGGCGCAAAAACGATAAGCTTTGTCGCAGATACAAATAACAACCTCAAAGCCACATTCGCCACCCCGCCCACATACACAAACACGACGGACGTCGGCAATGATGGCGACGATCTGTATATCACCGGCGTCGGCGAGGAAGAGAGATACGCCGAGACGGCGACGCACGATCATAACTTCGTAACCGTTTCGGGCAGCTCCATTATGGTCTGCACGATATGCGGCGAATATAAATACGAAAACAACGATGGAACAGAAGTTTCCCATACACATTCTTGGAGCGAAACGCCTTCTTGGTCTTGGAGTGGTGATGCCGAAAATGAATTTACCGCCGTCGCCACGTTTACTTGCGAATGCGGCAGCACGGTTTCCGTCATCGCTCCGAAAGGCACAAATAATACGGTCATCGGTCCGACTGTCGTCAACCCCGGTTGCACAACGGACGGCAGAACGTATTACACGGCAAATATATACTTCAATAATGTTCTATATTCGAACGAAAATACAACTTCTGTCAAAGAGGCTTTGGGGCATGACTGGATAAACGGCGTTGTAACCGAACCGAAATGCGAGGAAGCCGGATACACTACATATTCATGCTCTCGTTGCGGCGAAAACCATGTGGACAATTATACCGATCCTCTTGGGCATGACATCGTTCATCATGAGGCGCAAGCGGCAACTTATAACGCTGCGGGCTGGAATGCTTATGATACTTGCTCGCGCTGCGAGTATTCTACTTATCAAGAAATACCACAGCTTACCGTTGGAGTTAAATTCCCGAATACCGATAAATACCTCTACCGCGTGGGAAATCAGAATGCGGTAGCTGTTTCGTCGCTGTTTGAAGGCACTGTAACAAATGTAGACATTACAACTGTCACGGGTGCTTCGGGCTCATATAGCAATGGGAATATAACATTCTACGACACGGGCGTGGTGAGGGTAACGGCAAATAGCAGTGTCGATCTTTACCTCGAAGTCGTGGACGCTATGAACGCCACGAGCGCAATGAACGCGACGAGCAATAACGTTGTGCTTCTGAATGATGTGAGTACTACAGAAATTATCATTTCAAACAATTACGCTTTTTATGGCAATGGGTTTAGTATAACATTCAGTGGTATTGGCGAGTATCTCAACAGCGGAGGCATGGGTGATGGATACGTTAAAATCGATAATGGCACTCTTGATAATGTAAAAATAATATGTCCATTATTCGCCAAAGCATATTTATATAATGCATCAGGCTTGGAATATGTAACGGAGAGTGGAAACAATAGCAGAACAGATGGAACAAAAAAGTATTACGCTTATCAATACTCTGCTGTTAAATCATCCGGGACATCAACAATATCGAATTCGTTTATTTCCGGAGCGAGAAATAATATTCTTGCGGAGGGAGAACTAACATTGGATAATTGTGTATTATCCAATGGCGCACTCTCGAATATTCATTTCGGCTCATCGGAAGGCACATTGAGCCTAAATGATGTTACAACTATTCAGTATAAAAGAACGATATATGATTTCAATAATAATCCGAAAATAGTTATGGGACTTGGTATTTTATTAGGCCCAACGCCTGATAGCGGCGTTACTGTTTCTTCTAACCCAACACTTAATATTTCGGGGTATCTTAATCAGTACAACTGGGTTTGCGAAGAAGATGGTGATGAGATAACATCATCAAAGGTTGCAAGTCGGTTTGTAAATGCTGCTTTATCAAATACAAATTATATAACTGAAAAAAACGGAACTAACTATGTCAATGTGGGCATCATTTATTTGAATAGTGCGAATAGAAATATAAATGAATATCGCTCAAATCACGGATACATTGAAAACAATATTTCAATTACCGGCGTTTCTGGTGCAGTTTATGCCCCCGGAGCAAATTCTCAAACCGTGGAACTTAAAGATTCCTCTTATGAATATGCGCCGAACAGACAAGGTCGCTCTTTACCGCATCTTGTTTACAGCGATATAGAGGAAGATGTGAAAACATTTGTAAGAAATTCTGCATTTGATTATACGTTTACTGCAAAACTTAGTGCGGGAAGTTCATATACATTTAGTTTCTCAAATCTTTCGGCTAAATTGCTGGGCGAAAACGCAACGTATACTGTTAAAGATTCATCAAACAATACTGTTGCTGGAAACATCGTTCTTAGTTCTGCCGGAACGAGCAGATACACGGTTACAATTACTTCTGATCAATCTTTCAATACAAACGGAAGTAAGACAACGGGAGAATCAAAGACATATACAATTTCTCTTGCGCTTGTCGCTGATATTGCCGAATTGCCGGCACCGGAAAAAACTTCAGATCCTTCAGGCTCTTATTATAAAGTTACTGCAAGCAATTCTACAAGTTCTGACTGGACAATGGCAGCGGCTCCCCTTGATGGTTTGATAATACAATATTGGAGCACATCTCAAAATAAAGTGGTTGAACTGAATTTTACGTCTGTGCTGGCAAGTGCAAAAACGACAAATAATTCATTGACTATAACAGGAGAAGACTATAAATTACAATTGACTTCAACAGCAATTAAAGATGGAAAAACAAACATTTGGGTAAATGCAAGCGGGAAATTATATGTTACAGCTTCTTCACAAGATCTTGTTAGTAAAAATACTGGTAATAGGACTACAACCATTACATATACGTTTTCAGATAATTGCGGGCATACATTAGCGAATTTTTCAAAAACATTTAACTGCAATAAACCGGCTAGTGGAGACACGTTGTATAATCATAGTAAATTATTGGATGGGGAATTAACAACCACGTTTAGCGGTGGCGACGGTTGCCTCGCTCCCGGCACGCTTATCACCCTTGCAGACGGCACGCAGGTACCTGTCGAAACGCTCACCGGCGATGAAATGCTCCTTGTCTGGAACCTTGAAACAGGCAAATTTGACTCCGCGCCGATCATGTTCATCGACAGCGATCCCGAAACGGAATACGAAGTGATCAAGCTTCGTTTCTCGGATGGCACAGAAGTAAAAGTCATTTCCGAACACGGATTTTGGGATTATGATCTGAACAAGTATGTTTACCTCGACGAGAACGCTTCGCAGTACATAGGTCACGCGTTTGCAAAGCAAAACGGCGCCGCGCTCGAAAAAGTAACACTGGTCGACGTTTCAATCGAAACCGAAATAACAACGGCATGGAGCCCTGTTACAGTCGGACATCTTTGCTATTTCGTTGACGGAATGCTCTCTATGCCCGGCGGAATCAGCGGTTTGTTCAACATCTTTGAGGTGAATGCGGAAACGATGTCAATAAACGCTGATAAGATGCAAAAAGACATTGAAACATACGGCTTGCTTACTCTTGACGACTTTGGCGGCATGATTACAGAAGAGATGTTTAACGCATTTAACGGTCAGTATCTTGGCGTTGCGATAGGCAAAGGGATGATTACATGGGATTATATAAGTTACCTTGCTGAACGCTATTCAATCTTGTGTAAGTAACCCCTATCATTATCGCAAATCCCCATCAAAGCAAAGCCCCGCGGTGCGGGGCTTTTGTTATGCTGTGCGGCGCGGGTTTTCGTGCGGCGGGGCGTTGGTTTGCGCGCAACCGCGGCGCTATGTTCGGGCGGCGCAAACCGAGGCGTTTTGGCGGGGCGGGTGAGGCTAAGGGAAGCGCAGGCAGAGGGGAGCGCGGGAATACGCCGCGGCGCAAGCCGAGCCTGTTCATTTTGCGCCAAACGCGCCGTGCCGACACCGCGGAGCAAAAAAGAAAAACCCCGCGTATGCGGGGTTTTTGTAGGTTATATAGGTATGCGCGTAGCGGATGAGAGCGCTTTTGTTATTTTACCCTGTGAAGTGTGATTTGATTGTTTAACGATTTTTTCCTATTCTGGGAACGTTCGTACGAATATTAATCTGCGTCATTAAAATTATAGGTTGTAACACAGATGACATTTCCCAAAGTATCATATTGAGTTACTTTTACAAATGTATTTCCTCCTAAAGTATGACCCCATCTATCACCAACAATGTCAAAATTGTTTCCATGAATACCACTTTCAGTTATACCATCAGGATTAACTCTTACATTAAAGTACTTAATATCATCAGACGAGAATGAACCATTTTTAATGGCTGCCTCAGTTATAAATGTTTGTGTATAGCATCCTGTTTCATTTACATCATTTGGTGAAATAATTATAGAAATTATGGCTCTACTTGCACCTGCTTCAGCAGTTGTTACAATTACATCCCCGATATTCTCTGGTAAAGTTCCGGTTTTTGTTGTTAAATTACTTGTTTTTCCTTCTGCTAAATAATGGTAATGGCCATTATAGCCTCCATCCCATTGGACATCTGAACGTTGTGATGCTTCATCAAATGTTACACCTGTAAAGTAGTTTCCGTTGACATAACAATTATTATTATGTGAGTCATATACAGTCGACATGCTTCCATTATAATGAGAATTGATAAGATTAACACTTGTTGCTCCATATGGATGAGCAATGAATCCACAAGCACATCCTGAAGTCGCGACAATAGTCAAGTCGCTTTCACAGTTTTTAAAGTTAATTACAGCATTAGTAGAACCAAATTGAATATAAGTAGCTACACCAGTTGCTCCTTCCAAATAACCATGGACAGTAATATTTTCATAAGTTGTATTTTTAGCTGCATTATAGTAAACAACTACGGAATTCCAGTCATCAAGAATTACTTGCGCATTTACAGTAAAGTTTTTAATTGTGTTTTCTTTTCCAGTTTGACTGCTAACTGTACCAAATAATGTAGCACTTAAATTATTAAATGTGACATTATTTCCATCAAAACTACCTTTAATATCTACACTAACCCAGTTATTACAATCTATTTCTGTAATTCCATCTTTTACTTTCCAATAATGGTTTTCAGAATCGGTGCTGTGATTTCCGATATTTCTAATTTGATCTGCATTTGTTACAATCCATGGGTCAGCCTCTGTGCCACTACCGCCTGCAAAGAGAGTGAGATTGCTGGATTGACCATTTGTTGTATATGTTGTTTCGTTATTTTCCGCATCTATAACTTTAATTTGCGCGTCCACACCGGATTCGTTTTTAACTTTAAGTGTGTCTGTTGTTGTGTCAACAAATGCCGAGCCGGAAAGCACTACGTTTGTTGTTGTGCTTGTTGTTACAGCGCTCGACGATGTGATGAAAGAGTTTCCAACCGTTGCGCCATTATCAATTATTTTAATATAGTCGTTTGTTCCTGCGTAGTACTGGAACTCGGAATTAAGATCGGTAACTTTTGATCCGTTCTCAAGAACGATTGTTACGGTAGCCTGTTTTGCAGGAGCGGCTTTGATAGTGCCAACTGTTGCGCCGGCTTCAATTACAACACGTCCGCTGTTAACTTCAAGAGTTGTAACTGTGCCTTTAATATGCGTTGATTCATCAGCAGTTCTGAGAACGCGGAGAACCTTCGCATTTCCTTCAATCGTTACGTCTTTTATGTTAGGAGCGTCGATTATAATTGTTGTCTCGTCTGTTGAACCTGTGATTGTAAACGATTCGAGTGCAACCTCTGTTACAAGATAATATACCTTATTAGCGTCGTCTTCATTAATTGCGTACGAACCCGTATCTGTTGCCGCGCTGAATCCCGGCTCGTCATTGATCATTATAACGTTTTTAAGGTTGCTTACAATATCTTCAACTTGCTGATCTGTGATCGTGCTTACACCGAATGCTTCAAGTGCTTTTTTTACAGCGGCTTCAAGCTGTTCGCCATTTACTGCAATAGTGCCGGAAATGGCAGCTTTGACAGCATCTGCAACCTGCGCTTTTGTAACGCCTGTTGTGGACATTCCCTTAACGGCGTTATTAACGATAGTTCTTATTGTTTCTTCGCTAACTGTTGTTCCGGAAAGAACCTGTCTTACAATTGCTTCAACCTGCGCGGTTGTGAGCTGGCCTTTCATAGCTTCTTCAACTATCTTTTTAACCTGTGTTTCCGTAAGGCCTGTATTGCCTGTTTGACTGCTGTCAGAGTATTTTGCAATAGCGGCGTCTACAGCTTTCTGAATAGCTTCGGTATCTGTTGAGCCAACTTTCGCAAGCTCTTCGGCAAGCTTTTTCTCGAAGTCTTCCCATGTGAAGTAATTGATTTTTTCAACTTTTTCTGCAAGGTCAGCTATCTGCTGATTTGTTCTCTCCTGCAAATAAGCAGAATCATTGGCTTTTTTGATGATGCTTGTGAACGTCGGGATGAGCACTGCCGCGAGAACAGCGATAATCGCGATGACGACTACAAGCTCAACAACGGTAAAGCCGCGTCTTCTTTGTGTTTTCATTTTTTGGAGTCTC
>JAFSMU010000022.1 GCA_017447775.1 Clostridia bacterium | reverse complement strand
GGTCGTGAAAGCGGGCGTTGAAATTACAAAAAAAGTCACGGCGGGGACGGGGATCAAAACGTGCCTTTCGGTAGGACCGCTTACCGAAATACTCGAACCTTACGGCGATCTTGAAGAGGACGAGTGCCGCCGCATCTACGACGAGATGATAAAGGCGGGCGTTGAAGCCGGGTGCGACATGATAATGATCCAGACGTTTATGGACCTTGCGATGATGAAGATCGCGGCTGAAGTCGCAAAGACTTACGGGCTTCCCGTTTTCTGCTGCATGACGTTTGAAAAAATAGGTAAAACGATGTTCGGCAACTCAGTCAAGGACACTATAGACACGCTTGTTCCGCTCGGCATCGACGCGATAGGACTTAATTGCTCGCTCGGACCTGACCTTGCCCTTCCCATAATCAAGGAATTTGCCGAAAATACCGATCTGCCCATCATATTCAAGCCCAACGCCGGCAAGCCGATACTCAGTTCCGACGGAACGACAACGACGGCGTACAGCGCGGAGCAATTTGCCAAGGACATTGAGCCGGCGCTCGAATACGTAAGCTACATCGGCGGCTGCTGCGGCAGCGATTCAAGCTACATAAAAGAAATAAAGAAACTTCTGTAAAACAAAAAAGCCGCTTGCGCGGCTTTTTTTGTTGAATTAACCAAGCATTCTCTTCGCTTTTGCAAGAATACCGTCTTGAATTGATTTTCTACCCGTTTGAGCATACGTATATCATATATGCTTTTTTTCGCAAAAAATCAAGTTTATTTGAAAAATAAATATCAGAACCCGATCTCAACTTTAACCTTGCCGTGCGGCTCGTATGAAAAATCGACGTATTGCGAATTTCCGACGCGGCTTAGCTTAAATTCCGTTTTGCGCCCGTCGACGTACAGTTCGCGGCAGGCTTTGCCGTTTGGCAAAAGGATGTGGAAGTTTATCTTTTCAGCCTCGGATATGACGTCATAGCGCATACCCTCGTCCTTTATGATATACCTTACGTCGACGAATTTGTGCGCCGCCTCGTATCCCGTGATGTAGCGAAGCTCCTTGTGCGGACACACGACAAAGCGCGGCGAAAAGTCGATCTCGCGGTAAAGGCAATCCTTGTCGTATACGCCGCAAAGTCCTTCGTCAACGGCATTGAGAAGCGCCGCCGCGCCCCACCCGCTCGGGCCGGAGCCGTTTTGCGGCGCTCCGTCTCCCGGGAAGTACAAGAACGCTATGCCGCCGTCCCTTTCCGATATTTCGATAAAGCGGGAAATGATGTCCCAACCGTATTCCTCGTATCCGTTGCGAAAAGCCGCAAGCGCGATCTCCCCCGCCGTGAACGGCGATATTGAGCCGTTGACGTATTTTCCGGGCGCAAGCCCTTTGAAATTATCATACGGCGGATCGATGCTGAACCACTCGGCAAACGCGCTTGTCGTTTTGCGGCGCGCCATATATTCTTCGATGATGGCGCGCGACTGCTCAAAGTCTGTCACGCCGCGGTTTATGTCATAGCCGTTTGAGAGCGAGAGGCGCTCGTTTTCCTTATCGTCGATGCCCTTATGGTTTATGTGCAGCTGATGAATGAAAAATCTTCCGTTCCACAGGTGTTTTATCATGTTCTTTTTCAGCTCTTCGGCGCGGCTTCTCCATTCGTCCGCCTTTTCATGCTCACCGAGCTTATCATTGAAAAACGCGAGTATGTTCATCGCCTCGAACACGCCGGAGTTATCGCCGTGCATGGCGCACATCGGCTGGTTTTCGTGGATGCGGCGGTCAGTCTGCGACGCGGGATCGTTTGTAAAATCCCACGTGTCTATCGTAAACGGGCGCACGACAAGGCCGTATTCGGCGTTCCAGCGTTTTTTCGACGAGGTCATATAGTTTATCGCTTTCTCAAGCCGAGGAAGTACGCTCTTCACCCACTCGAAATCGCCTGTCGCGCGGTAGTATTGCCACACGCCCTCAACGACAAGGTATTCGATATCGGCTTCAAGTTCAAGACGCACAAGCGCCACGCCGTCATCGGGGAAAAGCTTGCGGCAATCCTCATCCACAAACGTCCAATGCAAGTCGTCAAGCTGTTTTACAAGCTCGAAAAAATACCCCTCGTCCGTCTGCTTTTCGATGATAAAGTCAAGATACGATTTCAGATCGTATTCCCAGTGCCTGAACGCCTTCATCATATGAACGTGATCGCGCATCCAGTTATGACAGCACGGGATGACCCGCCCGTCGATAAACAGCAGGCGGCGCTCGTCGGCGACGGTGTTGTGAAGCAGATGCAAAAACAGCCCCGTCTTCGCGCTGTCGCTCGCAAGCATACACGGCAGCACCATTTCGTAGTTGTTGTACGTTCCGTTTTTCTTTCCGTCGATGTTCATTGACGGCAGTACGTGTTCAAATTCTATCATTTTGACCTCCGATTTTTTGCGAAGTTATCTCTCTTCGGATGAAGCTGCTTCATTGAATTTCTTTATAAGCTTGATCTCGCTCGGATCGTACGGGCGAAGGCTTGGGCGGTACAGGTCGTGCTGCCAGAGGGTGAAGTCGTAGTCGACGTCGCCGTTGTTTTTGTCGTACTGCTCCCACATCGAGTCCCACGGCTCATACGTCTGCGTTTTTCCGGCGACAAATCCCCAGCACCAGCAGTTGATGTTTTCAAGGTACAAAAGCGGGTATATTTCCTGAACTTTCTGGCGGTTGATCCTGTGAAGCCACTCGGTAAGGAGTATCGGGCGGTTGAAGCGTTTAAGCTTTTTATAGTCGAGCGCGAACTGATCAAGCGGCTTATAGCAGTGCCAGGAAATGACGTCGGAAAGCTCGGAGCCGAGCTTGTCGAAGGGGCGGAGCGCATCAAGGCTGCCCCAATACCACATATCAGACGCAAGCGGCTGGATGGGATCTTGCTCGCGCACCGTTTTGAACATCAGCTCGATAAGCGGAAGCGACCGCTCGGCGCCGACTGATATTCCCGGCTCGTTATACACGTTCCAGCACACGATGCGCTCGTCGGCGCGGTATTTGCCGACGATCTCGCGCACCATTGTGAGATAGTCCTCCCGCGTTTCTTCCCTTTCAAGCTCGTGGTACGGCGTCAGCGCCTTTTGCTCCGGAGTCAGCGGAAAGCGCCCCTGATGGTGTCCGATGGAATAAACCTGCTCGCCAAGCGCCTTCGGCACGTACCTGTCTCCGCGGCAAAGCTGCGCCTCATTTGCAAGCACGACCATGACCTTTTGACCGTATTTGTCGCAAAGGGCGACGTACTTTTCAAATATTTCCATAAAGCTGTCGTGCTCCAAAAGCCATACGTCGAACTCGACGATCATCCTTACAGTGTTGAACCCGACATCGCGGCACAGGGCAAGCTCCCGCTCCGCCGTTTGCATACGCTCTTCGTTTTTGTAGCTTTGCCACATATCGATGCGGTTTGCGCAGTCACTGCCGATGAAGTTGCATCCGCGAAGCCAGCCGACCTTTTTCTGCCATGCCCACGCTTCTTCCTCCGTCCATCTTCTTTTCATAAATTTCTCCGGGTATTATTTTCTGAACGGCTGGGGATCGTATCTGCCGTTTTCCATTTTGCAAAAGTCGAAGTACGCGTGCGTCCACGCAAAGTGTCCCGCGCCGTCGTCTATCGTTATTCTGCCGTATCTGTCGTAAAGGCCGGATACTTTAAGCACCGCCTCGGTGATCTTCTCTCCCCTGTGTTCGCCCGTTGCGACGACTGTATGCCGTCCGTACGTCGTGTAGCTTATTCTCAGCGCCGGCGAGCATTTTATATGCACCTCCTCGCCCTCTGTCCAAAGCTCGTATATTTCGGGGCCGGTCGAGGCGTAGAAGTCGCCGCGTTCAAGGGCGTTCATTATTGCGCCGTATTCGAGCTTCTCGGCTTTTATCATTATAAAGCCGCCGCAGCTGTCCCAGCGGGGATGATCCTCGGGGTAGCGGTCGTGGTTGTCGTCAGACGCGATGCAGAATATTTTGTTGCCGCGGCGGAGCATTTCGTCGTATGCGTGATCGTTGTATTCCGGATAGCCGGCGACGACGCACGAGTGGTTATATATTTCCATCGCGAAAACGCCCTTTATATCGCGGTAATCGTCAAGGTCCTGCTCCGACCACGTCGGGTGATTGTAGCAGGCGAGGAACCCCTCACGGCACGTTTTTTCGATCATGTCGTTTACGTTTTTGTAATTTCTTTCGTAGTCGGGAGTGCCGGAATATTTCTGCGCTAAACGAAGATCGGCGTGGTTGTCGTTTATATATTTCGGGTTGAAGCACGGCATGACGGTGTTGTGCGCATCCTTTGCATAAAAGCAGATATGGGTGCAGGGGGTGTGATTCCACGCCCTGTCGCCCGGCACGTCGTTTACGTCCATTTCATATCCCGTTATCGCCATAAAGTTTTCGTCGTTAAGGTCGGAGTGGTCGATAAGCACGTTGTGGTCGGTAAATGCGATTATCGAATAGCCGTAGCGTTTGTAAACTTCTTTGAGCTGCTCGACCGTATAGCAGCCGTCGGAAAGGACGCTGTGGCAGTGCATATTCGCTTTGAAATAAGTCCCGCTTTCGGGCAAAAGCCAATTTTTCATGTTTTTATCTCCTGTATAAAGCTGTATATTTTTTCTAAATTATATCACGATAAAACGACTATATCAAGTAAAAAAACAATTTTTTGCATTAAAAAAGGCTTTTTGAAAAGCCCTTTTTTATTTTATAAGCCACGAGAACCCCTTCGCCGTGCGAAGCTCGGGATCGCGGAAGTGGTTGCCCTCGTTCCACTCGAGCACGCACTCGGCGCGCCGACTGATTTTTGCATAGATGCTTCTCATCGCGTCGCCGACTGTCGCCATTGTGGGATTTTTCGTCTTTTCTTCCTTGTCGCCAAGGCTGAGATAGACGCGGTTTGAGAGGATGGGGTTTTTGTCGATGTATCCGACAAAATCGGGGAACCACACAGACGCCGACGCCGCCGCAACGCCCGAAAACACGCAAGTTTTGCTCGCCGCCCAAAGCGAAAACAGCCCCGCGAGCGAATACCCGCCGATATAAAATCGCCGCTTGCCGTCAAAGCGAGGCAAAACGTCGCCTAAAACGAAGTTGAGCGTGCGCTCGCCGCCGCCCGAAAAGCCGTCTTTGCCGAAAACCGCAGGCGCCGCCCACGGCGAAAGATCGTCGTTCCAGCTATCGACAAGCACGGCGGCAACGGCAAAATCTTCCCTTCCCGATATGCTTTTTATCAGCTCTGTCTGCCGCTCGATCATCGAAAAGTCGTGCGCGTCAACAGCTTGGACCAGAACCGCCTCGGCGCGCTTATCGCCGAAAATATACGTCTTCATTTTCGCTCCTATCCCTTTCATAATATTATTCAATTTGCAGAGCGTCATTTTTTATTTCATTTTTAAGTATATTCTCATCCCAATCCCTTAAAATGTGACTATCAAATATTTTTTGCAAAACATCAACTCGACGTGAAATTGAATAAACGCTGTCTTTTACCTTTATTTTCTCAAAATATACTTGAAATATTTCGTTTCTTGTTTCAGGCAATTCCATACTGGATCCGAGCAACAAATACTGTTTCTCCAAACTTGGGCACCGCTCGTGAAGCAATAACATCAAATCTGGATATCGCATTATTTTCCCTATTGTCGGGGAATAATAAAAAGTAATTGATTTATCAATTGGATTTATCATTATATGGTCATAAAAATCAATATCAATAATTGATCCGTGGATTTTACCGCTTCCTCCAAATTTTTTTACAAACTCGGATATTTTTTCTTGAGTCATTCTCAATGGCATTAATACTTCTTTATACTTATTTATCATTGATGAAAAAATAGAGTAATATCTTTCAATGTCACCTTTTTTCCCAATTTTTTTGGCAACTCCACCATTACAAATATAGACGCTATTCGATGAAACAACAAAAAAGCCATAGTAATCGTTATACTTTATTACATAGAGTTTTCTTTCATCTTCGCTCATTTGTTTAAGCAATCTTTTCATTCTGATGCTTTTACCAACAAAATAATTAAACTCTGCATATTCTTCAATGCTGATTTCACGAAATCCATCTTTATCTGCAACAAAAGGATTACAAGATTTGTGAACTAAAACTTTTTTTAGTATGAAATTTTTGCCATGATATCCAACTTGAGCGTCAGAAAGAATAAAAACATCATTTTCTTCCCGGGAAAACTCATTTCTGTGTGTATGTCCATTAATAAAAACAATGTTTTTTAGTTTTTCATATTTTGTCAACCAATCAGAAACCGGATTATGTGTTAAAACAATAAGCGTCGCATTGCGTTCTTCTGCTATCTTGCAAGCTTTCTGAAATACATTATTCCACTTCTTGCCTAATTCCTTTTCTTGCTCATTATCAATTGAATTCCGATAAAGCCCTTGCTTCGCGTTAAATAAATGGTTTTGCGCAGCAAATCCAGTCCCACCAACAATTATAACATCGGAAAATACAAAATAATAATCTCCTATCCATTTTCGGTTAATGCATTTGTTCTCATATATTTGACTTTTTTCATAACCATTTTGGGCGTCAATTCTCGCGATTTCAGAGTTTAAGAAAACAATTTTGTTCTCTTCAAACATTTTTGAATAAGAAGAAACACAGTCATCATAATTATCAAAATCCCAATATTCATGATTTCCAAGTATAGCAAATATTTTGTTTTGTTCGGTTGGCATTTTTTTAGTCAAAGTCATTGACAATGTTGATATTAAACCCTTTTTTTCGGAAATACTTGCTTCTAAATGCCGTTTTTCACTTATTGCTTTTAATATTTTTTTTGGCAAAGATTTATAATCTTCAAGAGGTTTTTTTAAGTAAGCTCCTTTTTTGTTTTTCCATTCTTCAGTTATTTCGTCCCAATGACTATATTCCTGAATCAATCTATCTAATTCGATTTTTGATTGATCTAATTGATCTTTGATTAATTGTTGTTTTTCTTTATATGATTTCCTTTCGATTTTTTTCCATTGATTAATAAAATCTTTATAAAAAAACTCGGATATGGAAAAGTCAGATGAAATGTCTCCGCCAAATAAAACCACGGGATTATTAAAATTTTTAACATCATTTTCAAAGTCTCCACAAAACATAGATGAAACAATTTTTTTGATAAGTGACTTTATTTGACTTTCAGTTGCGTTTTCAGTGAAAGCATCCAATATGTGTTCATCCAAATGTAAGTCGCTTATGTAATAAATGAGTTTGCATGATAATTTTTTTGTTTCTTCAGATAAATAATCTGGAGAAGTACATAAATAGCTTGAAGATTCAGTTGTTGTTATTTCTCGGTCGTCCGATTCTCCAATTGAAGAAAAGGGACTAGATAATTTCCTGATATGATTAAATTCGATTATTTTCCCCCATAATATCCCTCTTCACATGTAATAATCCTGTCCTTCGGGCTGGGCGGAGGTGTGTATCATATTTTGCGTGAATTTGATCGATTTTTCGCAGTTCAGCATATTATACATCGCCATAATGCCCGAGGGCTGACACGTGTAGTCGCCGAGTCCCGCGCGGACGGCCGTTTTGCATTTGATATATTTTGCGACTTTTGTGCCGTCAAAGTATTCAAGTCCCGGCGCGTACTCGGGGGCGGCGTACCGTATTCTGCCGACCTTCTTTGCCGCCGTATCGCACATCCACGGAACGAAAATATCGCATAGAGTGCATTTTTCGACGTAAGACGCGGCGTTCATCGCCTGCATCCCGCCCTGACTGCCGCCGTAAGAGATGAGTGTTTCGCCGTCCCAGCGATCGAGCGTCGTCATAAATTCAAGCGCCGAGATGGCGCGGATTATCATCCCGTAAAAGTATGACGTTTCGGGGCGTGCGTTCTCGATTATGCTCATACCGTAGTCTTTGAGCCTGCCGTTTGCAAGCGCGGCGTAATACTCCGGCTCGCGCCCGTTTTCAAAGCCGTGCGCGTTTGTAAACAGATACGCCGTCCCGTCCTCGTATTCAGGCTCGGGATACGTTACGCCGTACCCCTTGTAGCCGACTTTGCATCTTACCTTCCCCGTCCCGACGGGAATTGTAAGATACCCCGAAACGCACTCGCCGCCGTAGCACGAAAGCTTTATATCGTAAAGGTCAAATCCCTCTCTTGCGCTTTTGAGCTTTTTTGATTCTTTAAGCACGGGTTTATATGACATGACCTCGCTTTTCAGCTGCTCGCGGAATTTTTCAAAATCGTCGGGCGGCGGCGTTGCCGGCAGAATACTTTTGACGTCGGCGCCCGCTCCCCCGTCAAGCGCGCCGCACCCGTCGTACTCTTTTCCGTCATCATCATAAAGCTTTGCCGTCAAGCGAACAAAACCGGGGACTTTGCATCGCGCGCTCAAAACAAGCGGGCGCGAGGAGCTTGCTTCCCCGCTCGATGACTCGCCGTCGTCAGACTCGAAATTATACTTTATTATTCCCCTCGGGAACACCGTTTTACCGTCCTCGCGCAAAGAAACGGTAAACGTCATTTCCTCGCCCGCGGCGTATGACAGCGCGTCTTTATTTGTTTGGCAGAAAAAATACATATTGTCACTCCCCTTTTATCTTTTCGAGTATTTCTTTGTCCGCGGGGCAAAAGTCGTACCCTGAAATCTCATCCGGCGTTATCCATTTAATATCGACGTGCTCCAATAGCTTTGGAACTCCCGAAATGATCTCGGCACAAAAAAGCGTCAGATGCACCGTGATGTCCGGGTACTTGTGTACGACCTCGCAAAACACGCCGCCGACCTTTACCGTAACGCAAAGTTCCTCGCGGCACTCGCGCACAAGCGCCTGCTCTTTCGTTTCGCCATGCTCCACCTTCCCGCCGACAAACTCCCACAAAAGCCCCCTCGCCTTGTGCGGCGGACGGCGGCAGATCATAAATTTATTGCCGTCCTTTATCAGCGCGGCGACGACCTCTACCATAAAACACCCCTGTTTTTTCGTTTTTTTCATTTTAGCACAGCAAAACGCAAATGTCAACCGCGCGAGGTCGGCGGAAGGTGTTGACCGCAGGGATAAAACGTGATATAATTATAAAAAAATAAAGGCGGCGGCGCAAAATGAAAATCAAAGAAATAAACGCAAAAGGCATAATGACAAAATCAAATCTTCCCGTGGCGGACTATTCGGTAAACCCGTACGTCGGCTGCTCGCACGCTTGCGAGTACTGCTACGCGTCGTTTATGAAGCGCTTTACTAACCACGACGAGCCGTGGGGCGAATTTGTGGACGTCAAATACTGGGAGCCTATCAAAAACGCGGGAAAATACGCCGGGCGCGAGGCGTTTTTCGGCTCGGTGACTGACTGCTATCAGCCGTGCGAAGCAAAGTACGGGCGCACGCGCGCGCTGCTTGAACAGCTCTCAGGCTCGGGCATTTCGATCAGTATCGCCACAAAGTCCGATCTTGTGCTGCGCGACCTCGATCTGATAAAGACGTTTCCCCACGCGCGCGTTTCGTTTTCGATAAACACGCTTGACGAAAATTTCCGTCGCACAATGGATCGCGCCGCAAGCATATCACGCCGCCTTGACGCGATGAAGCAATTTTACGACGCGGGAATTGAAACGACGTGCTTTATTTCGCCGATCTTCCCAAAAATAACCGATCCCATCGAGATTATCGAGGCCGCCAAGGACAGGTGCAACCTCGTCTGGCTTGAAAACCTGAATCTTCGCGGCGACTACCGCCCGCGAGTGCTGAAAACCGTCCACGAGCTTCACCCGGAGCTTGACGCGCTCTACCGCGACATCTACTCATTCGGCGACATGACGTACTGGCATGAGCTTGACGAAAAGCTGAAAAAATACACGGCCGAAAACGGCTTCACATACCTGCGCGATGACGACACGAAAACGGCGCGCCACGGCGAGCTTCCCGTCGTTGTAAATTACTTTTTCCACGAGCAAGTCAAAAAATCTGCCAAAAAGGCGGCGGAAGGTAAATAAAAATGGAACACACGGAAATATCGGAAAATTTATTTGTTGTGCGCGACGGCGCGCCGCTTGATAACGCAGCGATATCGCGCCTAAAAAAGCTTTCGGCGGATGCTGACGAGGAGCTTTCCGATATGATAAACGAATCGGCACGCTCGGCATGTCCGAAGGCGCTTTACGCCGTTTCGGGCGTTGAAATTTCGGGCGATATAGTTAAAGTTTCCGGAGTCTTTGTGCGATCAACGCTGATGAAAAGAAATTTCGGCGGGCTTTCCCGCGCTTTTCCGTATGTGATAACTGCCGGGCGGGAGCTTGACGAGTGGGCGGAAAAATACGACGGCGACCCCTTTGGGCAGTACCTTGCCGACGAGATAAAAAAGGCGTATTTGTTCGCGTTTTCCGTAAAATTCAAGGAAATGATAAAACAGCGTTACTCGATCTCGTCGCGCCTTTCGTCGATGAATCCCGGCTCGCTTGAAAAGGCGTGGCCGCTGTCGGGACAAAAGGAGCTTTTTATGATGCTCGGCGGCGAGGAGTCGGTATTAAAGAATATCGGGGTAACGCTTAAGGAAAGTTACCTTATGGTGCCGCAAAAATCGGGCAGCGGCATCCTTTTTGAAACGGAAACGGACTACGAAAACTGCAAATACTGTCCTCGAACAGACTGTCCGCACAGGCGGGCCGCGTTTGTCGGCGTTAAAAAATGAAATACATAAAGCGGCGGCAAATACCGCCGTTTTTTCTTTTTGTTATTGATTTATAAGCAAAAATATATTATAATTATTCGCGGATATATCCGCCCTTTACGGCGGGAACGGAGGGTGTTATGAACAAAAAGAAATTTTACCTTGCGCTGATAATCTTCTCTCTTGTGGGGCAGATCGCGTGGGTGGTCGAGAATATGTACTTCAACGTGTTCATCTACAAGATGTTTAACGCGACGGCCGACAATATCGCGCTTATGGTGCAGGCAAGCGCCGTCGCCGCGACGCTGACAACGGTGTTCATCGGCGCGCTTTCGGATAAAATAGGCAAGCGGAAAATATTTATGTGCGCGGGGTATATCGCGTGGGGCGTATCTATTCTCGCGTTTGCGCTTGTAAGAGTCGACGTTATATCGGGCATCTTCGGCGCGACGGCAAACGCGGCGGCGATAGGCGTTGCCATCGTCATCATCCTCGACTGCATAATGACGTTCTTCGGCTCCTCGGCAAACGACGCGGCGTACAACGCGTGGCTGACCGACAACACCGACCAAACGAACCGCGGCAAAGCCGAAGGGCTGAACTCGATGATGCCGCTTCTCGCCATTCTCGTCGTTTTCGGCGGGTTTATGGGGTTTGATCTCGACAAAGCTTCAAGCTGGACGGCGATATACATAATCATCGGCGCTATCGTGCTTATAATAGGCATTCTCGGATTTTTCATCGTCGAGGACGCGCCGAAAACCGAGCGCGACGACCTCGGATATTTCAAGACGATACTTTACGGCTTCCGCCCGTCGGTGATAAAGCAGAACGCGCCGATGTACCTTACCCTTGCGGCGTTTGTGGTGTTCGGAGTCTCAATACAGGTATTTATGCCGTATCTGCTGATTTACTACGAGCAGACGCTCGGTATGAGCGACTACGTGCTGATCATGGCTCCGGCGATAATTGTCGCCGCCGTCATGACGGCGCTCTACGGCAAAGTGATAGATAAAAATGGCTTTTTCGGCTCCGTTTTCATCCCGCTCGGCGCGCTGTGCGCAGGATACGTGCTTTTGTTCGTGTTCCCCGGGATCGTCAGCGTTTCGGGCGTGCTTATGAAGATCACCGTATTCATCGGCTCGATGCTTATGATGTGCGGGTATCTTTGCGGAATGGCTGTGTTCGGGGCGAAGCTGCGTAACGATACGCCCGAGGGCATGGCGGGACGCTTCCAGGGGCTTCGCATAATCGGGCAGGTGCTTATTCCCGGCGTTGTCGGCCCGGCTATCGGCGCGGCTGTCTTGCGCGACGCTGAAACAATAACAAACGGCGACGGCACAACGTCGTTTTTGCCGAGCAATATGATATTCCTCGCGGCGCTTATAGTAGCGGCGGTTTTGTGCGCCGCCATTGCGGTTTACCTTGTTATCAAGAAAAGAAAAATCAAGTGATATGAAAGAAAACTACATAAATCGATTATACACATCAGAGGGTAAGGCTCTTTGCGGCGTTGCGTGGAACGTTTATCCCCGCCCGCAGATGCGGCGCGACACGTGGATGTGTCTTAACGGCGAGTGGGATTTCGAGCACCTTGGCAAACGCTCAAAAATAGTTGTTCCGTTCTGCCCCGAAAGTCTGCTTTCGGGATACGGGGGCGAGATCAGTTATGGCGATGTGATGACGTACAGGCGAAAGTTTACAGTCCCCGAAAATATGATAGGCCGTCGCGTTTTGCTATGTTTCGGCGCTGTCAGCCGCGAGTGCGAGGTGTTTGTAAACGGCAAAAAAGTATGCGAGTCAAACAACGCGTATCTGCCTTTTTCGGCTGATATAACAGACGCGCTGACAAGCGGTGAGAATACGCTTACGGTAAATGTGTCAAACGACCTTTCGCCCGTTTATCCATACGGCAAACAAAAAATACGCCGCGGCGGAATGTGGTACACGCCGTCAAGCGGGATATGGCAGACGGTCTGGCTTGAGAGCGTGCCGAAAGAGCACATCGAAAGCATAAAGATAACGCCCGATATGCGCGGCGCGACGATCGAGATCGTCGGCGCTTTGAGCGGAGTTGCCGTTTGCGATGGGCGCGAATATGAAATTTCAGGCGGGAAGGTAAGGATCGAGCCTGACAACGCGCAGCTGTGGTCGCCCGAGCATCCCACCCTATACGACGTTACGATAAAATGCGGCGAGGATGAGGTGCGCTCGTATTTTGCACTGCGAGAGCTGTCGGTAAAAGAAGTCGGCGGCACTCAGCGCCTGTGCCTTAACGGCGTTCCGTATTTCTTTTGCGGTCTGCTCGATCAGGGATATTTCTCCGACGGGATTTATACCCCCGCGTCCCCGTCGGTATACACAAACGACATTTTGAAAATGAAATCGCTTGGATTCAATACCCTTCGCAAGCACATCAAAATCGAGCCGGAGATATTTTATTACGAATGCGACAGGCTCGGCATGGTCGTATTTCAGGATATGGTGAACAACGGAAAATACCGCTTTGTTCACGATACGCTTTTGCCGACGGTGTTCTCAAAATCGCGCCGCGACGAAAAAATGAACAAAGACGCGCGCACCCGCGAGGTTTTTATCGAGTCGATGCGCCGCGCCGTCAACGCGCTTTACAGTCACCCGTGCATCTGCCTTTGGACGATTTTCAACGAGGGTTGGGGTCAGTTCTGCGCCGACGAGATGTATACGCAAATAAAAAAGCTCGACGGCACGCGCTTTGTCGACGCGACGAGCGGATGGTTTTGGCAAAAGGGGAGCGACGTTGTAAGCCTTCACACATATTTCGGAAAGCTTTGCCTTGATAAAGACAAAAGCCGCCCGCAGATACTTTCCGAGTTCGGCGGGTATGTATATAAGTCAGACGAGCATAGCTTTAACACAAAAAAGACATACGGCTACAAGATCTTCAAAAAGCCGAGCGACTTTATCAGTGCGCTTCGGGGCGTTTACGAAAACGAAATCATCCCGCTTGCAAAGGCGGGGCTTTGCGCGGCGATATACACGCAGCTCTCCGACGTTGAGGACGAAACGAACGGGATTTTGACCTATGACCGCAAAATCATGAAGGTCAAGCCTTCTGATCTTTGCGACGTTATCTCAAAGCTTTGCGACGCCGTGCGCGAGTGATCCGGAAAAACTTACAAAAAGTGTTGATTTATATATAAATATATGTTAGAATTAGAAAAATCGACCGAAAGCATAAACGGAGGAACGGCATGAGAACGATTTTGAGCAATAAGCGCAACAGCTCGACGGCAAAAAAAGCTGCCGCTTGTTTGTTTGCGTCCTTGTTTCTTATTCTTTCGATCTTTTCAACAGGCACGGCGGCGGCACAGAAAAAAATCGACGCCTCGGGCAACGGCGCGGGGTATTCCACGGTGCTGTACAACAACACAAACGGCCTGCCGACGTCGGAAGCCAACGATATCGTTCAGTCTGACAACGGATTTATCTGGATAGGCTGTTACAGCGGACTTATAAGATACGACGGCAACGAATTTTACAGATATGAGTCGTCAAGCGGTATCGCAAGCACGGTCTGCCTTTTTATCGACTCGCGCCAGCGCCTTTGGATAGGCACAAACGACAGCGGGATCGCGGTTCTTGAAGACAACGACTTTACATTCTACGACAGAGCGAGCGGTCTTCGCTCGTCGTCGGTGCGCTCCATAACCGAGGATAAGCAAGGCAACATCATTATCGCAACGACGGCCGGCGTCGCTTATATCGACGTCGACGGCAAGCTTCACATCATCGACGACGCGCTGATAAATTCCGAATACGTCTGCTCGGTCTATCCCGACGACGACGGCACCGTCTACGGCGTTACGCTGACGGGCGGATTTTTTACCATAGTCGATCAAAAGATAAGCGGCTATTATAACGGCCCCGATATGGGGTTCGGCATACCGAAATCGATCTACCCCGATCCGAAAAACCCGGGATATATTTATCTCGGCTCCCAAGGCGATGAGATATACTACGTCAAAATCGGAGATGGGATAGAAAAAGCCAAAACGCTTTACGCGTCGGGGCTTAATACGATAAACGAGGTTCGCTATTACGACGACGTACTTTGGATCTGCGCCGACTCCGGGATCGGATTTTTCACCGAGGACGGCGAGTTCATTCGCTTATCCGGCATCCCGATGACAAACTCGATAGATCACATGATACGCGACTATGAGGGCAACCTTTGGTTTACTTCATCACGTCAGGGCGTTATGAAAATCGTTGACAACAGATTTATCGACGTTTCGGAGATCGCCGGGCTTGAAACGCTTATCGTAAACAGCACTTGCATTGACGGCGACGATCTCTACATTGCGACCGACAAGGGACTTTACATCCTTGACGGCGAATACAAAACAAAGGAAAACAAGCTGACGGAACTGCTCAAAGGAATACGCATCCGCTGTATAAAGCGCGACGCCGAGGGGTACCTTTGGATATGCACTTACGGTTCAAACGGCCTTGTAAGATACGATCCCAAAACGGAGCAGGTCGTTCCGTTCACGGAAAATGAGGGTATGACGTCAAGCCGTATCAGAATGGCGAAAGTGCTGTCAGACGGTTCGGTTGCGGCGGCGACAAACAAGGGCGTGAACATCATCCGCGGCGGGAAAGTCACGGCAACGTACGGAAGCAACATCGGGATCGTTAATCTTGAAATTCTGTGCATTGAAGAAGGCTCGCGCGGTGAGCTGTACCTCGGAAGCGACGGCGGCGGTATATATATAATCGACGGCGCGAAAGTATCGAGGATAGGCATTGACGACGGACTGAAATCCGAGGTCATCCTCCGCATCAAAAAGGATCCGAGGGAGGAGATTTACTGGATAATCACCAGCAACTCGATATCATATCTCAAAGACGGAAAGATAACAAACGTTTCCTCATTCCCCTATTCCAACAACTTTGATATATTCTTTGACAACTTTGATCGCGCGTGGATACTCAGCAGTAACGGCATATACGTTGTAAAGAGAACGGATATCTTAAACGACAACGCGCTTGAATACACGCTGTTTGACAAAGACTACGGTCTGCCGGGGATCGCCACGGCGAACTCTTACAGTGCGATAAATGAAAGCGGCGATCTTTACGTCTGCGCGACAACGGGCGTATATAAAGTCAACATCAACGAAGAAACGGACGGCGACGCAGAGATAAAACTTTCCATACCGTTCATTTCCGTCGACGACGAATACGTCTGGATCCACGACAACGACACCATTCGCATACCGTCAAAGTGCAAACGTCTTAACATATACGCAAACGCCTTTACGTATTCGCTGAGCAATCCGCACCTTTCGTACGTGCTTGAAGGATTTGACGACGGCGAGCGTCATCTGACAAAACAGGATATGTCATACGCAAGCTATACGAACCTCAAAGGCGGCACGTACAAATTCGTGATCTCGATGATCGACGACGTCACGGGCGAAGTTCAAAAGACAGCGAAGCTGACAATTATAAAAGAAACGGCATTTTACGAGCAGACGTGGTTCTTTATCGTTCTTGTATTGATCCTGATCGGGCTGGTCGCGCTGTTCATTTATCTGTATTTCAGAAGAAAGACGGCGGCGCTCCTTAATAAACAGGAAGAAAACCGAAGGCTTATAAACGAGATGCTACGGGCGTTCTCCGGATGCATAGATATGAAGGACGCGTACACGCAGGGCCACTCGACGAGGGTTTCGGCGTATTCGTCGATGATCGCGGAAAAAATGGGCAAAAGCCCTGCGGAAGTTGAAAAGATACGCAATATCGCCCTGCTTCACGACATAGGCAAGATCGGCATACCGGACAATATTCTGAACAAGCCCGGCAAGCTTGACGACGAAGAATACGCAATAATGAAGAGCCACGCGCAAAGAGGGTACGACATTCTGAAAGACATCACCATCGACCCCGACCTTGCGCTGGGCGCAGGATACCACCACGAAAAATACGACGGAACGGGTTATCCGTCGGGACTTAAGGGCGAGGAAATACCCGAGATAGCGCGCATCATCGCAGTGGCGGACGCATTCGACGCGATGTACTCCACCCGTCCATACCGCAAAAAAATGCCTATCGAGGCAGTTGCGGCCGAGATCTCGCGCTGCCGCGGAACGCAGTTTGCGCCGGAGATCGTCGACGTATTCCTGGAGCTTATCGAAGAAGGCCGTTTTGACGACAACAACGTAAAATAAGCGATAAAAAAGCGCTCGTATGAGCGCTTTTTTATTTTATGTCGATCAGAGTATATTTTGTATGCGAGCCGTTTCTGTTTGAAAGTCCGACGGAGCCGAAAAGCAGAGGCTTTTTGTCGGTATAGGCAAGCATCAACTCGCCGTCAAGCGTCGCCGTTATAGTGTCGCCCTTTACCGCAACTCCAACCCTGTACTGCCGCCCAAGCTCGAGCTTATGCTTTACCGACGCAAGCTTTTTGCGGCCGTAGTTGTTTTTGACGATGCAAAACTCGTCGCCGTCAAATCCCACGGCGTATGAGCGCATAGCGCCCTCAACGCGCACGTTTACATAGTGTTCCCTGCCGGATACAGCTTCAAGTGAAACGTCGTATTCATAGTCGCGCCACAACACGTCCCCTGTATATACCTCGGCAAAATCGGGGCCTGAGAGGTGGGATGCGCCGCCGTCAAGACGGAATATGCCCTTGACGCGAGTGAACTGACTGACGTCGATGTGTTTCCAGTGCCAGCGCTCGCTCTTTTCCTTTGAAAAGTCGACGGTGTAGCTTGCGTTCCCGCTTATCGAAATGTCGTCGACAAAGCATACGAAATCGCCGTTTTGCCCCGCCTCAAAGCAAACGCCTACGCAGCGGATAAGCCCCGCTTCGATGCGCGGTATTTCAAGCTCAAGCGTCTGCCAGCGGCCCGCTTTAAGAGTTGCCTTTTTGCCGTAGATCATTTTGTCGTGCCGCTCGTCGTAGCAGAAAACGCAAGCAGTCGCACTGCCGTGCGGCACGTATGCCGCGGCGCGCACCGTCTGACCTGGGTATGCGACGGGCGAAAACTCGGGATCGTATCTGCTGTCCGAAAAGTCGGAGGGGTGATAGTACGTGTATTTTACGGCAAGCACTTTTTCGCCGGGGATGGCGGCGGGCGACGTGATTTTAAGACTGCGCGCGCCCGAATTTGCCGTTTCGTTTGTGTTTGTGATAGAGAAGTTCGGCGCGGGTTTTTCCTCGCCCTCGGCATAGCGCTTTTTTTCAAATGAGAACACGCCGTCGCGCGAGCGGATGACGTTTATCGCGTGAGTCGAGCGCGGAAGCTCGAAATGGCAGATATTTTCTTCAGCCGACAGAGCGCGGTACGGCTCCGGGAGTTCATCCCCGCAAAGCGACGACGCGAGCTTTGCAATATAAAGCGCGCCCTCGGGAATATCGGAGATATTGTACCTTCCGATAACGCTTGAACATACGATAAGATCGTTTATCGGCTTTATCCATTTTTCTTCTATTCCGTCAATGCCGACGAGCGTTCCCATAATCGCGCCGACGTTACCCGCGTTGCAGTCTGTGTCCCAGCCGCACATACACGAAATGCAGATCGACTTTGAATAGTCCCCCGCCCCGTAAAGCAGCGACAAAACGACGACGGCGGCATTCGGGATTATATGGCAGTTACCGGGGTATTTGTCGTAGCCGAAGTTCTCGCGCACAAACATATAGCACTCGCGCCAATTGTCGGGGTGCGCTTTGTAAAAATCGCGCACGGCGCGCGTAACGCGGGCGTATTCGCACTCGTACGGGATATACGCAAGTGCGCGCTCGATGATCTTGTTTATATCCTTTTCGACAAACGCAAGGCTGACGCACACGGCGACAAATATCCCGCCCCAGACGCCGTTTCCGTCGTGCGTGACGCTCGCCGCTTTTTTTGCAAGGCGCGCCGCAAGGTCGGGGTTGCCGGGGCAGACGAGTCCCCACGTGTCGATGAATATCTGCCCGCCTATCTGCTCGGCGACAGTCGCGCCGTTGAGCGCGATACTGCCCGACGCGCCCGCTTTTACACCGGCGCGAAGATTAAGATACGCCGTATGCTCGGTCGATATGCCGTACCCTCCCCACCAGAAAAAGCCGTGCTCGTAAGGAGCGTAGTCGAGAAGCGCGTGTCCGACGTCCTGCGCCGTCATCCTTTTGCCGTGGCCGCCGTCTTCAAGTCCGCGAAGGAAAAACAGCGGGCCGTTTGTATCGTCGTCGGCGGCGTAAAGGTCGTAGTCGAAAAGGTAATCGGTGATCTCGCCGTATTTTTCGTTTATCCCGTGGTACCACATGCCCTCAATCGGCGAGCCGAGCCGCACGCCGATGACTTTGCCAAGCCACCCGGCGTAAATGTTTTCTATTATCTGCTTTGTAATTTTCATAAATATCTCCCGTGATTTATTCCGAAGTATATTTTACCATAACGCGCGGAGTAAATCAACATCGAATTTGCGTTGGCATATTGAAAAAAATCGCCCGATGTGGTACGATAATATTGGAATAACACATCGGAGGATAAAAATGGACGTATTCAATTCGCTTGGGGTTATGATCGACTGCTCGCGCGACGCCGTGCCAAACGTTGTGCGGCTTAAAAAGTTTATTGACACCGTATCTGAAATGGGGTACAACGTGGCGATGCTTTACACCGAGGACACGTATGAGGTCGTAAACGAGCCGTACTTCGGATCAAAACGCGGCAAATACACCGTGGAGGAGCTTTATGAGATCGACAGATACGCCGCGTCCCGCGGGGTCGAGCTTGTGCCGTTCATTCAGACGCTTGCTCACCTCGGAACGCTGAAAAAATGGCGCGCATACAGGCATAAGGTGTTCGACATCGACGATATCCTGCTTGTCGACGCTCCTCGTACATACGAGCTTATTGATAATATGTTTGCGTCGCTGAGAAAATCGTTTTCCTCAAAGCGAGTGCATCTCGGCTACGACGAGGCGCACCACATCGGACTTGGAAAATATCTTGACGAAAACGGCTACACCGACAGGTATGAGCTGCTTATGAGGCATTTGGAGCGCGTTTGCGAGATAGCGAAAAAATACGGCTTTGAAACGATGCTCGCCGCCGACGATCTGTTTTTCAATATGTCGCCGGGGGAATTTTGCTCGGATGAGGAAAGGGATTTTCCGCAAAAGATAAAGGATATGATACCGCGCGGGCTTGAACTTGTTCATTGGGACTACTTCGGAACGGACAAAAAGCGATATACCGCAATGATGAGATCGGCAAAAAAGCTCACGGAAAACGTGTGGTTTTCAGGCGGGGCGTGGACGTGGAATACGTTTTCCCCGCACAACAGATACAGCATAAAGCGAAACGAAATCGCCGTGCCGGCGTGCCGCGAGTGCGGCGTTTCCATGGCGTTCTTCACCCTTTGGGGCGACAACGGCGGCGAGTGCGCGTATGAGGCTGTTTTGCCGTCGCTTATGCACACGGCGGCAAGATCGCGCGGTCTTTCGGACGGCGAGATGGCGGCGGAGTTTGAAAAGATAACGGGAGAGAAATTTTCGGATTTTCTCGACCTCGATCTGCCGAACTACATCTACGGGGAAAACGTCCCTGTCGAGTCGCCGTATTTTCAGCACAGCGCTGCAAACTATGCAAAGACGCACCTTTACGACGATCCGTTTTACGGGACGATGAGCGCAAATCTCGGCGAGGTTGACGCGACGGTGTTTGAAAAATACGCAAAGCGCCTTTACGAGCACGCAAAAAAGAACACCGAATACTCGTTTTTGTATCTGACGCAGGCCCGCCTGTGCGACGCATTGGCGATAAAGCTCCCGCTTGCCAAAAAGACGCGGGAAATCTACGCCTTTGGCGACAAGGAAAAGATCTTGGAGCTTTGCCGCATCGACTATACCGAGTGCATAAAGCGCGTTGAAGCATTTTATGAGTCGTTTTGCGACCAATGGCTTAAAATCAACAAGCCTTACGGCCTTGAAGTTCACGACGCGCGCCTCGGCGGTCTGTGCAAGCGGCTTGAAAGCTGCCGCCGCCGTCTGCTTGACTATGCAAACGGGAAGGTTTCCGAAATCCCGGAGCTTTGCGAGCCTGTTCTTCCGATGGACGACGCTTACATCACCTCCTGGGCGGAGATGATATCAGCAAATCCCGTATAAAAAATCGCCCGCGACAGCGGGTGCTTTTTCTCTGCGAAAGCAATGCGGCGACAGACTATTTGCGCCGCCCGGCAATTATCGCGCCTTCTTTGAATATCGGCGCCGTATATTTTCCCAAACGGTTGAAATGCGGCGGGATTTATGGTAAAATCGAATTGAATAAAGCAAAGGAGGCACTTATGTCCGACTCTTACGTTAAATACAGAATAACGCCGGGTGACATTCCGAATTACGGGATAATGTTCGTCGATCACGAGAAAAACCACAGAAGCGGTCATCTTTCCCACGCGCTTGCACAGTACGGGGAAAACCGTATTATAGCTTTTTATTCAAACTGCTCGGGAACGCGCAACAAGTGGTTCCCGGGGCACAACGGCTTCGGCTGGCTTGAATATAAGCGCTCAAACGACGGCGGACTTACGTGGGATAAGCCGCGCGTGCTTCCGTATTCGTATGACAGCTTTATAAATCAGCCGTTTACGGTAAGCTGCGAGAAGGCCGTGTCGGTAAAGGAAAACGAGATCGTCGCGTTCTGCCTCAGAAACGAAAACCCCAACGGCTGGGAGCCGTACCTTGAACCCGTTGTGATAAAAAGCACGGACGGCGGCGATAGCTGGTCTGACGCAAAGCTCCTTTGCGACAAAAAGGGCCGCGTTTACGACGCTATAACCGATAACGGCATAATTTACGTTTTGATGCTTGCAAACGACGATTGGCTTGCAAAAGAACCGGAACACAGGTACTACATCTACCGCAGCGACGACGGAGGCGAATCATTTGCGCTTCACGGCGAGCTTCCCGGAGATACAAAAGGACACGCTTACGGCGCGATGGTCAAGCGCGACGACGGGACGCTTCTCGCATACGAATACGACATAAACGACGAGTTCAATCTTGTATTTCACGTAAGCGCCGATATGGGCAAGACGTGGATCAAAAGCGGAAAAAGCTACGTTTCAAAGCGCATCCGCAACCCGCAAGTCGCAAAAGTCAAGGGAGGCTATATCCTTCACGGAAGGGCGGGATGTGTAGACGCGGATCTTCCGATGGACTTCGTTTTATACACAAGTCTTGACGGGATAAGCTGGGACGACGGCGTCTATATCTGCCATAACGACAGCGCAACGGCGTATTATTCAAACAATCTTGTGCTTGATGGCGGGCGGCGCGTGCTGATACAGTCGTCTGTGCCGTATTCAAAGGGCTGCGTCAATATTTCGCATTGGTTTTTGGATATAGAATAAAAAAGCACCCGCCGCGGCGGGTGCTTTTTTCAGAAATTATATATTTTGCTGTATTTGTCGGTGAGATACTCGATAAAATCCTTTGCCGTAAGGCTTCTGCCCGTCAGCGTTTTAAGCCAGTCTTTCGGCTCTTTTACGTTTGCGTATCTGAATACGTTTTCCCTCATCCAAGCGTTTATCGCGCCAAAGTCGCCGCGTCTTATCGCGCCTTCAAAGTCCATATCGGACTTTATTTTTTTAAGGTACATCGCGTTGTACGCGTTGCCGAGCGCATAGCTCGGAAAATAGCCGAAGTTGCCCGACCAGTGAACGTCCTGAAGCACGCCCTCGCTGTCGTTTTTTGGCTCAACGAAAAGGTACTGCTTATAAAGCTCGTTCCACTTTTTCGGCACGTCCTTGATGCTGATCTCTCCCGAGCAGATCATCTTTTCCATTTCGTAGCGGATGACGATGTGAAGCCCGTATGTCACCTCATCGGCTTCCGTGCGGATAAGGGACGGAGTTACAACGTTCACCGCCTCGTAAAGCTCGCGCTCCGAAACGTCGCCAAGCTCCTCCGAGAAAAGCTCGCGCAGTTTGGGATAGATCAGGTGGATGTACGCTTCACTGCGGCCGATGACGTTTTCATAAAATCTCGATACCGACTCGTGCATACCGTTTGTGACGTGGTCGTTTATGAAATGCTCAAAATCCTCCCTCGGCTCGTTTTGCATAAATATCGCGTGGCCGCCCTCGTGGATGACGGAGTAAACGTTTGAAAGGAACATATCCTCGTAGTAGTGAGTCGTAACGCGCGCGTCGTTTTCGGAAATGTTTGACGTGAAGGGATGCTCCGTCGTTGTGAGATAGCCCTTGTTCATATCGTAGCCGTTGAGTTCAAGCAGATAATTTGAAAACTGCTCTTGCTTGTAGATCGGCACTTTTCTCGAAAGGAAGTCGGTGCGTATTACGTGCTTTGAGGCGCCGATCTTTGAAATAAGCCCGATAAGGCCCTCTTTCAGTTCGGAAAAGAACGCGTCAAGGTCGCGCGTCAGCATCCCCTTTTCGCAGTCGTTGAGCAGGTTGTCGTAAAAATCGGGCAGCGCGTCCTCGCGCAGCGAAACGTCCTCTTTTGATATTTCAAGCACGTTTGAAAGCGACTCCTCAAACAGCGAAAAATCGGCTTTTTGTTTTGCGTTGTACCAGTCGATATACGCTTTGTTGAACAGCTTTGACCAGCGGAGCTGTGTTTTCGGCGGGACGTTCTTCGTTTTTTTGTAGTCGTCGTAAAGATAGCACACAAGAACGCGGTCAAGCTCGCAAAGCTCGTCCTTGTGAGCGTTGAGATACACCGTCGCCTCTTTCATCCGCTTTGACGTTGCGATCTTGAAGTATTCGTTTGAAAAGAAGCTTATTGTATCCCCCTCGTTTTCCTTTGCGTCGCGCGGAGCGCACGTTTCAAAGTCGAAATTGAGAATCCCGAGCGCGTGAGCGTATATTCTCATGCGCGCAAGGTCTTTTTTCAGCGCGGCAAGGTATTTTTCTGTTGTTTTTTCCATTTTTTATCTCCGGTGCGATAATTTATGCAATAATTATACCACCGCGCGCACTGTATTTCAACATCGTTTTCGGGAGTTTTTTCAAACTTTTTCGTTTTTTTAAGTTTTGTTTAAGGAATACGGTATAAAATATCGGCAAAGAACGATACAGAGAGGTGCATTATGAAAAAACTGACTATATTCACTCTTATACTCGCGCTTGTGTTCATACTCGCGTCGTGCGGGAACGCAAGCTCAACATCGACGCAGAATTCGCAAACCGTAACGGCGGCACCAACTGCGGCGGCGACCGAAGCCGAGGTGCTTGACGATCCGTCAAGCGGGCAGAGCGAAACGACAAGCGACTTTACACTGACTGACGCCGACGGCAACGCGGTAACGCCGAGCGGCACAACTTACACCATAACGTCAGCCGGCGAATACACCGCGACGGGCAAGCTTGACGGCGGGCAGATCGTCGTTGACGCCTCATCGTCCGACAAAGTTGTGATTAATCTCTCCGGTGCGTCAATTTCAAATTCGACCGACGCGCCGATCGTCGCGCTTGAAGCGTCAAAAGTCGAGATAAAGGCGAAAAACGATACGTACAACACAATAACCGACTCGCGCACGGGCACCCCGAGCGACGATGACGACTCCGAGAACAACGGCGCGATCTACGCCGAGTGCGATCTTGAACTGAGCGGCAAAGGAACGCTTATCGTAACGTCGAGCTACGACAACGGCGTCAAAACAAGTGACGACCTTGAAATAAAGAACATCACCCTCAAAGTGACCGCCGTCGGCAACGCGCTCAAAGGCAACGATTCGGTAACGGTTGAGTCGGGCAGCGTTATCCTCATCTCAACATCCGGCGACGGCATAAAAACGTCAAACAGCGATCTTTCCTCAAAGGGAAATCAGCGCGGAACAGTTACGATCTCCGGCGGGCAGGTCGACGTTTATTCCGCGTGCGACGGGATCGACGCATCATACGACGTTGTGATCTCGGGCGATGACACTGTTGTCAACGTCTTTACATCCGACTATTCAGACTACGCCGACGACGCAAACGTTTCGGGCGAGCTTTACCTCATCGTCGGGCAAAGCATATACAAATCGACTTATGATTACTACGCATATTTCTACAACGAGGAAAGCGACGGCACGTGGGTAAAATGCACGTATGATTCAATGGTTTACAGCGGCAGAACGGCGTACTACGGTCTGTCGATAAAGCAGCCGAGCGGATATGAAAACGTGATTTTCAACATCGTAACGAAAGATCAGACGCCCGACGGCGTAACATACGTTGCGTCCACAAGCGGCGAAAAGATGAACACATCCTTAAACGCTTATCTTATAACGGGCGTGTCGTCGTCGCTGATCTCGGGCGACTGGGTACAGCTTACGACGTCGAGCGGCTCGTCAAGCAAGACGACGTACTCTTCAAAGGGCGTTAAAGCCGCAAACAGCATAACCGTATCGGGCGGCGCGCTTACGATAAAATGCATGGACGACGGACTTCACGCAAACATGGGCGACGAGCTTGAAAACGGCTCGGTCGGCGTCGGCGATATCACAATATCGGGCGGCACGGTAACGATAACCGCGGCCGACGACGGCATCCACGCCGACAATATACTGACGATATCGGGCGGCAGCGTCAACGTCGCAAAGTCACACGAAGGACTTGAGGGCAACGTGATAAATCTGTCAGGTGGCGCCGTTTACGTTTACGGCGAGGACGACGGCATCAATGCCTGCAAGGGAAACACTACCCCGCTTATAAACATCACGGGCGGTTACGTCGACATCACTACTCCGTCGGGCGACACCGACGCTGTTGACTCAAACGGCAACATCACGATCTCCGGCGGTCTTACCGTTGTAAAAGGCGGAAGCTCAAGCGGTTCTTTCTCGGGTTCTATCGACGTTGACGGCACGGTAAAAGTCACGGGCGGAACGATACTTGCATTCGGCGGTATATGCTCAACTCCCGCAAGCGGCTCGGTAAACACGTATATTTCAAGCGGGACGTCGTTCACGGCGGGTGATTATACGCTTGCCGATTCAAACGGCAGCGTGATCGCGTCCTTCACACTTTCCTCTTCCTACTCGTCAGTCTGGATAAGCTCAGAGCAGCTGACACTCGGCTCCTCTTTCACACTCAGCCGGGCAGGCACGACCGTTCTTTCGTGGACGCAGTCGCAATCGACCGTCGGCTCCGCCGGAAATGCCGGAGGCTTTGGCGGAATGGGCAGAGGCAGATAAATAAAAAGCCGCGCAAGCGGCTTTTTTTATCGGCGAATATCAAGCGCCGTCATTGACAGTTCAGCCTTTATGTGATAAAATACAAAAAAACGTCCCCGGAGGGAAAAATGGAATATATAAGCAGGCTCGAATACGAACAATATGTTGCAAAAACGCGCGACAAAAGAATGAAATGGTTCAAAGAAGCGCGCTACGGTATGTTCATCCATTACGGGCTGTATTCTCAGCTCGGCACGGGCGAATGGTCGCAGGCAAACGAAAACTATACAAATGAAGAATATGAACGCCTTGCAAATACGTTTGCTCCGAAAAAGGACTGCTGCGAGGAGTGGTGCGCGCTTGCAAAGAAAATGGGCGCAAAATATGCCGTGCTTACAACGCGCCACCACGAAGGTTTTTCGCTGTGGAACTCAAAGGTAAACCCGTATAATTCATACAACGCCTGCGGGCGCGACATCGTGCGCGAATTTGTAGACGCCTGCCGCAAGTACGACCTTAAAATTGGGCTTTATTTCTCGCTTATGGATTGGCGCCACCCCGATTCGTGGAAGTGTGCAAACGATCCCGAGGCGCGAAAAAGATTTACAAAATACATTGAGGAACTGTGCGTCGAGCTGCTTTCAAATTACGGCAAAATCGACATTTTGTGGTATGACGTTTCTTGCCCGATCACAAGTCCCGAGGGGTGGGACTCGATAAATCGTAACTACCGCTTGAGAAAGCTTCAACCCGACATCATCATCAACAACCGCAGTATGATCGACGAGGACTTCGGCACTCCCGAAGGGTATATCGCGTCCGACGGGAAGCATTATTTTGAGTCGTGCCTGACGCTGACAAATCTTGCGTGGGGATACGTTGACGCAGATCAGGCGCACGAATTTATGTGGACTCCAAAACAGCTTTTGCGAAATCTTCACCTTTGCACCTGCAAGGGCGGGAATATGCTGCTTAACATCGCCCCCGCGCCCGACGGCTCCGTCCCCGACGACACACGAGAACTTCTTGTAAAAACGGGCGAGTGGCTTACAGTCAACGGCGACGCGGCATACGGTGAAAAATTCCCCACCGCGCCGATTTACAGTGCGAACACGCTGACTGCCGTTTCAGCCGAATCCGATCTTAAAACGTTCTATCTTTGGAACTGGGTATGGCCGAAAAACGGCACGCTTCGATTCGGAGGGTATATGGACGCGCCAAAGAAGATATCGTATCTTGAAAGCGGCGAGCCGATCGACTTTTCTTTCGACGGCCACAGGATAATCCTTCACGATCTGCCGAGCGACGTGCCAGACAAGATATGCGGCGTAACGGTGCTTAAAATGGAATTTGACGCGCCGCCCCGCCATCATTTCAGAAGCTATTATCCGCAGATATGCGGGGGACACGACTACTCGGAGGGATATAACAAATGGTAATAAAAGATCCGCTCATGCGAGCGGATTTTTATTATTCAAACTTCATCGAATAAAGTTTTGCGTCGCGCATACGGAAGCTCATCTTTACAGCCTTGCCGGAATAGCGCGAAATGTCAAACCCTTCGCCGAAAACGACGCGGCGGTCGATATTGTTGCCGAATACCTCAACGCTCTCGCCGGAAACGTCGTTTCCATCCTCATCGAGAACGCTTACATAAATATAGCCGTAAGCCGACGTTTCAAAGTTTATATGAAGCTCGCCGCCGTCAAAAATGATCGGTTTCGTTACAAGCGTCGCCTCGCCGCCGCCTGACGCATAGCACGCAAAGCCGTCCTTGCGTATTTCATAGCGGTTGAGCGGCTTTGAATAACCGAGGGAAAAATGGCGGTCGATAGTATAAAGGTTGTAATATTCCCTGCCCGAGTCTATCATGCCGTAAGCAAGATAGCAGTCGCCGTATATCCAGTTGTGCTCGTTCTCGTATCCGGAATCGAGGAACGCCTCGTTGAATCTATGCCAGTCCTTCCCGTTATGCGAGCAGATAAAGACGCAGTCGGTTGAAACGCGCCCGGTGCGCGGCTCAATGCGCTCCGTCGCCTTTTTCTTCGTTTCATAACCTGCCATCTGCCGTATGTTTTCCGTCCACTCCGGGCGCTCGCAGTATCTTACGGGGAAGCCGATATACACGGGCGCGCGGTCGTAAAGCTCGACGTTGTTGGTGTAAAGCGGGTAGTCGAGTCCGTCGTCAAATGCCAAAAGCTCCGGCTTTGTCCACGTGCGGAAGTCGTCTGAATACATCACGCGTATATCGCGTGTTGCGTAGCTCCACATCTTGCTGTGGCTGTAAATCTGGCTGATGTCGAGAATCTCGCTGTTGTCAACGCCGTGGATATTGTGAAAACTGCGTAAGAAGCAGACGTATTTTTCCCCGTTCCAGAACGCTGTGTTTAGCGAATCGAAAGTTCCGTAGCGCGTCATCGGGTGCGAGAGCGTGAAATGATAGCCGTCAGGGGAAATATAGCAGCAAAGCGCCGACTTCTCCTCGCCGTCGGGGTACGGTATTTTCGCCACGCCGACAGCTTTGTATTTTTCGTCGTCGGGGCAGGCGGGGTTTGTGTCGTAAAAGACGAAAACGCCGTCCTTTACAACGTCAAGAACGATATTGTTTTCTTCAAGCTCGGGGTGATCGAAAATGTCAAGATGCGGGCGGCGCCAGGTGATACCGTCATCGCTTTCGACGACGCAAACGCAAGGTTTCAGTCCCTCCTCGATCCACGGCTGGTAGTACATCTTGTAGCCTTTATCGTCCTTGACGATGCACGGGTAGCTGATGCTGAACAGCTCGTTTTTCTGTCCGAACTCGAAAATACACTCTTTTTTGATGGGATGACATACGCGCGCCATCGCCGTGCTTTTGTCGGTATCGACGAGGTAGTCGTCCCAGAAAACCTGCCTGCTTTTGCCAATATTGATCGCGCTCATATTATATCTCCTCATTAAAATATTTCATAACTTCGCGAAAAACTTCGCCTATCGGGCGGTTTATTTCAACGTCGCTGTCACCCGAAAGTCCCACGTCAAGATGCTCTCGGTTGATAAGCGCCGTGTGCTTGCCGCGAAAATACCCGATGTACGAAGCTGCCGGGTAAACAGAGAGCGACGTACCGCCGATGATAAGCATATCGGCGCTCATTATCGCCGAGATCGCGCCGCGCACAGCGTCCTCTGGCAGCGCTTCCTCATACAGCGTTACGTCGCAGCGGACAACGCCGCCGCAAGAGCAGTGCGGAACTCTCTCGCGCGAGTCGAAAATATAGTCCGGCGGGTATGGTTTGCCGCATTTTTCGCAGTAGTTGCGCGAGGTTGCGCCGTGGATTTCAAACACGTTCACGCTCCCCGCCGCCTGATGAAGCCCGTCGATGTTCTGCGTTACGACGGCGCGCACCTTTCCCATTTTTTCAAGCCTTGCAAGCGCCTTGTGCGCGGCGTTGGGGCGGGATTTGCGCGCGTCCATTTTCTGACGGTAGAACTCGAAGAATACCTCAGGCTCCCGCACAAGACAAGTGTGGCTGAGCAGATACTCGGGACGGTAGTTGTCAAATTTTACGTCGTGCTGATTATACAGCCCGTCGACGCTTCTGAAATCCGGCACGCCGCTTTCGGTGGAAACGCCCGCTCCGCCGAAAAACACGATGTTTTCAGACTCCTCGATAAAGCGGCACAGCTTTTTGATGTTTTCTTCCATATCAGTCTCCGGAAAATAATTGATTTACAAAACAGAGCGGGCGCGCCGCTCCGGTTTATTTTTTTATGAAAAACGTATATACAACGTCAAAAAGGAACGCAGAGGTGACAACGCCGAAAATGACGTTGCGAACGACGCTTTTGTCCCACTTTTGTTGAAGTTTTACCATACGCGGATGGAGCCAATATACTCCGAACAGGATAAGCAGGCCGAAGAACAGGCTCGTTTTGAACGCGATCCTGCCTTCAAAATTCAAAAACATCCCGCTGTAATCCCACAAAAAGTAGCCGAATATCCACTGCATTATGTAACTGCCGGCAAACTCCGCCGCCGTTGCAAGAAGCATACCGACAAGGAATATCCATATCGGCTTTTTTATTTTGAAAAGCTTGACGACGGCAAGCATTATAAGCATCCCGAAGCCGTAAATCGGCAGCCACGGCCCAAAGAGCACGCCGCGGTTGATAAAGCCGAGGTTTTCCTCGATCATCATCCACCACACGACCTCATATATCCAGCCGCAGAAGCAGTAAACGAGAAACCACTCGAATACGTTGCGGATCTTTTTTATAACGTCGACAAATTTCATGGCGCTATCCTTTCAGAACAAGATTGAATATTATCAGAATGATCAAAAACGCAAAATTGAATGCGGAAAACTCGGCAAGGTACTTCCCCGCCTTGCCCCTGTTGTGCTTTGTGTATTCCCTGAACGTGATAAGGCTTGCAAGGGAGGCGATTATCGTTCCCGTGCCGCCGATGTTTACGCCGATAAGGAGCATCGGGTACTCGGTCGTGAACTGCGAAAGAAGGATCGCCGACGGGACGTTGCTTATAAACTGGCAGCTTACGGCGCTGACGACAAGCGTGTTCCACGAAAGAAGTGATGAAAACATCTCGCGCACGGGCGCGATCCTGCCCATATTGCCCGCAAAGATAAAGAAGAAAACAAACGTTAAAAGCAGTGAGTAGTCGACGTCCTTCAGCGCCTTTCTGTCCATAAAGATCAGCACCGCGGGAACGGCGATCAGTCCTATCCAATACGGGATCACACGGAAAACCATAATTATCGAGAGCGCGAACAGGCACAGGTACACCGATACGCGGACAGGGCTGAGCTTTATCGGCTCATTTGCGACTTCAAGCGGCTCGGCTTTGATAAAAACGATGCAGCACAGCGTTATAAGCGCGATCGACAGCGCAAACGACGGCGCCATAATCGACAAAAACTCGCCGTCGGGAATGTTGAACTTTGAATAAAGGTACAGATTTTGCGGGTTGCCGAAAGGAGTGAGCATCCCACCGAGGTTTGCGGCGATATTTTGCAAAATGAACGTCTTTGCCATATATTTTTCTTTGCCCGTCGTCGTAAGCACCATGTACCCGAGCGGCAAAAACGTAAGCAGTGCCATGTCGTTTGCCATCAGCATAGAGCCGATGAACGTGATATATACAAGTGCCGTGACGCACATACGCGCGTTTTTGAATATTTTTACGACGCTTTGCGCCAGCGCGTAGAAAAATCTTATGTTGCGAAGCGCGCACACGACGGCGAGTACGCAAAAAAGACAGGACAGAGTCTTGAAGTCGAAATAATTTATGTATTCTTTATCAGGCGGGACGATAAACGATGTTATCACCGCCGCCGCAAATGCGATCACCGCCACCGCGTTCTTTTTCAAAAACGATAACAGCGCCCGCCCGAATGACTGCGTTTCCGTATGTGCCTCCGAATGCTTATTTACTGCTTAATTATACTATCGGCAACACAAAAATGCAATATTATTTTTGAAAATAAAAAAGGAGCATAAGCCCCTTTTTTCAAAATGATTCAACTTCAAGCGTTTTTCCGCCGATTTTGATGATATCGTAAAGCGTGATACCGTCCTCGCTTGCTAAAATCTTGTTCCCGTCGAGATATACCGACTCGACCCCGGCGTCTGAAAGCGATGAAAGATTTTCTTTGTCAATGCCGTCCTTTGTAAATTCGCTATACGACGAAAGCGCCGCGTCGGCACAGCCGCCGTCATACGAATACGCAAACAGGAAGTTTGCGGCGGCGCGGCTCCTGCCAAGCTCGTCTATATACGGCGTTACCGTTTTGCCGTTTTCGTAGGTATAAAAATGGAAGTCGCCGTCAAGCGAAAAGCCGCGATAATAAACTCCGCAAACGGCGCGCGAGAACTGCGCGCGGCAAACGATATACGCGTCGCTCCCCTGCCCGCCGTAAAGGCTGTACGAGTAGGAGTTCCCGCTGTTATCAAGATTTATAAACGAACCGTCCTTGCCGATAATGTATCCGTAGGTAAAGCCGCCCTCGCGAAGCTTTTGCGCGATATAATCGGCGCAGAACGACTCCTCAAACCACGAAAATCCGACAAAAAACGACACGTCGTTTTCCTTTGCAAACGCCGCATACTCGTCGGAAACGTAAAGCTCGACCTTGTTGTCGCCGAGAAGTTTAAGCGAAACTGCGTCGGGATCGCTTACATAAGATGAAAGCTTTTCAAATACCGCCGCCACGTCGTCGCTCATTGCGGGATCGAACATCGCCGCCTCGTAGTCAAACTCGCTTGAATAGACCTGCTCGTAAAACTCGAAATACGGCGCATAGTAAAGCGCGCGCCCGCCGCGTGATATCATTTTTTCAAACGCGGAGTAAAGCTCGGGCAGCACCTCGATCACTTTCCCCGCGCCCGAATTTATCTTTTCAAGCGCGCCGCCGTCCGAATAAACGTCAAACATCCGATATGCCTTTGCCGCGGCGTCGGTATAGATCGCGGCTATGGCGCGCCGCTCCGCCGTTGCGTCCATTCCGCTTTGACCTACGTTGTACATAAGCGAAAAGCTCGAAGCAACGCTTTGGGATGCGTCGTTTGAGGCTATCGTCTGCCAGCCGCTTTGCGCCGCCGTGCATGAACGCACGCCGAGTCCGATGAAAAACGCGCCGACGACAAGCGCCACGATAACGACGATTATCCTCAGTTTAATATTCTTTTCGGATAGTTCGATCTTTTTGACAGGGCGCAGCCCGTAATCGTTACTGCCCCTTGACCTTGTCGTTCTGCCCATAATTCCTCCGCGTAAAACTTACGTTTTCATAAAAACAGCCTCACGTCTGTGCGAGGCCGTTTTTGTTTTGTTAAAGTATAGCTAAAAGCAAGCCCAGCAAATATATGCCGAGTATTACTCCCCTTGCGATAAAACCGATGATAGAGCCTTTTTTGCAGGCCTTATAGTTTTTGAACAGCTTGAACTTTTTGAACAGCTTCCAGCCGATAAGTCCGATTATCGGGAGGAAGAATGAACCGAACGTGTACCACTTGCTGCCCGTATCGTGCTTTGAAACCTCGATTATCGGCTCATGGCTCTCGTTATCATCGGGAACTTCCTTGGCGTCGGTTTCCGGCGCGTTTGGATCCTTTATTGTAATCGATTTGAGCGGAACGCCCGCTTCTCTTATCTTCTTGTATTCCTCGATCTCCTTTTCGTTGCCGTAGATGAGGTGATTATGGCCGATATCGACCATTTTGGGACGATCAAGCGTATAATCGTGTACGGACGGATCGTAAGTAAAGAGGACTTTGTTCTTTTCAAGAAGCGGGTCCGGTATCGGAATTGCCGAAATAAGCGAGCGCGTATAAGGATGGAGCGGATAATCGAACAGCTCCTCCGCGTCTGCTATTTCAACGATGTTGCCTTTGTAGATAACGCCGATGCGGTCCGAAATGAATCTTACGATAGAAAGGTCGTGCGCGATGAAAAGATAAGTAATGCCGCGCTCCTGCTGGAATTTTTTAAGCAGGTTCAGCACCTGCGCGCGAATCGAAACGTCAAGCGCGGAGATAGGCTCGTCTGCAACGACGAATTCCGGCTCCATAATCATGGCGCGCGCAAGTCCGATCCTCTGGCGCTGACCGCCGGAGAATTCGTGCGGATATCTTGTCAGATGCTCGGGAAGAAGACCGACTTCCTCTATCATCGTTTCCACTTTTTTTACTCTGTCCGCTTCGTTTTCAAACAAATGGAAATTGTAAAGTCCTTCCGAAACGATGTAGTCGATCGTCGCGCGCTCGTTCAGCGACGCAGCGGGATCCTGGAACACCATCTGGATATTTCTGATGACTTCCCTGTCAAGCGTGCGCGGTATCTTTCCCGATATGCGAACACCCTTATACAGTATCTCGCCGGCGGCGCAGGGGTTTACGCGGATGACCGCGCGCCCGATAGTCGTTTTACCCGATCCCGACTCGCCGACAAGTGAGAACGTTTCGCCCTTGTAAATATCAAAGGACGCGTTTTTGACAGCCTTGACGGCGCGGTCGCCCTTGCCGAAGGTGATGTCGACGTTCTTTACGGAAAGGAGTATCTCTCTTCCGTCTTTGTCAAGCGGGCCGTGTTCGGGAAAGTGACTTGCGCTTTCCGTTTTCACGGTTTCGTTATTCTTTTTCTTTTTCAAAAAATTAAACATGATATGTTTTTCCTATATGTTGAAAGCGTTTATGAGTTTTTCGTGGATGTCCTTTATGATCTCGGGCTTTTCTGCCTTCGGGCAGCGCGGATCAAGCAGCCACGTCTTTGCGTAGTGCGTTTCGCTGACTTTGAACATCGGCGGCTCTTTGAGCGTGTCTATCTTCAAGCAGTATGCGTTACGCGGGGCAAAAGGATCGCCGACGATCTTGTTGTAAAGGGACGGCGGCGTGCCGGAGATCGAGAACAGCTTTGTGTTCCTCTGCGCGAGCTGCGGAAGCGATGAAAGCAACGCCCACGTGTACGGGTGCTTGGGATCGTAGAATATCTCCTCAACCGTCCCAAGCTCAACAGCCTGTCCTGCGTAAAGCACTGCAACTCTGTCCGCAACGTTTGCAACGACGCCAAGGTCGTGCGTGATGAACACTATCGTGTAGCCGAATTCTTTTTGAAGGTCCTTGATGAGTTTAAGTATCTGCGCCTGGATGGTAACGTCAAGCGCCGTTGTCGGCTCGTCGCAAATGAGGATCTTCGGCTGGCATGACAGCGCGATGGCTATAACTATACGCTGGCGCATACCGCCTGAATACTGGAACGGATAGTCGTCAAATCGCTTTTCGGCGTTGGGTATGCCGACCTTTTTCATAAGCGTTATCGCTCTTGAACGCGCCTCGGATTCCGAGCAGTTCTGGTGTTTTAAGATTATCGACGTTATCTGCTTGCCTATTGTGAGTATAGGGTTGAGAGATGTCATCGGGTCCTGGAATACAGTCGCGATCTTTGCGCCGCGGATCTGTCCCCAGTCTTTTGAGTACTTGATCTTTGCAAGGTTGAGAATGCATCTGCCGTAAAGGGCGCCGTCGTCCTCGCTGAGATACTGAACTCTGAACGCGACCTTGTCAAACAATGCGTTTCTTACCTTGTCGTCGGAGATATCCTCGCCGACAATGAACGCTTTTTTGAATACGTTTTCAAGCTTCAAAACAAGCTTTATTCTCTTTGAAAGGCTGTAACGTCCGACAGAAAGATATATCTCTTTTGCGAGGATCTTGTTGCGCTCCCGCGTTTCGTCTGAGATGTCGCCGCTTATCGCCGTGCGGTACTCTGCCATAAGGCCGTTCATTTTTTCGACGTAATCGGCTTTGTATCCGACGTCTGATTTAAGCTCCGCCTTGTTTTTTGAGATGATGCCCTTTATTTCTTTTCTGAGAGCTTCTATCTCCTTGTCGTATTCCGCGATCTGCGCCGACGTTTCGTGGATCTTGTCATGCTCGCGGTGCGGATCGAATGTCTGTTTGAGGTTGAAAAGCTCAGTGCGCTTGAATTCAAGGTCGCCCAGCTTTTCTTCATAAACTTCTCTGTCGGCGTCGCTCATTGTGGATCTGAGCTTCTTCTCTTCTTTAAGAGCCGCCATTTTGTTGTAAATTTCGGCGCCGGCCTCGTATTTTGAATATCTGTCAAGCTTTTTTGAGATATTTGTGATCCAGTTGTTGATCGCTTTGTTGCGCTTGACCGTCGTTGCGGCAAGCTCCTCGTCGTTGAAAATGATGTCGCCGTTTGAGATAAAGCCGTTGGAATCGAGCATTCCGGCGAATGTCTTTGTGAAAACTGACTTGCCGGAGCCTGACTCGCCGACGATGGCGATAGACTCATTTTCGTAGATGTCAAGCGTTATACCGCGGATCGCGGTCAAGATCCTGCTGCGCACATGGAACTTGACCTCAAGATCTTTTATGGAAAGCAAGACTTTCTTTTCGTTTTCTGCCATAATTTTTTTCCTTTGGTTTTAATTTATCACATGTGCGTTTTCGGATCCGACGCGTCGCCAAGGTTCTGACCGACAACGTAAAGGATTATCGTGATGACCGCTGAAATTATGATCGGGCTCCAGTATTCAAATCCCCATTCGGGAACAGCCATGAACGACTGCGTCTGCTGAATGATGCGGCCGAGCGTCATATCCGATATACCGAGGCCGATATAGGAGAGGAACACCTCGGATGAAATGTACGACGGTATCTCCGTTGCAGCAAGCGTTACGATGACCGACGTCATGAACGGAAGCACGTTTCTCATCGTAAGGCGAAACATCGGCGTGCCAAGGCAGCGCGAGGCGAGGTTGTACTCTCTGTCTCTTATTACGATGACCTGCGTTCTGATAAAGTAGGCTATGCCGAGCCAGCCCGTTATAGTCATAGCAAAGACCATCGTCCAGAAGCTTGCCGTTAAAATAAGCACAAGCACGGACACGATAAGCGTGTACGGGATGTTGCCGATGATGTTGTAAACCTCCGTCATCACAAGGTCGACCTTTTTGGAAAAGCCCCAGATAGCACCGATTATGATGCCGATGACAAGGTTGATCGCGGCACAGGCAAGCGCCAACGATATCGAAATGCTTGAACCGTACCAAAGCGAGTCAAACGTGGATTGGCCGTGGTCGCCCGAACCGAGTATCCAGCTCAGGCTGAAGCCGAATTTGTCGATCGCCTGCGATGGCGAAAGGTGCCACGTATCGAGCTTTTGCGCGTTGATGTTATACATATCCTCGGGCGACGCCGAATAGCCGGATATCGCGGGGTAAAGATATGCAAACACGATCACAACTCCCAAAAGGAGAAGGATTATTATGTTTATCTTCTTTTTGAAGAAGACTCTGAACACCGATTTCCAATACGAATATCTCGGCGCCGTGACCTTTTCCGACTCGTAATTGCTGTTGTCGTAATGCGAAAACAGCTCTTCGTCGGAAAGACCGAATTCTTCAAGATTTATTACTTCGTTTTCCATGTTTACCTGCCTTTTGACGAGAACGAGATTCTCGGATCGACCATTGCCATAAGTATATCGCCCAGGATAAGCGACGCAACCGAGAGCAATGCGTAGAACATTGCAAGTCCGACGATCGCCGCATTGTCGTAAGCGGTTATAGCGTTTACCAGCATTCCGCCGGTACCCGGAACGGTGTAAACTCGCTCTGTGATGATAGCGCCGACAAGCGTGGCGAGAATGCTTCCCGGTATGCCGTGAACGATATAGATCATCGCGTTTTTAAGTATATGCCCGCGGAATATCTCGCCCTCCGAAAGACCGCCTGAACGCGCGAATTTTACGTAGTCGGAATTCTTCTGGTCTATCATATAACGCCTTGTCCACTTCATAAGGCCGCCGATCGACGGAAGCGCAAGCGAAATGATAGGAAGCAGATAGACCTTGTATCCCGCGGCGGGATCCGTGCTGAACGTCGTCGGCCATCCGAACTGCATACCGATAGCTCTGAACATAAAGATATACGCCAGCGACGGTACGGCGATGATGAACACGATGTATATCGTGCCGATCTTGTCGAACAGCTTGTTCTGATTACGTGACATTACGATGCCGAGCGGAATGCCGACAAGGTACGATATGATGACGGATATAACGCCGATAACGAATGAATATCCCATTTTGGACATGCCGGACTTCGTCGTGCCGACAACCGTATAGTCGTCGTTGAATCTTGTCTGTGCAAATCCGCCGCCCGTTTTGAGCGAGCCTTCGGCGTATCTCGCCGTGTGCAGATCGTTTGACGAGCTCTCAACAAATCCTGTCGGGTAGAGCGTTTCTTCCATGACGTTTGAGCCTTGCGGCTGGACCATAGTAGTCCAAACGTCAACACCTTTATTTATCGAATATGAAAGTCCCAGATTTATCGTTATAAGATTCTGGTGGATAAACGGGAATTTATTGTCAAAGTAAAGAAGATATTTGTATTTTGTTCCGTTGCCGATGATCGCGGGGGAGAACTTGTCGCCGCCGTATGCGGGATCGTTCATCGTGAATGTGAGTTTTCTCTGTCCCACGTCGCCTTTTGCGTAGTGAATGTTGTCAACGGAAATAACGCCCTTGAAATAGTTCCATATACGAACCGGCAGGGGCGTGTTTTTATAGGCAAACAGCCTTTGCTGTCCGCCTTTTTTCAGCGTTGTGGAAGTCGCCGACTGCGTATCGGCGTTAAGTCTTACGATAGTGTAGCCCTTTGCTTCGTACACTTCCGTAAATTTTGCAATATATTCCGTAACGATCGCGCTGTCTTTTTCAGCCGTTCTGCCGAATGAAACAGCGGCTGCGCGCGTAGGTTCGTCTATCTCGCCCGCCCTTGCGATCTCACTGAGCCAGTCTGCGTACGGGACGTAATCGAGATATCCGTAATCCTCCCAGCACTGATACTTGTACACGATCTTCTCGTTGCTGTTTTTCTTCTGAATAAGAGGATCCTGACGGAAAATATTTTCCTTGTCTATCGCTGTGTAAACAAGGATCATTACTATCGCAACAACGATTATTACGGACAAAAGCCCGTGAATAATACGTTTAAGTAGATATTTACCCATTTTTCAATACCTGTATAATAATCAATATGGAAGATGGGGGTAAGGCCCCCATCTTCCTATCGATCGACCTATATTTTTTTGCTTTGAGGTTATGCGTATCTATCAATAGATACCGAGGACGTGCGTCATATCGCCGCCGAAGTCCGGAAGCATCGTGTTGAGGTACGTTGCGGGATCACCGTAGTCAGGGCCCCAACCGGATACGTCGTAGAGATCGTAGTTGGTCTGATCACCGGAATCGCAGTAGTAACCTGCATAGTACCAGCCGTAGATGTTCTCTGTGCCGACGAGGTTAAGAACTACCTTGCCGCCGAGGACTTCCTCGATGTTCTTCTTAAGAGCTGCAGCTCTTGCGGAGTAGATCGGGTTAGCGGAATAGTACGGATAGTCGATTGTGATCGGGTTTTCAGCGGAAACAGTTACGCCTTCAGCAGCAAGCTCTTCGATAGCTTTGTTGAGTTCGCTTACAGCTACTTCGGGGTTGTACCAGCCGTCGAAACCGTCGGAGCTGCCCACGCCGCCTTCAGCCGTCGGATCCCAAGCCACGATGGACGAACCGTCTGCATCAAGCTGTGCCTGTATGATCTCGCCGTAGTACGTGCCTGCGGGGAACGTTGTGGATGTGCCGTTGATATCAACTGTTACATCTCTTTCAAGAGTAACGTATGTGCCCGGAGTGTATGTGTTTCTGAGGGAGTAAAGAGCAACGTCTTCACCGACCTGAATTGCGTTGTAAGTTGTTCTGTCGATAGAGAACAGGAGAGCGCTGCGGAAGTGCAGGTTCTTGAGAGCTGCGATGGATTCAGCCTTCTGAGCGTCTGTCTTTGTGGATGCCATGCCGAAGCCTTCGATCGTTTCGTAGTTCTTACGGTCAAGGTTTACAAAGCCTGCATAAGTTGTTGCGTTTGTGCCGGAAACGTAGATATAATCCGTGTAACCGTCTGCAACTGCCATCGGGTAAGTTGTTGTGGAAAGGCTAACGCCGTCTCTTGCGCCCTGCTTGAAGTCGATATAGCCCTTCGTTGCGTCAGAACCGTCATTGTAGAGCCATGTTACCTTCTTGAGGTTTACGCTGTCTTTTGCCCAGTAGTTTTCATTGAGAGTGTATTCGATCTTGTTGCCGGATGTGAACTCTGTTACTATATACGGTCCGCAGTAGAGGATATGGCTCGGATCTGTGCCGTAGTCATCGCCCTGAGCGTCCATGTATTCCTGGTTTGCGGGAGCAAACGGGTTATAGTTGAACATTGTGATGAAGTAGGAAACCGGTTTCTCAAGCGTGTACTGGAGAGTATATTTGTCAAGAGCCTTAACGCCTACCTCAGCGAAATCCGTAACGTCGCCATCAAGGTATTCGGAAGCGTTCTTGATTATACCTTCAACGAGGTACTCTGTGCCGCCCTTGATGTCAAGGAGGTGTTTCATACCGGAAACGAAGTCGTTAGCTGTAACTTCAGCATAAACTGCGCCGTCCTGTGTAACCCAGTTAACACCCTCACGGATCTTGAACGTGTATGTCAGACCGTCTTCGGAAACTGTGTATTCCGTAGCAAGACCTGCGAGCATACGGCCTTCGTTGTCGTATTCAAGAAGTCCGTCAAACGTGAAGACGATAGCTTCAGCGTCTGCTGCGCGGTATGTGTTGAGGATATCCCAAGTTCTCGGGTCAGACGAGAAGGCCGTCGTATAAGAGTCCTTCAGCGTGTAGCCGTGGCTTGTGAGATAATCTTTTGCATACTGCTCGTATGTGCCTGTGCCTTTGAGTTCGGCATATTTAGCTTTGAGCGCATCTCTGTCAGAAGCTTTGATCGTTTCGTTTGTAACGACCATATTGTGCATTCTGTCGGAGTCAAGGCCCCAAAGAGCGGAAGAAACCGTGTAAGGAGCAACTTTTGTTAAAGCAAACATACCGCCCTGTGTGGACGTGGGAAGGAAAGCTGCGCTTTCAAGAAGCTTAGCTTCTGCGATAGCCATAAGTGTGTACTTCGCGGAAACGTCTTCCTCTGCTTTTGCAGCGAGAAGCTCTTTGTAATAGTCGCCGAGGACAGCACTGTAAACAGCCCAGTTCTCGTCGCCTTCTTCATGCTCAAGGTTCTCGAAGTCAGAATAGTCGGGAACAACCGTGATTCCGCCTGTTGTGTCGGAAACGCTGTTATCCGTAACTTTCATAACATCTCTGCCTTTTGTTGTAGGCTCAACGGGAGTATCGGATCCTGTGGATGCCTGTGTCGGCGCTACGCTCTCAGAAGGAGCGGCTGTAGTTGTTGAAGGCTCTGTCGGTGTGGTCTTACCGCAGCTTGCGATAACGCCAGCGAGAAGAGCAACTACGAGTAACGCGCACATGAGTTTTGCGAGTTTTTTCATTGTTTTTTCCTCCGTTTTGTATTTTTTAATTAAATTAAATTCTCAACTAAGTTTTCGCCCGATCAAGAATTTGATTACGAAATAATGATTTATTCCCGTGATATTTTACGCCGATTTCTCGATTATATTCGTCGGGTGCTTTTGCCTTGTTTGTCGAATATTCACAAAAAATATGTCCCTTTTATGTACGAATATGGCAAAAATGTTTATTTATTCATCGCCGTTTATATTTAGGAATACCCTATGTTATCACAAAGCCACTGTTTTGTCAATAGCTATTAGCTTTTTTGTTTGATATTTTGGAAAAATTTATTCTTTTTGGTGTTTTATCAACAAATTTTTTGTATATGACCGAAATTTTTTCGGTTTTTGAATTGTTTTCACTTTTTCTGCATATAAAAACATAGCGAGCATTATTCTACATTAAACATACAGAAGGTGAAACAATATGAAATACGATTTGCAAAATCTGTTCGATCTTTCAAAAACGATAGCGCGCGGGATATTTACAAAATACGCGCCGCACGACGTTCCGGCGGCGATCGGCGATTATATCCATTCCCTGTCGGAAACGCTTGGTGACAATTTTGTGCGCGCCGGCGACGGTGTGTTCATTCACAAAAGCGCGACAGTCGCGCCGAGTGCGTATATCGGCGGGCCGTGCATCATTGACGAGGGGGCGATCGTGCGTCACTGCGCGTTCATACGCGGCGGCGCTATCATCGGAAAGGGCGCTGTTGTGGGCAATTCGACGGAAATCAAAAACGCCATCCTGTTTGACGGCGCGCAGGCGCCGCACTTCAATTACGTCGGCGACTCTGTCATGGGGTATCGGGCGCACCTCGGGGCGGGAGCGATAACGTCAAATCTGAAAAGCGACGGCTCTGACGTAGTGCTGAAATTCTCCCCACCCGTGACGACGGGAAAGCGCAAGCTCGGCGCGCTCGTCGGCGACTTTGCCGAAATCGGCTGCGGCGCGGTGCTGTGCCCCGGAACTGTCGTCGGCAGACGCACCACTGTCTACCCGCTCAGCGTTGTTCGCGGGGTGCTGCCCGAAGATATAATATATAAGGAAAAAGGCGTTGTCGTAAAAAAGGAATCGCGGCCTTAAAAACAGGCATATATTTGCAAAACAAAAATCTCCCAAACGGGAGATTTTTTGCGAATAATCGCCTGAAACATCGCGGAACATCGCATCGGGCAGTTGACAAAACAAGAGAGATTTTTTTGTGTTATAACTAAAAGGCATTATCTAAATCGAATTAATCTTCGCTTTTATTTCCTCAAATCAATATAAAAAAACAAATCCGAACGCTTTGTCATTTACAAAAAAGTTCGGATTTGTTTTTATTGGTGACCCGGACGAGAATCGAACTCGTGTTACCGCCGTGAAAGGGCGGTGTCTTAGCCGCTTGACCACCGGGCCGAATATATGCCCTTTGCTATTGCAAGGGGCTGGTAGCGGAAGTTGGACTTGAACCCACGACCCTCCGGGTATGAACCGAATGCTCTAGCCAGCTGAGCTATTCCGCCAAAGCGCCATTTTTTGAGCGCTTGACTATTATAGCATAACGATTTTGACTTGTCAACAGTTTTTTTGAAAAAAATCGACTTATGTCAGTCTTTTTTGTATTTTTTCAAGCGCTGCCTTTTCTATACGCGAAACATACGAGCGCGATATGCCAAGCGCCAGCGCCACTTCCCTTTGCGCCATCGGCGCGCCGCCGGCAAGGCCGTACCGCATAACTATGATCTGCCGCTCCCGCTCGTCAAGCTCGCGCGCTATTATTTTCATCGCCCGCTCGACCTTCGTTTTTGAGTCGATGTCGTCGGCGATGGTGTCGTCAACGCTGATTATGTCAAGATATGTCAGCGGGTTTCCGTCCTTGTCGGTGTCGATCGGCTCGTTCATCGAGATCTCCCCCGCCGTCTTTTTTTGCGCGCGAAAGTGCATAAGTATTTCGTTTTGCAGGCATTTTCCCGCATAGGTGGCAAAGCGAGTGCCGTTTGAGATATCGTATGTGTCTATCGCCTTGATAAGCCCTATCGTTCCGATCGAGATCAGATCGTCCTGATCCTGACTTTGCGTGTAGTATTTTTTTACGATATGCGCCACAAGCCGCAGGTTGTGCTCGATAAGACGCGAGCGCGCCGCCATATCGCCCTCTTCCTTGAATTTGCGGAAGCACTCCGCCTCCTCGCGCGGCGAAAGCGGCGGCGGGAACGACTGCGTGTATGAAACTTTGAGAAACAAGTACAAAAAATGCGACGCGAGAAAAGAAAACAATCCGAGCATATCCGCCCTCCGGAAAAAAACGCTTACCAAATATATATTCGCGCGCTGAGGGAAATTTACGCTTTTTTACAAATTTACGCCGACAGATTTTCAAATTCTGTTGATTTTCGGGCGAAAATATAGTATTATTATTTTGGGATAGAATCTTGGAAAGGCGGTATAAATGAAGCAATACAAAATCACGGGCATGTCGTGCGCCGCTTGCTCCGCAAGGGTGGAAAAAGCGGTGTCGGGCGTTGATGGCGTCAGCGTATGCTCGGTAAATCTACTTACAAATTCGATGGGCGTCGAGGGGACGGCGTCAGATAAAGAAATAATCGCCGCCGTTGAAGCGGCGGGTTACGGCGCGTCGCCAAAAGGCGAGGAGAAAAGGGCGGCGCGCTCCTCAGACGAGCTTTCCGACAAGGAAACGCCGAAAATGGTGCGGCGGCTCGTTTTCTCTGCGGTGCTTCTTGTGCCGCTGATGTACGTTTCAATGGGACACATGATGTGGAACTGGCCGCTGCCGCCGTTTTTTGACGGCAACCACGTCGCCATGGGACTTTTCCAGATGATCTTCGCGGCGATGATAATGATCATCAACTCGAAATTCTTTACAAGCGGGTTCCGCGCGCTTTGGCATCGCTCGCCGAACATGGACACTCTCGTTTCGCTCGGCTCGGCCGTTTCGTTTGTGTGGAGCGTGTACGTTCTGTTTGCGATGACGCGCGCCGCGACCGACGGCGACACGGCGCTTGTCGAAAAGCTGATGATGGGATTTTACTTCGAGTCGGCGGCGATGATACTGACGCTTATAACGATAGGCAAAACGCTTGAAGCGTATTCAAAGGGAAAAACGACAAACGCCATCCGTTCCCTGCTCGACCTTGCGCCGAAAACGGCGGTCGTTTTGCGGGACGGCGTTGAAACGGAGATACCTGCCGAAAACGTGCAAAAAGACGACGTTTTCGTCGTCCGCCCCGGCGAGAGCATTCCCGTTGACGGAGTTGTGATCGACGGGCACAGCGCAGTTGACGAACAGGCGCTGACGGGCGAAAGTCTGCCCGTTGACAAGAGCGTCGGCGACGCGGTGTCGGGCGGCACGATCAACACATCCGGCTTTATCAAATGCCGCGCAACGCGCGTCGGAGAGGACACGACGCTCTCGCAGATAATAAAAACGGTGGAGGAAGCGTCGGCGACGAAAGCGCCGATAGCGAAGATCGCAGACAAGGTTTCGGGAGTTTTCGTCCCCGTCGTCATGGCGATCGCGACGATAACGACGATAGTATGGCTTATCATCCGCGGCGGCGACATCGGTTACGCGCTTGAGCGCGGGATATCGGTGCTTGTTATCAGCTGTCCGTGCGCGCTGGGGCTTGCAACGCCCGTTGCGATAATGGTCGGAAGCGGCAAGGGCGCGAGAAACGGCATTCTTTTCAAAACGGCGGAATCGCTTGAAACGGCGGGCAGGATCGACGTTATAGCGCTTGACAAAACGGGCACCGTCACGCGTGGCGAGCCGACCGTTACCGACATTATAACGTTTGGCGGCGTCGACGAAAACGAACTTATCCGCCTTGCGTGTGCGCTTGAAGCAAAGAGCGAGCATCCGCTCTCAAAGGCGATAATGAAAGAGGCAAGACAAAGGGAGATCGCGCCGTGCGACGTATTCGATTTCAAGGCGCTTGCGGGCAACGGCCTGTGCGCTATGCTTGGCGGCAAAGCCATCGTCGGCGGGAGCATGAAATACGTCGGCACAACAGCCGAAATGCCCGAAAGCCTTTCCGGCGCGGCAAGCCGTCTTTCCGACGACGGCAAAACGCCGCTTGCGTTTGCGTATGACGGCCGTGTCATCGGCATAATCGCCGTTGCGGACGTTATCAAGGACGACAGCCCCGAGGCGATACGACAGCTTAAAGCCATGGGCATACGCACCGTTATGCTGACGGGCGACAACGAGCGCACGGCGGCGGCGATAGGCAAAGCCGTCGGGATCGACGAGGTTATATCGGGCGTGCTTCCCGACGGGAAGGAAAAAGTCATCCGCGACCTTCAAAGGCACGGCAAAGTCGCCATGGTCGGCGACGGAATAAACGACGCGCCCGCACTTACGCGCGCCGACACCGGAATAGCCATCGGCGCGGGGACGGACGTCGCCATTGACGCGGCGGACGTCGTACTGATGAAAAGCAGTCTTGTTGACGCGTGCGCCGCGATAAGACTTTCGCGCGCGACGACGAGAAATATTCGCCAAAATCTGTTCTGGGCATTTTTCTATAATATGATTTGCATACCGATAGCGATGGGCGCGTTCATCCCGCTCGGACTTACGCTTGACCCGATGTTCGGAGCGGCGGCGATGAGCCTTTCGAGCGTGTGCGTCGTGCTTAACGCACTGCGGCTCAACCTTTATAAAATATACGAAACAAAACACGATAAACCAAGAAAAAGAAAAGAGGACAAAACCATGGCAAACGAAAAAACGATCACCGCAAACGTCGAGGGCATGATGTGCGCTCACTGTGAAAACCACGTCAAAACGGCGCTTGAAAAGCTTGACGGCGTAGCATCCGCCACGGCCGATCACACAAAAAACGAAGTTATAATAACGCTTGACGGCGCAGTTTCCGAAAACGACGTCAAGGCAGCCGTTGAAGGCGCCGGGTACAAGTTCAAGGGGTTGAAATAATGAAAATATCCGAAGCGAAACAAAAAGCCGCCGCTCTTGTGGGAAAGATGACGGTGGAGGAAAAGGCGTCACAGCTTTTGTTTGCCTCCCCGGCGATCGAGCGGCTCGGCATCAAGGAATACAACTGGTGGAACGAAGGCTCGCACGGCGTTGCGCGCGCCGGCACGGCGACGGTATTCCCGCACGCGATAGCGCTTGCGGCGACGTTTGATCCCGAACTTATCGAAAAAGTCGGCGACGTTATCTCGACAGAAGCGCGCGTAAAGTACAATCAGCACGTGCGCCGCGGCGACTACGACATATACAAGGGGCTTACGTTCTGGACGCCGAATATCAATATCTTCCGCGACGTGCGCTGGGGGCGCGGTCAGGAAACTTTCGGCGAGGACCCGTATCTTACCTCAACTCTCGGCATAAAGCTGATAAACGGCATACAGGGCAACGGTGAATTTTACAAAGCGTCCGCCTGCTCAAAGCATTTTGCGGCGCACTCGGGGCCGGAGGCAAAGCGGCACCGCTTCAATGCCGTTGCAAGCGATAAGGATATGCGCGAAACGTATCTTCCCGCGTTTGAAAAGACGATAAAGGCGGGCGTTTCGGGCGTCATGGGCGCATACAACCGCACAAACGGCGAGCCGTGCTGCGCGTCGCCGACTCTTATGAACATACTTTACGGCGAGTGGGGCTTTGAGGGGTATTTCACCTCTGACTGCTGGGCTCTTGCAGACTTTTACAAGGAGACGGGACACAAGATCGTCGACGACCGCGCACACGCGGCGGCGCTGGCGATAAAGGCGGGGTGCGACCTCAACTGCGGCTCCGTTTACGAAAAGCTTATTGACGCTTACGAGGAGGACCTTATCACCGAGGACGATATAACTCGCGCGGCGATAAACGTATTTGCCATAAGATTTATGCTCGGCGAATTTGAAAAAGAGCGCCCGTATTCCGACATACCGTACACAAAGCTCGACTGCCGCGAGCATCGCGCGCTGAATCTCAAAGCGGCGGAAGAGGCGATGGTCCTGCTCAAAAACGACGGCATACTGCCGCTTGAAAACAAAAATATGCGTATCGCCGTCATCGGCCCCAACGCCCAGTCGCGAAACGCGCTTGAAGGCAACTACAACGGGCACGCGTCCGAATACGTAACAGTCGCCGACGGCGTGCGCCGCGTCTTTGACCTTGCCGACGTTTCGGTTGAAGAAGGAAGCGCCATGATCGAGCGCCGCCCGTGCGGATACAGCGGGTTCAAAAATCAGCTCAGCGACGGCATCGCGGCTGCGGAAAACGCGGACGTTGCCATCCTTGTGCTCGGGCTTGACCGCTCGGTCGAGGGCGAGGAAACGGGCGTATCCGATGATTATACTGATTGCGGCGACCGCAAGCACATCGGTCTCCCCGCGGCTCAGCGCGAGCTATGCGACGCTGTATGCGACGTGTGCGAGAACGTCATCGTCGTCATAATGGCGGGAAGCACTATCGACATCGGCGATAAGGCAAGAGCGCACGCAAAGGCGATAATTCAGGCGTGGTACCCCGGGGCGCTCGGCGGGCTTGCTGTGGCAAATATCATTTCAGGCAAAGCGAACCCGAGCGGAAAGCTCCCGCTGACTGTCTACCCCGAAAACTATCCTCTGCCCGACTTTGAGGACTACTCAATGAAAGGCAGAACGTACCGCTTTATCGAGGGCGAGCCGCTTTATCCATTCGGGTACGGGCTGTCGTTTACAAAATTTGAATTTTCGGATGCTGAGGTCATATCGGAAAGCGATGAAAACTACGTCGTTTCCGTAAACGTGAAAAACACGGGCGCTGTAAGCGGAGAAGAAAAGGTGCAGGTTTACGCGCGCTATACCGACAGCCGCACGGAAACGCCGAACTTCCAGCTTTGCGGCGTGCATCCAATCGAGCTTGCGGCGGGCGAAGAACGAAAAGTCGAGATTTGCGTCGACAAATACTTCATCAAAGCCGTGCTTGATAACGGCGACAGAGTTTGCCCCGACGATGGCATCACGCTTTTCGTCGGTGCTCACCAGCCCGACAAAGTCAGCAACAGACTGACGGGTTATGAATGTGAAATTATAAAAATCAAATAGAGGTGCGATATGAAAGAAATATTTGAAAACATCGGAAAAGTAAAATACGAGGGCGCAAGCTCCAAAAATCCGCTCGCGTTCAAATTCTACGACGCAGACCGCGTTGTGCTCGGCAAAAAGATGAGCGAGCATCTGCCTTTCGCTATGGCGTGGTGGCACAATCTCGGCGCGGCTGGCACCGATATGTTCGGGCGCGACACAGCCGACAAGTCGTTTGGAGCCGTCAAGGGCACGATGGAGCACGCAAAAGCGAAAGTCGACGCCGGCTTTGAGTTTATGCAGAAACTCGGCGTAAATTATTTCTGCTTCCACGACGTCGACCTTGTTCCCGAGGCTGACGACATCAAGGAAACGAACCGCCGCCTTGATGAAATTTCCGATTACATACTTGAAAAAATGAACAAGACAGGCATCAAGTGCCTGTGGGGTACCGCAAATATGTTTTCAAATCCCCGCTTTATGAACGGCGCCGGCTCGACAAACTCCGCCGACGTTTACTGCTTTGCGGCGGCGCAGATAAAGAAAGCGCTCGACCTCACCGTCAAGTTCGGCGGAAAAGGCTACGTTTTCTGGGGCGGACGCGAGGGATACGAAACTCTGCTCAACACCGACGTCAAATTCGAGCAGGAGAACATCGCGCGCCTGATGAAAATGGCTGTTGAATACGGCCGCAGCATAGGCTTTAAGGGCGACTTTTACATCGAGCCGAAGCCGAAGGAGCCGATGAAGCACCAGTACGACTTTGACGCGGCGACGGCGATAGGTTTTCTCCGTCAGTACGGTCTTGACAAGGACTTCAAGCTCAACATCGAGGCAAACCACGCGACCCTTGCCGGACACACGTTTGAACACGATCTTCGCATCTCCGCGATCAACGGTATGCTCGGCTCCATCGACGCAAACCAGGGCGACTATCTGCTCGGCTGGGACACGGACGAGTTCCCGTTTGACGTTTACACGTCGACGATGTGTATGCTCGAGGTCATAAGAGCGGGCGGCCTTACGGGCGGATTCAACTTTGACGCGAAATGCCGCCGCCCGTCGTACACTTTTGAAGATATGTTCGAGTCGTACATTCTCGGCATGGACACGTTTGCGCTCGGTCTTATAAACGCGGAAAAGATAATAAAAGACGGACGCATCGACGCGTTTGTAAAAGATAAGTATTCAAGCTTTGAGAGCGGCATCGGCAAAAAGATAGTAGATGGCAAAACGAGCCTTGCCGAGCTTGCAAAGATCGCCGACGAAATGGGCGCGCCCGCGCTCCCCGGCAGCGGCAAGCAGGAGCATCTTGAAGCCATCGTAAACCAGATACTTTTCGGCTGATATGAAGTACTTTATTGGCATCGACCTCGGCACAAGCTCGTGCAAGGGGATACTTGTCGACAAAGTCGGCAACATTATAAAGAGTTCAAGCGTTGAATACGGCGTAAGCACCCCGCGCGAAAATTTCAGCGAGCAGGATCCGTCAGACTGGCTCTTTGCGGCAAAGAAGATACTTTCAGAGCTTTCGGCAGGCGTTGAGAGCGACGTTTACGGCCTCTCTTTCGGCGGGCAGATGCACGGTCTTGTCGCGCTTGATGAAAACGACGAGGTCATCCGCCCGTGCATTCTCTGGAACGACGGACGCACCGAAGCCGAAACGGCGTATCTCAACGAAAAGATCGGCAAAAGCCGCCTTTCCGCGCTTACAGGCAACATCGCTTTCGCCGGTTTTACAGCGCCGAAGATCCTCTGGCTTCGCGAAAACGAGCCCCAAAACTACGCAAAGATCAAAAAAATAATGCTTCCGAAGGATTACCTTGCATACAAGCTGACGGGCGTGTTCTCGACCGACTACTCCGACGCATCGGGGATGCTGCTCCTCGACGTTGAGCACAAGTGCTGGTCTGAAGAAATGTGCAAGATCTGCGGCGTTGCCCCCTCGTGGCTGCCGCGCCTTTACGAAAGCTATGAAGTGACGGGGAAGCTTCTTCCCGAATACAATATGCCGAACTGCGTCGTCACGGCAGGTGCCGGCGACAACGCGGCGGCAGCCGTCGGAACGGGATGCGTTGAAAGCGGCTCGTGCAACATTTCCCTCGGCACAAGCGGGACGGTTTTCATCAGCCGCGACGCGTTTTCCGTCGACGAAAAGAACGCGCTTCACTCGTTTGCTCACGCAAACGGCAAGTATCACCTGATGGGGTGCATACTTACGGCAGCGTCGGCGAGAAAATGGTGGCTTGAAGATATTATCGGCACGTCAGATTACGCCGTCGACGAGGAGGAGATAGCAAAGACCGAAACGGACGTTATTTTCCTTCCGTATCTTGTCGGCGAGCGCAGTCCGCACAACGACGTAAACATCCGCGGCGCGTTCATCGGGCTTTCGGGGAATACGACTCGCGCACAAATGTCGCGCGCCGTAATGGAGGGCGTTGCGTTTGCACTGCTTGACTGCGTAAGAATATCCGGCGTTGCTCCGAAAAGAACGATGCTTTGCGGAGGCGGCGCTCGCTCTCGCGTCTGGCGGCAGATAATCGCAGACGTGATGAACATACCCGTCGACATACCGAAAACCGAGCAAGGCCCGTCATACGGCGCGGCGATGCTTGCAATGGTTGGCAGCGGCGAGTATGAAACGGTCGAGGACGCGGCGCGCGAAATCGTTACGGTTTCCGAAACGGTGACGCCGCAAAACCATGAAAAATACGAAAGAAAATACGAAATATTCACGCGCCTTTACCCCGCGATAAAAGAAGCGACAAAGTAAAGCACACAAAAAACCGCCCGAAAAGGCGGTTTTTTTATTATTTGATCGATTATTCCATCATCCCCGCTATCGTATCGACCTCGCATATCGCCGCGGCGCGCATATCTTTTGCGCGTGCCGATACGGCGGCGCGTATTTCCCCGCTTGAATCAAGCACGCGGCAAATAACGTCAACAACTTCGGAATACGAGCGAACGGCGCACCACGAAAAGCCGAGATCGCGAAGGAGCGAGGCGTTTTTCTCGCTTCCCACCGATATCATCGGACAACCGACGGCGGCGGCGCACACAAGCGCGTGAAACCTTGCCGACAGCACAAATTCCGCGCCGGCGACGGCTGTTGTGAGTATGCCGTAATCTGTTATTCCGTCTTCAAGCAAAAGCGCGCCCGTTTCAATTGCGACGCGGCGGCAAAACGCGGCGTCCTGGGCGGAATACATCGCGGCGATGACGGGGCGCAGAGAATACTTTTCGGAAAGACGGCGCACAGCGCCGCAAAGCGCGGCAAAGCCGTCATCGTCCGTCTTTTTCGGAGCCACGACAAAATATCCTCCGCGAACGTGCGGTATCACGCCGTGATCGAGCGAGAACGCGGGGTCGGCGGTGAGCTTTGCGTCAATGCCGTGTTCAAGGCAAAAATCAAGCGAAGCCTTGTCCCTCATGGAAACGTATTCCGCGCCTGAAAGAACGGGGACCGCGTCCTTTGCCCCGTCGACGCTCAGCGGCCCGATCCCGTTTGCGTACACGATCACCTTGGCGCCGAGCCGCCCGGCGCATTTCAGTATATACAGATAGTATTTGAGCGAGCGGCGGCTCGTGGAGTCCTGTATCAGATTCCCTCCGCCGAAAATCAGCACGCCCGCCTCTTTGATTTTCTTTTTTACCGCAAAAACGTTGTATCTTGAAACAGCGCCGACGACGAACTCGCGCGCCGTTTTTTTCGGGCTGTTCGACATCACGCACAGCGGCGCGTCGGGCTTTGTTCTGCGTATTCCGCGCACAAGCGAGTACAGCATTGCGCGGTCGCCCGCGTTGCCGTAGCCGTAGTAGCCGCAGATGACGGCGCGCGGCGCGCATTTTGTCTTGATCCCGCAAAGACGCAAGTACTCGCGCTCGTAAAGATCAGCCATTTCCTCAACGGTGTAGTGTGAGAGAAGCTCGTCCTGAAGCGATAAAAGCGCGCGGCGGCGCTCGTCGTTTTGCGAGAGCATATTTTGTATTTCGTCCCAAAGGATATCGCCGTCGGCGGCATTGCCGGAGCGACAGCACAGGTTCGTCGCCGTCGCCTCGCCGAAATTGTCGCGTGACAGCGCGCCGATATGCCCCTCCGGGCCGGAAATTATCGTCGGCACGCCGACCGACATCGCTTCAAGCGCCGCGCGCGATGGCCCGACGAACACGTCGGCCGCCGACAGATACGGGACGACGTCGCTTTTTGCGCCGACAAATTCGCAGACGCGGGCGCGGCAGTCGTGATTTATCATCTCGCCTTCTGTTTTAAGCTCGTCGAATCTGTCCCCTCCGCCGACGAAAACGAAAAGCAACCTGTCGCCGTTTGACTTCCCCGCCGCACGCAGAAGATTCTTTGCACATTCCGCCGTATTCCCGTCAAGGCGTGATACGTGCAGAACAATTTTTCTTTTTTCGGCACATAGCGACGACCTTACGGCTTCTCCCGCCGCCATGTCGCGCGAAAATTTCATTCTGTCAATGCCGTTTGGCACGACGGTTATGTTTTCAGAGTCGATAAAATAATTCTTTTTAAGATAGCGCGATATATCCTCGCTCACGGCAAACGTATGCTCGCCCCACTCGGAAAGGCGACGCAAAATCGGGTTTACGCGGAAATCATAGTGCGCCGTCGTAAAGAATCTTACGTCGAGCGCGCGGCAAACCGGCGCCGCGACAAACGCGGGTATCCTTGCGTGCGCGTGGACTACGTCGTACCCCTCGTCGACGATAAGCCGTCGAAGCTCGCGGCGGCAGTGAATGATCGATATCGGGTCTTTTTTATCAAGTGGGAGCGTTATATGCTCGACGCCGAGCGCCGTCAGCTCGCGCACAAGCTCGCCGCCCGATGAGGCGACGTCGACTTTATGAGAACGCAGCGTGAGCGCGCGGCAAAGCTCGACGATATGCGTTTCCGCACCGCCGATTCCCATTTTCATCGTCAAAATAAGAATTTTCAAACGTTCCTCCCGAATATACCGCAAGCGCGGGCGACACTGCCGCCCGCGTTGATATTGCTTATTTGAGTTTTATTGCCGCTTTTGCTTTTGCCGCGATGTTCTCGGGCGAAAGCCCGAATTCACCGAGAAGCTCGGCGCCGCTGCCGGATTTTCCGAACGTGTCCTCGATTCCGACGCGCAAAACGGGCGTCGGGCAAGCACAGCAGATCGCCTCGCATACAGCGCCGCCAAGGCCGCCGATAACGCTGTGTTCCTCAACGGTGACGACAGCGCCCGTCTTTTTTGCCGACGCGATCACAAGCTCACTGTCAAGCGGCTTTATCGTGTGCATATCTATGACCTCGGCGGAGATACCCTCGCCGTCAAGTATTTTTGCCGCTTCAAGCGCCATATATACGGGAAGTCCCGTTGCGATTATCGTAACGTCCCCGCCCTCGCGCAGTTTTATTCCCTTGCCTATCTCGAATTTGAGGTCGTCGCCGTAAAGGATCGGCGTTGCAAGCCTGCCGAAGCGCATATACACCGGACCGCTGTGAAGCAAAGCCGCCTCAACAGCCGCGCGTGCCGACGTCGCGTCCGCGGGGTTGAGTATAGTCATGCCGGGGATCGTGCGCATAAGCGCGATGTCCTCGTTGCACTGGTGCGTGGCGCCGTCCTCGCCGACCGAAACGCCTGCGTGCGTCGCGCCGATCTTCACGTTGAGGTGCGGGTAGCCTATCGAGTTTCTCACCTGCTCAAACGCGCGCCCCGCGGCGAACATCGCAAAGCTTGAAACAAACGGAATCTTCCCCGCCGCGGCGATTCCCGCAGCGACTGACATCATATTGCCCTCAGCAATGCCGCAGTCGAAGAATCTTTCGGGGAATTTCTTTTTGAACGTGCCCGTCTTCGTCGCTTCTGCAAGGTCCGCGTCAAGCACGACAAAATCATATTTCTCGCCAAGCGCCGCAAGCGCCTCGCCGTATGCCTGTCTTGTAGCTATCTTGTCTGCCATAACGTTGCCTCCTTAAAGCGTTTCGCCAAGCTCGCGCATGGCGATAGCGTATTCTTCGTCGTTTGGCGCTTTGCCGTGCCAGCCGACCTGATTTTCCATATATGAAACGCCAAGCCCCTTGACCGTCTTTGCAATTACAGCCGTCGGCTTGCCCTTTGTCGCCTTCGCGCACTCAACCGCTTTTTCGATCTGGTCGAGATCGTTGCCGTCGATCACGACAACGTTCCAGCCGAAAGCGGCGAATTTTTCGTCTATCGGCGTGGGATCGATGACGTCGGTTATCTTGCCGTCTATCTGAAGCCCGTTGAAATCGACGAACGCGCAGAGGTTGTCGAGCTTGTAGTGGCGCGCGAACATCGCCGCCTCCCAGACCTGCCCTTCCTCGATCTCGCCGTCGCCGAGAATGGCGTAAACGCGGTAATCCTTTTTGTCAACCTTGCCTGCAAGCGCCATGCCGCACGCGGCGGATATGCCCTGACCGAGCGATCCCGTCGACATATCGACGCCGGGGATATGCTTCATATCGGGGTGCCCCTGCAAAATGCTTCCGTTTTTGCGGAAGGTGAGCAGCAGCTCCTTATCGAAAAATCCCTTTTCCGCGAGCGCGGCGTAAAGCCCGGCCGACGCGTGCCCTTTTGACAAAACAAAGCGGTCGCGGTCGGGATCCTTCGGGTTTTTCGGATCGACTTTCATCTCTTCAAAATATAAATATGACAATATCTCGGCTATCGAGAGCGCACCGCCCGGGTGCCCCGCCTTTGCGGCGTGTATCGCTTTTATCGCGCCGATGCGTATTTGCCTTGCGTGCTCCGCAAGAAGCGCCTTTTTTTCTTCGTTCATTTATGCCTCCGCAAAAATATAGTATTACATTGTGATTATACTATATTCCCGGGTGTTTTGTCAATAGAAATCCGTTTTTGGTTTTTTTCAAAAAAATATTGACTTATGAAAAATGTTATGTTAAACTGAAATTGCCAAACAAACTGAATATATGCAGCGCATGGGTGTATTTTTATCTTTTTAGGGATAATTTTGCCTTTTTTGCTCACACTACAATTGAAAGAATTTGATAAAATGCAAATTCCATGCAATTGTAGTGTTATACACCTATGCTGTATTGCGGTTTGTTTGGCGACGACCGGAATTTGCGTTTTTGTGCGCTGACTTCGGTTGGCGCATTTTTATAATTATATCTTAGGAGGAACAACATGAAAAGAATAACATCGATTTTTATTGTTATCGCAACCGTTTTGCTCTTGCTCTGTTCATGCACAACAATTTCATCGTCAATAGAACTTATTAATGATGAGAAAGAAATAATAAAATATAATAATTATGTATATGAAGATGATGCAAATGGGATTTTTAGGTTCAATGACAAAACTGAATTTTCGACATTGAGAGAGATAGGTTGGATAAAGTGGTTTTTGAAAAAGACGACATTTTATGCCGATAATTCGGATTTTCCGGAATTTATTGTCGCTCCAAAATCAAGAATAAAATTGCGTAGTGATATAAATTTTTTGGATAGAACAATGATAATAGAAAATAACAACGGCGGGTCATTTATCTCATTTTCTTTTTCCGACATCATTCTGGAAAAAACAAATGCGGATATTAGCTTAATGAAATCGGCGAAACGCATAGGAGATTTTAAGGCAATTATGAGTGAGAACAAAAATGTCGTCTCATATTTTTCTGTTTATATTTTTGAAGGTGAATATTATTTGTATGCTACTAATGGGTATGTAGGAATATATAAATTGAAGCCAGAGTTCAGTAATATTTTTAGTGATATTATTAGTTGAAGAAATCAGTGCTTTATACAAGTGCCATATTGTATTTTGCAATAACTAACTAATTAAGGAGCGGATAATATGAAAAAAATAACATCGATTTTTATTGTAATCGCAACCGTTTTGCTCGCGCTCTGCTCTTGCGGGAAAGCGGACAATAATACCGTTTCGGCATGTACGGTTTTCAAAGAATACGACAATGAATTTTCATTTGATGATTTTGACAACGTCGTAAAAATGCTCAAAGATTTGTATGACGATTCCGATTACTTGACATACGGATCAGAAGAAACTGGAAGTATTGCGGTAGCTTCAAGAAACAAAAATAAAGGTGAAAAACTTTATGGCGGTTTCTTAATTAGTATATATACTTCAAAAGATGAAGCCCATACTTTATTTGAATATGAATCAATTGAGTTAGCACAAAGTTGCAAATTATCAATGATAAGAGTTAACAATGCGCTTATAACGGGAAATACTTATATCATGATACCGTTTATTAAAAAAATGTCTCTCTCTGTTCCTTCCGAAAGAAAGGTGCCGAACAGTTCCGTTGAGACCATTGACAAAGAAATAGACATTGAAAAATTTTTTGAAAAAGTCAGCAAAAGCAATTCAACAAAGTTTTACCTTGAAGAAAATAGAATATATTCCATTGTAGATAAAACAGGAACGTCTATTTTGCTCACATCGTTTGATAACAAATCGTACATTAAAGATTTATATGATATAAATGATGTTTATAAACAAACGGAAAATATTAAAGGCAAATATGTTGAATACAACAACTGCGCGTTCATTTTCCTTGACGACTTCTGGCTTGACATGATCAAACAGTGCGAAAAATAAAACGGGAGCTTCGGCTCCTTTTTCTTTTTTGCTCTTTTTTCAAAAACCCCTTTATTTTTGCGGGAATATGTGATACAATGTATCAGTAAAAATATATAATTCACACAAGGGGAAATTATGGAAAGAACGACAGTAGCACAAATTTACGCCGACAGAGAGAGCTATGGCGGCAAGAAAATAACGGTCGCGGGGTGGGCGAGGTCCATCCGCGCGTCAAACGCGTTTGGCTTTATAGAGCTTAACGACGGCTCGTATTTTACGAATTTACAGGTCGTTTTCGAGGCTGACAAGCTCGAAAACTACGTCGAAATATCAAAGCAGAACGTCGGCGCGGCACTCATCGTCGAGGGCGTGCTGGAGCTGACTCCCGAGGCAAAGCAGCCGTTTGAAATAAAGGCGGAAAAGGTAACGGTCGAGGGCGCGTCAACTCCCGACTTCCCGATACAGAAAAAGCGCCACACGCTTGAATATCTGCGCACAATTCCGCATCTGCGCCCGCGCACGAACCTCTACTCCGCGGTGTTCCGCGTAAGAAGCGAGGCGGCGTTTGCCATTCACGATTTCTTCCACTCGCGCGGCTTTGTGTACGTTCACACGCCGATAATCACAACGTCAGACGCAGAGGGCGCGGGCGAGATGTTCCGCGCGACCGCTCTTGATCTTGACAACCTGCCGCTCGACGAGAACGGAAAGGTCGATTTTTCGCAGGACTTTTTCGGCAAGGGCGCGAGCCTTACTGTTTCGGGACAGCTGAACGTCGAGTGCTTCGCGCAGGTTTACGCAAACGTCTATACCTTCGGGCCGACGTTCCGCGCCGAGCGCTCGAACACCGCGCGCCACGCCGCCGAATTCTGGATGATAGAGCCTGAGATGGCTTTCTGCGACCTCAAAGGAGACATGGACGTCGCTGAGGCGATGACAAAGCACGTCATACGCCACGTGATGAAAAAATGTGCCGCAGAGCTTGAATTTTTCAACAAATTCGTAGACAACACGCTTCTTGAACGCCTGCACAACGTTGTCGAAAACGACTTCGGCCGCATAAGCTATACAGACGCGATAAAGATACTCGAAGAAAACGCCGACAAGTTTGAATTCAAGCCGTATTGGGGATGCGACATTCAGACGGAGCACGAGAGATACCTCTCCGAAACGGTATTCGGCAAGCCTGTTTTCGTCACCGACTATCCCAAGGAGATAAAGGCGTTCTATATGCGCCTTAACGACGACGGCAAGACCGTCGCGGCGGCTGATATGCTCGTTCCCGGCATCGGGGAGCTTATCGGCGGCTCGCAGAGAGAGGAAAGACTCGATTATCTCGAAGCGGCATACAAGAGATGCGGGCTGAACGAGGAAGATTACTGGTGGTATACCGAGCTTCGCAAATACGGCGGCACGCATCACGCGGGCTTCGGAATCGGATTTGAGAGGCTTATCATGTTCGTGACGGGCGTTGCGAACATCCGCGACGTGCTTCCCTTCCCGCGCACGACGGGCAATGCGGAGCTTTAAGGAGAAAAATGAAAAAATATACCGAGATGACCGCGGCGGAGCTTATATCAGAGCGCGCCGCGCTTGATATGGCGTACAAAAAAGAGTGCGAAAAGCACCTTTCCCTCGATATGTCGCGCGGCAAGCCGTCGACTGCTCAACTCGACCTTTCAAACGAGCTGCTTAAAATTCTCGACGGCGAGGATGCTCGCGCCGAGAACGGTTTTGACGTGCGAAATTACGGCATTTTGCAGGGACTGCCCGAGGCGCGGCGGCTTATCTCCGAGCTATGCTGCGTCGATGACGACAACGTTATCATCGGCGGCACGGCGTCGCTTGAAGTGATGTACAATACGCTTTCTCGCGCGATGACATTCGGCGTTGACGGCAAAAGCGAGCCGTGGTCGCGGCAGGGCAAAATCAAATTTCTCTGCCCCGCGCCGGGATACGACCGCCACTTCGGAATGACGGCTGACCTCGGTATAGAGATGATAAACATCAAAATGACAAACGAAGGCCCCGATATGGACGAGGTCGAGCGGCTTGTATCGAGCGACGCATCGATCAAAGGGATGTGGTGCGTGCCGAAATACTCAAATCCCGACGGGATAACGTATTCGGATGAAACGGTGCGCCGCATAGCGTCGCTCACCCCCGCGGCGCGCGATTTCCGCGTGTTCTGGGACAACGCGTATATAGTTCACGATATTTATGACGCGCCCGACGCGCTTCTTAACATATTCGATCTGACGCGCGGCACAAAAAACGAGGATATGGTGTATATGTTCGTTTCAACGGCGAAGATAACGTTCCCCGGCGGCGGCATTTCGGCGTTTGTTTCCAGCAAAAACAACGTCGCTCACGCGCTCTCTCACATGAAATATCAGACGATATCATACGACAAGATAAATCAGCTCCGTCACGTCCGCTTTTTCGGCGGCGCCGACGGCGTGCGCGCTCATATGAAAAAGCACGCGGCGATCCTTCGCCCGAAGTTCGACATTGTGTTGAGCACGCTGAGTAAAGAGCTTGGCGGACTCGATATCTCGCGCTGGCGCGAGCCGAAGGGCGGGTATTTCGTCAGTCTTTACGTTATGAACGGCACGGCGAAGCGTGTCTTTGAGTTATGCAAAAACGCGGGCGTTACGCTGACGACTGTCGGCGCGACGTACCCTTACGGCGTCGATCCGGACGATTCCAACATCCGCATCGCGCCGTCATACCCCACCGAAGCGGAGCTTTACGACGCAATGCGCGTGCTTTGCGTATGCGTAAAGCTTGCGGCGGCAGAAAAACTGCTCGGCACAAAAGGCTGAGGGCGGGAATATACTGCATAAAAGACTTTTTTCGGTGAGGCTAAAATGAAAATACTTGTTCTTTGCGGCGGACTTTCCCCGGAACACGACGTTTCGATGAAGTCGGGCTCGCTTATCGCCGCGGCGCTTGCACAAAGAGGACATTCTGCTGCGCTGTGCGATATTTTCCGTCCCGTCGCGTCGCAAAAATACGCCGCTTTCGGCAAGGGCGGCGGCGAAATATTCGATATTCCGAAGGAGCCGACGTCGCTGTCTTCCATGCGCGCCGAGTATTCAGACGGGCGGCAGATCGGACATGGCGTGCTTGAGCTTGCGCTGAGCGCCGATCTTTGCTTTCTCGCTCTTCACGGCGGATTTGGCGAGGACGGACACGTTCAGGCGGTGCTTGAAAGCTACGGGATTAAATTCACCGGCTCGAAAATGGCGGCTTGCCACGCGTCGATGGACAAAAATATATCAAAACTGTTATGCCGCCGCGCAGGAGTCCGCGTTCCCGAGGGGATACTCGTCTTTCGCGGCGAAAAGATGCCCGACGTATCGTTTCCGGCGGTCGTAAAGCCGTGCGGTTGCGGTTCAAGCGTGGGCGTATCTTTCGTTTACGGGAAAGAGCAGCTTGAATCGGCGCTTTGCGCCGCATTTGAGTACGACGACGGCGTTATAGTGGAAGATATGATAGATGGGCGCGAGTTTTCGGTGTCGGTACTCGGCGACACGGCGCTTCCGTCAGTCGAGATAATACCGCGCGGCGAAAGCTATGACTTTGTCAGCAAGTATCAGGCGGGGATGACTGATGAAATATGCCCCGGGCGGCTTACAAAGGAAGAGGAGGCGCGCGTCGGCGCGCTTGCGCTTGCGGCACACCGCGCGCTCGGAATGGACGATTTTTCCCGCTCGGATTTCATACTCGGGAACGACGGGAAGTTTTACTACCTTGAAACAAACGCGCTGCCAGGAATGACAAAAACGTCGCTTCTGCCGCTTGCCGCAAAGACGGCGGGCATCGAGTACGGCGAGCTATGTGAAAAAATCTGCGCTTTGGCGCTTGAAAGGAACAAAAAATGAAAGAGATAATCGGGATCGACGTCGGCGGTTCGACGACGAAGATCGTCGCGTTCAGAAACGGCAAAATGCTATCTCCGCAGTTTATCCGCGCGGACGATCCGCTGACGTCGCTTTACGGCGCATTCGGAAAATTCACAACGGAGAACGACATCGCGCTTTTCGATATAAAAAAGATAATAATGACGGGCGTCGGCTCGTCTTTTGCGGACAAGCCGATATACGGTCTTCCCTGCGAGAAGGCGGGCGAATTTGAGTGCGTCGGGCGCGGCGGACTGTACCTTTCGGGGCTTGACGAGGCGATAGTGATAAGCCTCGGCACAGGCACGGCGCTCGTTTACGCAAAGCGCGACGGGGACGTAGTCACGACCGAGTACCTCGGCGGTACGGGTGTCGGCGGCGGCACACTTGTGGGGCTTTCAAAAAAACTGCTCGGAATGGAGAGTATCGATCACATCGAGGAGCTGGCAAAATCGGGCGATCTTTCAAACATCGACCTTAAAATCTCCGACATATCGAGCAAAGGCTCCCTTTCCCTTTCGTCAAATATGACGGCGTCGAATTTCGGAAAGCTTTCCGACATCGCAAGCGGCGGGGACATCGCGCTCGGCGTTATAAATATGATATACGAGGTCGCGGCGATGCTCGGCATCTTCGCGGCGCGCAACAAGGGGATAAAGAACATAGTTTTAACTGGCAACCTTTCTCATCTTGAGCAGGCAAAACCGACGTTTGAAACGCTTAACGGCTATTTCGATATGAACTTCATCATCCCCGAAAATTCGCGCTTTGCAACGGCGATCGGCGCGGCACTCTCAAAATAAGGCAGGACGATATATGGAATTTCTCTGTCAGTCAAAAGACAACATTTTCGTTGCGGCGCACCGCGGATGGAGCGAAAAGTACCCCGAAAACACGATGGCGGCGTTTCGCGCCGCGGCGGAGCTTGGCGTAGATCAGCTTGAAACTGACGTGCGCGTGACAAAAGACGGTCAGTTCGTGCTTCACCACGACTATATGGCGGACCGCACGACAGACGGCGAAGGTCACATCCGCGATATGACGCTGTCACAAGTTAAAAAGCTCGACGCGGGGATAAAAAAGGGCGAGCAGTTCCGCGGGGAGCGCATACCGACGCTTGACGAATTTATCGAATTTGTAAAAAAATACCCGAGGCTCACAGTCGATTTCGAGCTGAAGGAGTACCCGCGCGACTACGACGACGACACGCCGTATAAAGTCTGCGACAAGATATTGCGCGTCATCGACGACGCCGATATGACAAAGCGGTGCGTCATAAATACTTTCAGTCCAAAGCTTCACGAATACATACGCGACGTTTACGGCTCGCATTTCCGTCAGCACGTGTATTTTCCGATGACGGCGATGCTCGGCGGCGAGAAAATTTCGCGCGATCCGTACAGCTATGCCTACTGCGCTTGTATGTTCCGCGCCTTTTGGAGCGACGTCGATCTCGCATCAAAAGAGGAATGCGAAAAGATGACGTCCCTCGGCGTTCAGCCGTGGGCGGGCGCCGGGATACGCGACGAGGCGGGCGTTGACGCCGTGATCGAGCGCGGATGCACGCTTATAACGTGCAACAACCCCGACGTTATCCTCGATCTTTTGCAAAAAAAAGGCAAGCGAAAATAAAACAAAAAGCGCTCCGTGCGGAGCGCTTTTTTTATTTGTATTATTTGTCTGCTTTTACGATATTGATCGAACCGAAAGCAACGTCGGCGATAACCGAAAGGTCGGCGTCGGGCGAGCTTTGAACGTCCGACGAAACGGAGCCGACAAACGAGCTTTTCGACACACTGACACAGACTCCGGCGGGAACGACAACGGTGATGTTGCCGAAGGCGCAGTCAAGCTTCATTTCAGCGCCCTTTTTCACCGTCGCGCCGCTGAGATCGACGACGTATTTGCCAAACGAGCAGGTGAACTTCCCGCCGACGAACACTTTTCCGGTGTAATCGGTCTTGCCGGTCGAGAAAGCGCAGCTTGAACTTTCAAGCTTTTCGCCGTTTTCGTTTTCGACCTCGATTTTCCGTGATGACGGACGGAAAGAGCGGATTATCAGTTTTATGCCGATAAGCAGTACCACCGCCCCGAGAATGATAAGCCACACGTTTACGCTTTTAAGCGCCTCGATATGATATCTCAGGAACACAAATCCCGAAACGAGCATTCCGCAAACGTTGAACGCGTTGGGACTTGAAATGATCGAAAACAGGAACATTATCATAAGAAGCAGCGCCCACCATCCGTCGATGAACACCTTGAAATTCCACGCGCCGACCGCATTTCCGACGATCCCCACGCCAAGCAGAACAATTATTACGCCGATAAGGATCGTTATGATCTTTCTTCTCGTACTGTTCATATTGCCCTCCGTCAATTCATTTTGTAAAGGTCAAAAAATTTTTGTCTTCTCTTTTTGATGATGAAACGTATAACGAAAAGCGCCACGATAAGCACAACTATCACAATGCAGATAACGTAAATCGACGTGCTGATGTTGCTTTTCAGTTTAAGCTCCTCCCAAAGATCGTTCATAAGCGAGAGCGTTTCCGTCGGAAGATCGTGGAAATACTGCATTTTATCGACGTATTCCTCGTCGTCGAGTACGCCGTAAAGGATGTCTATGGCGTCCTCGTGTATTTCCTCGGTCATATACTCGATGTAATCTTCGCTTTCGCGAACAAGCGTATTCGGGGATGCGTAGCAGATGTATTCCGCGTTTGCAACGGCGATCTCCTCGCTCTGCATAAAGTTGATGTACTCGATGGCGAGGTCTTTGTGTCCCGCGTTTTTCGGAACGCACATAACGTCAACGAACACGTTTGTTCCCTCCTCGGGATGATAGAACGCAAGATCCTCGTTGTCGTCATACATCGTAAAGTAGTCGCCCGCGTAATACGGAGCTATCGCCGCCGAGGAGCCTTTCATCTTGTTGAACACCTCGTCCATGGCGTAGCATTGGAGTATCGGCTTCTGCTCGATAAGCAGATCAAGCGCTTCGCGCCATTCGTCCTCGTTTTCGGAGTTTACGCTGTATTTGAGGAAATACTGCGCCGTGCCGAATGCGTCGCGCGGGTTGTTGAACTGGATGATGTTGCCGCTGTACTTTTCGTTCCAGAGAAGATCCCACGAGCCTATGTCGTCCTCGTCGACGATCGTGGTGTTGTATATCACACCGACGGTGCCGAATGTGTACGGCACGGTGTACATTTCGTCGGGATCGTAGTACATCCCGCGGAAGTTTTCGTCGATGAACTGATAGTTTTCGATGTTCTCTTTGGGATTTATCGGTTCAAGCATATCCTCGGCTATCATGCGCGCCGCCATATAGTCGGACGGAATGATGACGTCGTAGGTCGGCGTAACGCCGCTTGATACTTTTGCGTACAGATCCTCGTTTGAGGAATAAGTGGAGTAGTTCACGCGCACGTTCTTGTGCAAAACCTCGCGGCAGTATTTTTCAAACTCGGCGTTAACGTCAAGTGAGTCGTCATATCCGTCGGATATGTACTCGCCCCAGTTATAAACGTAAAGCGTTATCGCGTCGCCGAGGTCTTCCTCTCCCTCCTCAGACGAGCCGCAGGACGAAAGAAGGAGCGCGCAGATCATCAAAAGCACAAGCGCAAGTAAAATGATTTTTTTCATTTTCGCACCTCCTTACGCCTTCTTTGCTTTTTTGCCGCGGCCGAGAGAACCGGCAAAGTTTACGGCAAACAAAAGCAGAAGAATCACGAATACCATCAGCGCGCAAAGCGCGTACATACTGTATTTTACGTCGTGCGCCGTTTGGTTGTAGATGTAAAGCGGGAGCGTCTGGAAATCGGGGGACGAAACGAAGTGGCTTATCACGAAGTCGTCAAGCGAGAGCGTAAAGCCGAGCATAAGTCCCGAAACGATACCGGGTATGACCGCGGGAAGCTCCACCTTGAAGAACGCTTTTGCCGGCGTGCAGCCGAGGTCGAGTGCCGCTTCCGTCTGGTATTTGTCCATCTGCTGAAAACGCGGCAGAACGGAGAGGATAACGTACGGAAGCGAGAAAGTGGTATGCGCGATGATCATCGTCACCTGTCCGAACTTTATCGGAAGGAACGGGATCGAAACCGCCGCGACGAAGAGCAGCATCATAGATACGCCCGTTACGATATCGGGGTTCATCATCGGGACGTTCGTTACGCTGCGGATAGTCGTTTTGAGCCAGCGGGAGCGCATTTTGTTGATGCCGAATGCCGCAAACGTGCCTATAAGCGTTGCAAGCAGGGATGAAATTACGGCAAGACTGAGCGAATTGCCAAGCGCTTTCAGCGCCGTTTCGTCCTCGAACAGTTCAGCGTACCATTTAAGCGAGAAGCCGTCGAAATGGCTCATTGATCCGGCGTCGTTGAACGAAAACAGGATCACTATTATTATTGGCAGGTAAAGCAGTATAAAAATCAGCGGAATGTAAATTCTGGAAAGTACTTTCATACGATTATACCTCTTTCATTTTCGTCGCCCTCGGAGAAACGGTTCATGACCGCGACAGATATGATGATAAGCACCATCATAACGAGCGATATCGCCGCGCCGATGTTATACGTCGACTTGTTCTGGAATTCGCGCTCTATCGTATCGCCGATAAGGTCGAACAGACCGCCGCCGAGCTTCTGCGAGATGTAGAACGTGGAAATCGACGGCACGAACACCATCGTTATTCCCGATACAACGCCCGGCAGAGAAAGCGGAATGGCAACGCGGAACAGCGACTTTGCGCCGTTGCATCCGAGGTCGCTTGCCGCCTCGTAATATCTGTTGTCAAGCTTTGAGAGCGATGTGTATATCGGAAGCACCATATACGGCAAAAAGTCATAGACCATACCGAGTATAACGGCGCCCGGAGTACCGACGATATGCACGCGCGTGATGCCGATGGATTCGAGAAGAGTGTTGAAAAGACCGCCGTTATCGAGTATCGCCATAAGCGAGTAAGTTCTGATAAGCAGGCTTATCCACATCGGAAGCATGAGCAGCACGACGAGGATCTTCTGCGTTTTCGGCTTCATTCTCGACATAAAGTAAGCAAGCGGATAGCCGATGAGCAGGCAAAGCGTCGTCGCGATCAGCGCAAAGCAGATCGAAAGCAGAAAAATGTGAAGATAGCGCGAAAGGTTTGTGATGTTATCAAAGGAAAACTTCCCGTCCGCTCCGGTGAACGTAAAGTAAACGACGAACACCAGCGGGAGCAGCACGAACAAAAACATCCATACAACGTGCGGGACTGCCGCAAAACCCTCAATAAACGATTTCTTTTTCATTGGCGGGCCTCCGCGTTGTCGGAGGGTTCTTCTTCCTCCTCGTCCTCAGGCTGTGCAACGCTCAGCTCCTCAAATTCCTCGCTGTAAGAGGAGTAGTCGCCGAACATATCGGAAAATTCGGACTTTTTCATTATATGTATCGCGTCAGGCTCGATGTAAATACCGATGTCCGAATCGGGCGCGCAATAGTCGGTTGTCTGTATCATCCACTTGAAGCCGTCGATATCGACGATGATCTCCCAGTGAACGCCCTTGAACACAACAGACGTAACGTGGCCGCGAAGCTGCGCCTTTTCCATCGGAACGATGTCAACGTCCTCGGGGCGAACAACGACGTCGACAGGCTCTTTTTCGCCAAAGCCCGCGTCGACGCACTCAAACGTCTGGCCGGAGAATTTGACCTTTCTGTCCTCGAGCATTACGCCGTCGAGTATGTTCGACTCGCCGATGAAGTCGGCGACGAAAGCGTTTTCAGGCTCGTTGTATATATCTGTCGGCGTGCCGATCTGCTGGATCTTTCCGTTTGCCATAACGACGATGGTGTCGCTCATCGAAAGCGCCTCTTCCTGATCGTGCGTTACGTAAATGAACGTGATGCCCGTTTCGCGCTGGATGTTTTTAAGCTCTTTCTGCATATCCTTGCGAAGCTTCAGGTCAAGCGCCGCAAGCGGCTCGTCCAGAAGAAGAACGCGCGGGTTGTTTACAAGCGCACGCGCGATTGCAACTCTCTGCTGCTGTCCGCCGGAGAGCGTGTCGATCTTGCGCTTTTCAAAGCCGCGAAGGTTTACAAGCTCGATCATTCGCTCGACATTTTTTACAATTCTTGCTTCTTTGTATTTAGCAACGCGAAGACCGAACGCGATGTTTTCAAACACGTTCAGGTGCGGGAAAAGAGCGTAACGCTGGAATACGGTGTTTACGTTGCGCTTGTAGGGAGGAAGCTCGTTAATTCTTTCTCCGGAAAAATAAACGTCCCCTTCGTCCGGCGTTTCAAAACCGCCGATGATACGAAGCGTCGTCGTCTTCCCGCAGCCCGACGGACCGAGAAGAGTGATGAACTCCTTATCATGAATCGAAAGGGAGAGGTTTTCGAGAACTTTCTCTCCGTCAAAGCTCTTGGAGACGTTCTCGAGGCTGATTACGATTGTGTCCTTGTCCATTTTTTTCATCTCACTTTTTAATAGTATTTTTTTGCGCGCCCACCGACAAATGCCCGCCCCGCGCGCCCGTACAGCTTCACCGAGCCGTATAGCTTAAAAAAAGCACGGAAAAAAGCTGTCTTTTTCCGTGCATTAAAAAGTGCCGTGAATATACAAAATTTTCGCTTTTGCGGAAAAGAAACAGATAACTTTTCCTCATTCACGAGAGCAGTATATCAAATAATATCAAAAAATGCAATACTTTTTTGAAAAAAACTTGAAAATTCGCAAAAAAACCAAAATAATCAGCATTTTTTTGCATTATTACGTCAAAATCACCGTTTTGGAGCGTTATTCTCTGAAAAACTCGCTTTATCTTCGTTTTTTATCGCCGCGCCGACTTTTCGGCAAAAATCGACGATATGTGAAACATTGCCATAAAAAATCCGGCGTTTTCGGCGATTTGACTATTTAATTAAAACGGCAAATATGATATAATTAAAATGTTAAAATATTTTTTTTGCGGAGGCAAACATGAAAAAGATCCTTACAGCAATCCTTGCCGTGATCCTTGCGGCAACTTTCGTTGCCGCTTTGGCGTCGTGCGGCAAAAATACCGAGCCGACGTCGTCGTCGACAGATAAAACGACGCCGGAGCCGACAGAGCCGACAACTCCGACAAGCGAGCCGACAACGACTCCCACGGAGCCGACGGCACAGTCGACGGAACCGACCGCCGCTCCCACCGAGCCGACGGCGGCGCCGACCGAACCGACAACAGAACCGACAACAGAGCCGACTCTTGACCCGGCAAAAAATTACGTCACCGTAACGCTTGCGCAGGGCGAAGGCTACACGGCGAAATCGTACACCGCCGTCGTCCAAGAGGGCGAGGACGCGAAGTTTGAGGTCGAGATCGACCGCGGGCACACGTTTGTTTCGTGCAGCGACTCGTCGGCGACGTTTGACGGCGGCGTGCTGACGCTCCCGTCCGTTTACTTTGACACCGACCTTTCGATCACGACGTCGTCCGCTCGCGCCGTGTACTTCCGCCTGAACTACCCGTCAGACGAGATCGGCAGCGTTCACGCGAAAAATCAGAACGGTTATGAGGTAGGCCAGTATCTCACCGGCGACAGCGAGAGCGTTGCCATGGGAAGATACTACGTTTACGACGGCGAGATGCTCACCCTTTCGGCAAAAGCGCTTGACGGGTACGAGTTCATCGGCTGGTCGTATGATAAATACGTAACGCACGGCGGAACCGTATTTGCAAAAAGTGAAACGCTCAGCATCGACGTTGAAAACGACAGCCGCTTTGCAGGCGAAAGCAAGCCCAACATATATGCTAACTTCGTTAAAGACGAGGACAACACCATCACCGTCACTTACCGCGCAAACGGCGGCAAGACAAAGGACGACAAGACGACTTACGTCGTTGAATACGATCACCCCGTTTACGCTTATGCGTCAACTCTCGGCTCCGAGCTGTTCAACGTATTTACGCGCGACGGGTACTTCCCGATCGAGTACAACACTCAGCCCGACGGCAGCGGCACACCTATTTCGATAGGCTCCAAGGCGACGATCGAGGGCAAGAACATCGACCTTTACGTCATCTGGAAAGAGATAACGCCCGAGGGCGACTTTGAATATACGGTAAAGAACAACACCGTAACGATCACATCTTACAAAGGTCTTGACGACACAGTCGTCATCCCCGAAACGATAGAAGGCAAAAAAGTAACTGCCATCGCCGACGGCGCGTTTGACTCCACGGCGGAGCTGAAAACAGTCGTCATCACGAGAAACATCCGCACAGTCGAGGATTACGCATTCTGCGATCTTCCCGAATTTTCAACGCTTTATATGTGCGACAGCGTAACGACTATCGCCGATGTTTCATTCTCCGGCTGCCCGAAATTTTCAAATCTTCGCATGATAGCAAGCCTTGCGCCCGTTTCCGCAAGCAGCTACCTTGAATCGTTCACGCAGAAATACGAAAGACTGTTTATGTATCGCGACCTTGACGTTGCGGTATTCCTCGGCGGCTCGTCTATGGACGAGGGCTTTGACGGTCAGACGATGTACGATATGCTCGGCGGCAAATATATGCCGATCAACCTCGGCGTAAACCGCCAGATCACGACAGTCGCCATGGTTGAGATGCTCAAAGGAATACTCGACGACGGCGATATCATCGTAATGGCGCCCGAGCTTATAAAACCGAACGTCGATATGTCCGCAAATATGCAGATATCGCGCTGGATGTGGATGGCTGTTGAGTCGTGCTACGACGTATTCAGATACATCGACATCAGAGGTTACAGCGTATTCGGCGGATACGTTCAGGCGACAAGCTACACAAACAAGCTCGCACTCAACCAAAGCCGCACGGCGCAGACTTACGATTACTTTATGGCAACGGGAACAGACCTTGCGAACGCGACGACTATAGCGATGTCCCACGGCGCTTGCATGGACAAATACGGCAACCGCGTTTCGTTCCGCTTCCACGCGCCCACGGCGACGACGTCGTCATCGCATTACGCAAGCCCGTCGAGTATGCCGCAGACTATCGCGACAAAGCTCAACACGCTCAACGCCGCGCTCAAAGAAAACGGCGTTACGCTGTTCATCTCCTTCTGCCCGATCTCGCAGGCAACGTGCTACTTTGACGAGAGCGACAGCAACGCATTCGTAAAATATCTTGAAGGCGCGCTCGATTTCGACGTACTCGGAACGCCGATGATGTTCGTGTTTGACGACGAACTCACAAACGACCTTCAGGTCCATCTTTCAACGGCGGGAGCAACGGAGCGCACACGCCGTCTTGCAACAGAGCTTATAAAAGCGCTTGAAAAATAATTTATAAAATGAAAAAAAAGATTATCGTCATCGCGGCGGTGATAGCGATACTGCTTCCCGTCATCGCCGTACCGTGCGTCGCGTTCTTCGGCGCGCCGATGTTTGACAACGTCTTCACCGCCGGCGTTATCGATAAGCTCGATACGCTTGAACGCACCGAGGAAAAAAAGGTGCTTGTCATCGGCGGCTCGTCGTCGGCTTTCGGACTTCGTTCCGATTTGCTTACGCAGGAGCTTGGTATGAAGGTCGTAAACTTCGGCGTTTATGCAAGCCTCGGGACGAAGCTGATGATCGACCTTTCGAGAAAGTACGTAAAAGAGGGCGACGTCATCCTGCTTGCGCCGGAGCTTGACGCGCAGACGTACTCGCTGTACTTCTCGGCGATAGACACGCTGAAAGGGCTTGACGGCAGGTTCGGCTATCTTTCGGGCGTCGCCAAGGAAAACCGCATCGAGATCGCGGGGGCGCTGTGGCGCTTTACGTCGGAAAAGCTGAAATATATGCTCACGTCAAAGCCCGATCCCGACGGCGTATATAACCGCCGCTCGTTCAACGAATACGGCGACATATCGTATCCGCGCCCGTATAACATAATGCAGGGCGGTTACGTTGCCAAAAACATATCGTTTGAATATGACAGCGTCGTTTCCGACGATTTCGTCGCGTATCTTCTCGATTACGCGCGCTATTGCAGCTCCAAGGGGGCGCAGGTATTCTTTACCTATGCGCCGATGAACTCCGCCGCGAGAGCCGAGGGCGAAACGCAGAAAGAAATGGCTGACTTCAATCGCCGCCTCGGCGAAGCGTTCAAAAACGGCGACGAGCAGCTCATAAAGATCATATCCCAGCCGAACAGGTACGTTATCGACAGCGCGTATTTTTACGACACGGACACGCACCTCAACGACGCCGGAGCGATCCTGCGCACCGCCCGTCTTGCATCGGACCTTAAACGCGCGCTCGGGATAAATACGCCTGTTGCGATCAGCGAGCCGAAGCCTCCCGAGGCACCCGTTGAGCAAGGCGGCGAGGAATGGATAACTCCCGGTCAGACCGATCCCGAGTTGTTTGTGCTGCGCGACGACGGCGCGACGTATTCGATCGTCGGAACAAAGAGCGGCGCCCAGAGCCTGTCCGAAATGATACTGCCAACGTACTACGGCGGCAAGCGGATAACGCTTGTGGCAAAAGGGGCGCTTTCAAACTGCAAGACGCTTGAAAAAGTCGTCGTTCCCGAAGGTATACGGCAGATAGCCGACGGCGCGTTTGACGGATGCTCGTCGCTCAAAGGCATATACATTGCCGCAAAGAGCAGCGACGACATTATCGCCGGCGACGGACTTCTTGTCGGTGTGCCGGACTCTTGCACGATATACCTCACCAACGCCGACGTTACAGACTTCAACAACCACTATTCGTGGTCGAAATATTCAGACAGAATGAAAAAGGCGCAGTAAGCGCCGCGTGCCGCCGTTTTTTGCGGCGTTAAAATCTATACGAAAGGATGGCGCTATGTTTTCTCAGCAGCTCATCTTTATTTCCAGCCCCGCAACGCTTTTGTTCGTTCTCGGCTTCTTGGCGACGGCGATTTTGTGGCGCATATTCGGCAAAGAGCGCGCGCTTATTTTGTCAATTATCGACGCCGCGCTCGCCATAGCGTCATTTGCCGTTATGCTTATTATCGGCGCAACGCTTGCCGATATGCTTATCCTGCTTTTGTTTGCCGCGGCGGCGCATCTTGTGCTGATACGCGCGCGAAAGGAGGACGGTAAATGACATTCAACTCGCTTGAATTTCTTATATTCTTCCCTATTGTCGTAATTTTGTACTTTTTGCTCCCCAAAAAGTTTTTGTGGGTGATGCTCCTTGCGGCAAGCTACATATTCTATATGTACTGGAACTGGAAGCTCATCTTCCTTATCCTGTTCACAACGCTTGTATCGTATCTTTGCTCGCTCGGCATCGAAAAGACTGAAAGCCGCGCAAAAAAGAGGCTTCTTCTGATAACGACGCTCGTCGTGTGCTTCGGCGTTTTGTTCTTCTTCAAATACTGGGGATTTATCGGCGACACGCTCAACGGCATCGCCGGAGTGTTCGGCGGCAAACCGTTCGTGCCGGAACTTGACCTCATTTTGCCTGTCGGCATATCGTTCTACACGTTCCAGACGCTCTCTTACGTCATCGACGTTTACCGCGGAACGATCAAGGCGGAGCGCCACTTCGGATATTTTGCGCTGTTTGTGTCGTTCTTCCCGCAGCTTGTGGCGGGGCCGATCGAGCGGCCGGAAAATCTGCTTCCTCAGCTTAAAGAAAAGCATAAATTCGACGCCGCGCGTACATATTCGGGACTGTCGAAAATGGCTGTCGGCTTCTTCAAGAAAGTCGTCGTTGCCGACGTTGTGGCCGAGTTTGTAAATTCCGTTTATAACGACGTTTCAATAGCGACAGGCCCGCTTACCGTGCTTGCGACGGTTTTGTTTGCCGTGCAGATATACTGCGACTTCTCGGGATATACGGACATTGCCATCGGGTGCGCGCGCATTATGGGCATCGACCTTATGCAGAACTTCAAACGGCCGTACAGCGCCCGCAATATACGCGATTTCTGGCGCGGCTGGCACATAAGCCTTACGTCGTGGTTTACAGACTACCTCTATATCCCGCTCGGCGGCTCGCGGCGCGGGCAGGCGCGCAGAATGCTGAACATAATGATAGTATTCCTTGTAAGCGGCCTGTGGCACGGCGCGAGGTGGACTTTCGTTATCTGGGGCGGCATACACGGACTGTATCAGGTGATAGGTCATCTGACAAAGCCGTTGCGCGAAAAGATCTATAAGGCGCTTCACATAAACACCGAGTCAAAAATTTTCGCCGCTTGGCAGCGCGTTATAACGTTTATCCTTGTCTGCTTTGCGTGGATGTTCTTCCGCGCCAACAGCTTTTCCGACCTCGGCGCGCTTATGGCGTCGCTCGGGACGGGATGGGGATTTTCGGAGATCGGCGCGTCGCTCTCCGGCATCGGCTTTACAGTCGCCGCGGCGATATGCGTGCTTCTTTCCGTCGTCGTTATGGCGCGACTTGATATCATAACGGAAAATCGCTCGGAAATTATCGAAAAGCCGCGCACGGGTTACGTTATAATGATGGTTCTCGTGTGGGCGGTGATAGCTGCGTGGATGCTTCTTTATTCCGTTGGCGGAACGAGCAGCTTTGTGTATTTCCAGTTCTGAAATAAAAAATACCGCCTTGCCGGCGGTATTTTTATTTGTCTTCTTCGCTGTCGTTTGGCGCGTCTTCTTCGTAGAACATATCGCTCTCGACTATTTCCTTGCGCGTTATATCGGCAAGAGGATGAAGGCTTGCCGCGCGCTCGACCTCTTTGTTCGACACGTGCGTGTATATCTGCGTCGTCGAAAGCTGCTCGTGACCGAGGATCTCTTTGAGCGTCAGCACGTCGACGCCGCCCTTTTGATACAGCAGCGTTGCGGCTGTATGGCGCAGCTTATGCGTCGAGAGCTTGCGGTTGCCAAGGCCCGCGAGCTTTAAGTATTTTTCGACCGTTTTCTGCACCATCTGGTTTGAAATGCGCGTGCCGCGGTTTGAAATGAACAGCGCGTCCTTATCTTTGACGACTGTCTTTCCGTTCAGCCTAACCACGATCCACTCCGCGAGCGCGTTTGTGCAAGCGGAGTTGAGGTAGACCATGCGCTCCTTGTTGCCTTTGCCGACAACGCGAAGCGACGTCATATCTGTTGCGATATCTGATAGATTTATCCCCACAAGCTCGGAAAGTCGCATCCCGCAGTTGAGAAACAGCGTTATCATGCAGTAGTCGCGCACGCGCGAGTGCGAGTGCTTGTCCTCGGCGACGGCGCGGAGCAATTCGATGCTCTCCTCTTCCGTTAAAAACTTCGGCAGCGCCTTTTTCAGCTTCGGCCCCTCGATGTCGGCGGCGACGTTCTTTTCGGTGATGCGCTCGTGAACCGTTGTGTACTTGAAAAACGACTTTATTGCAGACAATTTGCGCGCCCTCGCGCTCGGCTGATTGTCGCGCTTGTTGCGCTCGTAGGTCAGAAATTCGAGAATGTCGCGCGCGCTTACCGTTTTGACGAATGCCTCGTCGACTTCCTCGATAGAGAGGTTTTCATATTCGTCGCTATCGGTCATAACGCCGTGCCGCTTTGCGACGACAAATCGGAAAAACTGCCTGAGGTCGAGGCGGTATTCATCAACCGTCTTTTCGGAGCGTTCCTGAACCACAAGCTTGTAGCTGAGGTATCGCTCGATAAGCTCAGACGTTTCGATTCTCTTTTCGTTAGACACAGCACCGCCCCCTTTTTTCTTTATTATACATCAATTCTCGCTTTTTGTAAACTTTTTTCCTCTCACAGTTAAAATTTTTTTATTTGTCTTGAACAAACGCCGCTTTTGATATATAATGATTACAGAAAACAAAACGGAGCGATCTATGAAAAACGGATTTTTTTCGGAAAATGGCAAGATGATACGCAAAATGCTGCTGACGCATCTTGTTATGACAATATTCGGAATGATGATATTCATCCCGTTCAACACAGGCAACCCGACGTTGAAAATAATAATGTCGATACTCGGCTGGGTGGCGCTTTTGATGTTTTTGTTCCTTATCGACGTCGATATGTGGTATTACGGCGCGGAGGACAAGCTGCGAGTTGACGCGGGGCGCCAGAAAAGAAATCCGTTCAAGGGGCTGCTTATCGGGCTTGTGGCGGAGATACCCGCGATAGTCGTCGGAATACTATTCACACTGTCGTACTATTTGCAGGCGTACTATTCGGCATACGAGTCAGGCGCGGTTTTTGACGGTTTCAAAAAAGTGATGATATACGTAAACCTTATATGGAACGGTATGTATCACGGCGTTTCGTGGTCGATATTCGACGGATTTATGACGTGGTTCTACCTCTTTATCCCGCTCCTACCGATCGGTTTTTGCGGACTTACGTACTGGCTGGGACTTAAAAACTCGCCGATACTCAAGCCTCCCGCAAGAGAAAAGAAGCAAAAATAAAACGAGCCTCCCGCGCGGGAGGCTTTTTTGTCTTACTTTGCCGAAGCGCCGTTTGGCGGCACGTGAGGTTTTATGTGGAAGATGTTGCGGAATGTCGTTATGATGTCCTCGTGGATGATGTTTTTCGGCTCGAACTTCATTATCTTGAACGTCAGCGTCATTATCGGCCCGAACAGGAACGCAAGCACCGCCGTTCCGATGCCGACGTAAGTTATATCGATAAGACAGCCTATGCCGAACACCGTCGCGTCAAGGAACAGGCACACGATCCCGACGGGGATCTTTTTTGAGCGCTTGCCAAGCCCCAGCATCAGCGAATCCCTCGGCCCGCATCCGATGGCGGCGCGCATATAAACAGACAGCGCAAGACTCATTATTATCATCGAGGCAAACAGCATAAAATAGCGCCAGACGTATGACGCCGGGAAAACGACGTTCTTGAATATCACCTTATCGAAAAGGTCGACAAACGGGCCGCTTATAAGCGTATCGAGTATCGTTATAAGCCCGATCTTTTCTTTCAGTCCGAGCGCGGCGCAAAGAATGATGATATTGATAACAACGGTCACAGCGCCGAATGAAACGCCGAGTTTATTCGATATCGCCATAAAGAAAACGTTCCACGGCGCTATCCCGACGTCGGCGCGTATCGTCAAAAATACGCCGAAAGCGTATATGAACATTCCCGTCAGCGCCATAAGCACCCTTTTTATGTAGTGATTTTTCATTTTTTTACCTCTGATGCGCGAAATACCCGATCGTATTATGATGTGTTTTGTGAAATAATAATTGTCAAGCTTTATTTTCTGTCGTGGCGAGGTATTGACAAAACCCCGCGCCGCGTATATAATATGAACAACAAATATTTTTGTTAAATAATATTTAAGGAGACATTTATGAAAAAGATTATTTCCGTTGTGATCGCGCTTGCGATGATCGTAACAGCCGTTCTTGCGCTTGCCTCATGCGACAGCGAAAAGAAAACGGTGAATAAGAAAACTCCGGCTCAGGCTATCGCCGCGTCGACCATGCCCGAAAACTTTACCATAACTTCAAAAGACGAGCTGAAGCTCGGCGTCGGCGGCGTTGTGATCGACGTGCCCGTTCAGAGCAAGGCTGTAAAACTCGGATCGAGATACTACCTCGGTTCCACGATAGCAAGCGGCGAAGAAAACTTTGCCACAACGACGGCTTCCTTGTGGTATAACAAGGGCCTTGTCGGCGTTATAGATTTTGAAACGGCGAAGGTCGGCGCAAATCTCGACGTTGACTTTGTGGCGCTTATCCCACTTATCCGCTCATATCTTACAAAGACGCTTGAGGAGAAAAACGTTACCCTTACCGAAGAAAAAGCGCGCGAGATCGTCGAAACGCTTATCAATGCCATCATCGGCGACGCCGGATTTGTCAGCGTCAAGGGCGGATATACAGTAACGACGAAGATCGAGCTTAACGTCGAATTCGTCAAGAAAATAATTGATGCCGTTAAAAAGATACGCGATCTTGCCGCGCCCCAAACGGATGACGACGGCACGACAGGCGAGATCATCGGTTCGTCCGATGAAGAGTCAGCACCGAAAGACGAGCAAATAGAGAACACGCTCAATATGATAAAAAAGTTCATCGATATCGAAGAGCTTACGTTTACGGTCAAATTCGACAAGGACCTCAATGTTACGGGGCTTGATTACAGCTGCCAAATAAAGGTCAAAGCTCCCGCCGATTCGATCAAATCCGCATTTTCAAGCATTCTTGAAAGACTTGTCGGCAATATGTTCGGCGGTCTTGGCGGCAACACTTACGATAATTACGATAATTACGACGATTACGATGAATACGGCAACGACGATATAGACTATGCCGATAAAGACGAATCGGACGACGAAAGCGACGTTGTAACGACTGTCGGCGCGACAAGTGAGAGCGAATATATTTGCATCGACATAAAGCTTACCGGCAGCAGCACCATCACAAGAGAAGCGAGCGCCGACGATATCCCCGACATTCCCAACGACGTTGATCTTATCGATATTATGGACATCGTATCCGAACACATCGGAACCGTAAGCGTTCAGTCGATCATAGATTTTCTCAAGGCGCTTACATCGGGCGCATTACCCGGAAATCTCCCCTTCCCGATCAACCCGCAGAGTCTGCCGTTCTGATCGAACGAACAAAATAGAATATACAACATTTAATGCGGAATGTCAAGCGCAAAATCGCATTTTGCGCTTGACATTTTGAGTTTTTTCAAGAGGTGAGAAAAAATGATCTGCAAAAGCATATCAATAAATGAGCTTTACCCCGCTATCGAGCACGCAGGGTTTATTGACGTCTACTGCCACGAAACGAAAAACGATCCCGAAACGCGCCGCTATCCCGCGATGATAATCGTCCCCGGCGGCGGGTATGCATACGCGGCCAAGTGCGAATCGGAGCCTATTATGGCGGCGTTTTTCTCGGCGGGAGTTCAAAGCTTTGTATTAAGGTACACCGCGGCGCAGAGCGAGCCGTGCGTGCGCTATCCGTCCGAACATTTGCAGCTTGCGGCGGCGTTTGACTACGTGCGCTCGCACGCAGACGAGTACAAGATAGACAAAAACGCGATAGGCGTTATCGGTTTTTCGGCGGGCGGGCATCTTGCGGGGAGCTATTCCGCGGGGCTGTGGCACGAGGACGGGTATGCCGAGGCGCTTGGGATCGACGTCGAAACGCTTCGTCCCAATGCGGCGGCGCTTTGCTACGGGGTGCTTTCGTTTACCGAGCCGACAAGCGAGTGGACGGTAAAAAACCTGCTCGGCGAGCGCAGATTTGACAACGATGAGCGCGCGCGCCTCTCTTACGAAAACATCGTCGGCGAAAACACGCCGCCCACGTTTTTGTGGCACACAAGCACTGACGATATCGTTCCCGTTGAATGTTCGATAAAAGCCATGGCGGCGCTTGCGGCGCACAAAATACCGTTTCAGGCGCACATATTCCCCGAATGCGGACACGGTCTTTCGCGCGCAACACGCCTGACTCAGCCCGAAGAAGCGCTGATACCGCCGTCTTACATTGCGTCGTGGATGGGCGAATGCACAGACTGGTTTTTGCGCGTTGTGGGATATCAAGAAAATATAAAAAGATGAAAAAACCGCCCTGTCGGGCGGTTTTTATTTTATCTTGACAGTATTTCTTTCAGCTTAGCGACGGCGGACTCTATCATTTTAGAAAGCGCGGTGCGGCTGATAAGAAACCGTCCCAGCGCGGGGAGCCTGTCATAGATCGCCTTAACAACGGCGGAATATTTAATTTCCCCCGTGCCGCCGCCAAAGCGTTCCTCCGCTTCCGCGACGAGCGAAAGCACGATCGCCTTCGCCTGTTTGCCGTAGCCGCGCTTTATCATAATACATATCGCCAGAATGAAAACCGCGGCGGCGATTATCAAGATGTAATTCTCTTTTACGAACTCTATCATATTGCCTCCTTAAATCGAGGAGATGACAGCAGTCATGACGGCGCCGACAGCGGCGCCCACGATAGCCGTTATAACAGAGCTCCATATAAGAGCAAGACGCGTGCGAGGCTGTTTTTCGATCTCGCTCAGGCGCGCGTCGTGCAGTGAAAGCTGCTTATTTGTGTATTCAAGCTCGGTGAGCAGACGCGCAATGTTTTCGTTTTGCGCGTGTACCTCCTTGACAAGACCTTCAAGCCTGTCAAGGCGGTGCGTATTGCTCTTTTCCCGCTCTTCAAGCTTAATAAGACGGCGCGACGCATCGCCGCCGTCAAACCTTTCAGACATATAGTCACCTCTTTTCCGTTTACCCGGCGGAGTGGGTGGCTTGCGTTATCGCTGTCCGGTACGTATATTTTACCACAAAAACGCGAAAAAGTCAATAGATTTTAGAACATTTGTTCGTATTCATATATTTTTTTATTTTTTTCATAATATCTATTGACAAACGCATATTGCTCGCGTATAATATATTGTGTCAAATATAATTTTGCAAAATATAATTTTCGGAGGTTCACAAAAATGGCATCAATTTATGATTTTACGATGAAAGATGCAACGGGGGCTGACGTATCATTTGAACAGTATCGCGGCAAGGTTTTGCTTATTGTAAACACGGCGACAGGTTGCGGATTTACGCCGCAGTACGACGGACTTCAGGATCTGTACGAAAAGTACAATGCCGAAGGACTTGAAATTCTCGACTTCCCTTGCAATCAGTTTGCAAATCAGGCGCCGGGCAGCGACGATGAGATCGTAAGCTTCTGCCAGTCGAGATACGGCGTTACTTTCAAGCAGTTTTCAAAGATCGAGGTAAACGGAGAGAACGAAGCTCCGCTTTACACGTACCTTAAATCGCAGAAGGGCGGCGTGCTTGGCAAGAATATCAAGTGGAACTTTACAAAATTCCTCGTTGACAAAGAGGGCAACGTCATCGAGCGTTACGCGCCCACGACAACACCGGATAAAATTGACAAAGATATAAAGGAGCTTTTATAATGGATTACACATACACGCCAGCAGGGGTATGCTCAATGCAGATAGACTTTCATATTGACGGCAACGTAATAACGAACATCAGGTTCACAGGCGGGTGCAACGGCAACCTTAAAGCCATTGCAAAGCTCGTTGACGGATGGACGGTTGAGCAGATAGAGGAAAAGCTCGTAGGCAACACTTGCGGCCGTCGTCCCACCTCGTGCGCCGACCAGCTTGCAAAAGCCGTCAGAGCGGCATACGATCAAACAAGAGCCGGCTGAAATGGATAAGTACGACGTATTGAAAATAGAAAACCAGCTTTGCTTTCCGCTTTATGCGTGCGCGCGGGAGATCGTGGGAAAATACCGCCCGATCCTCGACGAGTTCGGTCTGACGTACACGCAGTACGTCACGATGCTGGTGATCTGGGAATACGGCAGCGCCAACATGAAACTGCTCGGCGAAAAGCTGAGGCTTGACTCCGGGACGCTTACGCCGGTGCTGAAATCGCTGGAAGCGAAGGGATATATCGTCCGCGCGCGCTCAAAAGACGACGAGCGCAACCTGCTTATAAGCTCGACCGACGCGGGTTTTGAGCTGCGCGAAAAGGTACTTGACGTGCCGCAAAGGGTGACGTGCGGAATGGCGCTTGAACCCGACGACGCAAAGGCTCTCTATCGCATCCTTTATCTGTTGCTCGATAAACAATAAAAACAAAAAAAGACTTCCCACACGGGAAGTCTTTTTTATTATTTTTCGTACACTTCTCTTTTGAGAACGCCAATATACGGAAGAGCGCGGTAGTTTTCGTCATAGTCAAGCCCGTAGCCGACCACAAACTCATCCGGTATCTCGGCGCCGACGTAATCGGGGGTGAAATCGACCTCGCGGCGCGATGGCTTATCGAGCATCGTGCAGGTTTTTACCGATTTTGCGCCCTTATTTTTAAGATACTGAACAAGATACGAAAGCGTCTTTCCGCTGTCGATTATGTCCTCGACGACAAGCACGTCGCACGTGTCAAGATCGCCGCGAAATATGTCGAGAATTATGTTCACGCGCCCGGACGATACCGTGCCGCCGCCGTACGACGAAACGCGCATAAAGTCGATCTGCGTCGGGATGGTAAGGTGCTTCATCAAATCTCCCATGAAAACGACGGAGCCTTTCAGTATGCCGAGCAGGAGAAGATTTTTCCCCTCGTAGTCGCGGCTTATCTTTTCCGCCATTTCACTGACCTTTGCCTCAATAAACTTCTCGGAAAGCAGTATTTTTTCAACGTCTTTGATCATTTTACACCTCACATTATTTTTTCAATATAGTAAACGGTAATTTCTTTGCCCATCCCGTCTGCCGCCGGAAAACCGGGGTACCACACGGGAATATCGTCCACGCAGAACACCGGGCGGCGCGTGCGCGCGTCAAACGGAACGTCGCTTGTCAGCTTTTTTAATGTGCGCGTCATTTTGCCGAATCTGTAGCTGTCGGTCGCGCGGCGGCGGCGCACTTTAAGTTTTTCGAGAGACTGTTTTGAGATCTCCGCCTTGAAAACACGCGCCCCGCTTGTTTGTTTCGGCTCGTCAGTCGTAACGGAAAAGCCGAGATCGCCGTCAAAATCGTCAAACCCGACGGCGTCAAAGCAAAAATCCGTCGCGCTGGGACGTGTTTTTTCGCCCGACCTTATAAATCTGAGCTTGCCGTCAACAACGGTTGCACACATCTTTCCCGAAAGCTCGGTTATTTTGCCGCTTGTTCCCGCCTTTATCGCATCGCGCAAGGAAAGGAGCCGCTCGTATGACGGCGCTTGGTCCGTATAGCGGGAAATGAGCTTCATAAGTATCCGCATGAGCACCGCTTCGTGCTGTGCGGAAAGCGATTTTATATCGGCGTCCTCGTGTGATGAAACGTACTCGCTTGCAAATTTGTCGATAAAGTCCTCATCGGCGCGGGCGCGCGCCGAAAGCTCCGATATGTTCGTCACCGCCTGCGCGTTCACGCTCTCAAGCGACGGGATAACGTTATGTCGGATGAAGTTGCGCGTGTATTTGTCGTCGAAGTTCGTTGTGTCATTTACAAAGCCGATATTTTTTTCGCCAAGGTATTCCTCGATCTGAGCGCGCGTGTATTTTATGAGCGGACGAATGATTTTAACTCCGCAATACTCTCTTGTCGGCGGTATGCCGAGCCCGGATATCCCGCAGCCGCGCGCAACGTTGAATATGACGGTTTCCGCATTGTCAGACGCCGTGTGAGCCGTTGCGAGAACGCAGCCCAGCTCTTTTGCTTTTTTTATCAGCGCGTCATATCTTAGTCGCCGCGCCGTAAGTTCGTCGCATCTGCCGCCGCTCGCCGTCGGCACGTCGACAAAAGAAGAGAAAAACTCTATCCCATGCTCCCGGCAAAAATCGCGGCAAAACCGCTCGTCGCCGTCTGCCTCAGCCCCACGGATGCCGTGGTTTACGTGCATCGCATAGACGCGCGTCGGATCGTTTTTTGATATATCCCACATAAGACACAGCAGCGCCGTTGAATCGGCGCCGCCGGAAAATGCGACAAGCACTTTTTCACTATCCGCGCCCATTTGAGCCATAAACCCGGCGACGTCAGCCGTCCTTATGACGTTACTCTTCATGGTTTTGGTCGACCTCGATGAATTTTGAATACTGACCGAGGAATCCGAGCGTTACCGTATCCGTCGAGCCGTGTCTGTTTTTGGCGACGATGCACTCGGCATTTGTCGTTGTTTTCGATTTATCGTAGTATTCCTCGCGGTGAAGCAGCAGTACCATATCGGCGTCCTGCTCGATAGAGCCTGAGTCGCGCAGGTCTGACAGCGACGGGCGCTTGTCTTTTCTCGACTCGTTTTCACGGTTGAGCTGCGCGCAGCAGATCATCGGCACGCCGAGGTCTTTTGCGAGAAGTTTGAGTCCGCGCGAAATATCACCGACCTCGACGGCGCGGTTGTCGGAGCGGCGCTCGCTTTGCATAAGCTGCAAATAGTCAAGCACGACAAGGCCGAGGTTTTTGACCTTGCGGAGCTTTGCCTTCATCTCAGTAACGGTGATGCCGGATGTGTCGTCGATAAGGATGTTCGTTTCCGAAAGCTCTGCGGCTTTTTGAGAAAGCGCGTCCCAGTCGTCTGTCGACAGCTTTGCCGAACGGATGCTCTTTGAATCGATCATCGCCTCGCTTGAAAGTATCTTTTCCGCAAGCTGTTCCGCCGACATTTCAAGCGAGAATATGCAAACGGCTTTTTTCGTCTTTTTTGCGACGTTTGTCGCTATGTTCATGGCAAACGTCGTTTTACCCATACCGGGGCGCGCGCCGATGATGATAAGGTCGCCGCGTCCCATGCCGACAAGCACGTTGTCAAGCGGGCGGAAGCACGTCGGCGTGCCTGACGCACCCTCGGGATCGTCAACCATTTCCTGCAGATGCAGGTACGTGCGGCCGAGCGCGTCGGCGATCGACACAAACGATTTTGTGTCGTTGCCGTTTGATACGTTGTATATTTTCGACTCCGCGCTGTCGACGATGTATCTTACGTCGCCCTTGGCGGAGTATGCGTCCTCGCGTATCTGATCAGCCGCTTCAATGAGCGCGCGGAGCGTCGCCTTGTCCTTGACTATCTTCATATAGTCGGAAAGGTTTGATGAGGACGGAACCGTTTCCGCTATGACGCGGATATATTTCGAGCCGTTCTCGCGCTCGTATGTGCCGCGGGAAACGAGCATATCTATAAGCGTTACGACGTCTATCGTTCTGCTCTGCACAAACAGATCGCGCATAGCGGCGTATATCTCGCGGTGCTCGGGCAGGTAAAAGTCGCTCTCGCGGAGTGATTCCGCGACCTGACTTATTTTTTCGGGGTCAAGCAGTATCGCGCCGAGGACGGACTGTTCCGCTTCAAGCGCAAACGGCATCGTTCTGTCAATTTCAGCCATATTCCCTCACCCGCGTCAGTCTGTGACGACAATGTTGATCTTCCCCGAAACGTCCGTGTAAAGCTTTACGTCAAGCGAATACGAGCCGTATGCCTTTATCGGCTCGGGCAGGCTTATCTTGCGGCGGTCGACGTCGATATCGAATTGCGCTTTGAGCTGTTCGGCAACCTCGCGCGTTGTGATAGCACCGTAGAGCTTTCCGTCAGCGCCGGACTGCGCGCGGAGTTTGACCGTGATGCTCTCGAGCTTCTTTGCCGTCTGCTTTGCGCTTTCCGTTTCAAGCGCTACCTTTCTTGCGGCGGCTTCGTCGCGGCTTTTTATCTCGCTCATAACCTGAGCGCCTGCCTCAACGGCGAGCTTTTTCGGGAAAAGGAAGTTGCGCGCGTATCCGTCGGACGTATTAACAACGTCCCCCTTTTTGCCGAGTGCCTTTACGTCTGCCAAAAGTAAAACTTTCATTTTCTATATCCTCCGTGTTCGGTTTTTTGTAACTATAATACTTGTTCAGTATAATATTACCACATATATTTCGTCAAGTCAAGACAAATCGCGGCGACAAAAATATTTTTCAACGGGCGCGCCTTGTCTGTTCCGTTATATTTTCGTGGGAGGCGACATAATCATTTACAAAAACAAATTCGGCGGTAAAGATGAAAAAACGCTATGGAACAACGTCATTCATAATCAAGTTCACGTCGTTTTCGCTTATTTTGGCGACGGCGGCGATAATCCTCGGCGGCATGGTGATCCCCGCGTCGTCATCGGGCGTCGACTGTGCGCCCGTTAAAATCATCGTCGACGCGGGACACGGCGGGCTTGACGGCGGCGCCGTTGCCGACGACGGAACTGTTGAAAAAGACCTCAACCTCTCCCTTGCTCACTCTCTGAAAAACGCCTTGATAGCCATTGGCGCCGACGTAATAATGACGCGAAGCGACGACGTTATGCTCGCAGACGACGACTCGCCGCACAAAAAGCGCGACGATCTGAACGCCCGCGCAAAGCTTGCCCGGGAGAGCGGCGACTGCATTTTCGTCAGCATTCACATGAACAAGTTTCCTGTGTCGAAGTACAGCGGCCTTCAAGTGTACTATTCCCCGAAAAACGAGCAGTCAAAGGCGATCGCCGACGCATTGCAGGCGGCGGCAAGGCAGTATATCGATCCCGCAAACGCGCGCGTGCCGAAAAAAGCGGGCGAGGAAATATACCTTATGCAAAACGTCACCTGCCCCGCCGTGCTTGTCGAGTGCGGATTTTTGTCAAATCCCGAGGAGCTTGAACGCCTCAAAGACGCCGCATACAGAGAAAAGCTTGCGCTGATCATCGCGGCGACGCTTATGGAGTATGCTTCGGTGGCTGACGCGCGCGAATAATCTTGACAAATCGCACGCACGGTGGTAATATGTAAGCGATAAAAACAAAAGGAGCAAAAAAATGACAGCATCCGAATACAGCGGCACATACTCATTTGAATACGACAAACACCCCGACGCCGTCTATTTTTCGGCAAAACGCGCGCCGATAAAGATATACGGACTTTATAAACCGTGCGAGGGCGAGCATTTTATACGCATGCCCGAGGACGTGGCGCGCGCGACAAGCCAGGGCGTGTATGATCTGAACTACAACACCTCGGGCGGAAGGCTGACTTTTTCCACCGATTCGCCGTATATCGCGCTTCACGCTATCGAGCCTACATTTTACAATATGCCGCACATGCCGCGCAGCGGAAACGCGGGATTTGACGTTTACGAATGCGATGAAAACGGGCGTCAGAGTTATTCTGGATCGCTTTTGGCTCCGGCAAAGTCGACGCTTCCGTATTTTGCCGACTGCGACTCGCGCACAACGCTCGGCAAAATGAAAAACTACGTCATAAACTTCCCGCTTTACGAGCACGTTGACGAGGTTTATATCGGCGTAGCGCCCGACGCGCGCATCGAGTCGTTTGACGGCGCTTATACAAACGACGCGCCGATAGTTTTCTACGGCTCGTCGATAACGCAGGGCGGGTGCGTGTGCCGCCCCGGCAACGCCTATCCGTCGTACATTTCGCGCAGATTTCGACGTGACTTTATAAATCTCGGCTTTTCGGGAAGCGGAAAGGCAGAGCCTGCGATAGTCGATTATATGGCGACGCTCGATATGTCGATCTTCGTCTGCGACTATGACCACAACGCGCCGACCGTGGAGTACCTTGAAAACACGCATTTTGCACTGTACGAAAAGATCCGCGCCGCGCATCCCGACGTGCCGTACGTGATGATATCAAAGCCCGACACGATACACCACCCCGACTATATCGAGCGGCGCGAGGTTATCCGCCGTTCATACGAGCGCGCGCTCGGGCTTGGAGATAAAAACGTGTATTTCATCGACGGAGAAACGCTCCTTGCCGGCGATTGCGCCGACGCCTGCACGGTCGATACGACGCACCCCAACGACCTCGGTCATTACCGAATGGGCGCGCGCATCGGCGACGTGATAGAGAAAATAATAAAAAAGGCAGTCGATTGACTGCCTTTTATTTTACCGTCACATAGATAAAATGAACTATTCCGCCGTAATGAATGCCGACGCGGCGCGTGCCTACCTTGGTAAAATCGTACTCGGCGGCGTAGTTTGATACTTCGATAAACTCGCCGCTTTCCTTTTTTGCCGTAACGCGCACGCTCCCGCGGTCAAATTCATCGCCGACATCGTACTCCCGCTCATACAGTGCCTCAACGGAAAAGTCGAGTATCATATCGCAGTTTATGACGATTTTGTACTCTTTTTCGCCGCCATCTCCCTCAAAGACGATGAAAAACGTGTTCTCGCCGTCGATAAGCTCGATCTCGCCGCCCTCGAAAAAGTTTGTGTGCGCCGCGTCGTCGTAAAGGATCATCGAGCCGTTTTCGCAGTGTATCTCCTCATACGGCGCGAAAAAATAGACGTTGACAAGATTTGCCGTGATGGTGTTTTCCGACATTGAGAAGCCCGTCGGCAAGACGATCATCGGAACGTACTCGCGCGCCGTCCCGCACGAGACAAGCAACGCGCAGATAATGAGAATTATCGCCGCCGTTTTCTTCACTGTGGCACCTCGAGAATGACTGATTCGTATGCGCGGAGCGGGAACGTTATCCTGTACGGCCGCCCGTCGCACTCCTCGGCTGTTGCGACGACGGAGCCGCGCATATCGCCGAGCGTTCCGAAAATGAATTTGTACTCGCCGGCGCGAGGTACGCCGACCGAGTATTCGCCGTGATCGACGGGGGTGAAATTGCACGCGAAAACAAGCGCGCCGTCGTAGCTGTCGACTGGTTTTCTGATGTAGCTTATGATGCTGCGCCACGCGTCGTTGCGGTTTATCCACTCAAACGTGCGGCTGTCGCCGTCGCGGTAAAGCACGGGATGCGAGCGGTAGATGTCGTTCAGCACGCGCACGCAGTCCATAACGGAGCGATGCTCGGGTATGCTTGCATATTCCCACTGGATGATGGTGTTTTCGTCCCACTCGCTCGTCTGCGCGAACTCCTGCCCCATAAAGAGCAGCTTCTTTCCGGGGTGGCCCGTCATGTGCGTGTAAAGCGTTTTAAGACATCCGAATTTATCCTGCATATTGCCGGGGCATTTGTAGATCATCGGCTTTTTGAGATGCACCACCTCGTCGTGCGAAAGCACGAGAATGAACTTTTCAAGGAACGCGTAGTCCAGCGTATGCACGAACTTTTCGTGGTGGTATTTGCGGTAGATCGGATCTTTTTTGATGTATTCCAGCGTGTCGTTCATCCAGCCGAGGCTCCACTTGAAGTCAAAGCCCAGCCCGCCGTACTCGACCGGTGTCGTTATGCCGGAATAGATCGACGAATCCTCGGCGACGATGAACGCCCCCGCTTCTTTGACCTTGCTCGTCAGCTTTTTGAAAAACGCGACGCTTTCGTAGTTTATATCTCCGCCGTCTTTGTTGGGACGCCACTGACTGCGCCCGAAGCTCTGGAACAGCATCGCCGCCACCGCGTCGACGCGAAGCCCGTCGACATGGTATTTGTTTATCCAGAACAGCGCCGCGTCGACAAGGAAAAGCGAGACCTCGTTTTTGCCGAGATCAAACGCCTTTGTTCCCCATTCGGGATATTCAGCGCGGAGCGGGTCGGCGTATTCGTAGGTCGGCGTGCCGTCGAAGTTTTCAAGTCCGAAGGAATCCGTGCAGAAGTGAGCGGGGACAAAATCGAGTATGACGCCGATGCCGTTTTCGTGCATGATATCGACAAGCTTTGCAAAGCCGCGCGGCGCACCGTAGCGGCGCGTAGGCGAATAGTAGCCCGTCACCTGATATCCCCACGAGCCGTCAAACGGGTACTCGCATATACCCATAAGCTCGACGTGTGTGTAGTTCATATATTTTACGTACTCGCAAAGCTCGCGCGCGAGCTGTTCGTAATCGAGAAAGCCGTCTTTGTTCAGTCTGTAATCCTTTTTGAACGAGCCGAGATGAACCTCATACACGTTCATCGGCTCGTTTGTAAGGTCGCTGCGGCGCGAGGAGAGCCACTTTTCGTCGTGCCAGACGTAGTTGTCTGTGTTTTCGACGACCGACGCGTTTGACGGGCGAAGCTCCGAGCAGAAGGCGTACGGGTCTGATTTATCGCGCGTTATGCCGTCTGCGCCCTCGACGCGATAACGGTACGTGTCGCCCTCTTTCACGCCCGGCACAAAGCACTCCCAAACGCCGTCGCACGACGTCATTTTGTCAACCCCGCCGCACCAGCCGTTGCGCTCGCAAAGAACGCTTACAGCGCGCGCGTTTGGCGCCCAAAGCGTAAAATGCACGCCGGAAACTCCGCCCTCAACGGACGGATGCGCGCCCATTTTCTCATAAAGGCGGTAATGCTCGCCTATGTGGAAAAGGTCAAGGTCAAACTGCGTAAAAACACGTTCCATATTATGCCCTCACTTCTTGCCTGATATTTTTTTCTTTATTTCTTTCGCGCGCTCGCGGTTGTTTTCGTAATATTCTTTAAGGTGAGCGTACAGCGCCTCACCGACTCTTATCGGGCGGAAAGCGCGCAGCTTTTCCTTGTTTTTCTTTGCCGTTTCGGATATTGACGCTTTAAGTTCCTCGAAGCGCACGACAATGCCGCTCTCGCGGGCGAAAACTTTTATCTTGTTTATCACGCCGAGCGTATGCACCGCGTCGACGATGAAAACGCCGAAAAACGCGCCGATAAAAAACGAAAACGCCAAATTTTGCGCCAGCCACTCCACCGCGCCCTCAACGTGCGGATGAACGAAAAACGCATACAGCGTCCCAAGCGCACCCCAGGCAAAAGAAAACGCGGGGCAGATGACCCCCATTACGTTGCCGAAGTTGCCCGAGTAGTCCCACAGGCGCACCTTCATCACTTTAAGCGACAGCACCCCCGCGACAAATTCAAGCAGCGTCAGCAGCACCGTAAATATCGCAAAGCGCACGATGATAAGCCAGATAGTGCTATCTATGTTCATCGGTATTTTGCATATCGCGTAAAGAATGCACAGTCCAAGCCCGTACAGCGGCACGTACGGCCCCGTAAAGCAGCCGGGATTTATCCATTTATGCTCCGGATTTTGAGATGAAAAGAATTTTCTGAAAAACACTTCAAGCACCCAGCCGAGCGTGCTCCCAAACGCAAACAAAAACGCAAACGCGAGTATAATATTCATTTTGTTTCCCCATTTAATAAATCAAATGTCTGTCCTGATTAAATAATACCATAGTTTTTTTATTTTTACAAGAGAAAAGCCTTCAAAATCGAAGGCCTTTATTTCATATTGCCTGAATTTCGCATCCGACGCGCGAGCGCACGACCTCGATATTCGGGTGATTCTCAGCAAAAAATTCCTCAAAGAACGCGGCAAACACCGCCTCGGTGTAGTAGTGCCCCGCCTCGATGACCGTTATTCCCGCGTCGCGCGCGTCGATCGCCGAGTTGTATGAACATTCGCCTGTAATTATCGCGTCGGCGCCGAGCTCAAGCGCGGGGATCAGAAAATCGCCGCCACCGCCGCCGCACACCGCAAGCCTCTTTATCGGTTTTCTTGCGTCGGCGCAGAGCAGGCGCGGAGTGCCGAGCGTCAGTTTTACTTTTTCGCACAGCTCGGGCGTGCTTATTTTGTCGACGTCGCCGATCCTTGCAAGCGTCGGCGCTTCGTCGTCGCCGAATTTTTGAACGTTTGAAAGACCGAATTTGCGCGCCAGAATGTCGTTCATTCCGCCGTCGCAAGCGTCAAAGCGCGTATGAAAACTCATAACGGCAACGTCTTTTTTGATCAGCGAAATGATCTTTTCGCCAAGCGGCTTTTCGCTTGAAACGTCGCCCTGTCTTCTGAATATAACGGGGTGGTGCGTCAAAATAAGCTCGCACCCGTCAGCCTCGCGGCATACGGCCGCCGTTGCGTCGAGCGAGAGCAGGACGCGGCGAACTTCCCTATCTCCGTCGGGGCAGACCATAAGCCCGTCGTTGTCCCACGATGCCGAAAGCGAGCGCGGGATAAGCGCGTCAAGCTCGCGGTATATTTCTTTTACGCTTGCCATATTCAAACTTCCTTTCTCAGCTGCAAAAGTCGGGCGAGCGTTTCCCGCTCGGAAACGGCGTCCTTGCCCGAAAGCGTCAGCCCGTCGACTTTCTTTTTCATAACGCTTATAAATTTGTCGCAAAGCGCGCGAAACTCGAAGGGATGCGCGCTTTTGTGCGCGATATTGTATGCGCCGAGCATCTTTTCGACGTCGTCCTCGCGCCGCGATGCTCCGTCGTATCTTACCTGCATCACGCGATAGACCTTGCCGGCATCGATCACCGGCGCCTCTTTTATTATCGCATACCCTTGCGCGCAAAGATACTCCGCAAGCTCAGGTATGTTCTGCATCGGTTGAAGAACAAGGCGCAAGCGGCGTTCTTTCACAAAACTCGCGACGTCAAGTATTCCGATGATGTTAAGCCCGCCCATTCCGGCGATGACGATATCGGTCATATCGTATTTTTCAATGCCGCAAAGGCCGTTTGTCAGCACTGTTTCGATCTTGTCCGATAGGTTGTATTTATCTATATGCTCACGCGCGCGGGCAAGCGGCTCGGGACGAATATCGGACGCCACGGCGCGCAAAGCCTTGCCCGACTGAACGAGGTATATCGGCAAAAATGCGTGATCGGTGCCGATATCGGCGACAAAATCGCCCTCGCAAAGATTTGCCGCCGCAAAAAGACGCGGGGTAAGTTTTATTTCAGTCATTTTTTATCATTTCAACGCTTTTTATAAGCGTGTGTCCGCATTTTTGGCAAAAATCGGCAGATACGGCGTTGTCAGCGCCGCAAACGCAGCACCCGACGTGCTTTGCGCCGAGGATGTTTACAATGCTTGTCCCGCGAAGATGAACGACGTCGTCGCCCTCCCGGAATAGGTCATCAACGTCCGCGCCCGCCGTGTTGGCTGAAAGTGCCACGTGCCAGTTCGTTCTGCCGCCCGGCTCAAACACGAGAATTTTTACCGTGCGGCGCACAAAGCGCGAGCCTTGGCCGACGCCGCCCGAGCGACTCTCGACTCCGCGGTTGACGCTGACTTTTTTGACCTTCCCGGCATAAGTGCCGTTTGTCAGCCGACGCCAAATTTTCAGAACGTACACAAGCGCCGCCGCGACAATGACGTATGCCGCGCTCATGATTACGCGGCGCAATACCGAAATTTTCGCCGTCGCCGCCATAAGACCGACGTATATACCGACGATCACGCAGACGGTTATCACCGCAAACGCAACCGCGCCGACGAGTTTTTTTCTTGTGAATTTTTTAAGATCGTTTGGAAGATTGTATCTCATTTTAATCCTTTGTGAAAACTTATATTATACGAAACAGCTCCCGTATTTCAGGGAGCTTTTTCTTATTTTTTCGATGCGAGGTATTCGTTTATTTTTTTGACAAGCTCGTCCGGGTCCGTTCCGTGAACCATGCAAGCCATTTCGATGCTTTCGCCGCGGGATGACGGGCATCCGAGGCAGTGCATACCTATCTCAAAAAAGAACTGAGCCGTTTCAATATCATAATCGAGAACTTCGCCGATCACGCTTTCTTTCGTTACTTCCATCTTCGTATCCTCCTGTTTTTTTATTACGGATATAGTATATATTAAATTGCTCGAAAAGTCAACCGTTTTGACGAGATATCGGCACAAAAACGCAAGCCAAAGGCAAAAATATAAGCCGAAATTGTAAAATATTCACAAAAACAGCCCGTTTTTTTCTATGTATTTATCAAATCAAAAATTGAAATCAACACTTGATAATGAGGGGCAAAACTATTATAATGTATATTAGTGATTTATGTCATAAAAAACGACAAAAGCAAAGGAGCAAAATACATGGCAAAGATTTTATCCAAAGACATCAGAAACGTAGTCCTTCTCGGCCACAGCGCCGACGGTAAAACATCTCTTGCGGAGGCTATGCTTTATCTTACGAAGGGCACCGACCGTTTGGGCAACCCGACGGATGGAACAACGGTTTGCGACTATGACGACGAAGAAAAGAAGAGAGGCTTCTCCCTTTCCGCCGCTCTGGCGCCCGTAAACTACAAAGGTACAAAGATCAACGTCATCGACGCTCCCGGATACCTCGACTTTCAGGGTGAGGTCGTTCAGGCTCTTCGCGTTGCAGGCGCGGCACTCATTGTAGTAAACGCAAAAGCAGGCGTTGAGGTCGGCACGGAGATCGCGTGGAGAAACGTTACCGATAACGGCACGCCGCGTGCATTCTTTATAAACAAGTGTGACGATCCCGAAGCGAGATTTGACGACGTTATCGAAAATATGCGCGATATGTTCGGCTCATCCGTTTGCCCTGTTGTTATACCGCTTTATCAGGGCGGCAAGACTGTCGGTCTTCTCGACCTGCTTGATATGAGCGCAACGGGATTCGGCAAAGGCGAAGAAGCAAAGAAGATAGACGTTCCCGCAGAGAACAACGACAGGATCGAGAACTACCGCGGCGAACTTCTTGAAGCAGTTGCCGGAACAAGCGAAGAGCTTATGGAAAAATACTTCGATGATCCCGATTCTCTTACGCGCGACGAGATCGCAAACGCAGTTCACGAGGGTGTTCGCACAGGCGCTATCGCTCCCGTACTTGCTGGCTCGGCAACGAACCTTTGCGGCGTTCCGACGCTTATGGACATCATAGTTGACACGTTCCCCTCCCCGCTCTACCACAAGGGCGAAACAGTCGTTGATGACGACGGCAAAGAGAGCGAAGCGTCCACGTCCGAGAGCGGCGCACCCGCCATATTCGTATTCAAGACGGTTGCAGACCAGTTCGGCAAGATGTCCTTCTTCAAGGTTATGACGGGCGAACTCAAAGCCGGCACAGAGCTTAAAAACCTCACAAGCGGCCAGAGCGAAAAATTCGCGCACATCTACACCATCTGCGGCAAAAAGCAGACGGAGGTCGATTCTCTTGCCATGGGCGATATCGGTATGACGACAAAGCTTGTCGCAACCAACACAAACGACACGCTGACGGCAGGCGGCACAGACAAGGCATACAAGAAGATCGTTTACCCCGAGTCGTTCTATCAGAGAGCGATCGTTTCAAAGGGCAAAGGCGAGGAAGACAAGATCTCGCAGGGCATTGCAAAGCTCATCGAGGAAGATCCTACGCTGAAATATGAAAACAACCCCGAAACAAAGCAGATGCTTATCTCCGGCCAGGGCGACATCCAGCTCGACGTTGTAACGTCAAGACTGAAATCGCGTTTCGGCGTTTCCATCGACCTTACGCAGCCGAAGGTTGCATACCGCGAGACTATCCGCGGCAGAAGCGACGTTCAGGGCAAGCACAAGAAACAGTCCGGCGGTCACGGCCAGTACGGCGACGTCAAGATCAAGTTCAGCCCCGGCGAAGAGGAAGGCCTTACGTTTGAAGTTACCGTCGTCGGCGGTACCGTCCCGAAGAACTTCCACCCCGCAGTCGAGAAGGGACTTCTCGAAGCTATGCAGAAGGGCGTTCTTGCAGGATACCCGGTAGTATTCCTTCATGCAAACCTTTACGACGGCTCTTACCACGACGTCGACTCCTCCGAGATGGCGTTCAAGATAGCTGCCAGCCTTGCTTACAAAGAGGGACTTGCAAAAGCCAACCCCGTGCTTCTTGAGCCGGTTGCAAGCGTTAAGGTTTACGCTCCGTCCGATATGATAGGCGATATCATGTCCGCATTCACGAAACGCCGCGGCAGAGTTATGGGTATGACTCCGACAGAGCGCAAGGGCGAGCAGGTGCTCGAAGCCGAGGCTCCGATCGCCGAAATGTCCGACTTCGCGATCCAGCTCCGCGCTATCACGCAGGGCCGCGGATACTACACGATGAAGTTCGAGCGCTATGAGGACGTTCCCGCAAACGTTGCCGAGAAGATCATCGCAGACGCAAAAGCAAACGCAGAAGAAGAATAATTTATTAACAACTGCGGCGTCGCTTCGGCGGCGCCGTAACTTTTATGAGGTGAAATATGAAAAAAGTAATGTTCACGGGCGACAGCATAACAGACTGCGGGCGCGCCCGTCCGCTTGGCGACAGAGCCGGCAACCTTGGCGACAGTTACGTCGCAAACATATTTGTTCAGACGTGGGCGCGCGACCCGAGGGCAGACGTCAAAATAATGAACACCGCCACAAGCGGCGACACCAGCCGCCAGCTTCGCGCCCGCTTTGAAAGCGAAGTCATCTGCCACGAAGCAGACTACCTGTTTATAATGATAGGCATTAACGACTGCTGGCGCGAATTTGAAGATCCTGTGCTCGGCGTCAACGCCCCGACAGTCGACGAATATCGCGACAATATGACGTACATGATCGAAACGGCGCTCGCCAAAGGCACAAAGCCCGTGCTTGTTTCTCCATACTTTCTTGAACTGTTCAAAGAAGACCCGATGCGCGCAAAATGCGACAAGCTGAACGACGTTCTGCGCGAGCTTGCGAAAAAGTACTCGCTCCACTACATCGACGTGCAGGCGGTGTTTGATAAGTATATCTCCACTGTATCGTCGTACATCGTTTCCGGAGACAGGGTTCACCCAAAGGCGATAGGCAAGCAGGTGATAGCGCAAACGATACTATCAAGCGACGCGTGGGCGGAAATATTGAGAAAATAAAAAATCGGGCAAAAGCCCGATTTTTTTATTGAATTTATCTTATTTGATAGAATTCTCGTAGGACTCGATCATCTTCTTAACCATCTGACCGCCGACAGAACCTGCCTGCTTGGATGTGAGATCGCCGTTGTAACCCTGTTTAAGGTTAACGCCTACTTCGTTTGCTGCTTCCATCTTGAATCTTGCGAGAGCTTCCTTAGCCTCGGGAACAAGAGATTTATTGCTTCTTGCCATGAGTTTTTACTCCTTGTAGTTTGTAGGTTTTGCGTTCCGAAAAGGAACTTTTTTTCAGACGCTCACTGCGTCCACAAGTATTATTTTCACCCGCTCGTTTTTTATTTATGGAAATTTATGAAAATGAATTTTGCAAAAGAAAAACCCCGCGTATGCGGGGTTTTTGTGATGTTATATCAAATCATTTATCGTTAAAACTAATGTTTGTAATGCTTATTACGGTTCCAGCACTATTATATTGTGTTATTCTAACAATTGTATTTGAGCCGAGTGATCCGTCATACAAATCGTTAACAACATCATAATAGTTTCCATGAGCCCCTGTTTCATCTATGTCTTCGGCATTTATTCTAATTGTAAAATACTTAACACTTTCGGAAGTGAATTTTCCATCAACAGCATTAACTTCTTCGCTCATATATGTTGACGTAAAGCAACCAGGATTTGGCGAAATTACTAATGAAATAATTGCTTTTGTTGCACCCGATTCAGCATCTAAAACAAATGTATCACCGATGTTTGCAGGCAATATGCCAGATTTAATTGTAAGCGTGCTCGTTTTGCCTTCTGCAATATATTTCCAACCATTATCACTTGTTTTGTAAATTACATTGTTTTTAGTTGATGATTGATCATCTGTAATTGTTGCATTAATCCAGTTTCCACAGATATATTTTGCTGTTCCTGATACGCTTCCAGTATAGTTTGAATTTTCAAGAGTAACTGTTGCATCTCCACACAACATAGCGTGAGCAATAAAGCCAACACCATTACCAGATTTTGCTACTATAATTGCATCAGAATTACAATTTATAAATGTTATGTGACCATTCCATTGCCAGTCATCATTACCATTTTCATAAATACCATTTGGACCATTTTTACTATAGTTTCCAGGTCCAAAGCAAATAAATGAAGCTACACCATTAGAACCTTCAACATATCCATGAACTGTTACATCTTCCATAACAAAGTTATGAACACCTGCAACTCTAACAACTGCAGCAATCCAACCATCTGTAACGATATTTGCATTAACTGTTAAGTTCTTAACTGTGTATGTGTTGGTCGTATCTTCTGAAGGATCCCATGATTCAGAACCGTTCCAAACAGATCTAAACAAGAAACAATCCAAATTGTTGAAAGTAACGCCATTTCCATCAAATGAACCGCAAAGATAAATTGAGTCAGACCAGTTAGAAGCGTCAACCACTGAATTTCCAACCCATTTGTAGTAAGAGTAACTTGAGATATAGCTCATATTTTCAAGCTGATTTCTGCTTGCCACCAAATACGGATTTTCTGCTGTTCCAGTGCCGCCTGCAAAGAGAGAATACTCACTTGCGGGATCTTCAGTCTTAACATAAGTTGCATTGTTGATCTTAACTTCAACTACTTCTACTTCATTTGTTGTTGTTGCAACTTTGTTTTCAACATTATCGGTCGAGAGATTTTCGCCCTGAAGCTGAACGTTCGTTGTTGTTGTGCCGCTCAATGCAAGTTCGTTCGAAGCAACAAGCTGAACGTCAACGCCGCCTACCGTTGCTGTGTTATCAATAACAGTGATTGTATCGCCCGTGCCTGTGCCGTGGTCCTGATATTCAGCAACGACCGGATTTGCAACCGTTGCATTTTCCTCAAGAACAATTATAACGTTTGCGTTTGTAGACGGAGCTGCCTTAAGCGTTTCAACCGTTACAGTTGCAACATCACCGACAACTGCACGACCCTTGTTAACCTCGATACTCGTAGCGTTAACGTTGATATGCGTAGACGTTGAAGCCGTGCTTATAACTTCAATAAGCTTAACAGGAATCATCTGGGTTGCACCTGTTTCATATACGATGTTTACCGTCTTAACATTCGGAGCGTCGATAATTATTCTTTCGATTTCCGTATTATCCGGAACCGTGAGAGTAACTTCGCTTATGGATTTCTGAGTTCTGAGTATGTAGGTTTTGCCTGCTTCAAGCGTTCTGCTATCGTCAATGTAGATAGTGCCCTCAGAAGGAATTGTATCCTTTATTGCCTGAGAAACAATTGCGGCAACTTCCTGCTCGGAAAGTGTGTCAAATTTTGCAAGAGCCTGTGCGATTGCTGCGGAAACAGATGAATCTGTTGCATATCCTGCATTTGAAAGAGCTTTTGTAATTTCATCTCTAACCTGTTTTGCGTTAAGACCTGTCTGGCCCATACCTGCGATGGCAGATTTAACAATAGCCTGAACGTCTGCAACGTTAACGCCGCCAATCTTTGAAACAGCCTGATTTACAATTGCTTCAACCTGCGCGGTTGTAAGCTGGCCTTTCATAGATTCATTAACTATTTTCTGAACCTGCTCTGCGGTAAGTCCCGTATTGCCGGACTGCTGATTTTCAGCGTATTTGGCAATTGCTTTGTCTACAGCGCTTTCTATTGCGCTTGTGTTGCTTGTGTCAACTTTTGCAAGTTCTTCAGCAAGCTTTTTCTCAAAGTCTTCCCATGTGAAGTAGTTGAGCTTTTCAACTTTTTCTGCAAGGTCAGCTATCTGCTGGCTCTGTCTCTCCTGCAGGTAAGCCGAGTCATTGGCTTTTTTGATGATGCTTGTAAATGTCGGAATAAGCACTGCCGCAAGAACGGCGATGATAGCGATGACGACTACAAGCTCAACAATGGTAAAGCCGCGTCTTCTTTGTGTTTTCATGTGTTTGTCTCCTTATGATTTTTTTATTTATGTTAAACTTCGCAATGCCGGCGAAGCTTTGACATCTTATTTGGAACCGGCGCGCGCATAGCGCTTTGATTGGAGACTCCAACTGTACCACATTCTTCCGATAATGTGGTAAAACAATCAAATTATACATACTTCGGCATTTATATAAGCGCCGGTTCAATGATAAGTATATCAACAAAACGCGGCGTTGTCAATACAAAAATGCAAAAAGACTATCGGAAATCTCGTTTTTTTGCATAAAAACAAAGCCCAAATTCGCGTTGGGTGTTTTGTTTGCGCTCTTTGGGCGGCAAAAGCCATCATTTTCGGATGGGTTCCGCTCGGGGAGCGCTTTTTTATATAAAAATATTATGTATAAACGAAAAGAATTACCACATTATCGGAAGAATGTGGTAAAATTTTTTTATACGCTTCAGTAAAAGCTCAGCAGTCCAAGCTTTTGTATCTGTCGGCGGTGGACTTCCCCGCTTTCCATTGTGTAAATTCG
>JAFSMU010000001.1 GCA_017447775.1 Clostridia bacterium | reverse complement strand
CTTTTTCTATGGGGTTTCTCTTCGGGCGAGGCTTTGAAAAAGCGAGCCCCGTAATCTGAAAATCGAGGAAAAAACAGCCCGAATGGCTGTTTTTTGCCGATTTTTCATCACAAAGCAACATTTTTTGAAGGCGTGTCTGCACGGCGCGCAAAAAAGGTATGCGACTGATGCGAAGGGTAGAAAAGTCTGATGAGCGCTTGCTTTTCAGACTTTTTTGTTTTTTGTGTCCGCTAATGCCAATGAAAAAGCCGCGACGAATGTCGCGGCTTTAATTTGTGTTATTGTTCTGCAAGAAAATCGTCAACTGCGTCGTCGATATGTAAAAGTGAAAGTCCCAAGGTGTTGCAAAGGTCGACGAATGCCTGCGCTTTTTCCCGATTGCAAGATATATCGCGTATTGACGTTATCGTTTTTCCGTTTTCGGTTACGGCTGCTATGCCATAAGTTATGCGAGCCGCCCCGCCGATGTCAATTGTTTCGGTCAATAGTTGATATATCATCAGCAGCTTCCTTTTCTTGTAATCACTTCCATGATTTTACATTTATATTATCATATCATCGGGTTTTTGTCAAGTGGGGTATTATATATTTATCAATTATTTTTGGATAAGCACGGTTATTCCGTCGCGCGTCGTAGGACTACCGCTCCGCCGAAAGCAATTGATTTCGGCGTGATTTTTTTATTAATATTGATTGATTAGAATGCCAATTAAGAAATCATAAGACCTATATGAACGAAAAGGTTTTTTCCACCACCAATAAATTGCTATCATAAGTAAAGCAAACAAGAAATCCATCGCTTGTCACATGAAAAGATTTTAATGGGGGATCACTACCCAAATATCCGCGCATATTGATAAAATCATAATCTCCATTCGGATCAATACTTTTAATATAATCAAACGATGATCCTAAATCGATTTTGTCATAAAATGACTTATCAAACGAGTAAGAATATATTTTTGAATACACTTTTTCCAAATTACCATTGCCATCGTCATAACATATTAATAAATATGAATTCTCACCCCTATAAGTGATCGTATATCCAGAATTTGTTTCCCTAACACACTCAATTGGATATTTCTCATTTAATCTTTTCATTGTACCTTCAAATTGGGAAATATTATTCAACTCATCTATCGAATAAACAATGCTTGTCAATTCAAAAATGCTTTTTTCACAGGGCGATAATTTAATTTTCATATTTTTTTCTCCACAGGAAACAAGAATAATTGATAATAAAACGGTCAAACAAAATGTGAAATATGATATTGCGCGCTTGATGTTTTTCATAATGATAAATCCTTTCATTTTTTGATTTCACTTATAGAGCCGCACAAAATCTTTATTTTTCTTCAAAAAAAGCCAAAAAATGCAAAAAAAGATACTGCTGCATAAAATGTGACTATTTTTTGTTTGCGTCGTAGGTGTAGCCCGTTACTCTTCTATGATTCTGTTGAAATGGATTTCCATTTTCGATGGTAAATTTAAACAACTTGATCTCGCAAATTCAACAACGAAACTGTTTTCATCATAAACTTTCTTTACGTGAAATCTTGCACTTCCTATAAAACTGTTTTCAAAATTATTACTATATACTGAAGCATGAATCAAATATGATGACTCCGGACTAAGAATAGCGCATAAATAATACTCAGAATCATCCCATGTTAGTCTGCCATTAAAATAACACTTTTGCGGTTTTCTTTCATCTGTATACGTATAATAGCCGAGCCCATGATCGATTGTATATGATGAAACACCATAATCGTCGGAAAAGAACATTATCATATCTATTTCAGAGGCTTTCCACCGGCTGTTTTTTGAATACAATAGGTTTTTCAACTCTTTATCCGGTCCCAGTAGGCATGAAAAAAGATTACATGAAATGAAATATAAACAAAATAACAATATTATTATCTTTTTTGTGTTTTTCATTTAATACCGCGCGTGCTCTGAAATACTTTTTGTATGTTACTTATCGTAATCAATGATTCTATAAAAATCAATTTTTGTTTCTTCGGGAAATGACAAGAAATCTGAACTTCTTAGTTCAATAGTAAAATGGTTTTTTTTTTATCACATCTACCAAAAAATCTGCCTTATCAACCTTCCTCGCACTTATGATTTCACTATCCTTTATATATGCATTTATATAAATCAAACCGCCAGCCATATACATTTCAGAATTTAAATAATACTGATTCTCATTATATGTTAATTTTCCGTTAAAATATCCTGTTTCAAAACGACCTGAGCCGACAGGATATTCAAAAGAACCGAAACCGTGATCGATCTTAGAGGTAGGTGAACTGCCATCAGAAAAGCACAATACCATATTGACCTGTTCCGCTTTCCAACAACTGTTTTCCGAATGCAAAACTTTTGATACTCGTGGGTTTTGTCCTTTAAGACAAGATGGTAGAATAAGCATAATAATACACATAAATAACGCTAAACCGATTTTCTTCATTATCAATACCTCCTGTTTATTCCATATGCAATAATTATTTTATCTTCTGAAAAATCAAATTCTATTTTCACTTCATTATAGTTGTATATTCAATTTTCTCCTGTTTTTAGCATTTTTGCGAACTATCTTCCCGTCCGAACACATAGAGGTAGTAGTCTTCAAGCGTCGGTTTTGCGGGGGAGGCATTTTCGGAGAATTTGACGTCGGACAGTATGCGCAGAGTGGCGCCCGTTTCCGTTTTGGCGATGTTTGTGACTGTATGCTTTTCCTCATACGCCGCGACTTCGCTTTCACTGACGTCGACAGTCCACACCTTGCCATCCATTGAAGTGGTCAGCTCTTCGGGCTTTGCGATAGTCTGAATATGGCCTTTTTTCAGAATTATCGCCTCTTTCGCGATGAATTCCACGTCGGAAACGACGTGCGTTGCGATAATGACAATCTTTTGCAGGGCGATCGACGAAATATAGTTGCGTATCGCTATGCGCTGCTTGGGATCGAGCCCCGCCGTCGGCTCGTCGAGGATGAGTATATCCGGACTGCCGAGCGTCGCCTGAGCGAGAGCGAGGCGTTGCTTCATACCACCGGACATCGAGCGTATCTTGTGCTTTGCAACGTCGGACAGCTCCACCGCTTCAAGCACCTCGGGTATGCTTCGCGCCGCGTCCTCTTTTGACATCCCTTTCAGCGACGCCGTGTACCATAAAAATTCTTCAACGCCAAAAGCGGGGTAGAGTCCCGGATACTGCGGCATAAAGCCGAGCCGCTCTCGGAAGCGCGCGCCCATTTTCGACGTGTTCTCTCCGTCAAAGTATATCCCGCCCTCGTCGGCGCGGAGGTTTTGCGTCAGTATGTTCATAAGCGTCGACTTGCCCGAGCCGTTTGGACCGAGCAGGGCATATATGCCCGAGGTCAGCGTCGCCGAAAAGCCGACGAGCGCCTTTGTTTTTCCGTATGACTTTGATACGTTATCGAATTTCAGTTCCATATTCTCACCTCACAAACAATTTAAGCGGATCAATCTTCTCGAATACCCCGACTCCGAAGTAGGCAAGCACCGTCGGGGCAAACATTACGGCAGTAGGTATGGCGAGCGACGCGAAGATGTTCTTCGTCCCCCTCGATATCCCGGCAACGCCGAGCGAAAGCAGAACGCAGAAAACAACGTTCCGCAGTGATTTCATAAAGAAATGGGCAAATACGCTGACACTTTCGTTTTCGGAGGCGCCCATGCTTATCGCCGTGTACGCACCGCCGGGCAGTCCCGAGAAGTGCGCGGCATATATGAATTGTGACGCTTCAAACACTATTCCGATCACCGCCGCCATCGCCGCGACGATGCCGAGCTTTATCAACGTTACCCGCGCCCGACCGTGCCGTTGCGCGTGCTGAATGGCGTTGTAGCCGCTTCTGTATTCATACGCAAACACGTCGGCAAACAGCAGTATCAAGGCGGCGCAGACTATGTATGAAAGGTTTACTCGCTCGAGGAATTTCCACCCTGTGTCGTCGAAAAACGCGACCTTGACACCGTCGTCGTGCATTTTTTTAAGATCGGTGCTATGCTGATATATTTCACCGACGACGCCGAGCTTTGCCTGTGCCGTAAGGTACGCGTTCTGGTATTCACTGTACTCCATTATCGTGATCGTGCCGGCACGGAACGCGCTTTCCATTTTGTCTTTTTTCGATACGATCTCATTCAGCTCTGCGCGAAGATCGGTAAGATACTTGTGCTTTTCTTCCGTCCACTCGCCGTCAAGCTCTGTCATATACTCGGTGTAGAGGTTTTGCGCGTAGTCGCGCTTTACGTTGTAGCTTTTATCGGAAATGTAGATCGTCAGCACCGTCCCAAGCACAAGCACAGCCGCCGCGATCGGAGTCAGTATCTTTTTCAGCTCGTAGCGCGCGATATGAGTGCCGAATTTCAACTTCGGCAAGTGTATCTTCTTTATAAAATCGAGTTTTATCGGCAGTTTTATCTTTCCCTGTCCAAGCGTCCCGCGCGAGAAAAGGATCGCTCCGCCGACAGTGCAGGCCGCAATTATGATAACGTATATCACGATAAGCGTCGGGAGCAGCGTCGTGCAAGAGCCGAACAGCTTTACTCCGCGCCAAACGGAGATGTATTTCGTTCCGTCGATGCTGTAAAAGAAGTTGACGTTGCGCAGCGCCGAGTACTCATTGAGGAAGTTGTACGTGCCGACAACGTAATTAAGTCCGATAAACGCAGCGCCGACAGCAAACGGCGCAATATAGTCGCGGAAAAGGCTCGCGATAAGTATTATCACCGATAAAAATGCAAAGCCCGAGAATATCCGCGCAAGCGTTACGATGACAACTCCCTGCCAGACGGTAAGGAAGAACGGGGAGAACATCATCGTGTTCGCCGAAGTTGCCGTGCCTATCATCTGTATCGGCAAATTCCCGCCGTGAAGCCCGATTTTTATGAATATCGAAAGCATCATCGTGCCCGTGAACAAAAGCACGACAAGCGACGAAACGATAAGTCCCGCCGCTGTTTTTGAAAGGAACGTTTTCACTCGCCCGTTTTTCGACGCGCGCAGTATCATCAGCATACCGCCGCTTTTTTCCGGAATTATCAGCATTATACCGACAAGCGTCAACGCTGCCAAAAGAAACGCCGCAAAACCGCTGTACCCGAAGAAAATATCGTACCCGACGACGTTCTCTGACGGGAAAGTGAGCTTGTCAAGCGCCTTATACGAGTCAAGCAGCTTTTGCTGATACTGCCACTCGAACATCGTTTCGTCGTTGCCCATGTATTTGTATTCGGAAATATGCCCGTTTGCTATGCGGCGGGCGTTTTTCAGCGCTTTTTGGTACGTTTCGTTAAGAGACTGTATTGCCGCAAAATCGCCGGTGAAAAAGGCGTAGTCGTTTTCCGTATATACGTTCTCCGGCATATTGACGTCGGAATTTTTCCCGCTCATGCGGGCAAGCAAATACGCCTGCTTGAAATCGGAAATATACTTGTCCATTCCCTCGGGATCGGCTTTGTATATCTCCATAAATTCATTAAGCGTATGCTCCGATTTCACCTTTTCGTCGCTTATTTGCCCAAGCAAAAGAAACACGTTTGCTATAAGCAAAACCGCGATAAAAAGCCATAGTATCCGACTTTTGAACAGTTTTGAAAGTTCGTAATGGAGGAGCTTCATTCAAATCCGCCTTTCTTTACCGATATTTTCCTGAGATGTTAACATTTATATCTTTCATTTGAAAAGAAAGTTCAATTATATAAATTATCTCTCTATATATATGATACGAAAAAAAGGGAAAAATTCGACAAAATTTGAAAAAATTTTTTCAAAAATTGCACTTTTGTAGGATTTCACAAATTTTGATTCGTCTTTTTGGAAAAAATAACATATCGTTTCTATTGCATTTCATTTATTCATATATTTATAAGCATTTTGAGAGATTTTTGGGAAAAAAATGTTTTGGCAAATCAAAATCAGAATAAATAACTGAAACTGTGAAATCTTCTTTACATATCTTATCACACGTCGTCAAAAATGTCAACAATATTTGTCGTTTTGGGCATGATAATAAAAAAGCCGCCCGCTTTAGCGGGCGACTTTTCGGTAAAATTTGTATTATCAATTAAGCTCTGTCTGGAGTGTCCAGCTCGAAAGGTCGGGTATCGTTACGGATGCCGAGCCGTATTCAAACGAAATGACGGACACTCTTGTCTTTCCGTCGGCGGTTGTTTCAATGGTTGCTTTTTCGACAAGTCCGTTTTTGGACGTTGCGTTTATAACGAGTTTGTTGTCTTCGCTTACAACAACGGAGAGTTTGAGCGTTTCCGTGCTGCTCTGTTTTGATTCGTCCTCGCTGAACTTTCCGCTTCCTTCAACTTCGCAAGTAAACGTTGCCGCGTCTGCGGGAACTTCGTCAAGAACGCCGAGTCTGCTTTTGAAAACAAAGTAGTTCATGTCGTAATAATCTTTGCTTTCCCAATAGGATTTGTCTATATCGTTGCTTGAAACGGCGTATATATATTTATCTCCGTCGACAAAAGCATACGCGGTTGCGCCCGTTTCTGTGTAAGTTGTGCAGTCTTTTGTTCCGTCGATCGTTTCAACCGACATAGTTTTGCCTTCTGACGTGATCGTTACCACTTGGTTTGTGTTTTTGAACGTTTCCTCAAAGAAGTTGCTGAAAAGCTGAACGGAGCCTTCTTTGTCCTCGGCGCTGTAACTCCACGTTTCATCGCCCTCGATCTTAAATTCGCACGCGGTAAGGGCGAGCACTGAAAGCACGCACACTGCCGCAAGAACGATAGCCAGAATTCTTTTTGTTTTCATTTGTGATCTCCTTTATATTTTTTTATTTTTATTTTTTCCAAATTTAGTGGCGCGTCAGTTATTCCTGATTGTGCCGAAGATCGTCTTGTAGTTGCCGCCGTTGTCGGCGCTTGCGCCCGTTCTTGCAAACGCGAGCAGCGTTATAAACAGCAGTTCAAGGTCTTGCGCCTTTGTCCAGATGCGGAAAAATCCCTGCGCGGCGATAAGTCCCGTCCTTTTGCCCTTTTCTTCAGCGTCCTCTTCGTGAACGCGGTAACCCGTGTTTTCAACGCGCGCTATTTCAACGTCGTTTCTGTAAATGACGTACTTGATTCCCATAACCGTACTGTCGCCGCCATAGCTTGAATCAACGCGTATGCCGTTGCGTTTCAGGTGCTTCCAGATATCCTCACCGTCAAAGGAGATGGTGTAGTGGTTGTCAAGCAGCAGTGAGTCCCATTCGGACGATTCCTCGTGGCCGATCAGGTGCGGCGTTTTAGTGCCTTTTACGTGGTCGATAAAGTCAAATCCGAAAGGAACTGTCAGCGTGAACTTAGTCATCTTTGCTTCAATAAGCACGTTGCGGCTCGCATCCTCGATGCGATGGCCGTATTTCGGTGTGCCCGTATCGGTGATAAAGTAAAGCTCGCGCTCCTCTCCGAGCGTTATCGGCGGATACGTTGCATCTTTGCCGGCGGCTCTTGTCTGTTTCAGCTTTTTCTGAGCAAGCTTGCTCCTGACCGTCGAGAATATGATGATAAGCAGTATGACCGTGCCGGCGATGAGGATATATATCCCGAACCCAAGCCCCGAATGAATGACGGCGGGGTTGTTCGGATCGTAAAGCACCTCAACGGTCTTGCCCTCCTTGTACGACGGGCTGTACGTGTCGAGCTTTTCGGTGTATTCTTTTCCGTTTACCGTGTATCTGACTTTTACGTCGAATGTCGGGTCTTGATCGGCAAAATCGCTCGGCACCTCAACGATTGAAACGATCGTCGCCGTTGTTTTTTCAAATCCTCTCGATTGGAAAAACGTAAAATACACGCCTGCCGCTATTGCGATGATCGCGATAATGGCGGCAACTATTTTTATTCCGGGGCCTTTGAATGACATATTTTTTCTCCTTCGGTAATGATTTATAATATAATATTATACCGTTTTTTACACTTTATGTCAACCTTTTTTTGTTGTCTTTTTATTTTTTCATATCCGCGTTTGCGGGGTTGTCCAGAACTTTTCCGTCGAGAGAAAAACGCGAGCCGTGGCACGGGCAGTCCCACGAGCGCTCCGCGCTGTTCCATTTCAGCGCGCACCCGAGATGCGGGCATCTTTTATCGGAAAGCGTGAGAAGATCCTTCACCGCCTCGGCGCCGTTGTATAAAAGCTGCGGGTGAAGAATTCTTCGGTGCGGAGAAAAAATATCGGCGTATTCGTTATTTTTCCCGATTATTATGTCGCGCAGTATCATGGCGCCCGTCATGGCGCCCGTCATGCCCCATTTGTTAAAGCCGGCGGCGACGTAAAAGTTTTTCGTGGTCTTGCCGTATCTGCCGATATACGCCATTCCGTCAAGGCTCATACAGTCCTGCGCCGCCCAGTGATATTTTTCCTGCGCCGCGGGATATGCTGACCTTGCAAGCTTGCGAAGCTCCTCCCACGCGCCGCATCGGGTGCCGGTCCTTGCTCCCGCGCCGCCCAAAAGCAGCAGATCGCCGTAATTTCTGAACGAATACCCGCCGTCCGCCTCGTCAACGTACATGCCGGAAACGTCCTCGGCTCCCGCAAGCGCCAGAACGTATGAGCGGTGCTGGTACATTTTTATAAAATACGCGCCGTGCTTGTTGATAAAAGGGAAGTGCGTTGCGGCGATGACGCGCTCGGCGTAAATGCGGCCGCTGTCGGTGCGCGCGGTGTTTCCTATCATCTCGCGTACATACGTGTTTTCGTAGATATTAAGACCTTTTGAAATTCCGGCTATAAATTTCAGCGGATGAAACTGCGCTTGTCCGGGGATCTTTACGGCGCCCGCCGTTTTGATCGGGAGCGGAACGTCCTCGCAGAATTCGGCGCGGCAGCCGATCACATCAAGCGCCGCCATTTCTTCCTCAAGCTTTTTTCTGTCGGCGAGGGAGTAAACGTAGTTGTCTTTTATCTCATAGTCGCACTCGATGTCGCGGCAAAGACGTGCAAATTCGTCAAATGCCGCGCTATGCGCGCAAAGGAATTTTTTTGCCGTTTCCGCTCCGTATGCGCGCATGATTTTTCTGTATATCAGCCCGTGCTGGTACGTTATTTTCGCGGTTGTGTTTTGCGTTGTGCCCGAGCATATCGCGTCTTTTTCGACGAGCATATATTTCACGCCCGCCTTTTCCAGCATATACGCGGCAAGTATTCCGGCGATGCCTCCGCCGATTATAAGCACGTCGGTATGCGCGTCACCCGAAAGCGCGGGGAAGCGCGGCAGCGGTGTTTCGCTCCAGAGTGATTTCATATTTTCCTCCGTTTTTTTGATATTATCGGCAAAAAATGAGGAAAATATCACCATAACATATAAAAACGCCCGCATAAGCGGGCGCTTTCGTGCTATTCGATCGTTATGGCGCTGTCGTTGTTTCTGTCGACAAACGCGACGTACGTATTTCCCGCGGGGAGTTCAAGCTCGCCCGACGGGGTGTAAAGCTTCATACCGCCGTCTTTTGTGTTCACCCAGACAAGCGTCGCGCACTTGCCGCCGCAAAGGCAGTATCCCGTGCCGGAGCCGTAAACCGAAACGTCGGCGGTGAGCGGGTCGATATCGCTGTCGCCCTCGATGTACTTTATATCTGTTTTAAGCACGATGACGTTTGAGAATTTAAGCTGTTCGCCGCTTTGAGAATCGACGTGCGGGCGGCCGTCCTCAAACCGCAGATACATTCCGTCGGAAAGGCTGTACCTCAAACTCACTTTCTTTTCAAGCGGGGAATACAACCCCGACGCCGAAAACGATATCGTAACGCCGGACGCGTTCTCACCCGCCGCCGCGCCGCTTGATATTTTGATCGGATTTTCTGCCGTGCCGCCAAAGATATCTCTCTGCTCGGCGGTGTATTCTATCGCCGAGGACGTAAGGACGGTTTCATATTTAAGGTCGTTGCGGTATCCGTTTTCAAAATACCTGACAGTGCCGAATTTTTCCGCGTTCTGCGCCGTCCACGCAAGATCGCGCTGGGAATTTACAGACGCCGACTCGTCGCCGTAAAGCTCGCCGAGCGTCGCAAAAAAGTCGTATTCGGGGTTCTTGTCCGTGTGCCCGCCGTGAGAGATCACAACGGCGTTATACATCGCGGCGATCTTTGCGTCATGCGCCCGCGCGGCGCGCAAGTTGCAAACGTCGGGCATCTCACGGTAGTCGGAATATATCGCAAGAAAGCGCGTTGTGCCCGGCGAGGTAACCGTTTCGTAAATGATATCCGCTCCGATAAGACCGCTCTGGTGCGGAAGCGCCCCCGAACTGTTGTCGACGACGGCGGCGACGGGGCGCAGGTTTGTCGCGTCAAGGTTTGTGTATAGTCCCGTCAGCGCGTTTATGTAGAGCTTTGATGGCTCGAATGGCTCGACGGGCGTGATCCTTTGCTCGCTTGCCTCGTCTGTCGGCTCGGCAATGATTTGCGTCGTCGCTTCCGAGGCGACAGACTCCGTCGGGCGAGGCTGTGTGTTTTCCGGCTCGACCAAAAGGCTCGGGACGGGCAGGTTTGCGGGCGACGTTGTCATCGTGCATGATGAAAACGCAAGCGCGCACGCGATCACCGCAAGCGCGGCGGCGATCGTCTTTTTCGTTTTACTTCTTTTCATTTTCGGGTTCTCCTTTGTTTTGTTTATGGAAAAAATTTCCATTTGGTTTTTTGATTTTACCACGCCGTCGGCGCTTTGTCAAACCCTAAAATGAAAAAATCGTTCATCAAAAAATGAGAAATGGCGCGCATTTTTGGCATTGCGCGCCATAAGTTATTTGTTTTCGCGCAGAGTCGAGAAAAACCGCGTCAGCATTTCGGCACATTGCGCGCCGAGAACGTTTGGCACGATCTCGGGCTTGTGATTGAGCGAGCAGGCGTTCAGGTCGAGCTTTGTTCCGAAAGCGCCCGCCTTTTCGTCTTTTGCGCCGTAAACGACGCGCTTTATCCGCGAGTTCACTATCGCACCCGCGCACATCGGGCAAGGCTCAAGCGTTACGTATATGTCGCACTTGTGCAGCCGCCACCCGCCGAGCTTTCGACACGCGGCGTCGATCGCTTTTATCTCCGCGTGGCACAGGGCGTTTTTGTCTGTTTCGCGCGTGTTGAACTCCGCGGAAACGATTTTCCCGTCGCACACCACAACGGCTCCGACGGGGACCTCGCCGATCTGTGCGGCGCGCTTTGCCTGCTCTATCGCCTCATTCATAAATAATTCGTCGTTTTCCAAATCAGCCTCTCAAAACAAATATTATAACAACCGAAACCGCAAGGTATATCGCCATCGCGGGCGTGATTATCGATATAGCGTCCGCCTTTTCTTCGCCGTCGTCAGCCTTTGACGCTGATTTTTTCGTGTTTATGCAGAAAATCAGCACCGCCGCCGCGGAAAATGATATCATCGTAACAAGTTCAAGCGTCGAGTACGTGCTTTTTGGCACCGCCGCCTTTGCAAGCGCGAAAAGATACGACGTGAAATTGCAGAAAAAGTGAGCCGCCACGGTATATTTTACGTCGCCTGTCTTGAACAGGAGATACCCGAACATAAGTCCCGCAAAGAACGCATACGGGAACATCGCCGCCGAAAAATGAGCAAGCCCGAACGCAAGCGCGGACACGATCACAGCCGCCGTCTTGCCGGATATCGAAAGAGAGCGCGCCAGTGCCTCTCTGAAAAAGAATTCCTCGCATATCGCCGGAAGTATGCAAAGCGATACGACAAGCATTATATGGCGCAAAACCGGAGTATCGGTCGTTACGGGGATATATGCCGCAGCGTCCGGAAAAATGCGCCCATAAATCAGCCCTACCGCAAACACAAGCGCCGCCGTGCCGACGGTGGACAGGACTTTTTCAGACGTTTTTATCCTTGAAACAACGTAGCGCGCCACGTCATCGCGGTGTTTTTTTGTAGCGCGCAAAAGGATAAGCGCCGGTATGATATTCACAATAACGGCCAGCGCGCTTATGCAGACGTAGTAAAAGTCGCTTTTTTTATCGACGCCCAGCTGCCCGACCAAAAATGAAAATCCGAGGTTCAGCGCGGCTTGAAGGGCAAGGCATATCGCCGAGATCGACGATATGCTTTTTGCTTTTCCGTTCATTTTTTGCCAAGAGTGACGACGATATCAAGCGTTTTGCCCGTCTGTGCGGGAACGACGTTGTCCTTGTATGAAACACTCTTTCCGTCAACTGTCATCGATATCACGTCACATCCCTTTCCGTCCCCGACGAAGCGCACGTTGTACGTGCAGCCGCGGAAGACTTTTTTGATCGAGCACTCGCGCCACGAAAGCGGCAGGCACGGCTCAATGCGAAGCCCGTCGATCTCCGGGTGCATACCGAACACGTACTCGACCGTGCTTTTGAGCAGCCACGAGCTTGACGCCGTGCGCCAGCTTTGACCGGGCGTGCCTGCACGGTAGCCCGTTTCGGGTGCGAAATATGAGTTGAACATCGCATACGGCTCGCCGCATTTGACGGCATACTCGGTGTCAAACGGCATCATTTTCTTTATGCCTTCTTCGACAAGGTCGGGGCGGCGGAGCAGACTGTCGACAGCCAGCTTCCACGCCGACGGGTGAAGATAAATGCCGCCGTTGTCCTGAACGCCGGGCGCTTTTTCCGCCATTGAGCCGATATAGTCGCGCTGATACGAGTACGCAGGGTAGGCAAGGCGAATTCCGAGCGGAATCTCCAGCAGCTCCTCGGCGCGTGCCATAGCTTCCTTGCCGTGACCAAGCCCCGCGAGTACCGACCAAAGCTGCGGAATGAGGAATATCTTGCCCTCGTCGCAGTCGATATCGCCCATAATAACGTCATCGTCGGTGCGGGCGTAGATGTAATAGCCGCTCTTTTTGCTGAAACCGTATTTTTCAATGCGCTCGCCCATTATTTCGGCACGCTCACGCGCGGCTTTTACGTCGTCTGCCTTGTGAAGCCACCCCGCCATCTCGCAAAGGTTGCTGTTCGCGCGGTACCACGCGATCGACAGCCACACGGAAACACCCTTGCCGCCGAGTCCGGCGTAGTTCACGCAGTCGTTCCAGTCGCCGCCCCAAATGCGGACAAGTCCGTAAAGCCCCGTGAAGTTATACAAAAATTCAACGCTGCGGCGGCAATGTTCGTAAACCGTCGCTTCCGTTTTGTCGTTGAATCTGACGACTTCATTCAAGAGTTCGGGCTTTCCAAGCTCCTTGATTATAGTGCAGACGGCAAACGTCAGCCATACTGTGTTGTCTGCAAAGTTGCGGTCGCGTATCGCGCCGCCGATGATCGTTCTCGGCGCGTAGCCGTTTGAATACTGATATGTCAGCACGCGCTTGATGCGCTCCCACGCAAGCCCGGGATTGACGCAGGCAAGGCACTCGGTATCGCTTGTCATATCTCGATATCCGTTGTGGCGCACGCGCGCCCAGCGGCTGCCCATATCGGCGGCGTATTTCATCCAGCCGTTGATAAGATTGTCAAAATTCTCGTATGGCGTCTTTATTTCAACGCCCGACAGGCGCTCGGCGTACTTTTTCTTCATCGCAAGGAATTTTTCCTCAACGTCCGACGGCGTTCTGATGTCGCCCTCGTTTGTCGTGCCGCCGACGTAAAAATGAACCGTCTTTTTCTCGCCGGGCGCAAGCGTTACCGTGTTTTCAAGCGCGAGGCACACCTTTTCCGAGTTGCAATCGCTGTTTGTGCAGTGGCCGCCGCGCTCCATTGAAACGGGGTGGTTTTCGTCGCCGTACGTTCCGATGAACGCGTTGCGGCGGCTGTCATAGCCGACAGCCTTCTCGGATGAGGTCATATAAACGAAAGTTTTTACGTTGCGCTCGGAGTAAAACGGCATATACGATTTTGCATAAACGGCGTTTCTGCCCTCCATAAAGCCGCCTGTCGCAAGGTTGTATCCCTGCGGCTTGTACGGGTCGTCCATTTCTGTGCGTGCATAGGCGACAAGGGAGAGTTGCCTCTCCCTGTCCGTCAGGTTTTCCGCGCTGACGCTCCATATTTCGTATGTGCCCTCGTTTGGTACGAATATGCGGATAGATGAACGCACGCCGCTGTAGGTGAGCTTTATTTCCGAGGAGCCGTTTTCGTGCGCGCATGAGTAGTCGGTGTAGCCGTATTTCATCGGCAGACCGAAAATGCTCCACGCCTTGCCGTTTTCCGTCAGAAAAACGTTCCTGTTTGAAAGCACGGGTATGCGGTTGCCCATATTGTCCTGGGCAAGTCCCTCGCCAAAGCCTACCTGCGACGTAAACGAAACGTAGTCGTCGTTGAAAAAGTAGTTGTACCAATGACGCGGCGTTTCCGGCTCCGTTATCACAAAACGCGAACCGTTTTCCTCAAAATGTCCGTACCAAACGTATTTATCCATAAAAGTATTCCTTTCGGAGTTATATATTTTGCCCAAAAGGGCATATTTTCAGTTCCACCACGGGAGATATAGCTTCGGGTCCTGCTTTATAAACGACGAGCCGTTCCATACCCGCACCTCAAAGTGAAGATGCGTGCCCGCGTAAGGGCCGCTTGACGAGCTTGAAACGCGCCCGGTGTTGCCCGAATATCCCACCGTATCGCCTTGCTTTACAACGTCGCCGACGTTCACGGCCTTGCGGCTCATGTGCGCGTAATATGTACGGTAAACGCCGTCATAGCTTTCTATCACGACAAACGTGCCGTATGTCCAGCGAAGATCCCCCGACGTGCTTGAAATGTCCCCGTCGTTATAGGCGTAGACGACTTTGCCGTCCGTCGCCGCAAGTATCGGCGTGCCCCAATATACGCCGATGTCAAGTCCGCCGTGAGTTGACGAAAAGCTCTGCGTTACGCGGTAATCGACGCCGCCGTGTGCCTTGTCGAGAAACGGCATGGCAAATGAAACGTAATACGGCTGCTCAACAGGTTCGTCTGCGCTTGTCGGATCAGGTTCGATTTGAACGACAGGCTCGCTTGTCGGCGTTTGAGTCGAAGCTTCAGTCGGCGCTGTTTCCGTTGCCTGTGTCGGCTCGGCGCTTTCTTCGAGATAGTAACGGCGCGCAAGGCTGTCCGCCACCGTCAGCGCCTCGTCGACGGTGCATGAAGCAAGCGATGATACCGTTATTGCCGCGGCTGATGCAAGCAGGATAAATTTGCCAAAAAATTTTTTGGACAGAATGCCGGCGCTCTTTTTGTTTTTCATAAAATAATTCTCCTTTGAAAGTGAAATTTTTTCAAAGGAATGCCGGCAAATCCTTTTTTAATACAAAAAGACAAAAACCCCGTCTTTTTGCTTCAAATCAATTATATACCATAAATGTAAACAAATCAAGTGATAAAATATGTAATTCCTTACAAAAAAAGGGAGCCGATACAATTGACAAATACGCGATAAAGTGATAATATTTTAGTACACATAAAAAAAGGAGCGAATCTAATATGAGCGAAAAAAACGTCGCCGCGGGCGATCAGCTTATAACAGAAGAAAAAAAGCGTGAAAAAAAGATAGTCAAAACAAGTATCATCGGAATAATCGCAAACGTGTTCCTCGCCGCGTTCAAGGCGGTCGTCGGACTTATCGCAAGTTCCGTTGCCGTCGTGCTTGACGCGGTGAACAACCTTTCCGACGCGCTATCCTCCGTGATCACCATCATCGGAACAAAGCTCGCCTCGCGCAAACCGGACAAAAAGCACCCTCTCGGCCACGGCAGGATAGAGTACCTTACGTCAATGATAATCGCCGCCATCGTGCTTTATGCCGGCATTACCGCGGCTGTTGAAAGTATAAAGAAGATAATCGAGCCGCAAACGCCCGAATACAGCGTCGTTTCGCTTATCATTATCGGGGCGGCTGTCGTTGTGAAGATCATTCTCGGCAGGTACGTAAGGTCGGTCGGCAAAAAAGTCAACTCCGGCTCGCTTGTTGCGTCGGGCAGCGACGCGATGTTCGACGCGATCCTTTCGGCGTCCGTATTTGCATCCGCGATAATTTTTATGACGACGGGGCTCAGCCTTGAAGCGTACGTCGGCGTACTTATTTCCGTATTTATTATAAAATCCGGCATCGGAATGATGATAGAAACGATAGGCGATATCCTCGGCAAACGCGCGGACGCGGAGCTTGTTTCATCTATCAAAAAGACGATCTGCGAGGATCCCGACGCGCTCGGCGCATACGACCTCTACCTTTATAACTATGGCCCTGAAAAGAACTATGGCTCCGTTCACGTCGAAATAAACGACACGATGACTGCGGAACAGATCGACGCGATGATGCGCCGCATACAATACAACGTTTACATAAAACACGGCGTTATTATGACGGGCATCGGCATTTATGCCGTCAACACGGGCGACGATGAGGTCAAGGTGATGCGTCGCCGCATTGTCGAAACGGTAATGGCGCACGATTATTCGATGCAGCTTCACGGTTTTTACGCCGACACGCAGAATAAGGTGCTGACGTTTGACGTCGTGCTTTCGTTTGAATGCGACAGGGACGCGGCAATAGCCGAGATATGCTCCGAGGTGCAGGCGATGTACCCCGACTACAAGATAAACGTTCAGCCTGACATCGACGTATAATATAATAATGAATAAAAAAACGGGCGTTTGCCCGTTTTTTATTTTGTCAGCGTAATGCTGTCCGCTTCAAAAAGCTCGTTTGTCTGAATATCGCTTACGCAGTAAAATCTTTTTTTGCACCCGCAAGTTTTGCACGATATTTCAACGTAATCCTCGCCGTCGAAAATGTCTATCCCCTGCGGCTCGCCGCACTCGCATTTTATACCGTGTTCGTAGGCGATCTCGTTGAGCGTGAAGAATATCATGTCGCGGATATGTTCGTCCGATTCGGGAAAGTCGCCGCTTTCCATCGCTTCAAGAGCCTCGCGCTCCTCGTCTGTCAAAAGCTCCGTTAAACTCTCGTCCGATTCCTTTACCGCCTCGTCGACTTTGTCCTTTTTCCCGAAAAACGTAATGTCTATCCCGGTGTACGGGCAAGGATACGTGAAAAGCTCCTTTGAGTAAAGCAGGCTTTTCGATATAACGAAAGTGTGGTCTTTTTGACAGAATATGCACGGAACGTTGACGCGCAGCTTTGATTCGGGGATGTTTTTCATTGTAAGGTCGCTTTCCCCGCAATCGCATTTCAGCCGTATCATATCGCCTGAAAGCGCAAGCGCGCCCGTCATGCCGTAGATCGTTTTCCCGCACGACGCGCATCGGTAAGCCATAGAGATATTGTTGGGATCGAGTATCATATAAATCTCACTTTCCTTCGTTTATGTATCTTTCATAGCAGAAAAGATATTGCTGGGCAATGCCCGCATACGGCCCGAGGGACGAAATATCGATGCCGTCGGGGTAGTATTTTTCAAGCACGCGGCGGATCCACACGTCGACGGGGAACGCCTCGGTTTTGTGATAGCCGAAAAGCAGCGTGCAATCGGCGACCTTTTTGCCGACGCCGACTATTTGCATAAGGTATTCCTCGCCTTTTTCAAAGCTCATTTTTTCAACCGCTCCAAGATCGACGCGCCCGTCAAGCACGCGCTGTGCCGCGTCGGTGACGTATTTTGAGCGGAACCCCATTTTAAGCGCGTTGAGCGCGGGGATGCCCGCATCGACTATCGCCTGCGGGGTGGGGAACGCGTAGCAGTCCTCGCCGAATGCGCTGAACTTCTCTCCAAGCGCGCGACTCATATCGGAGATTATCTTTTTTATGCGCGGTATGTTGTTGTTCTGCGAAATGATGAACGAACACAGCGCCTCCCAGTGATCCTGCCGCAGTATGCGTATGCCCGCCGCCGCTTTTACGGCGTCGTTTATGACGTTGTTGTTTTTTCCGAGTCTGCGGCAAACGTCGGCGTTTATCGTTTCATAGTCCTCGTCAAGACCGAGATAGCTCTCCCACACGCTTTCGTATTCGTCCGTGCTGACGCCGAGCAGCATTAAAGTGTCGCCCGATTGAACGAGCTTTATTCGCCGTCCCATTGCAACTCCGTCGATAACGCCGTCGCTTTCATAAAAGCGGAAGCTTTGCCCGCAGTCGAACACGCGCGACGCGTCAAAGTCGGATATGCCGCGAAGCACGGTGCAGCTTTGTCCGAGGTATTCGCCGACCTCGGCCTTCGGTCTATTATATGCCATTTTATTTCCTCCGATAACGCTTTCAGCGCATTGCGTCGAATTCTTCTTTCAGTATCGCATATTCGCTGAACGTTTTGTACTCTCCTTTTACGATAAGCGCGCGTCTGTGCGTCGACTCTTGTATCATGCCGCACTTTTGCGCTACGCGCTCGCTTGCGGCGTTTCCTTCAAGAATGCGCGCGTATATGCGGTGAAAGCCCAGCGTATCAAACGCAAACGTCATTATGCGGCGTACCGCTTCCGCGGCGTACCCCATACCCCAATAGTCTGAGTTGAGAACGTAGCCGATCTCCGCCGAGTTGTTTTCCTCGTCAAGACGGGAAAAACCGCAAGTTCCGATCATTTTTCCCGAGTCCGCAACAACGACGGCCCAATCGAAAAAGTCGTGTTTTGCGTACCGCGTTTGTATATATTTCAAGTGGCTTTTGGTTATCTGCGGGTCAGAGTGAGGCGACCACAGGAGATAGCGCGATACCTCCGGTCTGCGCGAATAGTCGTAAACGTCCGCAAGATCGGAAACGCCGATCTTTCTTAATATCAGCCTGTCGGTAAACAGCGTAGGTATTTTTGTAAACACATCGTAAACTCCGCGATCCATATAACCCACCTCCGATAATGTATTTTATCACATAATATTGCCGATTTCAACAAATTTGTTAAAACTTATTTACACAAAAGTTATTTCAAATTCACTCGTTTTTCACATTTTGGGTGTATAATGTCGATGTAAAACAAAAAAAGGACATATTTTCAGGAGGACTTAAAATGTATTACCCGGAAGATCCGGAAAAAAAGGTAACGGAACAACAAACGCCCGAAACCGACAATTTATCCGAAGAAGAAAAGAACGTGCCGGAAGAAACGCCGGCGGAAGAGAAAGAACAGCCGGCAGAAGAAAAGGAACAACCGGCGGAAGAAAAAGAACAAACTATACACGATGAAACGCCAAACGACATTGAAGTTGACGACTTCAAAGACGTTTCAGACGAAAGAGAAACGGAGAACGTAAGCGAACCGACTCCGTCATATACACAAGCTCCCAAAATCGAAGCCCCCGCTCCGAAAAAGAAAAGCGGCGTTACGGTAACGGCCCCCGCAATAGCGGTGCTGCTCGTTTGTCTTGTGGTATTCGCAATAGTCATCGGCGTCGGAGTGTTCAAAATAACACAGCTTCAAAGCTCGCAGACAGCCGAGCCGACAACGGTAGTTTCGCCAACCGAAGGCGGCGAAACGAACCAGCCGTCGCAAAGCACGCCGGCAACAGAGCCGACGCAGACGGCGGCTCCCGCCCCCACGGGCGACGCTGAACTTTCGGGCGCGCAGATATCTCCCGAAAGCACAAAAACGTCGGTAACGTCCACTCCCGAAACCGACATCATTTCAAAATGCTATTCATCCGTCGTTGCGATTGATTTGTACATCGGAACCACAAGAGCAGGCTCCGGCGCCGGAATCATTTACACGACTGACGGCTATATCCTTACAAACTACCACGTTGTAGGTTCAAATGCGTCGGCGTACACCGTTCAGGTAACGCTTGCGGACGGTTCAAAATATGAAGCGAAGTTTGTATGCGGCGATATGGAAACGGACGTTTCCGTTATTAAAATCGACAAAAATGACTGCGTTCCCGCAACGCTTGGCAACAGTGACACAACGGTGATCGGCGAAAAGATCTATGCTATCGGCAACCCCAACGGCGAAGGCATTTCCATCACCGACGGACGCGTAAGTGCTCTCGGCAGAAGCGGGACTGTCCGCTCGACAAACGTCACCGTATTCCTTACGGATCAGATCCTTATAAGCGCTCCGATCAACGGCGGTAACTCCGGCGGCGGTCTGTTCAACGAAAAGGGCGAGCTTATCGGCATCGTCAACGCGAAAAAGTACACCGACCTCAGCGGCAACAGCATCGACGGAATGGGATACGCCATCCCGATATCCAAGGCAATAAAGTGCATCGACACGCTTGTTGAAAACGACGGCTATATTCCCGGCAGAGCAAAACTCGGCGTTGTTGTAAACACGTCGGGCAAAACGATCTCGTCTGGCTGGAACGTCGTATCGTACACGGCTGTCGTTACGTCGGTAAACGCAGGCTCGCCTGCGGAAGCCGCCGGGATCAAAGAGGGCGACATCATTATCGCCCTTGGCAAGAACAACCTGCAACAGTATACAAGCTCAAACGGGCTGCTCAACGACTATGACGCGCTCCACGCGCTCTTGCTGAACTACAAGACAGGCGACAGCACGACAATAAGCGTCCTCCGTCCCGAAACGACGACTAACCTCTACGGATATCAGACGACGACGTATAATCAGGTAGATCTTGAAATCACGTTCACCGATTTCAACTACTCAAAATAATAAAGCTAATCCTCATATTTTTTCATATTTTTCTCCTTTCTTCAAAAAAGCCCACGCTATTGCGGGGCTTTTTTGTTTCAAATAAAGAGAATTTTTGAAAAAAACTCTTGCAATATTTATTTTGTTGTGCTATACTAAATAAGCGCTTGTGCCGAATGACATTTTTTCATTCACGGCATATACTACGTGTGGCACCATAGCCAAGAGGTAAGGCAGAGGTCTGCAAAACCTTTATTCCCCGGTCCGATTCCGGGTGGTGCCTCCAAAACAAAAGCCCGACAACGTCGGGCTTTTGTTTTGGAGGAATTATCTAATGATGAGAAACGGCGGTCCGTTCCGGGTAGCAAGCAAAAAACAGCATGTTATGCTGTTTTTGCGCGGCGAAACCGCCCAAAGCAAGCGTTTTCGGAAGGAGCGCTTGACGGTGCGCGCGAAAACGCTATGCGACGGTGGCGGAGGTGCCTCCAAAAACAAAAAGCTCCCGTTTGGGAGCTTTTTGTTTTACTGTACTTTTTCAAAGTCCTGTGCGCCGTGTTTGCACAGCGGGCAGACGAAGTCTTCGGGAAGCTCGTCGCCCTCGTAAACGTAACCGCATACCTTGCAAACGTACCCTTTTTTGCCTTCTGTTTGGGGCTTCGGTTTTACGTTTGACTGATAATACGTGTAGGTCATCGTGTCGCGATCGCTCATAACGCGCGCCTCGGTTATAGAGCAGATAAACAGTCCGTGCGTTCCCATATCGAGATACTGCTCAACTTCAAGCGACATAAACGCGTTGATATATTTGTCGAGGAACACAAGCCCGTTATCCGAGCGAACAACGCTCTCGCCGGCGAATTTGTCAACGGTGCGCCCGCTTACAAATCCGTACTTTTCAAACACGGAGAACGGCGCGTCGACCGACAGGCAGTTGACGTTCATCTTGCCCGTTTGCTTTATGATGTGGTGGGAGTAGTTGTCTTTGTTTATCGCAACTGCAACGCGGTTGGGGCTTGACGTAAGCTGGGTTACGGTGTTTACGATAAGGCCGTTGTCCTTTTTGCCGTCGTTTGATGTGACGACGTAAAGACCGTATCCGATCTTGAACAGCGCTTTGAGGTCGTTTTTGTTTGCCGTTTCACCGGAGCGCTGTACGTACTCGCGGCACAGTTCGGAAACAACGGCGTTTATCTGCTCTTCGTTTTCCGCATTCGGCGCCGATTTTATCTTTACGACCGGTTCGATAAACGTAAGATTTTTGCACGAAGAGAGCTTATCCTTCATAACCTTTGCCGCCATCGGCGCCCACGAGCCGTTCTCGATAAGCGCTATCGTGCGGTTTTTGAATCCGCGCTCGCAAAGGCAGTCGATAAACTCACGCATATACGGGAATATTTCGGCGTTGTATGTCGTTGTCGCAAGCACGAGCTTTCCGTAGCGGAACGCTTCCGCGACGGCCTGCGCCATATCGCAGCGCGCAAGGTCGTAGACTTTAACGTCAGGGCACCCGTTTGCTTTCAGTTTGTCCGCAAGGGAGAGCGCCGCCTTTTTGGTGTTGCCGTAAACAGACGTGTACGCAACGACGATGCCGTCCGACTCGGGCGTGTACGACGACCAAAGGTCGTAGAGCTTTATATAATGAGCAAGGTTTTCCGTCAGCACAGGGCCGTGAAGAGGGCATATCTTCTCGATTTCAAGAGCCGACGCTTTTTTGAGCAGGGCCTGCACTTGTGCGCCGTATTTGCCGACGATGCCGATGTAATAGCGGCGAGCCTCATCGTCCCACGGCTCAGACACGTCCAGCGCGCCGAACTTTCCGAAACCGTCCGCGGAGAAGAGAACTTTGTCAGCAGCGTCATACGTTACCATGACCTCGGGCCAGTGTACCATAGGCGCCGATACGAATGTGAGCGTGTGCCGCCCGAGCGGGAGCGTGCCGCCGTCGCCGACGATAATGCCGCTTTCCGCGGGATCGACGCCGAAGAAGTTTTTGATCATATCCGCGGCCTTTGCGCTCGTTACGATCTTTGCCGAGGGGTATGCTTTTGTGAATGCGACGATGTTTGCGGAATGGTCCGGCTCAACGTGCTGAACGACGAGATAGTCGGGCGTTCTGCCGCCAAGCGCCGCCGAAACGTTGTCAAGCCATTCGTGAGTGAAGCGCGCGTCAACGGTGTCCATAACGGCGACTTTTTCGTCGAGGATGACGTACGAATTGTACGACATACCGTGCGGCACTTTATAGTGTCCCTCAAACAGATCGACGACGTGGTCGTTTACGCCGACGTAGATGATATCGTTAGTTACTTTCATTTTGACCTCCGAATTTATTTTTCGAGTACATTGTACCATATGCGCCTGACTTTTGCAAGCATAATATGTTGACTTTTGGCGGTGGCTGGTGTAAAATATTTCTTGAAAAAACCGTATATGTGAAGGATATGAAAAGTATGATCAAGAAAAAAACGATATACGTCTGCAAAAGCTGCGACTATCAGACGTCGCAGTGGCTTGGCAAGTGCCCGTCGTGCGGCGCGTGGAACTCGTTTGAGGAGGAAACTTACGACGATGACAAAGCCGCCGCGGCTGACAAAAAGAGCGTGCGGCGCACGCTTCTTGCGCGCGACTTCGGCGAAAGCGAGCCGATGCTTTTATCTGAAAACGTGCCGGATTATCTTCGCTCCTCGACAGGAATGGGCGAATTCGACCGGGTCCTTGGCGGCGGACTTGTTTCAGGTTCGGTCGTGCTTTTGTCGGGCGAGCCGGGGATCGGCAAATCAACGCTTCTCTTGCAGATATGCCACAGCCTTTCGCAGACAAAGAAAGTGCTGTACGTTTCCGGTGAGGAATCGGCGGCGCAGATAGCCATGCGCGCAAAAAGGCTCGGCGTCAGAAGCGAAAGCTTGTGGGTGCTGACGGAAACGGACGCATCGAAGGTGCTTGAAAAAGCTGACAAGCTCTCCCCCGACGTCATCGTCGTTGACTCGATTCAGACGATGTATCACTCCGAAAGCGCGACGATACCCGGCAGCATCACGCAGATACGCGAAAGCTCCGCTATGTTCATAAACCGCGCCAAGACCGACGGCACGGCGGTGCTTCTTGTCGGGCACGTCAATAAGGAAGGCGGCATCGCGGGGCCGAAGATACTCGAACACATGGTTGATACTGTTTTGTATTTCGAGGGCGAGCGGCGGCAGAACTTCCGCCTTATCCGCGCGATGAAAAACCGCTTCGGATCAACAAATGAGATCGGCGTATTTGAAATGACGGACAAAGGACTGCGCGAGGTTGAAAATCCGTCCGAGATGCTCCTTTCCGACCGCCCGAAGAACGTCCCCGGGAACTGCGCCGTGTGCGTTATGGAAGGCACGCGCCCGCTTATCGCCGAGATACAGGCGCTTACAAGCCCGACAGTATTCCCGTCGCCGCGCCGTATGTCGACGGGGATAGATTACGGCAGGGTATCGCTGATAATAGCGGTCATTGAAAAGAGGCTTGGGCTTGCTTTTCAGGCGCACGACGTTTACGTCAACGTCATCGGCGGAATAAAAATTGACGAAACGGCAAGCGACGCCGCAATGGCGATGGCGCTGATCTCGTCCGTGCGCGAACTTGCGGTGCCGGACGATCTTATAGCATTCGGCGAGATAGGACTATCGGGCGAGGTACGCACCGTCAGCCGCGTGGAACAGCGCGTTGCGGAAGCGGCGCGCCTCGGATTTACTCGCATCGCGATCCCGCGCCGCTGTGCCGAAAGACTTGATAAAATTCCCGACGGCGTAAAGATATTCCCGATAAATACCGTGTTCGACCTTTTGCCGCTTATGGCAAAATAAAAATATCGCTTTTTTGAAGAAAAATACCGTTTTCCCCCGGCTCTATAATATAGAGAGGAAAAAACTCTCGGAAAAATAAAAAAATTCAGGAGGAAAAACCAATGAAAAAACTAATTTCTCTCTTCATCGCTCTTTCAATCCTCGTCATAGCTCTTGTTTCCTGCGGGCAGCAGGCTGTGCCGAGTGAGAGCGTCACCGTGCCGAGCGAATCAGCACCGACTGAAAGCGTGCCTTCCTCCGACTTGCCAACTGATGAGCCGAGCGCAACGGGGAAATCTCCGAGCCAAAGCGTGGCGGGATCGACCGAAGCGCCGCAGGAAAGTACGACGAATAGCGGTACGACAGAACCGCATAATATAGCGTCTTCCGGATATTCTCTTAAAAAAAACGACCATTCATTAAATTTTGTGGAAACGCCTTCAAAGATTATTTTTTTACAATTGTTAGCCGGATCGGGCGCTAAATCTCTTGTTTACTATTATAGCAAAGCGGATGGTGAATTTTATCCTTTCTGCTTTGATCCGCTTTGTCAGCACCAAGATATATGGGACGGGGAAAAATACGTCGGGACGACGTGCGTCGCAAAAATGCTTTATCGATATACATATACAAGAGTTGATGCGTACACTCCGCCGATATATTGCAACGGCAGAATATATTTTGCTTATTTTGACGAAATATGGTCTTGCAATGAATATGCGACAGACATTCGGATCGACGTTTCTTTTTCCAAAATGACGGAAAACATTACACAAACCGAAGCCCGAAAGCGTTTTAACAGCAACGAATTTATTTATTTTCTGTCTTTTGCCTCCGGAGGCAATTCAATATACTTTCGTCATCAGGATGCAGACAGAGAATTCAGATATTACAGACTTGATACTGAAACGAGAAAATTACACGATCTTTCAAAAGGAATGACAGACCTTGCGGAAAAATTAGGTTTTAAAACTTTTTCTTTCTATTACGCAGTGGGCAATTATATAGTGTTTCGCGGAGCAAAGCCCGGCGATAGCAAGGTGCAGATTATTACAACCGATCAAAATCTGAATATAACAAATATTCCTTTTCTCGGAGAAAACGATACCATTTTGGTCGTGCGAAACACTGCAAACGGCCAACTTTGCAGAATAGATAGGTTTGACGAAGAGCACAACCCGCTTTCATATGAATATGTTGAAGTTTTGCCTGACGGAGAGTGCAAACAGCTTGACGCCGGAGAAAAAGGGATATACGTAACAGACGATTACACGTATAGTTACGGAGGAGAAGCTGTGGAGCTTGGGTATTCCACGGCAATGGGGGGTAAGAGTGAAAGGGTTGTAAATAAATGTCCCGACATTGTCAGATACAACAAGGAAACGGGAGAAAAAGAAGTAATTTTCCACGATGACTGGCTGAGAATGGATACTATCTACTACGTAAACGAAGAGACGGGTGAGTTCCTCGCGAGAGTGGATAGATACGAAAAAGACAAAGACGGATATGTTTACAGCAGATCAAGTCTGATTTACAAAGGAAAACTGATCGACGGCAAGCTTGAAGATTTTCAGCAATCTAGAATAGATGATGAAGGGAGCATCGAGCCGCCGTTTATTATCCCCGGGTGGGACTGATCAAGAATAAAAGCCGACGCATTGCGCCGGCTTTATTATTAAAATCCCTCAAATTCGTCAAAACCGCATTTTTCAAGGCAGTTCAGATATCGCGTCATATCGCACCCCGTAACGTCGGCAAAGTAGTGGGACGAATACTCCCGCCCGCCGATGCGCCACGATATTTTTGCAAATGTATCATGCGTATCAAGCGTGATCTTATCAAGCTCTGTTACGTCGTTTGCCTTTATTTTTTTGCTGCCGCGGCAAATGATAGTTCCGCCATCGACGTCCGTCACCGTAAAATCTACATCGCATTCGTCAAGAGTGTCGTTTGCCGCAACAAGCGTCTTCCCGTCGCCGCCGTCTTTTATCATAAGATAGATCGGCTCGTATGCGCGGCGCATAAAATAAAACGCGATCTTGTGCGTGCCGTAGCAGTCGATGACCGACTCGCACGAAAGCGGCCAACCGTCAGTCAGGTTCCAGTAAATTATCCCTGTGCGGCGCCATTTTTCGCCGCGGAAGATCTCGATAAAGCGCTTTACCGCCTCTGCTTGAAGCACCTGGCTTACCTTTGAAAACTGCGCATACGTAACCGGCAGTTTCCCCGCCGCTTCGACAACTTTTCTCACAAGCATTTTCATACGGTACTTGTAAGGCGTTTCAACGTCTTGCCACGTTTCCGTCGCGTGACACAGCCATTGCTCGTCGACCTCTCCGTTATCTCGCAAAATGGGGTAAAGGTGCTGCGGCTCGATGAATTTTCGCGCGCTTTCGGGACTTACCGCCCCGTGATGACCGATCTCGCTTACAAAGCGGCACTCCGATTTTGAGTAATAGTCGCTAAGATAATGCGGCCTGTCGCCCCACAGATGTTCCTCGGGCGAGTGAAGTCCGAGAGTGTAGCATTCATCGGATATATAAGGTGATGACGGAAGATACGGGCGGGAGAAATCGTGTGTTCTTATAAGCTGCGGGAGCAGTTTTCGCGTGATGACGTTTTCGTTTGGGTTTCGCACAACGCCGCCCCACGTGTTGTACGTGCAGTCGCACTCATTGTCGCCTGACCAAAGCACAAGGGAAGGATGAGAGCGCAGGCGGCAGATCTGATATACCGCCTCTTCTTTGAGCTTCTTTTCAAACGTTTCGTCTTGCGGATAAACTGCGCACGCCATCATAAAATCCTGCCACACCATTATCCCGTGCGCGTCGCAAAAATCAAAGAAAGAGTCATCCTCGTATATGCCGCCGCCCCACATACGCACGCAGTTTGAGCCTGTTTCATACAGGCGCGAAAGTCCCTCGGGGAGCATTTTTTCGTTTTCGCTCGGGTACGGGGAAAGCGGCGACCAGTTAACGCCGCGCCAAAAGATCGGCGTCTGGTTTATTTTGAACAAAAACTCGCCCTCGCCGTCCTTTATGCTGTCGGTGCGAACAAGCTCGACGGTGCGAAGTCCGACTTTCAGCGTGTACGTATCAAGCACCTCGCCGTCAAGCAAAAGCTCGGCGCGACAGTCGTAAAGATTCGGCTCACCGTATCCGCGCGGCCACCAAAGGCGCGCGTTTTCGATAATGAACGCCATGCGGCTGTACTGCGTTCCCCACGGCGTTATCTCCTCGCAAAAAGAGGACGTGCCGCATTTTCCCGAGAAGCGCAGACGGTATTTTTGAATAAGATCGCCCGAGACCGATATATCGAAATAAATGCGTATCTTTGCGCGCTTCTCATCCGGCTTTGTAAAAAGCGTGTATACGAATACGTCGTTTATGCTGTCCGCTCGCCTTTTCATAACGCAGACGGGCTTCCATATCCCGCACGAAACGATGCGCGGCATAATGTCCCAGCCGTACATATATGCGGCCTTTCTGATATACAGCCCTTGATAGTTGTACCACAGCGCGTTTGACGACGCGGGCGCTTTGTATTTTCTACCCTCGATAACGGCGGGCGTAAAATGAACGACAAGCTCGTGGCGGGAGGCGCCGCGCGCCTTGGCAAAATGGGGTATAAACATATTTTCCGCGCGCAGAATATGCTCGCCGTCAAGGTAGACGTCGGCTATCGTGTCAAGCCCGTCAAAGCGCAGATATGAGTCGTCGTCAAAGTCCGCGTCAAAAGAAACGCAGTACCAGACGTGCATTGCCTCAAGATATTGGAGCTTCCACGAATTATCGGCGTAAATGGGATCGGGTATTTTCCCTGCACGAAACAGATCGAGCACAAAGTTTCCCGGCACGCTCGCCGCGACGTTTTCAAGTCCGCGCGAAATAAGTTCCGCCTCGCTCGTTATTTTGTCTGCATAATCGCGGCACGCGGCGTTTTCAGCGTAGTACAGCCGCCAACCAGACGATATTTCAAATATCTTTTTGTCCATACTGCCCTCCGACGATTTGTTTACGATTTTATGATACCATTGCCGTTATTTTTTGTCAACAGAAAAATCAAAAAGCTCCCATGCGGGAGCTTTTTCGGTTTATTGTCTTATCGTTATGCCGCAGAAATGCTCAACTGATGCGAGTATCTTCTTGACGAACTTATCAGCTTCCTCAACCGTAAGTGTGCGGTCGTTTGCGCGGAGCTTTACGGAGAACGAAACGCTCTTTTTGCCGCTTCCGAGTCTTTCGCCGCGGTAAACGTCGAACAGGGTGATTGATTCAAGCGCCGAAACGTTGCTCTTTCTCATCGCGTCCTCGATTGCGCCGACTTCGAGCGCCTCGTCGCATACAAACGAGAAATCTCTCGTCGTTGCGGGGAACTTCGGCAGTGCGTGGTACGTGCGCTTTGTGTTCGAGCATTCCCAGATCGTTTCAAAATCGAACTCGCCAACGTAAACGGGTGCGTCAAACGTGTAATTCTTCGCAACGGTCGGGTGAAGCTCGCCAAACGTGCCGATGTACTTTCCGTCAGCGGTCGTAACGTCGGCGCATCTGCCGGGGTGGAACGTCGGGTTTTCTTTGTTTGCGGCGTATCTTGCTTCAATTCCGGAATGCGCCAGCACGTTGTCGATCATTCCTTTGAGCGTATAGAAATCGCCCGATTTGTAAAGGCCGATCGTTATGTGCTGTCTTTCGTCGGGAAGCGTTCCTTCAAGACCGTGCGTGTTCGTTACAACGCCCTCGCGCGGGATGAACACCTTGCCAAGCTCGTACAGTGCGGCACTGCCTACGCTGCGCGCGCAGTTTGTATCAAGAACTTCAAGCATGGACGGAAGCGCCGTTGTGCGAATGGTCTTTGTATCCTCGCCAAACGGGTTCATAATTTCAAGCGACTTGCGGCGGATGTCGTCTGCGGCAAGTCCCGCCTTATCGTAAAGGCGCGCCGACATAAACGAGAACGTGTAAATTTCGTCAAGTCCTGCACCCGTAAGCAGCTCGTGAACTCTGTCGCGGAACTTCTGCTTGTCAGACAGTCCCCCCTGCGTCATTGCCGAAACGACGCTCGACGACTCGATCTTGTTGTATCCGTAAATGCGGACTACCTCCTCAGCGATGTCGTTCATACATCTGACGTCGTCGCGGTATGACGGAACGATTACTCTGTCAAGTATTACTTTGAAGTGGAGAGATTCGAGTATCTTTACCATGGCCGAGCGGGAGAGATCAAAACCGAGGAACGCGTTTATCTTATCCGGCTCGAATTTGACGGTTGCGACCTCTTTTTTGCTTGGGTAAACGTCGATAACACCCGATACGACCTCGCCCGCGCCGAGCATATTTACAAGCTCGCACGCGCGTTCAAGCGCGGCTTCGGTGCCTTCCGTGTCAAGTCCCTTTTCAAAGCGTGACGACGACTCCGTTCTCATTCCAAGCTTCTTCGCCGTGATTCTGACCGACGAGCCGAGGAACATCGCGGACTCGAAAACGACGGTTTTCGTTTCATCCGTGATCTCGCTGTTTTGTCCGCCCATAACGCCGGCAATGGCAACGGGCTTTTCGCTGTCGGCGATGACGAGCATATCGGACGAAAGCTTGCGTTCCTGGCTGTCGAGCGTGTAGAATATTTCGTCCTGTGCAGCCGTGCGAACGTCGATAGCGCTTCCCGACAGGCACTTGTAGTCAAACGCGTGCATCGGCTGACCGTATTCAAGCATTACGTAGTTTGTAATGTCGACGATGTTGTTTATCGGGCGAACACCTGACGCGCGCAGGCGCATACGGAGCCACAGCGGCGACGGTTCGATTTTGACGTTCTTAACTACGCGCGCGCTGTAACGGAAGCACTTTTCATTGTCGGAGATCTTGACGGAGAGATATTTCTTTATATCGTCGCCGCACTCTTTTACCTTCGGCGTGGGGATGGTGAGCTTTCTTTCAAAGCTTGCCGCCGCCTCGCGTGCAAGCCCTATAACCGAAAGGCAGTCGGGGCGGTTCGGCGTTATCTCAAATTCCACCGCCTCGTCGTTCATCATAAGAAGCTCTTTTATGTCCTGTCCCGCGACGGGGGAGAGATCGTTAAGGATCAGTATGCCGTCGGTGGGAGCGTTTGGCATATCGTGAGTCGTAAGTCCAAGCTCCGCTATCGAGCAGAACATACCCTCGCTGAGCGCGCCGCGCAGCTTGCCCGTCTTTATTTCCGTGCCGTCGGCGAGCTTTGCCACGCGCTTTTCATCGGCGGGGCAGTAGCAAACGGGAACGTATGCGCCCTCAAACACGTTTTTGGCGGCGGTGACGATCTGTATCGTCTTTTCACCGCAGTCGACCTGACAAATTACAAGCCTTTCGGCGTCCGGGTGCTGTTCTATTTTTTTGATAAGTCCTACGCGCACGTTGTCAATTTCCGAGCCTACGACGGTGTAGTTTTCGACCTTTGAACCCGTATCCGTCATTCTGTCGCAGAAATCTTTTATGTTTATATCGCTTGTGTCAACGAAATCACGAAGCCAATTTCTTGAAAGTACCATACTTACACCTCCTTAAAACTGAGAGAGGAATCTCTCGTCGTTTTCGTAAAGCAGACGCATATCGTCGATGCCGAGCGTTATCATCGCAACTCTCTCGATTCCGACGCCGAATGCAAAGCCGGAGTATTCCTCGGGATCGATGCCGCAGTTTGAAAGCACGAACGGGTGGACCATGCCCGCGCCGAGAATTTCTATCCAACCCTCGCCCTTGCAAAGACGGCATCCCTTGCCGCCGCAGACAAAGCACGAAACGTCGACCTCGGCTGACGGCTCTGTGAACGGGAAGTGATGCGGGCGGAAGCGCACGCGCGTGTTCTCGCCGAACATACGCTTTGCAAAGAGTTCAAGCACGCCTTTAAGGTCGCTCATCGTGATGCCCTTGTCAACGCAAAGTCCTTCAAGCTGATGGAATATCGGCGAGTGCGAAGCGTCGGCGGGGTCTGCGCGGTAAACGCGCCCCGGGGAGATTATGCGTATCGGCGGCTTTTTGTTCTCCATAACGCGCACCTGAACCGGAGATGTCTGCGAGCGGAGAAGAATGTTGTCCGTTATATAGAACGTGTCCTGCGTGTCGCGCGCGGGGTGATTCTTCGGAAGATTGAGCGCCTCAAAGTTGTAATAGTCGTACTCGACCTCCGGCCCCTCGGCGACTGTAAAGCCGAGTCCTACGAATACGTCGCGCATCGTTCTTTCCGTCTGCGCCAGAGGATGACGGCGGCCGACGGGTATTTCCTTGCCGGGAACGGTAACGTCAAGCGTCTGCGCGGCAAGCTTTGCTTCAAGCGCCGCCTCGGCAAGCTCCGTTTTCTTTTTGTCGATGGCTTGTTCAAGATACTCGCGCATCTCGTTTACCATTTGCCCGATCTTCGGGCGTTCCTCGGGGGAAACCGATCCCATACCGCGAAGAAGCGCCGTAAGCTCGCCCTTTTTGCCGAGGTACTTTATGCGAAGCGCCTCGATGTCGTCGCTTGACGCAAGCTCTTCTATCGCTTTTGCCCTCAGCTTTTCGATAAGTTCTTTCATTGTTTTCTCCTTTGATATATGTGTGTTTTTTTATTTTCTGTTTGTAAGTTTTCTTACCATGAATTTGGGTACCCGTCGATTTTTATGTGTCTGCCTAAAACCTTTCTGATATAGATAGCGTCGGGACCGCCTGTAGAATATATGTTGACAAGAGTTACTCCCGCTTCGGCAAATATTTCGCACAGACGCTGGCTTTGTTTTTTCCCGAGAAACGTGTCGGTCCCGTTAAGCTCAACAAGCAGCAACAGCGCGCCTCCGGTGCTGAAAACACCGTAAAGAATGCTACTGAAAAAATCGTCTGAATACGTCCCGAGCCCGAGCGTGTTGAACGTGTCGGAAAGCTCCTTCCTTTTCTTTAACTTGTACCGTTCCCCGATAATGCTTTTGAACACCTTGTCGTACTTTCTTTTCAGATAAAAGCCCGGTGCTGTTTCATCGTGCGATTCCGAGTCGGAGTTTCTTATCATTTTTATAATGAAAATCGGCAGAAAAACAACGGCTATTGCAAGCGATATGGAAAAGATAACGATAAACGGCGTTTTTTTCATGGCGATGCCGGCTGTAAGACCTATGGAAGCAAGAAAGATGACGGTAATCAGTATATCTACCTGTGTAGGCACTCTCGGACGTCCCAGTCGCATATAACCCTCCTGATAATGAAAATATAAGCGGCGCGAAGCCGCGCGTTCAAAAACAAAAAATCCCACGTCCCAAATGGGACGAAGGAATCTCCGCGGTACCACCCAAATTCCCGACGCGCGTCGGGCACTCTTGCCTTAACGCGGCAAACGTCGGCAGAGCCGATGCTCCAAAGTGAAAGGCGCGTTTGCCGTTTTTCTCCGCTTTCAGCCGGGGCGGAGATCTCTGTATAAAACAGTGCAAATTTGCCGCTTTTTCTTCGCAATTATTATATTATGGCTTGATTATATCACCAAAAAAGCAAAATTGCAAGATGATTTTAGATTTTTATTGACTTTTTGACAGTTTAGATATAAAATCAATATGTTACAATATACTTTGGAGGCATAACATGAAAGAGTATTACAGAATTAACATCAAGGGCATGGAGCGCGATCTGCCCCTTTGCCCGCTTAACGACAAACTTCAGATCGGCGCATTCGTCATTTTCGGTGACGTTGAGCTTACGGTCCACTGCGCGCGCGAGCTTATAAAGATGCTGCCGGAACACGACGTTATGATAACTGCCGAGAGCAAGGGTATACCGCTTATTCACGAAATGGCGCGCCAGACCGGCGAGAACACATACGTGCTTGCAAGAAAAAAACCGAAACTTTATATGAAAAATATACTCAAATCAACCGTTCACTCAATTACAACCGAGGGTGAGCAGTCTCTTTATATCGACGGCGATGACGTCAAGAGAATGAAAGGAAAAAGAGTAGTTATCGTCGACGACGTTATTTCAACGGGCGAATCGCTTTCCGCTCTTGAACAACTTGTTGGCGAGGCGGGCGGCAATATCGTCGGTCAGCTTTGCATACTTGCGGAGGGCGAAGCGCGCGACCGCAAGGATATAAAATATCTTGAATACCTTCCTCTTTTCGACAGTGAGGGCAACGAAATATAAAAAGGAGGCTCTATATGGACGGAGCTGAACTTAAAATAGGAAAATTTATTGAAAATAACACCGGCGATATGATCCGCACGCTATCCGAGCTTGTGAAAATACCGAGCGTAAAAGGCGAGGCGGAGCCGAATTACCCGTTTGGGCGAGAGCCGGCGCGCGCGCTTGAAAAATTCCTTGAAATAGCGCGCACGATGGGCTTTACGGTGAAAAACCACGAAAACCACGTCGGAACGATCGACCTCTATTCCGAAGGCGAGCCGACGCTCGGCATTCTTTGCCACCTTGACGTCGTCCCCGTCGGCAATACGGGCTGGCGCACGCCGCCGTTTGAGCTTACGCTCAGCCGCGGCTATCTTTACGGGCGCGGCGCGATAGACGACAAAGGCCCCGCCGTTTCCGTGCTTTACGCGATGTATGCGCTCAAAAAGCTCGGCGTTTCGCTTTCGCAAAACGTGCGCTTTATCGTCGGAACGGACGAGGAAAACGGCTCGGCGGATCTTGCGTATTACAGAAAAAAAGAGGCGCTGCCGCAGCGCCTGTTCACTCCCGACGGCTCATACCCCGTCATCAACGTTGAAAAGGGAATGATACGCGGCGAGTTTGAATTTGTCCCGACGCTTGGCGACCGCACTCTTCTCTCGCTTTCGGGCGGCGACGTTGTCAACGCCGTTCCCGCAATTTGCGATATGTCACTTTGCGGCGTTGATCAAAGCGAGGTCGAAAAAGCGGCAAGGCAGGTCCCCGGCATATCGGTTGAATGCGCCGAAAAAGACGGCGCGCTCAACGTCGGTGTGCGCGGAAAGAGCGCGCACGCGTCCCAGCCCAACGGCGGGGTCAACGCGGTCACGGCGGCGCTGAAAATTCTTTCCTTGCTCGAAGTCGGCGATTTTGAAAAAATATCGACACTCTTCCCGTTTGGCGAGTCTGACGGCGAGCATGCGGGAGTTAAAATGAGCGACGACGTTTCGGGCGCGCTCACGCTTGTGCACAGCATAGCGTCGTTTGACGGCAAAACGTACCGCGGAAAGTTCGATATCCGCTTCCCCGTAACGTCAAGCGTTGAAAAGGTACGCGTAACGCTTGAAAAGACCATCGGCAAAGCCGGCGCACTTATCACGGCGTTTGGCGGCGTTGAAGGGCACTGCGTTGACGGCAACGGCGATTTTGTAAAGACACTGCTTGAATCATACGAGCATATCACCGGCAAGCGCGGACGCTGCATCGCCATCGGCGGCGGAACTTACGTTCACGAAACGGAGGGCGGCGTCGCATTCGGCGCGGAGTTCATCGGCGACGAAAACAATATGCACGGCGCAAACGAGCGTATGTCGGTCGATCTGTTCAAAATGAACGCGCGTATGTACGCCGACGCGATAATCAGACTTTGCAAATGAGCGAGGAGAATTTATCGATGAGCGAGGAGAATTTATCAAGGCGCGACGTTGTCATGAAGTATTTTGACGAGCAGCGCGAGGAAAATGAAAAGATCGTTCGCGAAGGGATCGAAAAATACAGAAAGGGCGACTGTACCGTCGAGGTTATCTCAGACGGAAAGGTGCCGGAAAGAATCGCGGTCGAGGCGGAACAGACGAGCCACGCGTTCAGATTCGGCGCAAACATTTTCATGCTCGACGAATTTGAAGACGAATGGAAAAACGAAATATACAAAGAAAAGTTTTCGGCATTGTTCAATCTTGCCACGCTCCCGTTCTACTGGGACGCGACGGAGCCACAGCGCGGCGTTTACCGGTTCGACAAGGATTCGCCGAAGATGTATCGCCGCCCGCCGATAGATCTGTGCCTGGAATATTGCGAGGCACACGGCATCGAGCCGAAACTCCATTGCCTTAACTACGACACGCTCATACCCGATTGGGCGCAAAAGCTCAGCGTTCCCGAAATGAAAGAGGCGCTCACCGAGCGCTTCCGCGTGATTTCCGAACGGTATGCGGGCAGGATACCGAGCATGGAGGTGACGAACGAAACGCTTCAGATGTGGCACAAATCGCCGTTCTTCATGGAGGACGACTTCGTCGAATGGAGTTTTGAGCAGGCGGACAAATTTTTCCCGAACAACCGCCTTATCATAAACGACTACAATATATGGGATCCGGCGGCGCACACGAGAAATTACTACTATATGCAAATAGAGCGGTTGCTCCGCTCGATAACGCACCTCGATTCGATCGGGATGCAGTTCCACTGCTTCTTCCCCGAAGAAGCGGAGAAGGCGCACGCGGCGCAGAAATTCAATCCGCGTCGGCTGAGGGAACTGTATGATTTGTTTTCTCGCTTGGGTAAAAAAATCCAGATCACGGAAATGACAATTCCGGCGCGATCTGCTTCCCCGAAAGACGAGGAGCTTCAGGCGGAGCTTACGACAGAGCTTTACAAAGTGATGTTTTCGCATCCTTCAATGGAGGCGATAATATACTGGAATCTTGTCGACGGTTACGGATATATGCCAAACGGCGGCGAGCCGGGAGACATGACAAAAGGGGAAAATATTTACTATGGCGCAATGCTTCGCTTTGATATGACTGAAAAACCTGTATATCGCGCGCTATCTGATTTGATAAACAAGCAGTGGCACACGTCGGAAAAGGTCGTTTCACACGGCGGCGCGGCGACGTTCCGCGGGTTTTACGGCGACTATGATATAAAGGTATACGCCGACGGAAAGGTCGTTCCCGCAAAAGTGTCGCTTTGCGAAACGGGCGAAAACAAAATCAGAATAAGAATCTAAAAAAAGCACCCCGCAGGGTGCTTTTTGTTTGATTTTAAGCTTCGTCCCAGTTGTGATATACGTTTACGACGTCGTCGTCCTCGTCGAGATAGTCGATAAGCTTTTCCATCTTTTCAACGTCCTCGGGATTGTCAAGCGTTACGTACGTTGAAGGAACCTTCGCTTTTTCGGCGCTTTCAAGCGTGTAGCCAAGCCCCGTAAGAGCGTCCGAAACCGCCGTAAGATCGTCAGGCTCGGTGTAAATTGTGTACATATGCTCGTCCTCAAGGAAATCAGCCGCGCCCGCTTCGAGCGCGTCCTCCATCAGCTTGTCGCCGTCGACTACCTTGTCGCCGTATTCGTCAAGCTCGGATACGACAATGACTCCTTTTTCGGAGAAGAGGAAGCTTACGCATCCCGTCTGGCCGAGGTTGCCGCCGAATTTGTCAAATGCGTGACGGACGTTGCCTGCCGTGCGGTTTTTGCTGTCGGTCGCCGCCTCAACGATGACTGCGACGCCCGACGGGCCGTAGCCCTCATATACAAGCTCTTCGTATGCAACGGCGTCGGCGCCCGACGCTTTTTTGATTATGCGATCGATGTTGTCGTTGGGCACGTTGTTCGACTTCGCCTTTGTTATAAGGTCGCGGAGCTTTGAGTTGGATACGGGATCCGGGCCGCCCTCTTTAACGGCGATGGCGATCTCCTTGCCTATTTTGGTAAAGACGCTGGCGCGCTGCGCGTCGGTCTTTTCCTTTTTATGCATTATGTTTTTCCATTTGCTATGTCCTGACATATATTTTTTCTCCCTTTGGATTAAATTTTCTTCGGTGTTTTCATGCAGATGAGCGGAAGCGCGTTAGCAAGAACGGTGTTGGTCGCTTTTACAAGCGATACGCGAGAGGCGCGCACGTCGTCGTTTTCAGCGCCGAGTATCTTGCAGTCCTGATAGAAGCGGTTGAACGCGACGCACACGTCGATGATGTATCTCGTTATCGTCGACGGCTCGTAGTCGCGCAGCGCCGCGTCGACAACTTCTTCAAAGCGCGAGAGCGTTTTCATAAGCGCCGCCTCGGACGGTTCGGTTACCGTAACGTTTGCGTTTTTGATATCGCCCGCTTTTTCGATAAGAGAGCAGGTGCGCGCGTACGTATACTGCGCGTAAGGCCCGGTGCTTCCGTCAAAGGAGAGCGCGTCGTCCATGATGAAGTTTGTGTCTTTTATCCGGCTGTTAAGCAGATAATGGAACACTATCGCGCCGACGCCTACGTCCTGCGCCACTTGCTCGCGGTTTTCAAGATCGGGGTTCTTTTCGTCGATGACGGCGGCAACTTTTTCAACCGCCGCGTCGATAAGATCGCGTATCAGTATGACGTTGCCGGTGCGCGTTGCAAGCTTTGCACCGTCGATGCTGACCATTCCGTAAGGCACGTGAACGAGCTTGTCGTAAAAGTCATATCCCATAAGCTCAACGACCTTGAACCACTGTGCGAAATGGAGGCACTGCTGAGATGCGGTGACGTAAATGCACTTGTCGAAGTGATACGTTCTGTCCCTGTATACCGCTGCGGCGATGTCGCGCGTCGGGTACAGAGTGGAGCCGTCTGATTTGAGTATAAGGCACGGCGGCATATTATATTCGGAAAGATCGACGATAGACGCGCCGTTGTCGACTTTAAGCAGACCGGACTCTTTCAGCTTTTCGACCTGCTCGGGCATTTTGTCGGTGTAGAACGACTCGCCCGCATAGCTGTCGAATGTGATCCCGAGCTTGTCGTAGGTGCGGTTGCACTCGTCAAGCGATATCTTTACAAACCAGCGCCAGAGCGCAGTGTTTTCCTCGTCGCCGTGTTCAAGCTTTGTGAACTCCTCGCGCGCGCGGGTGTTCAGACTGTCGTCGTTTTCGGCCTCGGCGTGGAACTTGACGTAAAGGCGCACAAGCTCGTCAACTCCGCCGCGCTCGACTGTTTCCTTATCGCCCCACAGCTTGTACGCAAGGATCTGTTTGCCGAACTGCGTTCCCCAGTCGCCCAGGTGATTTATGCCGACGCAGTTATATCCCGAAAAGGCGTGGATCATTTTCAGCGAATGGCCGATAACAGTCGACGCAAGGTGTCCGATGTGGAACGGCTTGCAGATGTTGGGCGCTGAATAATCGAGAACGACGGTCTTGCCGTCGCCGACGTGGGAGCGCCCGTATTCGCCGCCCTCGGCGATGATCCTCGGCGCAAGCGCCGCGTAATACGAATTTGAAATGCGGAAATTGAGGTATCCCCCCGCGACCTCGCACTTTTCAACGCCGTCGCATTCAAACGCTTTTGCGACCTCGGCGGCGATAACGGGCGGCGCTTTTCTCAGCGCGCGGCTGAGCTTAAAGCAGGGAAACGCAAGATCGCCCATCGTTTCGTCGGGCGGGTATTCGAGCATCGAAACGATCTCCGCCTCACTCGGCGTGTCCGCTCCCGCAAAGGCGGAATTTATCGCGCGCAGAATCGATGATGCGATGTTTTTTTTGAGTTTTTTCATAAAAAGGTCCTTTTTACCTATAATAACAATAATACAAATATCATTTTACTACAAAAACGCGCCGTTTTCAATAGGGAATTAAAAAAATATGTTCATTTCACGATTTCGGGCGGCGATTTCGCAATTTTTACGAAAAACGAATGATAATTCAAAAAAATTTATTTTTTACTCAACAAAACTATTGACATTTTTCGAGGTGTTTTGTATAATAGGTGTATCAAAAAGCGATGAACGGAAAAAATCCTTATCTGTAAGCGCGCAAAGAGAACTGTCGGTCGGTGCAAGACAGGGGCGCGGGCAAGGAAAGTACATTCCGCGAGCGGTGCGCGAGAGCGCAACGGGTGCGACCGTTATATCGCAGACCGCAAAAGGTTACAAAGGCGGCGCGGGAGATCGCGTCGCAAAGCAAGGTGGTACCGCGAAATTTCGCCCGTGCAGTATTTGTTGCACGGGATTTTTTGTTTTTCCGCCTGAAAAGAAATTTTATATTTAAGGAGATACACACAATGAAAAAGGTACTGAGCATTATTTTATGTCTGGCGTTTACACTGACCGTTTGCTTTGCCCTCGCATCCTGCGGAAACAAGGCAAAATATCAGATAGGCATTTGCCAGTTCGTGACTCACCAAGCGCTCGACGCGGCGACAAAGGGCTTCAAAGACGCCGTTATCGCAGAGCTTGGAGCTGAAAACGTTTACTTTGACGAAAAGAACGCGGGCGAGGACGTTTCCGCCTGCACGACTATCGCTCAAAGCTTCGTTTCCAAAAGATACGATCTTATAATGGCAAACGCAACGCCTTCTCTTCAGGCGGCAGCTGCGGCAACGACGAAAATACCGATACTCGGCACGTCGATCACCGAATACGGCGTTGCTCTCAGCATCGAAAACTTCAACGGAACAACGGGATACAACGTTTCCGGCACATCGGACCTTGCTCCTCTGACGGAGCAGGCGCAGATGATAATCGACCTGTTCCCCTCGGCGCAGAAGATAGGTCTGTTCTACTGCTCGGCTGAGGCAAACTCGAAATACCAGGTCGACGTTGTTAAAGCTTACCTTGAAAAGAACGGCAAGACGGCAACGCTCTACACCTTTTCCGACTCAAACGATATCTCGGTCGTATTCAAGAAAGCCGCCGCTGACAGCGACGTTATCTACGTTCCTACCGACAATAAGGCAGCGTCGAGCGGCGAGCTTATAAACACGCTCTCTCAGGACACAAAGACTCCCGTATTCGCAGGCGAAGAGGGAATCTGCAAGAGCTGCGGCACGTACACGCTTTCGATCAGCTACTACAATATCGGCTACAAAACGGGACTTATGGCGGCTCAGATCCTTAAAGACGGCGCCGACATCACGAAAATGCCTATCGCGTATGACGAATCCCCCGTTCGCAAATTCAATGCGGACAATCTTGCGTTCTTCGGACTTACGGCTCCGGAAGGTTACGTTTCGGTAAAATAATATAAAATCAAGGATATAAAAACAAATGGAATTACTCGGCGCTATGCCGGGCGCCATCGTCCTCGGAATGATCTGGGGCATAATGGCGATCGGCGTATATATAACTTACAAAATACTCGATATAGCAGACCTTACCGTTGACGGCTCCATCGTCACCGGCGCTTGCGTTGCGGCTGTTCTGGTCGCGGCGGGGGTAAATATCTGGATAGCGATGCTGGCAGCATTTCTTGCCGGAATGCTTGCGGGACTTCTCACGGGCGTGTTCCACACCGTGCTTAAGATCCCCGCTATCCTTTCGGGTATCATCACCCAGCTTATTCTGTGGTCGGTAAACCTGAAAATACTCGGCCGCGCAAACCTCGGTATCAGCTCAAAGGTGTATAAGCTTGTCATCAGTCCGTATGAAGAAAACATAGGCATATCGCTTCTTGCCGTTGTGCTTATGTGCCTTGTCATAATCGGCCTGCTTTATATGTTCTTCGGAACGGAGATCGGCGCGTCGCTTCGTGCGACGGGCAACAATATGAAAATGGCGCGCGCGCAAGGCATCAACACCGATCTTACAAAGGTGCTCGGGCTGGTGCTGTCAAACGGTATCGTCGCTTTCTCGGGCGCGGTACTGATGCAGTATCAGGGCGCGGCTGACATCGGTATGGGGCGCGGCGCTATCGTCATCGGACTTGCCGCGGTCATCATCGGCGAAACGATATTCGGAAGAATATCGAAAAATTTTGCCGTAAGGCTTGCGGGCGTTGTCGGCGGCGGCATAATCTATTACATCGTATATCAGACCGTCGTATTCTTCGGAATAGATCCCGACCTGCTTAAAATGCTCTCGGCGGTTGTCGTTGCGATATTTATCGCCGTGCCGAATCTGAAAAAGAGCAGTGCGAGAAAGCGCGCGAAAAAAGCCGCAAAAGCGGCGGACGCGCCGCAGACCCAGCCCGACGAAAGCGAGGTGACGGAAGATGCTTGACATAAGAAACGCTACCAAGATCTTCAACGCCGGAACGGTAAACGAAAAAACAGCGATAGACAACATCGCGCTTTTAACGCTTGAAGACGGTGACTTTGTAACCGTCATCGGCGGCAACGGCGCAGGAAAGAGCACGTTGCTCAACGCCATCGCGGGCGTATTCAAGCTCGATGAGGGCAAAATAACGATTGACGGCATCGACATTACGGATATGCCTGAGCACAAGCGCGCAAAATTCATCGGGCGCGTTTTCCAGGATCCGATGATGGGCACAGCGGCAGATATGCAGATAGAGGAAAACCTCGCGCTTGCAAATCGCCGCGGAAAAAAGCGCTCGCTTCGTTGGGCTATAACGAAATCAGAGCGCGAAAAATACCGTGAAATGCTTGCGGCGCTCGAGCTTGGCCTCGAAGACCGCCTCACCACGAAGGTCGGACTTCTCTCGGGCGGTCAGCGTCAGGCGCTGACGCTGCTTATGGCGACGATGAACTCGCCAAAGCTCCTTCTTCTCGACGAGCATACGGCGGCGCTCGATCCGAAAACGGCGGCAAAGGTGCTTGAACTTACTGACAAATTCGTAAGCGAGGGCAGACTCACGACGCTGATGGTAACTCACAACATGAAAGACGCTATCGCCCACGGCAACAGACTTATAATGATGAACGCGGGCAAGATAATCCTCGACGTGCGCGGCGAGGAAAAGAAACAGCTCACCGTCGAAGCGCTGATCGAGAAATTCTCGCAGGCAAGCGGCACGGAGTTTGCAAACGACCGCGCTCTGCTCGGATAACAAAAATAAAAGCTCCTCGAAAGAGGAGCTTTTTTCATAGAAGAATTTTCACGCATTCGCCGAAGTTTTCGTAATTGTCGACTTTTATGAACGCGATATCCGACTCGTACACGGGACTGTCGTTTCCGCCCTCGCCCCAGTCGTCGCCGACGAATACGACCTCGTCGTGAGCGTATCCGTGTTCGCGGCAGTATTTGTCAAGCGCGTAATATTTGTCGTAGGGAGCGGGCGCCATGTCAAAAGACGACGTTCCGCCGACAAACACTTTGAAATCGGGGAACAGCTCACGCACATAAGCGAGCGCGCGGCGCCGTTTTTCTCTTGTCGGATCAAACGCCAGCTTCTCGGGAAGCTGTGCCGCCGTGCCGAGTATGGCAAGCGTGATGCCGCCGGTGTCGAAATACTGCACGCTGTCGCCGGCAAAATCGGTGTAGCCGTATTTCTCGCGGAAGATCATCGCGCGCCGCTCGACGCTTTCGTGATCGCACGGAAAGCTTTTGAGATATTTTACGTCAAGCTCGCCCGTGTCTTTATTGTATTCGGCGTACTGCATACCGTAGCTTCCGAGGATATCGATGGGGTATTTTCCCATCTGCAAAAATATCCTTTGGCACGCGCCGGCGCCCGCCATTAAAAGCTTGTATTTTTTGCCGAGCGCGTCAAGCACGGCGCGGTTTTTTTCTTCAAGGGGAACTTTGTGCTGCGTTATCGTACCGTCAAGGTCAAACGCCACAAGTTTTATTTTTGATACGTCCATTTATTCCTTTTTCTTCCTTATTGCCGTTATTCCGAGTGCCGCCGCCGAAATGATTATCGCGGCGCCGCTGTAAAGCACCGATCCGCACCCGCTCTTTTTTGTTTCGCCGCTGCCCGTCGGCTCGGGTACCTCGGTTGTTATCTCCGGTGTGGGAACGACAGTCGGCTCCGTCGTCGGCTCTGCTGTCGGAACGACGGTCGGTTCTGTCGTTGGCTCGGTCGTCGGTTCCGTTGTCGTTTCGGGAGAATCGCTTATCCATTTTGCGTAAATTACCGTTTCCTCATCGCGCACGGTTGAGTCAAAGTCAAACGGAACTGTTCTTTCTTCGTCTGCAAACCATCCGCCGAATGTGTAGCCTGTGCGATCAACGGGGATCGGCTCGATAAACGTAGAACCTATCTCCGACGCAAAGTTGAACAGCGTTTCCGCGCCGACGATAGTCAGCTTGCGCGCAACTTCATTGCGGACCCACTTGCCGTAAAGGGAGAAGTTATCCTTTGTCTGCTGGGTGTAGTTCATGTCGTATTTTTCGGTAAGGTCCGCGTCCCAGAACCAACCCGCGAACTGATATCCCGCCCACTCATAATCGGGAACGTACGTCATCTTATCGCCGGGGTAAACGCGCCTTGTGTAACGGCGCGCCATGTTGAGATAGTTCGGGAAGACGTAAACGAAGTAGTAATCGTATTCGACGTCCTCTTTCGGCGGGAATTTCGTGTAGGTCGACGATATGCGTGAGCCTGTGCCGAATTTACCCGTGGCAAACACCTTGCAGAAGTATTTTGTACCCTGCGTCAGCCCCTCAAACGTCGCTTCAAACGTGCCGTCGGAATTCGGCGTTGCGTAAATTATCGTGCCGTTTTCAGCCGTCGGGTCTGCGTTCTTTGAAAGGATAAATCCGCACGACGTTACGTTGCCGCCGCAAAGGTCGGTGATCTTTCCGTAGAATGTCAGCGTGTCAGTCGACGCTTCGGTCGTCTTGCCGAGCGTTACCGCGGGAGCGCAATCAACGCATCCCGAAATTCTGATCCTCATTTCCGTACCTACGCCGTCAAGCACCTCTATTTTGAGCGGAAGCTCCGTTCCTTCTTCAAGGGAAGTGTTCCACGTTCCCGATTTCGGGAATGTGTAGTGCTTGTTCATCGCCGTAAACGTATATCTTGCAACAGGGTTGCCTTCTTTGTATGCAAACCCGCAGGAATCGGCGCTTATGGCGTTGGGCCCGAGTACAACCGCGCCGGGATCGTGTCCGGAATTTGCCGTATTCACCTTGCCCATTCTGATGATGCTATCGTCTATGTGCCATATAACGACGCCCTCGGACGCCGAAAGGTCTGACTTTGATTTGGACGAGCGCGATCTGTTTTCAATAAGGTAATACTCGTCGGGATTCGGCGTGTTTATGCGAAGGATGTTATACTCGCCCGCCGTGCTTGTGTGAGCGTAAAGCGTGTACTCTCCGTCAAGAACAGTGGTATAGCTTGCAAGTCCCGTATATATAAGATGATACGGGTCCATCGCCGCCGGGGACGCGCCGCGCCGCTCGTTTGCGCCGCTGCCGTGCGAACCTGACGACATCAGCGACATCTGGGATGTAAAATAAGTCCACGCGCCGTTGCCGCCGTCGTAAAAGTCATACGCGCCGAGGAAGTGTCCAAACTCGTGCGCCGGAGTTCCAAGCGTTATAGCGTCGGTTGCCGTCTGATATTCGCCGCATTTTACAAAGCCGGAATGACCGGACGCCGTAACTATAACGCCGTCGATCGAAAGGCCGCTGCCCGACGTGTAGTGAGCGTGCGTGCCGTACGCGTTCATATTCGTCCTATTTCCGTATGCGTGTTCATACCCCGCAAGAACAAACATTATCGCAAGCTCGTTGTAGTCGACGTAGCCGTTTTCGTTTTTGTCGTAGCTTTTGAAGTCGACGTACTCGCTTGCCGCGATAAGAGCCGCGCGTCTTTCGCCGCCGTCAGCTGTAAAGTTGCTCGCATACGCCGATTTTGAACGCGGGTGCGCCATGTTCAGGACAACGTCGATAATGCCGTCGTTTGCCACGCCTTCCGACTCATCCCCCGCGTAAAAATAGAAGCGGTCGTTTGTTATTTCTTTGTAGTAATTTGTAAGCGATTTCGTTTCGCCGAACAGCATCCCCGCCCAATAACCGCGACCGGAATGTATCCACTGCTCGCCGTAGTAGGCGGCCGTCTTATCGGAGGTTAGCTTTGTCGGATTGTACGGGTCCCAGTCGTCAATGCCGTTGCCGTTTGCGTCAAAGGATATCCTTATGCAAAGCATTGGTATCGGATCAATGTAACTTTCGCTTTTGTCAAGCTCCGTCAGCTCAAACGACGGCTCTGCGGCCTTTGTCAGCGTCGACATAAGCACCGCCGCCGAGCCGGCAAGCAAAAGTACGGCAAGAACAATCGCAAGAATTCTTACAACGTTTTTCTTTTTATCGGTTTTATTCATACTGACCGCCTTTTTTATTAAAATTATATTATGTGCTATATTAAATAATACCACACTTTATTTTATATGTCAATAAAACGTCGGAATTTGAGGCAAAAAGAAAAAAACGGTCGCGCGGCGGGCAAATAAGCCTCATTTTTTCGGTTTTTTGAAATTTGTGCTTGAATTTATTATTTTTTTATGGTATGATAATTATATAATTAACTAATTTACTATTGAGGTCGTCATGTATAAGGTCGGAGATTATATAATGTACGGAAAGAGCGGGGTATGTCAGATCAAGGACATTTGCGCTTCGCCTTTTGACGAAAACGACACAAAGACTTATTACGTTTTAAGCCCGCTTTTCGGAGCCGCAACGGTGATTTACACACCTGTTGAAAACACGAAGATCGCTTCGCGCACGCTTATGAAAAAATGCGACGCGTCAAGCCTTATCGACAAAATGCCTGAAATATGCGAGCTTGAGATCGAAAATGAAAAAATGCGCCGCGACATATACAAGCAGACGGTGGCGTCGCTTGTTCCCGAAGGGTTTGTCAAGGTGATAAAGACGGTGTACTCCCGCCGCCGCGCGTTTGCCGCGGCAAAGCGCCATCTGACAGAGGTCGACGTTGAGTACGAATCATACGCAAAACGCTCTCTTTACAGCGAGCTTTCCGTTGTGCTCGGAATACCGTTTGAAGAGGTTGAGCAATACGTTATCGACTGCATCGAAGGAAAAAAAGCACAAGCATGATCATATAGCCGCCGAAAAGGCGGCTTTTTTTGCAGAAAAAAGCACCCTTTCGGGTGCTTTTTGTTATCCTCTTGTGATTTTGACGCGCATCTCGTCGCCCGGCTCGTCGAGTACCTCGACGGTAAGCTTCCAATCGTGCGACACGCCCTCAGGGAAGCGGTTCAGCGAATACGACATGCTCGCCGCGCCGCAGTAAAGGGAAGAGTCGAACAAAGACGTTTTCACATCGTCGCTCTTGTAGAAGAACGGATCCTTGCCGGAAAGGTCCTTGTCGCGCAGAGGGCCGAATTTCCAGAATGTGCCGTCGCCGTTATAAACGGATTCAAACCACTCCCTCGGAAGGATCGCGTTGCCGAGATCGTGACGGCGGCCTCCGCCCGCGCGGTTGGACGAAACGCACTGAGCTTTGAGGAACCACTCGTTGTTGACGCTCTCGTCGATGTGCCACATCACAACGCCGCCCTTCTCCTCGCCCTTTGTAAGCGCGCGCTCAAATCCTTTTTTAAGGCGCACCTCGCAAATGAAGTATTCGTCGGGGTTCGGCGTGGGTATTTTCAGTATCTTGTCGCCGTGGGTAACTTCGGTAACGGTGTAAACGCCGTCCTCTTTCGCTTCCGTTACGTCCGACCAGCCGAAATAAATGCGCTGGTACGGATCGACGAATGACGGCAGCGCACCTTCGCCGAGGTGGTTGCCGCTTGACATAAGAGAGAACATCGCCGGAGTCGGCCAGCGCGGCTCAACGTCGTATCCGCTTGTGTAGCGGCTGTACATATCCTGTGCGCCGACGTTGTGGCAAAGCTCGTGCGCGGGCGTGCCTATCGTTGTAAGTCCGGTCTTTACGCTGCGGTATTCGCCGATATTTGATACGCGAACAATATGTACCCCGCCGGACATCTCAGCGTCTGTCGGCTGGGATGTGCCGTGAACTTGGAAACGGTGCGCGCCGTCGGGACCGTCCTCGTAGTCGACGCCGCCGCACTCGCGGTCGTGCTCGCAGGTGGCGTGGTCATATCCGGCGTTGAGAATGATCACCGCAAGGTCGTGCGGCGTGATTATGCCGTCGCCGTCGGGATCGTATTTTTTGAAGTCGATGAATTTGTCGCAAGCGCACACGATGTCGTGAATGACTTTCGCGGCGGCGCTTCCGTTGTCGTAGTCGCCGAGGTTGCGAAGCGCCGCGGGGTGCGGCAGCGGCAAAGTTACGGAAACAACGCCGTTTTCAAGCGTGTTTTCATCCGGGTGGTCTATCTTTACGGGATAAAACCAGAACTTGCCGTTTGTCATCTGGCGGTAGTATTCGAGCATTGACTCGTTCCCCTCGCCGAAAAAGCGCTCGTAGCAGTCAGCGGGCTTTGATATGGCCCACTGCTCGCCGTAGTATTTGCTCTCCTTATCGGTGAGCAGCTCCGGATGCTCTGGATCATAATGATTTACGCCTTCGCCGCTCGGGTCAAAGCTTGCCAGAACGATAAGCAGTGGAGCGGGCGTCAAGGGCTGACGAAAGCCCTCTTTTTTTTCAGTGTCGTGCATTTTTACCTCCGAAAACCAATGATGTAATGAAAGGAAATGAACCGAGTAATATCCCTCGCGGATAATGCGGCAAGCCGCATTACAGGCGCCGACGCTTACGGTCGGTGCAAATTGCCGCTCGGATCAAAGCTTGCCAGAACGATAAGCAGTGGAGCGGGCGTCAGGGGCTGACGAAAGCCCTCTTTTTTTCAGTGTCGTGCATTTTTACCTCCGAAAACGAATGATGTAATGAAAGGAAATGAACTGTGCGGCAACCCTCGCGGATAATGCGGCAAGCCGCATTACAGGCGCCGACACTTACGGTCGGTGCAAATTGCCGCTCGGGTCAAAGCTTGCCAGAACGATAAGCAGCGGAGCGGGCGTCAAGGGCTGACGAAAGCCCTCTTTTTTTTCAGTATCGTGTTCCATTGTGTGACCTCCTTTTATGCCTTCTCCTTGAGGAGAAGGTGTCACGCTTTGCGTGACGGATGAGGTGGAATGTGCCTTAATATATCCGCACAAACACCATCAAAATTTTTGTTGAGTTCGAGATTTGAATAGCGTAAAACCTTTATCCCGGATTCTTCGAGAAAATCATTTCTTTTTTTATCATAAAGTTTGTTTTCGGCGAAATAATGCTGTGCCCCGTCAAGCTCAATGACAATTTTAGCCGATGCACAGTAAAAATCCACGATATAATTTCCCATTACCTTTTGTCTGTGTATAGTAACGGGCAACTTTTTCAGAAAATCATACCAAAGATGTTTTTCTTCGGGAGTCATTTCCTTGCGGAGCTTCTGCGAGGTATCAGTAAGCAGCGGGTTGTTTGTTTCGTTCACGGAACACCTCATCAGTCAACTTCGTTGACAGCTTCCCCTCAAGGGGAAGCCCGTTTTCTCTGCGTCGTGCATTTTTACCTCCTTGTGCCGTTCACTTGTTGAATTCTCTCAGTTTAAGCTCCTTGTTGTTTTCAAGCGCCCAGCGAATGTCGAACTCGCTCTCGAAAATAAGCAGATCGTTGCCTTTTACGTCTTTTATCCACATTGTATCGCGCGAAAGGCGGAGCGTTTTCGGATCGGGCGAGCCGTCCTCAACGTATCTTATAAGCTGATATCTCAGCGGGCGCTGACGGTACGTTACGCCGTATTCCGTTTTCATTCTGTGTTCCAGCACCTCGTATTGAAGCATACCGACAACGCCGACGATAACTCTTTCATATCCCGCGTCGGGAAGGAAGAATATCTGTATCGCGCCCTCTTCGGCTATCTGCTCCATACCTTTCTGGAACTGCTTGCGCTTCATCGAGTCGATCTGCTCGACCTCGGCGAAATGCTCGGGCGCAAACGTGGGTATGCCTTCAAACTGCACTTTGTCAGACGCGTCGCATACGGTGTCGCCTATCGAGAAAATGCCCGGATCGAAAACGCCGATAATGTCCCCGGCGTATGCCTCGTCGATAATCTCGCGCTCCTGAGCCATAAGCTGCTGAGGCTGCGCGAGCTTGATGCTTTTGCCCTGACGCATATGATAATATTCGTCGCCGCGCTCAAATTTTCCCGAGCAAATTCGCAAAAATGCGATCCTGTCGCGGTGCATTTTGTTCATGTTGGCCTGAATTTTGAACACGAAAGCGGAAAAATGCGTATCAAACGGCGATATTTCGCGCTCGCCCGCCTTATGAGAGAGCGGGGCGCTCGTCATTTTAAGGAACTGTTCAAGGAATGCCTCAACGCCGAAATTGTTCAGCGCCGAGCCGAAGAACACAGGCGAGAGCTTTCCGGTGCGGACTTTTTCCATATCGAAGTCAAAGCTTGCCGCGTCAAGCAGCTCAACCTGCTCGCACAGCTCCGCGCGTGCGCGCTCGCCGATAAGCTCGTCGAGCTTTTCGGTGTCTGAAAGCTCAACGTCGATGCTCTCGATTTTTCGTCTGCCGGCGTGGAACTCGTCGAATGCGAGAATGCGTCGCTTTTCTCTGTCGTAAACGCCCTTGAAGTCGCGCCCGCAGCCGATAGGCCAGTTCATCGGGTACGTGCCGATGCCGAATTCCTTTTCAAGCTCGTCGATAAGGTCAAACGGGTCACGTGCCTCGCGGTCGAGCTTGTTTATAAACGTGAATATCGGTATGCCGCGCATGGCGCAAACGCGAAAAAGCTTGCGCGTCTGCGGCTCGATGCCTTTTGCCGCGTCGATTACCATCACCGCGCTGTCCGCCGCCATAAGCGTGCGGTACGTGTCCTCGGAGAAGTCCTGGTGGCCCGGTGTGTCGAGGATGTTTATGCAAAAGCCCTCGTACTCAAACTGCATAACCGATGACGTTATCGAGATTCCGCGCTGTTTTTCAAGGTCCATCCAGTCGGACGTTGCGTGTCTGTCGCTGGCCTTGCCTTTGACAGTGCCGGCGGACTGTATCGCGCCGCCGTAAAGCAAAAATTTCTCCGTCAGCGTAGTTTTGCCCGCGTCAGGGTGTGATATGATCGCAAAAGTGCGACGGCGCTGTATCTGTTCTTGTGTTGTCAAAATAATATCCTCTTCTATCTTAATTATACGCTTAATTATACGCCCGAATATGCGGCAAATCCGCCGTCAACGGGAACTACGACGCCGTTTACAAAGCCCGATGCGCCGTTGTCGCACAGCCAAAGCAGTGTGCCAGTAAGGTCGTCGGGAGTGCCGAAGCGATCCATCGGCGTTGCGGCAAGGATTTTTCCCGTGCGAGGGGTGGGTGTGCCGTCTTTATTGAACAAAAGGTCTTTGTTCTGCGCCGTTACGAAAAATCCGGGAGCTATCGCGTTTACTCTTATGCCGACCTTTGAAAAGTGAACGGCGAGCCACTGCGTAAAGTTCGACACCGCCGCCTTTGCGCCGGAGTATGCGGGTATCTTTGTAAGCGGGCGGAACGCGTTCATCGACGAGATGTTGATTATCGAGCAGCCAGTCTTTTTAGCCATATCGCGCGCAAATACCTGCGTGGGCAGAAGCGTTCCGAGGAAGTTGAGGTTAAACACGAACTCGACTCCCGCGGGATCGAGGTCGAAGAACGTCGTTATATCGTCTTTTACGCCGTCAAGATCTTCGGGGAAAAGGTATTCCTTTGTCGTTGTGCCGCGCGGATTGTTGCCGCCCGCGCCGTTGATAAGTATGTCGCAAGTGCCGAATTTTTCCTCGATTCCTTTGCGCGCCGCCTCGAGAGAAGCTTTGTCAAGCACGTTTGCTTCAAACCCCTCGGCAATGTACCCCTCGGAGCGAAGCTCGGCGGCAAGCTCGCGCGCCTTGTCTGCCGTGCGGTCTGTTACCGCGATTTTTGCGCCGCACTGAGCAAGCGCACGGCAAAAGCCGGAGCAGAGAACGCCCGCGCCGCCCGTTACGACGACTGTTTTGCCTGTGAGATCGATTGTGAACGGAAGTTTCATGTTTTTATCTCCTTTATGCTTATTTTCAGTTGTTTTCAAGTATGTTTTTCAAAAGCTCGTCCATTGTGTCGACAACATCGCATCCGCCGAGCGCTTCAAGGAACGCGTGCCCGCGATATCCCCACGATACGCCGATGGCGCGGATGCCCGCATTTTTGGCGGTGTTGACGTCAACGTCGCTGTCGCCGATGAAAACCGCTTCGCACGGTTTTACTCCAAAGCTGTCAAGGATCGCAAGCGCGCCTTCGGCGTTTGGCTTTGATTTATATATCCCCGCGCCAAGCGCGAAGTCGAAAAGCCCCGGGAATAGCTTTTTGGCGAGGTTTTTGACCGCCTCGTCAGCCTTGTTTGAAAAGACCGCAAGCTTTACGCCCCGCTCGCGAAGCGCGCGAAGAACGCCTGTCATCCCCGCGTACTCGTGCGTTTTATCGAGGTAGCACTTTGCGTAAATTTGCTTGTACTGCTCCACCCATTCGGGAATTTCGCTTTCGGGAATGCCGGGAACAGATGAGCGCACGAACTCTTCCGTGTCGCCGTTTATGAATTTGAGAACGAACGCCTCGTCGACTGTCGGTATTGAGCGAAGCTCGCAAATACCGTTTATCGCCGTCAGAATATCTGGCAGCGTGTCTGCCAAGGTGCCGTCAAGATCGAATATTGCCGCTTTTATCATTTTTTGCCTTTCCTTTCTTGTTTACCGTATCATTTTATCGCAAAACTTCCGATTTGTCTATATATTTTTATAAATTAAGTTTGACAATATATAAAATATGTGATAAAATCATACCGTATCGGAGGCAATTATGGAAAAATTCTGCAAAACATACTATGCCGATTTTTCGGCTTTTATCGAAAATGAAGACTTGATCTTATCTCGCATGGGTGAAGTTGACGAGGAGCGCCGCGCACGCATCGAGCGCGCGAGATACGCTCACACGAAGGCGGAACTGCTCGCCGGAGGGCTTATCGTCAAGGCGGCGCTTTCCGACGCGCTTGGCATCGCCGATTTCAAAACGGAAAAAAACGAGTTCGGCAAGCCGTACCTTGCGTCGCACCCCGACGTGTTTTTCAACGTGTCGCACAGCGGAACGTGCGTTATATGCACGGTGTCGGACGTCGAGTGCGGCGTCGATATAGAGGACGCCGGCGCGCCGCACGAAATTATGGCTATGGCGCAAAGGTTTATGTCGATGCTTGAAATGAACGCGATGATGATGAGCGAGGACCCGAACCGCGCCTTCTGCCGCCTTTGGACTTTGCGCGAAAGCTACGTAAAAATGCGCGGGCGCGGGTTTGATATAGGGCTTTCCACGCTGCACTGCGATTTTCACCGCGGCAAAGCGAGCATACTCGAAAACAACGTCGTTCAGACGGACGCTCACTTCCATGAGCTTCGCGGCATACCGGGGTACGTCGCTTCGGTCTGCACGAAAGAGGAACGGGACAACACGGTAAAAAAGCTTGTGCTGTAAGTCTTTTTCGGCAAATATATTGATTTTTACAGCGTGGCGCTGTATAATATAATCTGCACATAAGGAGGTCGTTATGCCCGAACAGATATACACCATACCGATAAACGAGGCTTACGAAAAATCGGCGGCCGCCGAAACGCCGTCGTGCCCGTATTGCGCGCTCTACTCAATGCTTGAAGCGCACGAGCTTGAAGCCGTCATGGGCGCCGCGAAAATGGAGCCCGACGTGCGAATACAGACGAACAAAAAAGGCTTCTGCCGCGCGCATTTCGGTAAAATGAGAAAGATTTCCGGCGGGCTTGCGCTGGGACTTATACTCGAAAGCCACATCGCCGAGGTCGAAAAGAACATATTCGAGGGCGGAACGATGTTTGACTCGAAGGGAGAGAAGGAGACGAAAAAGCTCTCCGAGCTTGAAGGCACGTGCTACGTTTGCGAGAAAACCGATGAAAAATTCTCGCGCCTTGTTTCAAACGCGGTGTATATGTGGGAAAACGACGAAGAATTCCGGGAAAAATTCAAAAATGCGCGCACGTATTGCTTGCCGCACTACAAAAAACTGCTTGAAGTCGGTTCGTATCAGCTTTCAAAAAAGGAGTTTTCCGAATATTTCAAGGCGGCGCGCGCCGTTATGCAGAAATACATATCACAGCTCGGCGATGACGTGAGCTGGTTCTGCAAAAAATTCGACTATCGTTACGACTCGGAGCCGTGGTACAACGCAAAGGACAGCGTTGTGCGCTCGATAAACTTCCTTGTCGGATGTGAAAATGAAAATAATCAGTAAAGGACGGAAATAAAAATGGCAAAATTCAGAAGAATAGGCGTACTTACATCGGGCGGCGACGCGCCCGGCATGAACGCGGCTGTCCGCGCGGTCGTCCGCACGGGACTGGCACACGGCATCGAGGTTTACGCGATAATGGAGGGGTACAAGGGGCTTGTTGAAAACAATATGCGCCTTATCAAAAATCCCTCCGAGGTATCTAACATCATCGGTCAGAGCGGCACGGCTATCTACACCGAGCGTTGCCCCGAATTTGCGACCGAAGAGGGCATGGCGGCCGCTATCAAGACGTGCCGCGAAAATCAGATCGACGGCATCATCGCCATCGGCGGCGACGGAACTTTCCGCGGCGCGACCGATATAGCGTCACGCGGCATCCCGACGATCGGCGTGCCCGGCACTATAGACAACGACATCGCGGCTACCGACTACACCATCGGACTTGACACGGCGTGCAACACGGTGGTTACGTTTGTCGACTCGCTCCGCGCAACGTGCGAATCGCACGCAAGATGCAACGTCGTTGAGGTCATGGGCAGACACGCGGGACACATCGCGCTTCGCACGGCGGTTGCCACAGGCGCTGTCGCCGTTGCGGTTGCCGAGTTCGACTTTGATGAGGACGAGGTCATCAAGAACATCATCGAAAAGAGGAAAGCCGGCAAGCGCGGCTTTGTGGTCATCGTTTCGGAGGGCATCCCCGGTTACGCTGAGAAGCTGACGAAGATAATCGAGCAGAAGACGGGCATCGTTACGCGTTTCTGCTGCCCGGCGCACGTTCAGCGCGGCGGAATTCCCACGCTTGAAGACAGACTCACCGCGTCCGAAATGGGCGAGTACGCCGTAAAACAACTGCTTGACGGCAAATCCGACGTCGTCATCTGCAAAAACGGCGGCAAGCTCTGCACCGTTGATATCTCACGCGCGCTCAAAGTCGACCGTATGCTCAAAGGTAAGCTCACAGCCGAAGAAGAGGCGGCTCTCACCCCCGAGGAGCGCGAGTATATGACGGCGCGCTGTGCCGAGGTCCGCGCAAATATGAAGGCGCTGTACGATCTTGTGTACGAGATAAGATAATTTATAAAAGAGAAAAAGCTCCGCAAAAGCGGAGCTTTTATTTTTGCTTTTTTTCAGTTCGGATAGAGTACTCTTACGGTTCCGTCAACGACCTTGGCGCATCCCGAGAAGATGCCTTCGATGCGATCTGCAAACGATCTGGGGATCTGGATCGTCGTTATCGACGAGCAGAAACCGAAAGCCATGTCTTCAAGCGTTTCGATGTCGTTGTTGATCATAACGCTGTCAAGCTTCGAGCAGCCGAAGAACGCGCTGCGAACTATCTTTCTTGCCGAGTCGGGCAGAACGACGGATGTGATCGCCGTGCCGCTGAACGCCATGTTGCCGATCGTTTCAACGCTCTCGCCAAACGATACTTTGGAAAGGTTTACGCACATTGTAAACGCGCGGTCCGATATAGTCTTTACGTTCTTTGAAAACGATACTGACGTAAGTGTGCTTGGGGAATCTACCATTATGTTCTGTCCCATTCCGACGACGGTTATGGGGTACGTATGACCGTTGTATTCAACAGTTTCGGGAATCGTTATCGTCGACGTGATCTCCATCCACGTCGATATCGTAGCTGTTGCGGCGCGGCCGTTTTCGCCTGCGACAAGGAAGAATTTGAAAGGTACTCCCTCCGCGCTCAGCTCTTTCCCGACGGGATCGGTATTTTCCTGCGGGGGCGTGGTTTTGCCGCAAGATACAAGCGCAATCACAACAAGTGCAAGCGCCAATGCGAAAGCAAGAATTTTCTTCATTTGTAACTCCTTCAAAACAAAAACGTTTTACTTTCAAAATTCTGTCATATAATTCAATATATCACAAAACGGCGATTTTGTCAATATTAAATTGAATATGCGACGAAGTTGGGAGAAGTAGGCCTTGAGATGGATTTTTTGCCTGATGAAAAATATAAAAAAATAATTTACGTCGCCATATATGCCGTTATTGCGGGAGCTGCCGTGTGGCTTTTTTTCAGGTACGTGCTCGGCGTCGTTCTCCCGTTCATTCTCGGATGGCTCGTCGCGGCGGCGCTTCAACGTCCGACGGTGTTTTTGCACAAAAAGACAAAAATACCGAAAATGGCGCTGTCCGTGTTTTTTGTTGTGCTTATTTTAGGCATAACGGCACTTATTATTGTGGCGATTATCTTCGCCGTTATTCGCAACGGCGGCAATATTATAACGAAAATAACGGCGCACAGGGATAAGATCGGAGCATCTCTCAAAACGCTGTTTGAAAAGATCGGCGCATTTGCCGAAAAGTTCGGCATCGACTACGACGGCGGCATTCCCGACTTTCTTCAAAACGCCATTACGAGTGCCGCGTCGTCGCTCACGTCTTTTTTTACGGGCGCGGCGGCACGTTTTGCGGCAGCCCTTCCTCGCGCGCTGATATTTTTCGCCGCGCTTGTGATGTCAAGCATTTATTTTTGCGCGGGGTACAGATCGATCGCCGATTTCATTCTGAAAAAGCTGCCCTCGCGCATCTCGTCCGGCGTTTCCGCGTTCAAGCGCGAGTTCGGCGCGGCGATGATAAAATATCTTCGCTCGTATTCGCTTATTTTTTTGCTGACTTTCGGTGAGCTGTTTCTCGGATTTTCAGTGATCGGAATTGACGGCGCCGTCGTCTTTGCGGCGCTTGTGGCGCTTGTTGACATACTGCCGGTTCTTGGAGCGGGAGCCGTGCTTGTGCCGTGGGCGATAATAGAATTTATCCTCGGAAACACGGCGCTCGGCGTTTCGCTTGCGGTTTTGCAGGTGATCATAGCGATAGTGCGTCAGATCGTCGAGCCGCGCATCGTCGGGCGCGGGATAGGACTTCACCCCGTCGTGTCGCTGATGTCGATGTACGTCGGACTGCGCGTGTTCGGCATTTTGGGGATGATCGGCGCGCCGCTTTTTTTCGTGATAGTCAAAAACACATTTGTTGCCATAAGGGGGCGGGGAACATCGGAAGGATAAAAATCAAGGTGCATCCGCTTGCGCTTTTCGGCGCGGCCGTAATGGCGCTTGCATTTTCGCCCGCGCGCATTTTCGGGATAGTGACCGCTGTTGCCGTTCACGAGGCGGGGCACGTCGCCGCGGGGGCTATTCTCGGCGTGCGCGTGACGGGGATAAACGTTGTGCCGTTTGGCATATCGTTTGATATGCGCCAGCCGCGCTCATATCTTCACGAGGCGCTGATCGCGGCGGCGGGGCCGTTTGTGAATTTTACCGTGTGCGCGCTTATTTTATCGGGCGTTTTGCCGAGCGGGGATGGCGTGCGCGAGCTTTTTGTTTTCTCACTCAGTCTCGGTATGCTCAACGTCCTGCCCGTGCGCGCGCTCGACGGCGGGAACGTGTTCATGGCGGCGACATCACATTTTTTCGGGCGCGATAGTGCGGAGCGCGTTCTCGGAGTTCTGAGCGTTGTAACCCTTACGCTTTTGTATCTTGCCGCGGTTTACATATTCTTTTACGGAAGCGAAAATTTTTCACTGCTCTTTTTCGTTTGCGCCATGTTTACGCTGACCGTCGTTCACAGCGACGGCGATTTTATAAAATAAGTATTGAAACTTTTTTCGCATTATGGTAAAATGATAAAAAATAAAAAGAGGTAAACAAAAATGAAAGCAATAATAGAAATGGAAAACGGCGGCAAGATGACTCTTGACCTTTATCCCGAAACGGCGCCGATAACGGTAGACAACTTTGTAAAGCTTGCAAAAGAAGGCTTTTATGACGGGCTTATCTTCCACCGCGTCATTGAAGGTTTTATGATACAGGGCGGCGACCCGACGGGAACGGGTATGGGCGGTCCCGGCCACACGATAAAAGGGGAGTTTGCTTCAAACGGCGTAAACAATCCGCTCAAACATACGCGCGGCGTTATCTCCATGGCTCGCTCTCAAAGCCCGAACTCCGCCGGCTCGCAGTTTTTTATAATGCACAAAAACGCGCCGCACCTCGACGGTCAGTACGCCGCTTTCGGCAAAATGACGGACGGCTTTGAAACGCTTGACGAGATCGCCGGCGTTCCCACTGACTTTTCAGATCGCCCGCGCGTTACGCAGAAGATCAAAACGGTAACTATCGAGGACTGATATGAGCGCGCTTACCGACAGGATAAACGAGCTTGCGCGAAAGGAAAAGACGGTCGGGCTGACTCCCGACGAAAAAGCGGAGCAATCGCGCCTGCGCGATCAGTTCCGCGCCATTTTCCGTAAAAACTTCGCCGCTCAGCTTGAAAACACGGAATTTGAATACAAGGAGAAAAAATGAACGTTCTCATAATCGACGGTCAGGGCGGCAACATCGGCCGCCGCCTTGCCGAAATGACGGTATCGTCATACCCCGACGCATCGGTTACCGTCGTCGGAACAAACAGCGCCGCAACGGCGAATATGCTTAAAGCCGGGAACGTTTCCGGCGCGACGGGGGAAAACGCCGTCCTTGTCGGGTGCCGCCGCGCCGATATAATAACAGGCCCTATCGGGATCGTCGTTGCCGACGCACTGCTCGGCGAGGTGACTCCCAAAATGGCGACGGCGGTAGGGCAGAGCGACGCCGTAAAGGTTCTTATCCCGATGAACAGGTGCGAAACGCTTATCGCCGGTGTCGATAACGCGCCGCTGTCGTCGCTTCTTGACGACGCGATGAAAAAAATCGGCGCCGTTGCAGAAAAAACGCTTGACAAACGGTGATTTTTCACGTAAAATAAAAAAGGCGACACGAAGCCGCCGCAAACGACCGAAGTCGTATATACACAAAAAACATATCGGTATCACGAAGATATCGCTTTCTCTGCACGGGAGCGATATCTTTATTTTTTGAGGTGAAATAATGAAAAAGACGAGAAAAATGATAGTTTGTATGTCGTATGCGGCACTGTGCGTGGCGCTTGCGTTTTTGCTTCCGTTCATAACGGGAAATAACCGCCAGCTCGGAAATATGCTGAGCCTTATGCACATACCTGTGTTCCTTTGCGGACTTATATGCGGGCCGGTGTGGGGCGGCGTCGTCGGGTTTGTGTCGCCGCTTTTCCGCACGCTGCTTGTCGGCATGCCGCCGTTCCCCGCGGTCGCCGTTCCGATGGCGTTTGAGCTGTTGGCTTACGGTATTATTTCCGGCGTGTTCAACAGGTTCGTTTTCAAGAAGCTGAAATATCCCATCGGGCTTTATTTGTCGCTTATTGTTGCAATGATACTCGGCAGGCTCGTCGGCGGCGGTGTGCAGTTCATTATGGCGGGAATAAATAACACAACGTATTCCTTTGGCGCCATGTGGACGGCATACTTCGCAACGGCACTGCCCGGGATCGCGCTGCACATAGTCGTCGTGCCGCTTCTCGTTATGGCGCTGCGCCGCGCGAAACTGACGATAGAAGAATAAAGAAAAAATTCCGCTTTAAGCGGAATTTTTTATTATGCAAAATTGTATTCGCCCGATGAAAGCTCGATTTTTGCCTCGCCGGATGTTACAGACAACGGATAGATCTCGTTTATCGGCGTATTTTCGTCGCACAGCGTCGACGCAAGTGATGATGGGATATACAGAGTTGCGCGGCATCCAAACGGCACTTTCAGATTTATGTTCGTTTTTCCGTCGCGGACGGAGAAGTAGCATTTTACTTCGCCGTACATACTCTCGTGAGTCGACATCGCGCTTTCAAGGCCCGACGTTATCGCGGGGCGCAGGATGACGTGGCGGAAGCCCGGCTCGCTCTCGTCGGGGGATATGCCGCCGACGTACTTATACATGAACGCAGAGAGATCGGAGAACATATGGTGGTTGTGCGAGCCTTTGCCGTTCCAGCATTCCCACAGCGTCGTCGCGCCGAGGTCGATCCACCTCTGGCATCCCGGGAACGTGCGCTGGGCGATCATTCGATAGCCCACGTCGTTTTTGCCCGCCGCGCCGAGAGAATGCATTACGAATTTGTTGCCGAGAACGCCGAAATCGAGGTGCCAGTCTTTTTCTTCTATCTGAGAAATGAGCTTGTTTACAAGCCCCTCGTACTCGTCCTGCTCGTAAAGTCCGAAATAAAGCATAACGCCCGTCGCCGTCTGGCAGTCGCCCTTGACGGTGAACGTGTCTTTGTCAAAGAATTTTTCGCGCCATACCGTTCTTATGCTGGCGGCAAGGTCGGAATAATACTTGGCGTCGTCGTCTTTTCCGAGCAGCTTTGCGATCTTGACGACAGTCTTTGCGGCGTTGTAGAAGAACGCCGTGTCGCTGACTTCAACGGGGCATTTGTAGTTGCCCATATTTGCCGAGATCGCCGGCCCTTCAAACGGAGGACACCAGTCGCCCGTGCCGTAGTTCAGCGTCAGATCGTCGGTCATACTCTCCATAAAGTCGCAGTTGCGGCGGATGGCGTCGTAGTTGATTTTAAGTATATCGACGTCACCCTCGTAGAGATATATGTTGTATGGCACAGTTATTAGCGCGCTCGACCAGTCCGGCCCCATTAGCCCGTAATAACCCCAGCCTGTCGACGGCACGACGCACGGTATCTGTCCGGCGGGGCGCTGGGATGAGCGCATATCCTCGCTCCATTTGGAGAGGAAAGACTGCGCGCCGAAGTTTATCAGCATCTGCTCGCAGGAAAGCGCCGTGTCGCCCGTCCAGCCGTTTTTCTCGCGGTGTGGGCAGTCTGTCGGCACGGAGTGCATATTCGATATTGTCGACCAGCGGCAAAGATGCTGGACTTTGTTAAGCAGCTCGTCGGAGCATGAGAACTTGCCCGCAACGCCGACGTCCGTGCATACGCACACCGCCACAACGTCGTTTTCCGTCGGCTCGTAATCTATGCCCGAAATTTCGATATACTGAAAACCGTGATATACGAATATCGGATGCCATTTTTCAGGCTCGTCGCTCTTTTTGATGTACTTGTCCGTCTGGAAGCCGTGCGAGCGCGTCATCCCGCCCATCTGCATATCAAGCTCGCCGTTATCGAGAAGCATATCGGAATGGCGTATCGTTATCTCCGTGTCCTTCGCTCCGCGGAAAACGTACTCGCAGTATCCCGCCATGTTCTGCGGAAATTCTATAATGTATCCGTTTTCGGATTTGCGTATCTTGCTTGGGGAGAACGTTTTGTAAACCCTTATCGGCGGCATTTCCATCGCTTCAAGAAGCCCGCCGGGGCTTTTTACTATTTTGGTGCCGTCCCATGCGGAATCGTCATATCCCGCGTTTTTGTAGTCGCCAAGTTCAAGGCGCGCGTCGTAATGCTCGCCGTTGCGGATGCCGTTGAAGAATATCGGCCCCTTTGAGCCGCGCCAAGTCGTATCGGAAACGATTTTTTCCGACGTGCCGTCGTCGTACGTTATTTTAAGCTCGCATATCATCTTCGGCCAGTTGCGCCACGACGCCGCCTTTGTATTCCACGGATCGTCCGCAAAGCAGTTGTACCAACCGTTGCCGAGCACGACGGAGATGACGTTTTCGCCGAGCGTGAGCTTGTCAGAAACGTCGTACGTCAGGTACATATCAGTTTTTGAAAAATCGGTAAAAGCGGGGGAAAGCACGTCGTCGCCCGTCTTTTTGCCGTTGATGCTGCTCTCGAAATATCCGAGGCCGCATATAGAAAGATACGCCTCGGCGGCACGTTTTTCAAGCCTGAACGATTTTCTCAGATACACCGCGCCGAAAGCGTCCCCCTCGCGGCGGACGTAGTTTGCGCTTATCCATTTGCCGTCCCAGCGGGTGTCGAGCTTGCCGGTAACAAACGAGCTTACCTCATATCCGCTCTCGCCGGATTCGCTTGTAACGTCGACACGCCAGAAATATTTATGTACCGGCAAAAGTTTATCGCCGGTATATTTTATGAACAGCTCCTGCGCGCCGAAAGTTTCGCCCGTGTCCCATACAGGCTCCGCCATATCGGCGGAAGAATAAAGGCGTATGCGCGCGCTCTTCTGAGCGTCCCCGCGCACGTTTGACTCAACCTTGTAGCAAAAACGCGGCGTCTTGTCAACACCTGTCGGCTCGGTGAGATAATTGACGGTAAGACCGTATATCTTCATAAGTGTACCTGCCCTAAAAATATTTTCAGTTTATTTTATCATATATTGAGTAAAAAATCAAGTAAAATATAAATGCAATCAAATATGTAATTATTATCCCAGCGCAACGTCAAGCGCCATCATAAGCGTAAACCCGACCGAGAACATAATAACTCCGACGTGCGAGTGCTCCCCCTGCGACATTTCGGGCACAAGCTCCTCGACAACGACGTACATCATCGCGCCTGCCGCGAAAGAAAGCAGATAAGGCATCGCCGGAACTATCAGTCCCGAAAGAAGCACCGTGATCGCGCCGAAAACAGGCTCAACAACGCCTGAAAGAACGCCGTCGGCGAAGGCGCGGCCTTTGCTTTTTCCCTGTGCGTGAAGCGGCATCGAAATTATCGCGCCCTCCGGGAAATTCTGTATTGCAATGCCGATCGCAAGCGCGAGCGCGCCGCCGACCGATATTTCGGCAGAGCCGGAAATAAGCCCCGCGTAGACGACGCCGACAGCCATTCCCTCGGGTATATTATGCAGCGTTACCGCAAGCACCATCATCGTCGTGCGTGCAAGCTTGCTGCGCGGGCCTTCGGCCTTGTCTGAGCTTCGGTGTAAGTGGGGAATGACGTGGTCGAGCAGCAGCAAAAACAGCACGCCGAGCCAAAACCCGATAAGCGCCGGCAAAAACGACAGCTTGCCCATCGACTCTGACTGCTCTATCGCCGGAACGATAAGGCTCCATATAGACGCCGCGACCATAACGCCGCCGGCAAAGCCTGTCAACGCACGCTGAACGGCAACGCTAAGCTCCCTTTTCATAAAGAAAACGCACGCCGCGCCGAGCGCCGTACCCAAAAACGGGATAAGCAGTCCCAGAACAGTCTGTTTCATATTCATTCCTCCGCCATGTTAGTCTGTACTAACCATTATATCACAACGCCCAACGTTTTTCAATAGATTTTGTCAAACAAAAGCCGCCGTCGCCGCTAAAATCGCATTTGACGTCATACAGCGCTTGCATTTCGTCAAAAAAAGTGATATGATAAATTAAAACGAAGCATAGGCGGTGAAAAAATGAGCAAAGAAAGCGTTTTTAACGCGTCGGTATGCATCATCGGCATTCTTATCATCTTGATTCACGTTCTGAATATCGTTCTGAAAAAGGAGAAGCGCAAGGACGAAAAAACACTTCTGATTTTTTTGATTTTTACCGCCCTGCATTTCGGCGCGTACCTTTCGTTTACCGTTATAAAGGCAAATTATACAAGCGATCCGTTCATAATCGCTTCTTACACAAGCTTTTATATCATGAACAACGTCGAAGTATTTTTGTTGGTCATCTATGCGCTCAGCTACATCGAAATAAAAATCGCAAAGGCAAAAGCGATCGCTCTTATCAATTTGGTGCTGTTTGCCATATTCGTAATCCTTGATATCGTCAACATCTTTACGGGATTCTTCTTCACGTCAAGCGGCGGCGTATATCTTCGCAGCAAGACGATGATTTTGTCGCAGGGATATCAGTTTGTCGCGTTTGCCACGATTTTCCTTGTTGCGATCACAAACAAAAAACTGACGGCGGGGGAGAAAACGGCATTTGCGTTTTACTGCTTTTTGCCGCTTGTCGCGATAATTTTGCAGAATATCTTCAAAGGGTACGCCATAGCGTACGCTTCTATCATAATCGCAATCGAAATACTTTTCCTGTTTTTAAGCACAAAGAGGAATCTCATCCTCGCAAAAGAAGAAGAAAAAAACAAAGAAGCGCGTATCAAGATCATGCTGTCGCAGATCCAACCGCACTTTATCTATAATTCGCTGTCGTCGATTTCAACGCTTATTTCGATAAATCCCGAAAAGGCGCAGACGGCGCTTGACAATTTTACCGAATACCTGCGGCATAATCTTTCATCTCTTACGGAAACGCGGCTGATACCGTTTGACGACGAGCTGAAACATATCCGCTCATATACCGAGCTTGAAAAAATGCGCTTCGGCGAGCGAGTGAACGTCGTTTACGACGTGCAGGCAACGGAGTTTTACGTTCCGCCGCTGTGTATTCAGCCGATCGTCGAAAACGCGATAAAGCACGGAATACTCAAAAAAATCGAGGGCGGCAATCTCACGATCAGATCATACGAAACAGACGTTTCTTACGTTGTTGAGGTCATCGACGACGGCGTCGGCTTCAATATTGAGGATATTGATTTCAGCACCAACCGCCACATCGGCCTTAGCAATATCAAATACCGCGTCGAAAAGACTTGCGGCGGCGAGATTATAATAAACAGCGAGATCGAAAAAGGGACAAAAGTCACGGTCATATTTCATAAAGGAGAGCGCAAATGAAAGCATTGCTTGTGGACGACGAGGAACTTCAGCTGATAAGACTTAAAAGTGCCGTCAAAAAGGCGCTGCCCGAGGACTGCGAACTGCTTTGTTACTTAAACCCCGTCAGGGCGGCGGAGGAAACGGAAGAGGAGCGCATCGACGTTGCGTTTCTCGATATTGAAATGCCCGTTATAAACGGGATACAGCTTGCCAAAATTCTGAAAAAGCGCAATCCGAAAGTAAACGTCATTTTTGTCACCGCTTACAGCGAGTACGCAATAGACGCCCACAAAGTCCACTCGTCGGGGTATTTGTTAAAACCGATCAGCGACAGTCAGGTCAAGGAAGAGGTGGATAATCTGCGTTTTCCCGTTGAGATAAAGCCGAGCGGGAAGCTCTCTGTCAAATGCTTCGGCAATTTCGAGGTGTTTTCGGGCGGAACTCCCGTAAAATTCGGGTACAGCAAGTCAAAGGAGCTGTTTGCTTATCTTATCGACAGGGAAGGCGCGTCCGTCAGCGTAAACGAGCTGAACGCGGTCTTGTGGGAGGAGGATCACAAATCATACCTGCGTAACCTTATCGCCGACATACAGACGACTCTTGAATCGGTCGGCGCCGAAAACGTCTTTATCAAGCGCCGAAGCGAGTGCTATATCGACGTCGATAAAGTGGAGTGCGACGCGTACAAATATAAGCGTAACGATCCCGATGCGGTGCGGGCGTATCGCGGCGAATATATGACTCAGTACGACTGGGCGATATTTGAATCATAAAATATAATTCAAGGCGAAAAGCAAAATAACGGAAAATGGTCTGTTTATTTGCTTTTCGCTTTTTTTGTGGCACTTCTGTGGCACTTGATATGATAATATAAAATTGTATTCCCATAATTTGACCTTTTTTGACAATATGAGGGAAATAAAATCAAGTGCATTGAAAAGGAGACGTTTATGAAAATCATTTTAAGAAAATGGGGAACGACGCTTTTGTCGGCGGTATTCATTTTGTTTACCGTATTTGCGCTTTTAGCTCTGTCGGCAAATACAATGACAGCTAATGCGGCAACGACCGTCGGCACAGACGGAAGTAAAAATTACAATGGTGGAACTCAATCTTACACTAAATCTATTGCTTCTCTGAGAGGTTCGGGAAGTAATGTAACAAACAATATTACGTATACTTGGGGCGGCGCGGCTGACGATAAAAACTATATTAAGTTAGATCCGGGCGCGACTTATACCGTGACCGCGACTAACATTCCCAATGTTGATCGTCTTCTCTATGCCAGACTTATGATATATCCGAGAAAAAACTACAGCTTCAACGTTACCATGAGCATTTCTTATGGAAGTAAATCCGCCTCATATGATCTTAATACGTCAACACAAGATAGTTATAACTTTTATGTTGATATCAGGGGCGGAAACGGCAATTCGGTTACATGGACTGTCAAAAACAACAGCTCGAGTACAACATATATCAGCCAAGGATATTGCGATATCTCTTATGCAAGAAACTATACTGTTAATTTTGACAAAAAGAGCGGAAGCGGCGGAACAGATAGTATATCTGTGTGGCATTATTTTTCATATTCAAAAATAACTCCTCCGACAAGAAGCGGTTATAACTTTTTGGGCTATTTTGACGCAGCGACCGGCGGAACAAAATATTTCAACGCGAACGGCACCGTATCAAAAAGCGCATGGGACAAAAGACCTGCCGATTACTTGAATCCGAAAATCACATTATACGCACAATGGGAAGTTGCTGAACAAACGGTAAACGTAGCTGCGGGAACGGGAGTAAGTTCGGTTTATCTTTCAACAAATCAAAAGGCAACAAGCGGCAGCGCAAGCGGAAGCAAGTTTAATAGCGGAAATACAGTTTATGCGTTTGCAAAGCTTGCAAAAGGGTATAACGCAAAAAGCGGTTGGACGCTTGTTTCGGGAAAGGCAAACACGGAGGGCGCAATATACCGTGTTTCCTCAAAAACCGTCGGCGCCTCAACTGTAAACTTCGGCACAATAAGCGCCGATTTGGCAACATACGATATAACGTATAACCTTAATTACGGCACCGTCGACGGGACAAACCCCGCAACGTATAATATGAACACCGCAACGTTCACTTTGACAAATCCTACAAAAACAGGTTATACCTTTGCGGGATGGACCGGCGCAAACGGCGAGGTGCCGCAGATGAGTGTCAGCGTTGAAAAGGGCTCGGTCGGCAACAGAACATACACGGCAAACTGGACGGCAAACAAATATACCGTTAATATAGACGGTATCGGCGAGGTTGAAGCCGAATACGGCAAAAAACTTGATATTTCGTCATATACAATGCCGACTGTGACGTGGTACACATTTGCCGGCTTCTTTGCGCCGAACTCACTCGATTATATCGGCGCGGATGGAAAAGGCACCCGTGCATGGAATTATGCGGAAAGCGGCATTTTGCTCCATGCGAAATTCACAAAAGACATGACCGTCACATCCGCGGGCTACACCGGCGCGTATGACGGACAGCCGCACACGATCACAGTTTCCGCAAGCGACCCGGACAACCCGGAAATCGTCGGATTTGAAATCAAATACGGGACAACCGAGGGCACGTATGACTTGACGGAAGCCCCGACGTACACAAACGGCGGAACATACACCGTTTACTATGAAGTTACAAACGCGACGTATTACAGAAAAGACGGCAACACCGTTTTCTCGGGATATACAACGGTTCATGGCTCGGAGCAGGTCGTCATCACACCGAAGGCCGTCACCTCGGCAATTTTCGACAAGCTCCCCGAGGCGATAACGGGACTTGTATATAATAACGAAAATTACGCTTTGATCACCGCGGGAACACTTGTTGACGACGGCAACGATTACGGCAACATTTTGTATAGAGTTGTTGCAAACGACAACAGCGTGAACACGCAGTACGGCACATCTATCCCGACGGGACTTAAAGCAACAACGTACACCGTTTATTACACAACAAGCGGCAACGCAAACTATGCTCCATATCCGGAAGCAAGCTTTACGGTAACGATAGCGGAAGTCGATAAAACGGCGCTTACCGATCTTATTGATGATGTAAACGACTATCTCGACACTATCAGCGATAAATACCCGGTTATCGCGGCAACGCTTGAAGGGCATAAACAGCAGATCGCAAACGATTACGTTGTAGAACCAAACGTAACGGCAACACAGGTCGCGGATGCGGTAAATGAGCTAAGAGGCTATCTGAACGCGGCAAAAGCGGCCGTTGAGGAAGCAAAGATAGACGCGATAGGAAACGTTGCGTACACGCCCGAAAGCAAAGCGCTTATCGACGACGCAAGCGATTACTTCAGCGATGAGCTGAACGATTCGCAGAAAGCCCTCGTCAGTCCCGACAAGGTTGCGGCTTTGAACGCGGCGATCGACCTTTACAATGACGTTGACGAAGTGGTAGAGCAGATAAAAGCCATCGGCGACTCCGAAGACACAAAGGCATTCAGAGATAAAGTCGAAGCGGCGCGCAAGGCGTATGATCAGCTCGGCGACGACAGAAAGGCGATATTCCCCGAGGACATTCTCAAAATCCTTACGGATGACGAGGCGGCAATCGTTGTAATGGATAAAATCAACGATATCGGCGACGTGGTATACACAGAGGAGTGCGCGAAAAAGATAAAGGACGCCGTCGACGCTTATGAAGAATTGACCGATGATCAAAAGGCGCTCGTCGCAAACTGCGATAAACTGCTCGACGCCATCGCTGACTACGACGCTGTCGACGAAACGGTGGAAAAGGTAAACGATATCGGAGAGGTCGAATACACACCCGAATGCAAAGAACTGATCGACAATGCGAGAAAAACGTATGAAGACCTCACCGAATATCAAAAATCCATTTTCCCGGAAGACGTTCTGAAAGCGCTTGAAGACGCCGAAAAGGCATACGACTTCATGGATAAGTCAAACGCCATAGGCATCCCGGCAAACACGGATGAGTTCAGGGAAAAGGTTGAGGCGGCAAGGGAAGCTTACGACGATCTCACGGAAGATCAAGAAGCACTTGTAACACCGTCGTTTGTCACAGACCTTGAAAATGCGGAAGCTGTAGTTGACGCAATGGGCAAAGTCAACGATATCGGCGAGGTGGAGTTTACTCCCGAATCAAAAGAACTGATCGATAAGGCAAGAGAAACGTACGAATCTCTCAGCGACGATCAGAAGAAGCTCTTCCCGAAGGGGACGCTTAAAGAAGTTGCAGACGCGGAAGAAAAATATGCTCGCCTTAAAGCCGACCATGAAGCGGCTGACGTTGTCATCGCGAAGATCGACGCAATAGGAAGCGTTACGTACACAAGCGCAAGCAACAACAAAATTCTCTCGGCAAAGGCGGCGTATAACTCGCTGACGGCAAGCCAGAAGGCGCTTGTATCAAATTACCAGACGCTCAAAAAGGCAGAAACAACTTTTGCCCACTTGAGAGCAGACAACAAAGCGGCGGACTCCGTAATTGCGAAGATCAACGACATAGGAAACGTTTCATACGATGACGTAAGTTACGGCAAGATCAGCATTGCAAGAGCGGCATATAACGCTCTGTCATCAAGCCAGAAGGCGCTTGTATCCAACTATTTCATGCTCAGATCCGCGGAGAGCGCGTACGAACAGCTCAGAGCGGAGCATGGCGCGGCTGAAGAGGTGGAGGAAAAGATCGACGCTATTGGTGTTGTGGAATTGACAGACGAGTGCAATGAAAAGATCGCCAATGCAAGAGAAGCATACAACGCACTGACTGCAAGCCAGAAGACGTTTGTCGATAACTATGCAACGCTTACGGCGGCTGAAGAGGAGTATGCAAAACTCAAATCCGGCGACTACTCCGCAAACGAAGTGATAGCAAAGATCAACGCAATTGGCGCCGTCGAGTACACAGACGAATGCTATGCAAAGATCGCGTCGGCAAGAGCGGCGTATGACGTGCTCGCCTCCGGAGAAAAGGCGCTTGTAACAAATTACCCGACGCTGACAACGGCCGAGGAAGCTTATGCAAAGCTTAAAGCCGACAATGAAGCCGCGAGTGCTGTGATAGCAAAGATCAACGCAATCGGCGATGTCAAGTACACAGACGAATGCTATGCAAAGATTACATCGGCAAGAGCGGCGTATGACGCGCTCACGTCAGAGCAAAAGGCGCTTGTAACAAACTACCCGACGCTGACAGCGGCAGAAGAAGCTTATGCAAAACTGAAAGAAGAAAGCCTTACCTTATCCCTCAAACACGACGAAAGCAAAGTGACGTTGACGGTCAAGACAGGCTCCGGCATTCCGAACAACATTCAGCTTACTGTCGACGTAAAGGCGGCGCTTTCCGCAAAAGAGGGCAGCGCGGAATATAACAAGATAAAGACGATGCTCGAAAAGAACGAGAAGATCTCAAAGGTTTATGACGTTAAGCTCATCCAGACGATCGACGGTGTGAAAACGGAAATTCAGCCGAGCGACATCGAAGATGGAATGATAATAACGGTAATCATCGAGCTTCCCGACGGAATGCCGACAAAGAACCTCAGAATCCTGCACGTTCATTCTGACGACGATATGGAATTTGTCGACAACTTCAAGATCGATGGAAACAAAGTGTCGTTTGACATTGATCGTTTGAGCGAATTTGTATTCATCACGACAAACAACGGACTTCTCGTTGGTGCGATCGTTGCGATAATCGTCGCAATGCTTGCCGTTTGCGCGGTGATCGTGATTGTGGTCATTTCCAAAAAGAAAAAATCGGACAAAGCCGACAAGTAAACCGATTTTGATGTAGAATCATATCAAAGAGTGCGCTAAACTCGCGCACTCTTTTTTTGTTTACATCAGAAAATAAAAAAGAAACCCCCGATAATCGAGTGAACATCGGGGTTTTCTTGGCTGGGATAGCGGGATTTGAACCCACTCAAACAGAGTCAAAGTCTGTTGTGCTGCCATTACACAATATCCCAACGGCAAAGGATATTGTATCATAAACACGTTTTTTTGTCAATACAAAAAATAAAACAAAGGGAGCCTTTGCGGCTCCCCGATTTATCAATACTGACGTCCCCAAACGACCATGTGCTTTGCGGGCTTTCCGCAGCAAACGCATACGTCGGAGAGCTTCTCTTCCTTAAACGGTATGCAGCGTGATTTTACGCCGCCGGTGATGTCCTTGATCTTGTCTTCGCACGCAACGTCGCCGCACCACATCGCTTTGATGAAGCCGCCCTGATTTTTGTCAACGTCGATGAACTCGTCAAGCGTTGTCGCCGTGTGCGTTTTGGCGGCAAGGTTTTTCTTTGCGCGTGCCACAAGCTCGTCGTGTACCTGTGCAAGCATTGCGTCGACTTCCGATTCAAGCGAGTCGAGAGATACGACCTTCTTTTCGCGCGTAACGCGGGAAACAAGAACGCATGAGTTGTTCTCGATATCTCGCGGCCCAAGCTCTATGCGGACGGGCACGCCCTTCATCTCGTACTGGCTGAATTTCCAGCCCGTCGACTGATCGCTGTCGTCGAGCTTTACGCGGTATTTTGCGGCAAGTCTGTCGCGCAGTTCCGCGGCTTTTTCAAGCACGCCCTCTTTGTGCTGTGCTATCGGAATGATGACCGCCTGAATGGGCGCTATCTTCGGCGGGAGAATAAGGCCGCTGTCGTCGCCGTGGCACATTATTATCGCGCCGATCATACGCGTGGAAACGCCCCACGACGTCTGGTGCGGGTAGCTTACCTTGTTTTCTCTGTCGGTGAACGTGATATCAAAAGCTTTTGCAAATCCGTCGCCGAAGTAGTGCGATGTGCCGCCTTGAAGCGCAACGCCGTTGTGCATCATAGGCTCGATGGTGTAAGTTTGCTCGGCGCCGGCGAATTTTTCCTTGTCTGTTTTTTGACCTGTTATCGCGGGGATCGCAAGCGCGTCAAAATAGAAGTCCTCATAAACCTTCAGCATACGAAGCGTTTCGGCTTTTGCTTCTTCTGCCGTTTCGTGCATTGTGTGTCCCTCTTGCCAGAGGAATTCGGACGTGCGGAGGAACGGGCGCGTCGTCTTTTCCCAGCGAACGACCGAGCACCACTGGTTGTAAAGCTTCGGTAGATCGCGGTATGAATGTATTATGTTTTTGAAATGCTCGCAGAACAGCGTTTCCGACGTGGGACGAACGCAAAGGCGCTCGCTAAGCTCATTCTGCCCGCCGATAGTTACCCACGCGCACTCCGGCGCAAACCCCTCTACGTGATCCTTCTCTCTTTGGAGCAGGCTCTCGGGTATGAACATCGGCATATATACGTTTTCGTGCCCCGTCGCTTTGAAACGCGCGTCAAGCTCGCGCTGGATATTTTCCCAAATGGCGTAGCCGTACGGGCGGAATATCATACAGCCCTTCACGCTGGAATAGTCCATAAGCTCCGCTTTTTTTACGACGTCGGTGTACCATTGAGCAAAGTCAACGTCCATTGACGTTATCTGTTCCACAAGTTTTTTGTCCTGTGCCATTTTAGATGTCCTCTTTTATTCATATTTTCTATGGTATTATATAACAAATGAACCGAATTGTCAATAGAGGCGAAGACAAAAAAGCGCCGAAGCGCTTTTTAGTCAAGTTCCTTTTTGCCTGTGTAAAGCTCGTAATACCTGCCCTTCATTTCAAGCAGCTGATCGTGAGTGCCGCGCTCGATTATCTCGCCCTGCTCAAGCACCATTATCGCGTCTGCGTTGCGGACGGTTGAAAGTCGGTGAGCGATGACGAAAGTCGTGCGGTTTTTCATCAGTCTGTCCATGCCGTGATCTATGTGGCGCTCCGTGCGCGTATCGACGGAGGACGTCGCCTCGTCAAGCACGAGGATCGGCGCTTTTGAAAGCGCCGCACGCGCGATATTGAGAAGCTGCCGCTGCCCCTGTGAAAGATTTGCGCCGTCGCCTTCAAGCACGGTGTCGTATCCGTTTTCAAGGCGCATAATGAAGCTGTGCGCGCTTGCCGTCTTTGCGGCGGCGATGACTTCCTCGTCCGTTGCGTCAAGCCTTCCGTAGCGTATATTGTCCTTGACCGTGCCGGTGAACAGGTGCGTGTCTTGAAGGACCATGGCGATATTTCTTCTCAGGTCGTCGCGGCGGTAGTTTTTGATGTTGATGCCATCGATCGTTATCGTGCCTTGCTCTATATCGTAAAAACGGTTGAGCAGGTTCGTTACCGTCGTTTTGCCCGCGCCCGTCGAGCCGACAAACGCTATCTTCTGACCGGGGTGCGCGTAAAGGGAGATGTTTTTAAGCACCGTCTTTTCCGGAACGTAGCCGAATGTTACGTTTTCAAATACGACGTCACCGCGCATATTGTCAGCGTCGGCAGGCTCGTTTACGTCGGCGGGTTCGGGATCCATATCCATCACGCTGAACACGCGCTCAGCACCTGCAAGCGCTGCAAATATCGTGCTGGTTTGCTGGGAAATGTTGTTTATCGGCATGGCAAAACGGCGCGAATACTGTGCAAACGCCGCGATAACGCCGACAGAGCAAGCCGGAGCCCACCAGTGTGCGTCTGTGAACGAGCTTGGTATCAGCAGACAGAGAAGCCCGCCTATTCCCGCAACGACAGCGCACGTTATCTGCGAGGTATTTCCGAGTATCGGCCCCATAATGCCGCCGTAGAACTGCGCTTTGAACTGCTTGCCTCGCATATCGTCGTTTAGCAGCATAAACTCTTCGTTTGCGGTCTTTTCGTGGTTGAACACCTTGATTACCTTTGCTCCCGTAACGCTTTCCTCAACGTATCCGTTGACAGCGCCGAGCGCCGCCTGCTGTTCTGTATAATATTTTGACGAATGCTTTGCGATAAGTCCGCCGAGCTTCATAAACAGCGGAATAAAGCAAATAACGATAAACGCAAGCCAGTAGTGCGTTATTATCATCGCAACGGCGTAACCCACTATCTCGATCACGCCCGATATAAGCGACACGACTGTGTTTGAAAGCATCATATCTATATTGTCGACGTCGTTTGTAAAGCGCGACATTACCTCGCCCGTGGGGTTGTTGTCAAAGTAGCGCACGGGGAGCGTCTGAAGCTTGTCAAAAAGCTCGTTGCGGATGTTTTCGGTCGATCTTTGCGATATTATGATCATAATGCGCGACTGGAAATACGTGCATACGATGCCGATGATATAAATCAGCGCAAGGATGACGATTATCGCAAAGATGTATTTTATCGTATCGTTTCCGAACGGTATTTCAAACGGTGAGCCTTCAAACAGAATAAAGTTTTTCACCGTGCCGTCGGGGTTAGGAGTCAGCGCGTCTATTATGCGCGCAACGGCACTCGTTCCGACGATCGACGCGACTGTCGAAAACAGCATGAAAAACAACACCAGCACAAGTCTGCCTTTATATGCCGAAAGGTAGGAAAGGAGCCGTTTTACAGTGTCTTTGTTTATTTTCGGGCGGTTTTTCGGATCAAAGCGCATCGGCCCGCGCCCGGGGCCTTTTTTGCGAAGGGAATTATCCCTTGACGAGCGGTTGTACTGCTCCCTGAGTGATTCAAGCGTTCTTGCCATTTTCATCACTCCTTTCGTTCTGGGAGTAGTAGATCTCCCTGTATTCCTCGCTTGTCTGCATAAGATCGTCGTGCGTGCCGCGTCCGACGATTTTGCCGTCGTTCATGACGATTATCTCGTCAGCGTCCTTGACGGACGAAATGCGCTGCGCTATGATGATCTTCGTCGAATCGGCAAGCTCGTTTTTGAACGACGCCCGTATCATTTTTTCGGTCGCCGTGTCGACGGCGCTTGTCGAGTCGTCAAGTATCAGTATTTTCGGCTTTTTAAGCAGTGCGCGCGCGATGCAAAGACGCTGCTTCTGTCCGCCGGAAACGTTTGTGCCGCCCTGGTCGAGCATCGTTTCGTACCCGTCGGGGAAAGATGAAACGAATTTGTCCGCCTGTGCCGTTTCCGCCGCTCTTTTCACCTCTTGGTCATCGGCGTTCTCGTCGCCCCAGCGGAGATTTTCCGCGATAGTGCCCGAAAACAGCACGTTCTTTTGAAGCACCATTCCCACGCTCTCGCGCAGGTTGTAAAGCGAATAATTCTTCACGTTCTCGCCGTCGATCAGCACCTCTCCGCCGTCGACGTCGTAAAGACGCGGGATCATCGAAACAAGCGTCGTTTTCCCGCATCCCGTCGAGCCTATGATCCCGACCGTCGTTCCTGCGGGGATTTTAAGATCGACAGACGAAAGCACCGCGTCCTCGCTGCCTTTGTGGTAACGGAACGTTACGTCCTTGAACTCGATTTCGCCGCGGCTGACGGTGAGAGTGGAGTCGGGGTTTTCGTCGGAAATATCTATTTTCTCATCAAGCACCTCTGCGATACGCTTGCCGGAAGCGAGCGCACGGGAGAGCATAACGAAGAGCATCGACATCATCATAAGCGACATCAGTATCTGCGTCGCATACGTTACAAACGTGGCGAGTTCGCCCGCCGTCAGCGTGCTTTCAACGACCTGCTTTGCGCCGAACCAATATATAGAGAGAGTTGTTGCATATGTGAAGAACGAGATCACGGGGGACATGAATATCATGACCTTCATCGCGGAAAATCCGGCTTTTCTGAGGGCGTTGTTCGCCGCGCCGAACTTTTCGCGCTCGTGATCCTCGCGCACGAACGATTTTACAACGCGCACGTTTGTTATGTTTTCCTGAACGTCGGAGTTTAGCGCGTCGATCTTTTTCTGCATCGCCGAGAAACGCGGGAATCCGATGCGGATAAGTATGCCCATAACGAGTATCAGCGACGGAAGCGTCACGGCGAACACGATCGAGAGCTTCGGATTCATCGAAACGGACATTATAAGCGCGCCGATGAACATGCCCGGCGAGCGAAGCGCCATACGAAGCATCATATTTATAAAGTTCTGTATCTGCGTTACGTCGTTTGTCATTCTCGTCACAAGAGAGCCGGTGCTGAAATGGTCAACGTTTGAAAACGAGAATCGCTGGACCTGCCTGAACATATCGGCGCGCAGATCGGACGCATAGTTTACCGACGCCTTGGCGCCGAAATATGCCCCTCCGACGCCGCCGAGCATCATCAGCGCGGCAGTGATGACCATTGCCGCCATTATAGTAAGCACAACGGGGGTGTTGCTGCCGAACATATTTGCAAGACTCTGTACCCACGGCGCAACGTCGACCTCTTTTTGCGTTGTGACACTTGTAAGATAGTCGATCATGTTGCCTAAAAACCGCGGCATCAGCACCTCGCCGACGACCTCGATTATCATACACAGCGGCCCGAGTATGAAGAACGGTGCGTACGGTTTTGCGTATTTAAGCCATCTTTTCATTTGCCATCTCCTTCGGCGACCCCGTCGCCTTTGATATTCGTCAGATTGTTTGCTATTCTGTCAAGATACTCGCAAAGCACACCAATCTCGCCGTCGTCAAATCCTTCAAACGTCTTTTTATCGGTCTCGGTGAAGATCTCGCACGTCGTTTTCAGCGCGCTTATTCCTTTTTCCGTGGCTTTGACGCGGTTTGTGCGCCTGTCGGTGTCAAGCGGGACTTTTTCGATATATCCGTCCGCTTCAAGCCGTTCAAGCGTTGCCGCAACGGCGGCTGCGCTGATTTTAAGTTCAACGGCTATCTCTTTTTGCGACGGCGGAGTCTGTCGCTCCGCTATGTGAGATAGCATTACGTGCATCGAGCGGTGCATATCTATCCCCTTTGTCTTTGATTCGATAACCGAGTGGTGCGTTTTTGCGATATAAATTATCTTGTGCATTGCCGACATGATGTTTTTCATACGGCGCCTCCTTCATCAAAAAGTCAACGCGTTAAATATAAATGCGTTTAATAATTATACACAAGCGCGGCGAAAAGTCAATACAAAAATTATGAATTTTTTTATTTGTCGGCAAAAACTTTGCTTGCGTCATAATCTTGATGTGCGCGTCATATATTTTCCGTGAAAGAGAAGTCCGCGCGGCGGCGGACCGAGCAAAAACAAGCCGAGAAAGGAAAAATATGAAAGAAAGCAACATATCAAATGAAAGCATTATGAAAAAGGTAACGGTCCCCGCCTTGACAAAGGAGGTAACGTCGGAGCTTATTTTGCCCGATTACCTGCCTGACGTAAGCCGCCTGCTCGGAACGGAAGCGAGCGTCGGCGCGCAGAATTCATACGTGAGCGGGGACGTTATAGAGTACGACGGCAAACTTGATATCACCGTCGTTTACGCAACGAGCGACGGCCGCATAAAAAGCGTGCCGCTTTCGTCGGAATTTGACGGCACCATCCCGCTTCCCGAGCTTTCGGGCGATATCGCGGCAGAGATCAACGTGTTTGTCGAGAGCGTGAACTGCCGCTTGCAGAACCCGAGGCGCCTTTCGGTGCGGACAAAGCTCTCGATAGGCGCGGACGTTTACGTTCCCGAGAGCGTCGCGCCGAGGATAACAGGGGGCGAGTCCGAGCGCGGCACCGGTGATATAATGACGAAAAAAACGCCTGTCGGCACCGTCTTTTTCACCTATGCCGCCGACGAAAACGTGCCGATAAGCGAGGACCTCGAACTCGACGCGCAAGACCCCGCCATAGCGGAGATAATATCTGTTTCGCTCTGCCCGTACATTTACGATGCGCGCGCGACGGACGGCTCGCTTTCATATCGCGGCGACGTCTTGGCGCAGGTGCTTTATCTTGCGTCGTCGGGCGATGAGGGCGGCGCAAAATACTTTTCCGTTTTGCGAAAGATACCGATTTCAGGTGAGGTTATGGCGCCCGTTTCCGAGGGGGCTTTTGCCGCGGGATACGCCACCGTTTCGTCAGTCGAGTACAGGCCGCAGGCAAACGCGCTCGGAGAAAACCGCGTGATAGAGGTGGACTTTACATACACCGCTCACCTTTGCGCCGCATCAAACGCGACGTCCGACGCCGTATCCGATATGTATTCAACAGAGTGCCGCACCGATACAAAGACCAAAAGCGCAAAATGCCGTCGCGTAATGCGCGCCTCCGCGTTCAATTTCACGTCCGACGGCTCGATGCCGCTTGACGAAAAGGGATATTCGGAGGTCGTTACATCAAGAGCCGTCGCAAGCGTCGACGAGGTGACCGTAAGCGGCTCGAAGGCTGTCTTTTCCGGTAAAGCTGACGTTTATACGGTGCTGACCGACGGCAATTCTTTTGTCGGCAAAACAGTAAACGTGCCGTTTCGCGCCGAAACGGAGATCGGCAAATGTGCGGGCGAGCTTGAGTGCAGCGTACACCCGTCGGTGATCGGCACGTCCGCAAGAGTTGACGGCGGTGAGATAAAGTGCGACGTTGAGGTGGGTATATCATACGTCGCGCAGGACGTGACCGACGCGTCTGTCGTCGACGAATGTGCGCTTATGACTGACTGCCCGATAAAAAGAGCCGGCACGTCGAGCATCGTTATCTGCTATCCCGGCGAGAGCGAAACGCTCTGGGATATTGCAAAACGGTACGGCTCAACTGAAAAGGCGCTTCGCGAGGCAAACGGCATCACGTCAGACAGCGTTTCCGGCAAGGTTATAATCGTACCGTCAAAGTGACGGCAAAGCCCCGCTTCGACGGGGCTTTTTTGTATTCAGATCGTGCGATACGTCTTGATTTTCCGCTTTGTTTGTGATATACTTTCATTACAAAAACATCATCGAGGTAAAAATGGCAGAGAAAACAGAGGCGATGGCTCAGCACGAGATCATCGGTTATACAAAGACGGGAGTCCCGTTCTCCCGCACGGAAAACAAAGACGCAAAGTGGTTTTTTGAGCCGACACTGCTCGGCCTGTTCATACATTTCGGTATATCCGCGCTTCACGGCGACTGCGATATTTCGTGGGGAATGATGGACAACCCCGAGCGGCGCGCTAAAGGCAACGGCTACCTTACGCCGCGCGAATATTGGGCGCTGGCAGAAAAATTCGATCCGAAAAAATGGGAGCCTGAACGCTGGCTTACTTACGCCGCCGAGTGCGGACTGAAATACGCCGTTCTCACAACGCGCCACCACGACGGCTTTGCTTTGTGGCCGAGCGACGCCGGCGACTTTTCGACCAAAAACTATATGCACGGACGCGACCTTGTCGGCGAATACGTCGACGCGTGCAGAAAAGCGGGACTTCGTGTCGGACTTTACTACTCGCCGCCCGATTGGCACTTCAATCAGAAGTATATGTCGTTTATGTACGGCTCTCGCTCGGAAAGATTTCCGGACAGACCGAACAAGGATATCGACCATAACCCCATCGGCGACCTGCCCGAAATGCCGCGCGAGCATTACGAAAAATACGCGTCATACGTAAACGCGCAGGTGCGGGAGCTTTTGACGCGCTACGGCAAGATCGATATTTTGTGGTTTGACGGCTCGCCGAAAGATATTTCGGGGATGATAACGATCGACGAAATACGCGCCCTTCAGCCGTCCATCGTCGTCAACGACAGACTTTGGGGCGTTGGCGATTATTCGACCGAGTACGAGTGCCGTATGCCAACCGAGCGCCCGAAGGATAAATACTGGGAGGCGTGCGAGTGCTTCCACGTCGGCGGAGGCTGGTCATACGTCAAAAACGCGGACAAATTCCGCCCGCTTGACTATATGATGAACCACTATGAAACGGTGAGAAAATTCGGCGGGAATTACCTTATCAACATCGCGCCCGACGGCGACGGCGCTGTTCCCGAGGGATTTTACCCCGCGCTCAAAGAGTTTACCGACAAAGTCAAAGAAGTTTACGGAGATATATGAAAAAAAGCGCCCGCGGGCGCTTTTTTCTTTCAGCCCATTGATTTTTTAACGTATTTGTGTATAATATAAAATGGTATAATTTGGGGAGATGAAAACAAAATGTATATTAAAAGTGAAACTTATATAAAAGACAGCGAACTTTTTTCAGCTCTTGAAAAGTCCATCGAGGGAAAACAGATAAAAAAAGTGCTTATCCTTCCGCCCGATTTCACGCGTATGTATTCGGGAGCGGGAAAGATCACGGCGATGTACTACGACATGCTTAAAAATGTTGCGGAGGTCGATATTATGCCCGCCCTCGGCACGCACGAGCCGATGACCAAAGCCGAATGGACGGCGTTTTTCGGAGATGGCGTCCCGTTTGAGAAAATGATAGTTCACAACTGGCGGACGGACGTTACAAAGATCGGAGAAGTGCCTGGTGAATTTGTTTCAGATGTTTCCGAGGGGCTTGTTACGTCGAAGATCGACGTCGAGGTGAACCGCCGCCTGCTTGACAAGTCGTATGATCTCATAATCTCGATAGGGCAGGTCGTGCCGCACGAGGTCGTCGGCATGGCGAACTATTCCAAAAACATTTTCGTCGGGTGCGGCGGCTCGAATATGATAAACTCCTCGCATATGCTCGGTGCGTTCTACGGAATGGAGAGGGTGATGGGCAAGGATTTCTCACCCGTGCGCCGCGTATTCGACTATGCGGAAAAGAATTTCCTCGCCGACGTGCCGCTGATGTACGTCCTCACGGTCACGACGAACAAGGGGGACGAAACGTTTATTCACGACGTGTTTATAGGCAGACAGCGCGAGCTGTTCGAGATGGCTGTGGCGGAAAGTCAGCGTAAAAATCTGACGCACATGGAAAAGCCGCTTAAAAAGGTCGTCGTTTATCTCGATCCGCGAGAGTTCAAAAGCACGTGGCTCGGCAATAAGGCGATCTACCGCACGCGCATGGCGATCGATGACGGCGGCGAGCTTATAATCCTCGCGCCGGGCGTGAAAAAATTCGGCGAGGACGCGGAAAACGACCGCCTGATAAGAAAATTCGGATACTGCGGGCGTGAGCGCGTGCTCGAGCTTGTCAAAACCGAGCCTGAGCTGCAAAACAATCTTTCCGTCGCGGCGCACCTTATCCACGGCTCGTCGGACGGCAGATTCAATATTACCTACTGCACGCGCGAGCTGACGGGTGATGAAGTGCGCGGTGCGTGCTTCGGGTATATTCCGTACGACGAGGCGGCGAAAATTTACGATCCCGAAAAGCTCGTCGACGGCTTTAACACAGTTGGCGGCGAGGAGATATTCTATATATCCAACCCCGCGCTGGGACTGTGGACCGTGGGATGAAAGAAAAATAACGAGGACGCTTTATGAAAACAAAAAGAATAGTATTCATTATCATCGCGGTTATTGTTGTCGCGGCAACTGTAGCAATGTGGGCAGTGTTTTTTTCAAGCAATATAGCTGATGCCGAAGCCAAAGGTATAATGATTCATCTATTGGACCTACAAATTTTCGGATGCGCGCTCACGGTTGTATTTGAGCTTGATATTCTGTTTGGCATTTTATATTTCACGTCCGAAAAGTCAAAGCGTACTACGGCGAAAACCGTCATCAACATCATTTGCGCGGTTGCGGCATCGCTTTATACGCTTGTGATTTTATGGGCGAGCGAGGTACTCGGCATTTCAATGTCGTTTATCTATGGGGAAAGCATTGCTGCTTATATTGCTTGGATGATAATGTTTATTGCCGTTGTCGCGTCGCCGATAGTTATTGTTGCACTCAGAATCGCTTATGTCGTGCTATCGCTGAAAAACAGAAAAAAAGTAAAATAATTTCACCACGAAAGGAAACATATACAATGAAAAAATCAGACATCGGACTTATCGGACTTGCGGTAATGGGCGAAAATCTCGTTATGAATATGGAAAGCCACGGCTTTACCGTTTCCGTATTCAACCGCACGACGGAGAAAGTCAAAAATTTCGTCGAAGGGCGCGCCAAAGGCAAGAACATCGTCGGCACGTACAGCCTTGAAGAACTCGTATCGACGCTTGAAAAGCCGCGCCGCGTTATGATGATGATAAAAGCCGGGCAGGCCGTCGACGACATGATAGAAAAACTGCTTCCGCTTCTCGACGACGGTGATATCATCATCGACGGCGGCAACTCGCACTTTCCCGATACCGCGCGCCGCACGGCATACGTCGAGTCGAAGGGCAAGCTCTACATCGGTACGGGCGTTTCCGGCGGCGAGGAGGGCGCGCTGAAAGGTCCGAGCTTAATGCCCGGCGGCAGCCCTGCCGCATGGCCGCACGTCAAACCGATACTTCAGGCGATATGCGCCAAGGTCGAGGACGGCTCGCCGTGCTGCGACTGGGTTGGTGAGAACGGCGCGGGACACTTCGTCAAAATGGTGCATAACGGCATCGAATACGGCGATATGCAGCTCATCTGCGAGGCATATCAGTTCATGAAGGACTTCCTCGGCATGACTGCCGACGAAATGCACGACGTTTTCGCCGAGTGGAACCGTGGTGAGCTTGACTCATACCTCATCGAAATAACAACAAACATCCTCGCCCATAAAGACGAGGACGGCGAGCCGCTCGTCGACAAAATTCTCGATACCGCGGGACAGAAGGGCACAGGCAAATGGACGGGCATCGCGGCGCTCGACGAGGGCGTTCCGCTCACGCTTATCACGGAAGCCGTGTTCGCGCGCTGCCTTTCGGCGATGAAAGATGAGCGCGTTAAAGCGTCGGGCATTCTCGGCGGCAAGATACAGACGTCAAATCTCGACGGAGAAACGAAGAAAAAAGCGATAGAACAGCTCCGTCAGGCGCTGCTCGCGTCGAAGATCATCTCCTACGCACAGGGGTACACGCTCATGCGCTCGGCGGCAAAGACATACGGCTGGAATCTCAACTACGGCGGCATCGCGCTTATGTGGCGCGGCGGATGCATCATCCGTTCCGTGTTCCTCGGCAAGATCAAAGAGGCGTACGACAAAAACCCCGACCTCGAAAATCTGCTTCTCGATCCGTACTTCTGCGAGAAGATAAAATCGCTCGTTCCCGCGTGGCGTGCAGTCGTTGCGGGTGCGGTCGAGGCGGGCGTTCCCGTTCCGGCGTTCTCGGCGGCGCTGTCGTACTACGACGGACTCCGCTGCGGCAGACTCCCGCAGAATCTCCTTCAGGCACAGCGCGACTATTTCGGCGCGCATACGTATGAAAGAGTAGACGCTCCGCGCGGTCAGTTCTTCCATACAAACTGGACAGGCGAGGGTGGCAACACCGCCGCAACGCAGTACACGGTATGACTTTATATGCCTTCCCTTGACGGGGAAGGTGGCGCGGCTTGCCGCGACGGATGAGGAGATAACGAAAAGCCATGTATAAGCACAACAAAAAACTTGTTGCAAACGCGCAAGAATTGCGAACAAACATGACAGCCGAAGAAAAACATCTTTGGTATGATTTTCTGAAAAAGCTCCCCGTCACAGTAAACCGACAAAAGAATATCGGAAATTATATCGTCGATTTTCTCATATCCTCTTCTAAGCTTGTCATTGAACTCGACGGCTCGCAGCATTGGGACAAGGAAAACAAAGAAAACGACAAAAAAAGAGACGAATATCTGAAGAAAATGGAACTGACCGTTTTGAGATATTCAAATAAAGAAATCAACGAAAACTTTGAAGGAGTATGTGCGGATATTTTGAAACATATCAAAATATGACCTCGCGTTATCTCCTCATCCGTCAGCCGTTGGCTGACACCTTCCCCGTCAGGGGAAGGCAATCAAAAAAACGGAGGCTATTATGCTTAACATCAAACAAAATTACAAATACGCGCTCGTTGTGCCAACGTCGATGGGCGTCCGCATCTCACCTGCGGCGGGACAGCCCGTTGCGTCGAGCGATATGTTCTTCATGCAGGCGACAAGCGCCGAGACGAACGTCGCGTCGATATCGTCGTATCTCGGACTTCCGACGCACGTGCTCACGACGTTTGTCAAGGACAGTCCGATAGCGTCGTTCATCAAGCAGAATCTCCGCTCTCGCGGAATGACTTACGAAGGCGCCGAGGTCGAGCAGGGCGGTCCGTGGGGATACCGCCATCAGTTCAACATCGCCGACAGCGGTTACGGCTCGCGCGGTCCGCGCGTCTGCAACGACAGAGCCGGCGAGGTAGGGCGCACGCTGAACATCAAAGACTTTGACCTCGACCGCCTTTTCGGCACAGACGGCGTCGCGGTGCTTCATCTCTCAGGTCTTATCGGCGCGCTTTCGCCTGACACGAGCAAATTCTGCCTCGAGCTTGCGCGCGCGGCGAAGAAATACGGCACGCTGATCTCGTTTGACTTGAACTATCGCGCTTCGTTCTGGAAGGGCAGAGAAGACGAGCTGCGCGAGATCTTCACGGAGATCGCGTCCGTTTCCGACATTCTCGTCGGCAACGAGGAGGATTTCCAGCTTTGTCTCGGCATCGAGGGGCCTGAAGCGGGCGGCAAGGATATTTCGGCGAAGATCGACGGGTTCAAGGGAATGATCGGATGCGTTAAGGAAAAATTCCCGAACGCAAAGGTGTTTGCAACAACGCTCCGTCAGGTGGTGAACGCAAACGAACATCTTTGGGGCGCTATTATGCTTGCCGATAACGAGTGGCAGGTAGTCGAGCCGCGCCCGATCCACGTGCTTGACCGCATCGGCGGCGGCGACGGATTTGTCGGCGGACTTATATACGGCATCATAAAGGGATTTTCGTATGAGGACGCGCTCCATTTCGGTTGGGCGACGGGCGCGCTTGCGACGACGTTCCTCACCGACTACGCACAGCCGGCTGACGAGGAGCAGGTCTGGAGCGTCTGGAGCGGCAACGCCAGAGTCAAGAGATAAAAAAATAAAAAAAGAGCGGCAATGCCGCTCTTTTTTATTGCACGATTCACGGTAAAAAAATTTATTTTCCTCGTTTTCTCCCCTGTTTTACTTGAAAAATGCATTTATCTATGATAAAATCTATATGTAATATTATACAAGGGGTGCGAATATGGATATAATCCCCGCAAACGACAGCGTCTTTCGCTGTCTTGAAATTCGCCGCGCCGTGTTCGTTTCAGAACAGGGCGTGCCGCCAAAACTTGAAGCTGACGAGTACGACAAGCCCGGCGCGCCGTGCGATCACTATCTTTTGATGTGCGATAAAAAGCCTGTCGGCGCGTTCCGCGTACTGCTCGACGAAGGGGCGGTGGCGCATATCGGACGGCTTTGCATACTTAAAGAATATCGCGGGCGCGGGTACGGGCGCGCGGCGCTCGAATTTGCCGCAAATACGTACGGCAAGCGCGGATATGCCGAGCTTTTGCTCGGCGCGCAGTGCCAAGCTATCCCGTTCTACGAAAAATGCGGGTTTACCGTGATTTCCGACGTTTACGACGACGCGGGCATACCGCACAGAAAAATGAAAAAGCAACTTTATAAGGGGGATAATATATGAAGGTTTTGATGCTCAACGGCTCGCCACACGCAAACGGAAGCACTTACACTGCGCTTGACGAAATGCGCCGCGTGTTTGAAAATGAAGGGATCGAGGCTGAGATCGTCCATGTCGGCAACAAGCCTGTTCGCGGGTGTGTTGCGTGTGGGTATTGCTACAAAAACGGGAAGTGCGTGTTCGATGACGTTGTAAACGAGCTTGCGCCGAAATTTGAAGAGTGCGACGGGTTTGTCGTCGGCTCGCCGGTATATTACGCCTCCGCTAACGCGACTGTCGAGGCGATATTGCAGCGGTTGTTCTACAGCTCGCATTTTGATAAGACTATGAAGGTGGGCGCGGCCGTTGCGTCGGCGCGCCGCGGCGGCCTTACGGCAACGTACGACGAGATGAACAAATTTTTCGCCATTTCGGGTATGCCGATAGCGACGGGGCAGTATTGGAACGGCATCCACGGAAATTCCGCCGAGCAGGCGGCACAGGACGGCGAGGGGCTTCAGATGATGCGTACACTTGCGAAAAATATGGCGTTTTTGATGAAGAGCATCTCGCTCGGGAAAGAAAAATACGGCCTGCCCGAAAAAGAGAAGAAAATCAACACGAATTTTATAAGATAAGGAGCAGATAAATGAGTAAGTCAAAAGTTTATTTTACACGCGAGCTTTCACCCGAAAGTCTGATAAAGGTATATCGCGCGCTCGGAAAAGAGCTTTCCGGCAACGTTGGCGTAAAGCTTCACTCGGGCGAGCAGGGCAACCAGAACTACCTTCGCCCGGATTTTGTTCGCCCTCTTGTCGAGGAGGTTGGCGGCACTGTCATTGAGTGCAACACGGCTTACGGCGGCGCGAGAAATACGACGAAAAAGCACGTAAAGCTCATCGAGGCGCACGGCTGGAACAAATTTTTCAAATTTGACCTTATGGACGCGCAAGGCCCGGACGACGAGCTTCTGATCCCAAACGGCAAGGTACTGAAAAGAAACCTCGTCGGCAAGAATATGAAAAACTATGACTCTGTGCTTGTGCTGTCGCACTTCAAAGGACACCCGATGGGTGGATTCGGCGGCGCGCTGAAACAGCTTTCTATCGGATTCGGATCAAGCGCCGGCAAGTCGCTGATACACTCGGCGGGCAGAACTGAAGATCAGTTCAACCTGTGGAACGATCTGCCGCCGCAGGATACTTTCCTTGAATCGATGGCGGACGCGGCGATGTCTATTGTCGACTATTTCAAAGGAAATATGGCGTTTGTCAACGTAATGAAAAACCTCTCCGTCGACTGCGACTGCTGCGACGTCGCAGAGGACCCGTGCATGAAGGACATCGGCGTGCTTTCATCACTCGATCCCGTGGCGATAGATCAGGCGTGCATCGACCTTATCTATGCGGCAAAGGACGATCCGGGACAGGCACATTTCATTCAGCGCGTTGAGTCGCGCCACGGCATACACACCGTTGAGGCTGCGGCACAGCTCGGTTTCGGTTCAAGGGAATATGAGCTTATCGAGATCTGATCTTACGCCATGAGATTGTTTTTTGCCGTCGGGTTTTCGGAGGCGGAAAAGAACGTCATTTCCGAAAACGTCGCGTCGCTCAAAAAAATGTGCGTCCGCGGGAATTTTACGCGGCGTGAAAATCTCCATATAACGCTTGCGTTTCTCGGAGAGGTTGACCGCGCGAGCCTAAAATCCGTCATTGAAGCGGCGGCGCGCGTGGACTTTTCCCCGTTTGATATCGCCGTCGGTGGAGCGGGGAAGTTCGGGAACGTCGTATGGCTTGGCGTCGGCGGCGACGAAATAAAGCGTCTTGCGGGCCATCTTCGCGCGTCGCTTGACAAAAACGGGATATATTACGACAGAAAGCCGTTCTCCCCGCACCTGACGCTTTGCCGCGAGGCAGAATTTCAACCGGGGTGCGACGCGGAAAATTTTAACGCGGCAGTCCGCTCGTTTGATAAACGCGTCGTTTCGTTTGACCTTATGGAAAGCACCCGCATTGACGGAAGGCTTGTATATAAAAAACTCTATACGCGCAAATTCTGAAAAAACGATTTTCAAATAAAAAAAGACGCTCTTGCGAGCGTCTTTTTTTTATTTATCAATACATTCCCATGCCGCCGCCCATACCGCCGGCAGGAGCCGCCGGTTCAGGCTCTTTGATGTCGACAACGAGGGATTCCGTCGTCAAAACCGTGGAAGCTACCGACGCGGCGTTCTGAAGCGCGCTTCTCGATACCTTTGTCGGATCGATGATCCCCGCCTCGAACATATCGACGTATTTTTCATTGTAAGCGTCAAATCCATAGCCGATCTTGTTCTGAGAAACGATCTTGTCGATAACGACTCCGCCGTCAAATCCTGCGTTGTGCGCGATCTGGCGAACAGGCTCTTCAAGCGCTTTGAGAACGATCTTAACGCCTGTCTTTTCGTCGCCGTCAACGGTGTCAAGCAGTTTTTCAACGTCTTTTATCGTGCCGAGGAACGCAATGCCGCCACCGGAAACGATGCCCTCTTCAACAGCGGCTTTCGTCGCGTTGAGAGCGTCTTCGATGCGGAGCTTCTTTTCCTTCATCTCGATCTCCGTAGCAGCGCCGACCTTGATGACCGCAACGCCGCCCGCGAGTTTCGCAAGGCGCTCCTGGAGTTTTTCTTTGTCAAATTCGGACGTCGTTGTTTCGATACCCTGACGTATCTGAGCAACGCGCGAAGCGATTGCCGCCGGGTCGCCCATACCGCCGACGATGATGGTGTTGTCCTTGTTGACTTTGACCTGACGCGCGCGGCCGAGCTGGTTTATCGTCGTGTCTTTAAGCTCAAGTCCGAGATCGGACGTGATGACCTCGCCGCCTGTGAGCGCAGCTATGTCGCCGAGCATATCTTTTCTTCTGTCGCCAAAGCCCGGAGCTTTTACGGCAACGCAAGTGAACGTGCCGCGGAGCTTGTTGAGGATAAGCGTTGTAAGAGCTTCGCCCTCGATGTCCTCGGCGATGATAAGGAGCTTTTTGCCCGACTGAACGATCTGTTCAAGCAGCGGAAGCAGATCCTGAATGTTAGATATCTTCTTGTCTGTGATAAGGATGAGCGCATCGTCGATGACGGCTTCCATCTTGTCTGTGTCGGTTGCCATGTAGGGCGAGAGATAGCCGCGGTCGAACTGCATGCCTTCAACGACCTCGCAGTACGTTTCGGCGCTCTTCGACTCCTCGACCGTGATAACGCCGTCTGACGTTACCTTTTCCATGGCGTCGGCGATCAGTTTGCCGATGACTTCATCTCCTGCGGAAATCGTGCCGACTCTTGCGATATCGCCGGAACCGCTTACCTTCTTGGAGTTCTTCTTCATCGACTCGACAGCCGCGTCGACAGCTTTCTGAATGCCTTTGCGGATTACCATGGGGTTTGCGCCGGCTGCAACGTTCTTCATACCCTCGCGGATGAGAGCTTGTGCAAGAAGCGTCGCCGTCGTTGTACCGTCGCCTGCCGCGTCGTTTGTCTTTGTCGCAACTTCTTTTACAAGCTGCGCGCCCATATTTTCAGCTCCGTCCTCAAGCTCGATCTCTTTTGCGATCGTTACGCCGTCGTTTGTGATGAGCGGCGCGCCGTATTTTTTGTCAAGCACTACGTTTCTGCCCTTGGGGCCGAGGGTGATCTTGACAGTGTCCGCAAGTTTATCAACGCCGCGCTGGAGCGCGTTTCTTGCTTCTATTCCGTAAATGATGTTCTTTGCCATATTATTGCCTCCTTATTCGACTATGGCGAGAATGTCGCCCATGTTGACTATCGTAAGTTCCTCGCCGTCTATCTTGACTTCCGTACCGGCGTATTTTGAAACGATAACTTTATCGCCAACCTTGACTTTAACTGCAACGGCCTCTTTCGATCCGTCGTGCGGGTTGCCGTCGCCGACAGCGATGACCTCGGCTACCTGCGGTTTTTCCTTTGCTGAAGCGGTGAGGATGATGCCGCCCTTTGTTGTTTCCTCAGCTTCGACCGTCTTGACTACAACGCGGTCGTAAAGCGGTTTGAGTTTCATAAAATTACCTCCGTTTATATAATGAAATTTTATTTTCCCAATTTAGCACTCAAAATACCTAAGTGCCAATTTCAAGAGATATTTTACTACAATTCAATGAAAAAATCAATACCTTTTTGCTAAATTTTACGAAAAGTTCATAACTTTTTCCGTCGAGTGCTAAATTTCGACGCCGTTTGAGTTCATTTTCCCGCTTTTGTATCATATACATTGAAAAAGGAGGACTTGTTATGGCGTTTTTGTCTTTTCCGACGGCGGTGCTGCCCGTGTTGATAATGGGGTGCGGCGCGTTTTATCTTTTTAAGCTTCGTTTTTTCTTTTTTTCACACCCGATAAAAACGGTTCGCGCAATGATATCTGAGAGCGCGGGGCTTCGCGCGCTGTCGCTCTCGCTTGCGGGGACGCTGGGTGTGGGGAACATCGTCGGCGTTGCCGTTGCGATATCGCTCGGCGGTGCGGGAGCTGTATTTTGGATGTGGGCGTCGGCGCTTATCGCCGCCGTATTGAAATATGCCGAGATCGTCCTCGCCGTAAAGTACCGCGAGGTATGCGGCGACGGCTATCGCGGCGGGCCGATGTACTATATGAAAAACGGCGTCGGCGGCAATTTTGGGCGTGTTCTTGCGGCGGTGTTTGCGCTTATCGGCGTTGTTTTGTCATTTGTACTCGGCAATCTGGTTCAGTCGCGCGCGGCTGTCGGCGCGGTGCAAAGCGTCGTAAACGTACCATCGCTTGCGGTTGGCGCCATACTTGCGCTTTTGTGTGCCGCGTCGATTTTCGGCGGGTATGGGACGGTGTCGCGCGTAACATCTGTCATCGTGCCGATAATGAGCGGCGCATATATAGTTATTGCGCTTAAAATAGTAATATCAAATGCGTCGACATTGCCCGATGTGATGGAAAAAATATTTTCGTCGGCGTTCACTCCCTCGTCGGCGGGCGGCGGCATCGTCGGATTTTTCACGGGGGCGGCACTGCGCCACGGCGTTGCAAAAGGCGCGTATTCGCACGAGGCAGGCGGCGGCACAGCGCCGCTTTCACACGCGCAGGCGAAAACAAAAAGCCCCGCGGGTGAGGGACTTCTCGGTCTGTTTGAGGTTTTCTTCGATACTATCGTTATATGCACACTGACGGCGTTTGTGATACTCCTTTACGGCGGCGACGGCGTCGGAATGGCGCTTGTGTCCGATGCTTTTGCGTATTTTTGCGGCGACGTCGGGAGATATATCGTCGCAGTTGCGATAGTTTTTTTCGCTTTTTCAACTCTTATCTGCTGGGGATTTTACGGAAAAACGTGCCTTGAATATCTCTGCAAAAGCCGCCGCGTCGGCGGGGTATATCTCGCGGCATATTGCGCTTTTGTCGTGGTGGGAGCGCTTGTGGGCGAGGCGCGCGTGTGGATGCTGACGGACTTCGGCGTCGCCGTGATGACGGCGGTGAATCTTGTCGCCGTTGTCGCGCTTTGGCGTGATGTAAAAGCCGAGACGGAGCTTTTGGGATTTACAAAATTCCGGCGATGAAAAAGCCGCCTTTTCAGGCGGCATACTTCAAAATATTTACTTTCTCAGCCGCCCGATGACTCTGCCGAAGCAGTGCACGTCGTTGTACGCGCCGATGGGAATGTCCTTGTATTCGGGGTTGAGCGAAATAAGTCTGTCGCCGCCGTATTTTTTGAAAAACGCCTCGCCGTCGACTGTGAATATGCCAAGCTCGCCTTCGCTTATCTGCTCCGTCTGCTCGACAAGCAGGATGTCGCCGTTATGATATTTCGGCATCATACTGTCGCCCGATACGCGTACGGCAAAGTCCGCCGCGTCTGTGATCGGATTTGAATAAACGGAAATATCGGTGGCGCTGCTTTCGGAAAGGTACGTGCCGGTTCCGGCTGACGCCGCCGTGTCAAACAGTTTTATGCGGCGCACCTGCGGATTTTCAAGCGTGTACGGCTTTGCCTCGCGCTCGCGCGCAACGCGCGCGTGTTCCTTATTTATAATATAGTCGACGGTTTCACGCCCTGCGCGGTCAAGGGAGGCATATTTTGCGCGAAGCTCCGCGTCCATCTCTGCGCCGTCGATACCGAGAAGCTTGTCAAGCGAAACGCCGAGCGCGTCTTTAAGCGAAAGAAGCGTCGAGAGCTTGGGATCCTCAGTCGCGCCCGAAAGGAGCTTGTTCAGCGTGCCGAGCGATATCCCCGAAAGCTCGGAGAGCGCGTCGTTGGTAAGTCCTTTTTCTTTCTTTATGCGTTTTATGCTGTCAAGCCAATTCATAAAATACCCTCTTTATACTTTGATGCAATTGTATTGTATCACAAATTTTTATACTTGTAAATAGTTTTTTTGAAATTTTTTATATTTTACGGTAATTTTTTTCAAAAAAAGTATTGACAAATACCGTTAAAGGTAGTATAATAGGCTCACAAAACACCGCCAAAGGTAAAATCAGGAGGAAATCATGGCACAGTTTGAGATAATACACGGTTGCGAGGTATACTCTTACGAGATAAAGAACGACGATATTTACGACAGCGATATCAACGAACAGATGCTCACGCGCCATCGCCGCTCAAAAGAGATTGACCGTGAATGCGCGAAGTTTTCTCCCACGGCGGCGCAGGCAAGGCGGCTCGGACGCATTGCGTAAACAGCTTTGATGATCGGTTTTTTCTTCCAAAACGTCTGAATTTTTTGCGTCGCAAATTTGCGGCGCAAAATTTTTATGAAAAAAAGACTGCCGTTTGGCAGTCTTTTATATTCTCGGAACATATCTTAACATCTTTGCGTATCG
>JAFSMU010000021.1 GCA_017447775.1 Clostridia bacterium | reverse complement strand
GTACGAGAGGACCGGGACGGACGCACCTCCGGTGCACCAGTTGTCCTGCCAAGGGCATAGCTGGATAGCCGTGTGCGGTTAAGATAAACGCTGAAAGCATCTAAGCGTGAAACTTGCCTCAAGATTAGATATCCTCTGCTTTAAGCAGTAAGGTCACTTGTAGACTACGAGTTTGATAGGTCGGAGGTGTAAGCACAGTAATGTGTTCAGCTGACCGATACTAATTGACCGATGCTTGTCCTTCTCGGACATCACACAATTGCCGTTTCGTTTCCTTTATTCGGTTCTCTATGGTCATTCAATCATAAGGCAAGTCTTTGGACTTGCTTTTTTGTTTTTGTATGATATAATTAAGCCGAAGGCTTCACACCAAAATTATTTTTTCATATACTACCTTGATAAAACTTTTCGAGGTAATTGTGAGAAATTTTGCCAAAATAAACCTATATAACATCAAAGAAAACTTCCGCCGTCTGTCGCGCACACGTCCCGCCGTTGCCGTCGTAAAAGCCGACGCATACGGGCACGGAGCCGTTGAGGTTGCCCGCGCGCTCGATAGCGATGCGCTGGCGTTTGCGGTGTCAAACATCGACGAGGCGGAGGCTCTTGTCGGTGCCGCGATAAAATCGCCCGTCGTTGTTCTCGGTGACGGATACGCGCCGGAATTTGAGCGAGCCGTCGACGCGGGAATAGTCGTGTCTGTCGGAAACGAAAAAAACGCGCTGCTTTTGAACGAGGCTGCGCGGCGAAAGAATAAACGCGCCCGCGCGTTTATCTGCGTCAATACCGGTATGAACCGCGACGGATTTGAGCATACTGATATTTCGGGCGTCGGTGCTGTGCTGGGCCTTAAAAACGTGGACGTGGTGGGGATTTACAGCCATCCCGCACGGAGCGGCGACGATGAGTTCACCTCGCTTCAGCTTGCACGATTCAATATGTTAAAGTCGGTTTATGTAGGCAGGCGCGATCTTTTGTGGTCTTTTCCGAGCAGCGCGTCGATAGGGGCCGGCGACGACGTGGCGCGAATCGGCGTATCTCTTTACGGGATGTCGCCAAGCGGAGAAAATGACGCGGCGCTTTTGCCGGCACTGTCATTTTGCGCGGCCATCGTATCAAGGCGGTGCGTCAAAAAGGGCGAGTTTGTCGGCTATGGCACGGCTTTTTGTGCGTTTCGCGATATGGAGATCGCCACCGTTTCGGCGGGATACGGCGACGGAGTGCCGCGTGCCTATGCTGCGGGCGGGCACGTCATCATCGGCGGCAAGCGGGCGAAGATCGTCGGCAACGTCTGTATGGACGCGCTGATGGTCGCGGTTGACGGGATTGATTTTTCCGTCGGTGACACAGCCACGATAATCGGCGGCGACGGCGGCGAAAAAATCAGCGCGGAAGACGTGGCGCGCGCGTGCGGCACGATAAATTACGAGATAGTCTGCGGCATATCAAAGCGCGTGCCGAGAATTTACAAGGGAAGTGAAAACAATGAGCCAAATCAAATATAAATGCCTTATGATCGACCACGACGACACGGCTGTTGACAGCTCGCGCGAGATACATTACCCGTGCTTTGTCAAGACGGTGGAAACGTTCCGCCCCGGGGAATACATTCTGACTCTCGAAGAGTTCATGAACGCTTGCTTTTATCCCGGACTTTACGACTACTACACGCGGATTCTTGGGTTCACAAAAGAAGAACTTGATCTTGAACTTGAAATGTGGCAAAACTACATAAAGGAGCGCGTGCCGCATTTTTACGAGGGGATAGGCGAGATCTTATCCGATTTTCGTGCGGCGGGCGGCGTTATCGCTGTTTCGTCGCAGTCGCATCGGGACGTCATTTCGCGTGATTATACCGCGCGGCTCGGCTTTGTTCCCGATCTGATATACGGCTGCGAGCTGCCGCCGGACAAGTGCAAGCCGTCGACGTATTCCATTGATGACGCGTGCCGTGAGATCGGCATCACTCCGGACAACGTGCTTGTTGTCGACGATCTTCGCACGGGACTTGAAATGGCAAAGCGCGCGGGGGCACATTTTGCGGCGGCGGGATGGTCGCATTTTGTGCCGGAGATCAAGCGTTATATGCGGGAAAATTCAAGTGTGTATCTTGATGACGTCGCACAGCTCAGAAATATTCTTATAAAATAAAAAAGTCTTGAATTATCAAGACTTTTTTTCGTTCAGCACATCGATCAAGTGGTCGATTATTTCGTCGCGGCCGTTTTTGTATGCCGTATCTCTTGTTTTCACGTACAGGCAATAGAAATCCATGCACATATTTTTGAATTTGTCTTTCAGTTCCTCCGGGATCTCGTTTAGAAGTTCGCACGACGCGTCGTAGATTTCGTCGTAAAGAGCGCGAATTTCGTCGGTGGGGAAGAATTTGACGGACGGAGTTTTTTTCTCATAAAAACGGCGTGGTAATTCCATTTTGAAAACCTCCTAAAAAAAGTGCGCCCGAGAGCGCACTGAAAATGTAATCTCTCGATTTCTACCACAAAACCGTTCTGTAATCAAGTCATACAACCAAACACAGAGAGAATACATTTTTTCAATGTATTATTCTGTTCGATTGTATGAGAAAAAAACATAATAAAAATTATGGGACGAAAGATTACATATTTGTTTTGTGGTGAGAATAGTTTATCATAAAATATGTTCTTTGTCAACGATTTATAAAAAAATACAAAATTTCGCAATGTCGGGGGGCGCCGTGCGCGGACGTGGGACGCCCACTGCCGCTGCATTGCCTTTTCGCGCCGAAGGCGCTCCTGAATAGTCGAGCCGCAAGGGTTGTGGCTTGCACATCGGGAATAGGTATACAACGCCTGATGTCTGATGGACTGCACACCTTCGCCCGAATTTGCGTGAACCGGCTGTCGCAGACAACGGAAGCACGCATAGGGCGAGTACAAAGCTTTTGAGCTTTCTTTTGCGCTCCTTTTCTTTCGCTCTCCGAAAGAAAAGAGCGATGGTTTTAATCGGCGCTGCGCGCCGGAGGTGTCGCCAAAGGCGACGAAAGGGTGGCGAGGTTGCTTACGTCACGAACAATCCCTCCGTCAACTCGCTATGCTCGTTGCCACCTCCCTTTACACAAAGGAGGCTTTTATCCGGCGCGAATGCGCCGGAGGTGTCGCCCGCCGGGCGACGAAAGGGGCAGGCGTTACTCACCCCAAAAATAAAACCGCTCGCTTTGCGCGGGCGGTTTATTTGTATTCCTTTTTCTTTGAAAGGTCATCATACATCAAAAGGTAACTTTCGCGTCTTGACGGAGCTATTTTGCCCTCGCTGACCGCATTTGTGATCGCGCATCCGTCCTCTTTTGTATGGGTGCAGTCGCGCCAGCGGCAAGCGCCGACGTACTTTTCAAACTCGGGGAAAGTCGACGGCAGATCGCTTAGCGAAAAGAAGTTGAACGATATAAGATCGAGCATCGAAAAGCCCGGCGTGTCTGCAATGTACCCCGTCGCACCCGGCAAAAGCCGCGATAGCTCAAACAGCGACACGGAGCGCGTCGTGTGCTTGCCGCGCTCGATTTTTTCGGAAATGTCGCCCGTTTTAAGCGCAAGCGCGGGGATGAGCGCGTTCAGAAGCGACGATTTTCCAACGCCCGACGCGCCCGCAAAAGAGAACGTTTCGCTGTCTCTTGACGAAATAAATGCTGAAAGCTCCAAAATCCCGTCCCCATTTTTGCTCGACGTGATGAACACGGGAATACCGACCGTTTTGTATATCTCCGAAAGCCTCTGCGCTTCGTTCATATCGGCGTCAGCCTTCGTTATTGCAATGACTGGCTCGATTTTGTTGTATACGCAAACCGATATCAGCTTGTCTATATAAAGCAGATCGGGCGCGGGCGATTTCGGCGCAAACGCAATGATGAGCTTGTCTATATTCGCTATCGCGGGGCGAATGAGCGAATTTTTGCGCTGACGCAGTTTCGTGATGACGTAGCCGCGCTCTTTATCGGCTGAAAACTCGCACTCATCCCCGACAAGCGGCGCTTCGTGCGTGTGCCTGAACAGGCCTTTGGCGCGCATACGGTAAGTCTTTCCGCCTGATAAGATCTCGTAAAGACCGCCCGACGAGCCGATTATCTTACCCGTCATAAGCTGAGCGACCTTGCATAAAGCGATATTTTATCAAACACTGCCGACATAAAGCTCTCGCCTTTGGGCATTGATACGTCCCTTGAAATAAGCGTGTAAAGCAGGAACAACAGCGCCGCCGCGATTATAAGGAATATGACGAAAATGAACACGATCGTCGCCTTTTCTTTCTTGCGCCCGCCGCCATCGGAGCCGGACCTTGCCTGTGCCTGCCTGTTTTGCTGAGGCTGCATGGGCCGCGGCGCGCCTTGTCTTTGCGCCGACGGACGACTTTGCTGGCTTTGCGCCGACGGACGAGCTTGCTGCCGTTGCTGCGGCTGTTGCTGCTGTGAAGGTGCGCGGCGAACTTGCTGATTTTCACCCGGCGCCGCCTTGTGCTGTAAATTATCGTAAACGCGCGCTCTTGCCTCCGGCTCGCGGCGAACCTGCTCGGCTTGCTGTTCGGGCGTGCGCTGATCGGGAGATGACGTTTCCGTGCGCTTTATCGCCACGTCTGACGTCGGCGTTTTCTGAGCCGGGCGGCGCATGATGAACACGATCGTCGGATCGCTTTCAAACTGGCGTATGTGACGAAGCATCTGCGACGCGCTCTGATAACGGTCCGCAGGCTTTTTCTGCATCGCGCACAAAATTATCTGTTCAAGTCCAAGCGGGATCCTGGGGTTGATCTGCGACGGCGCGACGGGCTGTTCGCTTATCTGCTTTACCGCCACCGCTACTGAGTTGTCAGCGGTGAAGGGCAGCTTGCCCGTTACCATTTCATAAAGCATACAGCCGAGCGAGTAAATGTCGGAACGGCAGTCGATCGTCGTATTCTGCGCCTGCTCGGGGCTGATGTAGTACACCGTGCCGATAGCGGAGCTTGTCTTTACCGTCTGGTCTGTCGCGTCAAGCAGTTTTGCAATGCCGAAGTCCATCACCTTGACGTATCCGCCTTCGAGAAGCATAATGTTCTGCGGCTTTATGTCGCGGTGAACGACGCCGTTCTGATGCGCGTGATCGAGCGCGCGGAGGATCTGATCGATGTAGATCACGGCGTCGCGCCAGTCGAGCGGCTTTTTGTATTCCATATAGTCGTGAAGCGTCATCCCGTCGATGTACTCCATGACGATGTATTTCAGCGGATTGTCGACGGAAACGTCGTAGATCCTGACGATGTTGTTGTGGTTAAGGCGGGCAACGGCGCGCGACTCGTTTACGAATCGGCGCAGTATCTGCGGATTTGCCGCTTCTTCCTCGCGCAGCATCTTTATGGCGACGCACCTGCCCGTCAGCGTATCCGTGGCTTTGAACACGACAGCCATGCCGCCCATTCCGACGGGCTTTTCGATGCGATACCTGTCGTTTAAGAGTTTGCCGCAAAACCTGTTGTATTTTTCCATTCTTTTGCTATCCATAGTCCACCTCAAAACTTGCCTATAACGGCAGTAATGTTGTCAGCGCCTCCGCTTCCGTTTGCAATGGAGATTAGCTTGTTTACCTTCGCCGCAATGTCCGATTCCGACTCCTCGTCGGCGGGGCTTCTGTCATAGATCACGTCAAAGAGCATCTGGTTGTCGACGTAGTTTGAAAGTCCGTCCGAGCAGAGAAGCAGATATCCGCCCTCCCACTCGGAGAGATCCGTCGAGAAGAAGTCGACGGGCGTCTTTTCGGCAACGCCGACCGCCCTTGTGATAACATTGCGGCGCGGATACGTTTTCGCCTCCTCCTCGGTGAGCTTTCCGATGTCGATAAGGTGCTGAACAAACGAATGGTCGCGCGAGATCTGTATCGTTTTGTACCGCGTTATCATATACAGGCGACTGTCCCCGATGTTGACGGCGAACAGCTTGTTTTTATAAACAAACGCGCACACAAGCGTCGTACCCATCCCCTCGTAGTCGCTGTTCTGCTTAGATAGCATATACACCGCGCGGTTCGCCGCGTCGCACGAGGCGATAAGCTGGTATTTTATGTATGCGTCGGTCGTCGACATATCGGCTTCCTCGTCGGGACATTCACTGCTGAACATCGATTTTGAAAACGCCTCGATGGCTGTCTTTGAAGCGACGTCGCCCGCCTTGTGTCCGCCCATGCCGTCGCAGACGATAAGGAGCGTCCCCTCGCCGCCCCAAAGAGGGATCGTAAGAAAACTGTCCTGATTTATCGGGCGCTTCATACCGACGTCCGTATTTCCGTAGTATAACATATATCAGCACTTCCTATCAAAGTATTTTTTCATGTTTTGCGCGAAGCTGTCCGCACGACGCGTCAATATCCGAACCGAGCCTGCGCCTTACCGTCGCCTCTATGCGATTTTGTGTAAGAACGCCCGCAAATTTTTCAACTCTCCCTCTGTCGCTCGGCACAAAGCCGCGCTCGGTCACGTTGTTGACGGGAATAAGATTTACGTGAAGCGGCATTGTGCCGCAGTATTTTTTCAGCACCGACGCAAGCCTTGCCGCGTCGCGCTCGTCGTCGTTTTTGCCGCTGACAAGCGTGTATTCAAACGATATCCGCCGCCCCGTCTTTTTGAAGTAGTCGCGGCAGGCTGTCAGCAGTTTTTCGATGTTCCATTTGTTGTTTACAGGCATAAGGGATGAGCGCGTTTCATCGTCGGACGCGTGAAGGGAGATCGACAGCGTTATCGGCAAATCCTCATCTGCAAGCGCGTATATCTTGTCCACAATTCCGCAGGTAGAGAGGGAAATGTGGCGATATCCGATATTAAGTCCGTCGGGGGAGCCGACAAGGCGAAGGAATTTTATCACGTTGTCGTAGTTGTCAAGCGGCTCGCCGATCCCCATCATAACGATGTTCGATATCCGCTCGCCCGCGTCCTTTTGCGTTTGAATGACTTGCGAGAGCATCTCCGAGGGCAGCAGCTTCCGCTTTATCCCGCCGAGTGTCGACGCACAGAACGCGCACCCCATAGGGCAGCCGACCTCGCTCGATATGCATATCGTTTTCCCGTATTTGTACTGCATAAGCACGCTTTCAACGGCCTCGCCGTCGTAAAGCTCGTACAGGTATTTCACCGTGCCGTCGCGCGATACCTGCTTGTTTATCATCTTCGCGGACGCTACAAACGAAGCGTCGGAAAGTTTTTCTTTAAGGCTTTTCGGGATGTTTCCCATCCCGGAAATATCCTCCCCGCGCATAAGCCAGCCGTAAATCTGACCGGCGCGGTATTTCGGCTCGCCGAGGGAGATGACAAACTCCGTAAGCTCGGGGAGCGTCATTGACAAAATATCGGTTTTCATCACTTGTTCCTGTGCAGTTTTGAAATGAAGAACCCGTCTGTCTTGTGAACGTGCGGGTAAAGCGTTATCATTCCGCTTGAGTGAAGCGTCCCCGCGTCAAACGGGCAAAGCGAAAAGTCTTTGTGCGTACTGAGAAAATCGTTTATAACGTCCTCGTTTTCGGCTTTTCGCAGCGTGCAGGTGGAATATACGATGTCCCCTCCCGCGCAAACGTATGACGACGCAACGTCGAGTATCTTTTTCTGAAGGGCGGGCAGATCCTTGATCTCATCCTCGCCTTTGTGGCGTATGTCCGGCTTTTTGGCGATAACGCCGAGTCCCGAACACGGCACGTCGCATATCACCTTGTCAGATTTCGGCATATCGGGGCGGGGAACGGTTCCGTTTTGAACGTTTGTTTCAATTATCGAAATTCCGAGCTTTTTCGCCGCCTCGCTTATCAGTCCCAGCTTGTTTTTGTGAAGATCAAACGAAAGCACGCGCCCGCGGTCGTTCATATCGAGCGCCGCCGAAAAGCTCTTGCCGCCGGGGCAGGCGCACACGTCGATAACGGTGTCGCCCTCTTTTGCTCCGAGCGCCGCTCCCGCAAGCTGCGACGCCTCGTCCTGAACGAAGAACAGCCCGTCGATCTTTGATATGATCTCCATCGGCGCGGGGCCGAGAAGCCTTACGCCGTGCGGAGCAAACCTTGTCCGCTTTGCCATAACGCCGAGCTTTTCAAATTCCGCGATAAGCGCCGCCTCGTCTGTTTTAAGCGTGTTTGTCCTCACCGTCATTTTCGGGGTGAGAGAGATGGAATCGAGCAGCTTTTCGCACTCGGAAAAGCCAAGCTCGCGCACCCAAAGCGAGCATATCCACTCGGGAACGGAGTACGTTATCGAAAGATATTTTATCGGCTCTTTCTTTTTGTCGGGGAAAGCGATCTCGTCCTTTTTTCTGATATATCCGCGAAGCACCGCGTTGACAAACGCCTCGCTGTTTTTGGGCGTGTAAAACTTTTCGCACAGCTTTACGCTCTCGTTAACGGCGGCGGATTCGGGAACTTTGTCCATATACCGAAGCTGATAGACGCCGCATTCGAGTATCGTCATGACCTTTGCGTCGATATCCTCGATCTTGCGCGATGAAATGGCGGAAATTATATAGTCAAGCGTGATTTTTCTCTCGATCACGCCGTAAAAAAGCGCGGTGAAAAACGAACGCTCAACGCCCGTAAGCTCGTATTTTTTTATCGCCGTGTCAAGCTCGATGTTAGAGTATCCGCGGCTTTGCACCGTTTTAAGCAGCGTACTGACCGCCGCCTGCCTTGCGCTGAGCATCTTCCACCTCACTCAAATTTGTCGCCGACGGCGCACCCGCGCCCGCGAACAAAATCTCCCGCGCTCATCTCGCGCTTTCCCTCGGGAACAAGGCGCGTTATGCGAAGAACGCCGTCGCCCGTGATGACGTCGATATACCCGTCGCCCTTCGGAGATGCGGCGACGATCTGCCCGATTTCACCATCACATCCGTCAAGGACTGCGGCGGAAATTATCTTTACCGTTTTCCCGCCAAGGCGCGCCATGGCGCCGGGGGCGGGGGAGAGCGCGCGGATCTTGTTGTTTATCTTAACAGCCGGGAGCGAAAAATCTATCGCGCACTCGGCTTTTTCTATCTTCGGGGCGTACGTTGATCTTGAGTCGTCCTGTTTTTTCGGCGTCGCTTTGCCTTGCTCAATAAGAGAGAGCGCCTCGACAGCCATTTCGCCGCCGAGCTTTGCAAGCGCGTCGTAAATAATTCCAAACGGCTCGTCTGTAAACTTCATCGCGCGGGAAATTATCATATCTCCCGTGTCAAGTCCTTCGTTCATTTGCATTATCGTAACGCCGATCTCGTCCTCGCCGTCAAGAATGGCGCGCTGTATCGGCGCGGCGCCGCGGTATTTCGGCAGCATCGAGCCGTGGATGTTGATGCACCCGTATTTCGGCGCGAAAAGTACGTAACCCGGCAGTATCTTTCCGTATGCCGCAACGACGATTATATCGGGGGCAAGGGCGTCGAGCGTTTCCTTGAACGCGCCGTCTTTTAGCGTTTCCGGCTGATAGACGGGAATGCCGAGCCTCTCCGCCGCGATCTTGACATCCGACGGCAAAACCTTGTGTCCGCGGTCCTTTTGCGTGTCGGGCTTTGTTACGACGCCGATTATCCCCGCGCCGAACTTGCTTTCATATATCGTTTCAAGCGCCGCCGACGCAAAGCTCGGCGTGCCCATAAATAAAATTCTCATCATCAGTCAACGTATTCAATGTCTGTCGCAATGGATATGTAAAGCTTGCCGTCGAGGTGATCTATCTCGTGGCAGAAGCACCGCGCAAGAAGTCCCTCGCCCTCGTATTCGCGCATAACGCCGTTTCTGTCAAGCGCGCGGACTTTGACGTATGACGGGCGCGTTACCGTGCCCTGCTTGCCCGGAACGGAAAGGCACCCTTCCGGCCCCGTCTGCTCGCCCATCGTCTTGATTATTTCGGGGTTGATAAGCTCGATAAGCTCCCCCTCTTCAACTTCAATAACGACGATGCGGCGCAAAACACCGACCTGCGGCGCCGCAAGTCCGACGCCGTTTGCGCGGCGCATGGTCTGCGCCATATCGTCGAGCAGAGTTTTTGTGCGGTCCGTTATTTCAGTTACGGGGCGCGATATCTTTTTCAGCGTTTCGTCGCCCTCTTTGAGAATGTTCAGTATAGCCATATTTGCTCCTTTATGTTATCGTCGGGTTGATATCTACAGATATCGCAACTGCCCCGCGCGCGCGATTTGAAAAATCTTTCAGCAGCTTTTCTATCATTTTGCGGTAGCGGGCTGTGTTTTTGTGCTTTATAACTATCCGACGACGGAATTTGTTTTTGATCTTGTAAACGGGCATATCAAACGGCCCGAAAATCTGCAGCGGCACGTCGGCGTATTCCGATTTGCGCGACGTGTCGAGCGAGCGGGCGAATCTATCGGATATATTTCTCGCCTGCGCCTCTTCTTCGGATGAAAAAGTAACTGTCGTTATATCGCAAAACGGCGGAAACACAAGCGATTTGCGAAGAGCGATCTCATCGCCGTAAAACGCGTCGTAGTCCTGGCGCGACGCCAACCGTATCGTTTCGTTGTACGGGTTCATCGTCTGAATAACTGCTCTGCCGGGGAGCTTTGAGCGCCCCGCGCGCCCTATGACCTGCGTTATAAGGGAAAAAGTGCGCTCATTTGCGCGGAAATCGTCCATAAACAGCGACGTATCCGCGTCGAGCACGCCAACAAGCGTCACGTTATCAAAATTATGCCCTTTTGCTATCATCTGCGTGCCGACAAGCACGTCAGCCTCGCCGCGCGAGAACGCGTCGACAATGTCGTCCTGCGAAAATTTTCCCTTTGTCGAGTCGGCGTCCATACGCATCGTTCTGGCTCCGGGAAGCTTTTGCGCGATCTCGTCCTCGATAAGCTGCGTGCCGAATCCGCCGTAGCTCAGATGCTCCGACGAGCATGACGGGCAGATCCTCGGCGGCTTTTCCCTGTGACCGCAGTAGTGGCACACAAGCGCGCCGCCCGTTTTCGTTTTGTGATAAGTCAGCGACACGGAGCATCGTGGGCAAACGACGACCGAGCCGCACATACGGCAGATGACGTAGCTGTTGTAGCCGCGCCTGTTCAAAAAGAGCATCGACTGCTCCCCGCGCGCGGCGTTTTCTTTAAGCTCGTGTTCAAGGCGCGCGCCGATATATCCCGCGTCAGCCGGATGCTCAGCCTCGCGCATATCGGAAACGATGACCTCGGGCAGCTTTGCCGTGCCGTACCTGTTTTTAAGCTCCACAAGCTCGTATATGCCGTTTTTCGCCTTGAAAAAGCTCTCGACCGACGGCGTTGCCGACGCAAGCAGCATAAGCGCCCCCGAGTGTGCGGCGCGGTATCTGGCGATGTCGCGCGCGTAATATTTCGGAGTCGTGTCCGATTTGTATGTGTGTTCCTGCTCCTCGTCGATGACGATAAGCCCGATATTTTCAAGCGGGCAGAATATCGCCGAGCGCGTACCGAGTACAACGTCGACGTCGCCGCGCTTTATGCGCTTGTACGCGTCAAATCTCTCCCCGTCGGAAAGGGCGGAATGGATTATCGCAAGGCGGCTGCCGAATATTTTTGCAAACGTCATGACCGACTGCCACGTAAGCCCTATCTCCGGCACAAGCACAACGGCGCTTTTTTTGTTTTCCACTGCCTTTTTGCACAAAGAAAGGATAACGCTCGTTTTTCCGCTTCCGGTAACGCCGTAAAGCAGCGCGCCGTGCGGCTTTTCGTCAAGCATAAGAGCAGAAAGCCTGTCAAACGCCGCCTGCTGCTCGCCGGAGAGCGTTGGAAGCGCGCCGTCGGCGGCGATGTTTTCATAGTGGTTGCGTATAAGCTCGCGCGACTTGATCTCGATAAGCCCGCGCTTTTCAAGCGCCTTTATATGCGTGCGCTTGTAACCCGCGTCGACGATGTCTTTTACGGGGATGCCGTCGCTCTCGGCGACGATCTCAAAAATCTCGCGGTACGTCGCGGGCGTCCTTGCGCGCGAAAGCTGACTTGTGTCGGCGTCATCTTTTGCAAACGCTATCTCCGTATGAGCGCCGTCGTTTTCACGCAGGCGCGCGTCCTTGCCGATAAGCCCCTCCGATATCAGTCCCGAAAGGACGGCGCGGCAGTCGTCGCCGAATGCGTCCGTCAGCTTTTTCTGCTTTATCGGCGCGTGAGCTTTGACGTACAAAAAGACCTCCGCCGCCTTTTCGTTCAGCGGCAATTCGGGATCTTTGATGTAGATGACCGTTTCTTCCGAGCCTAAAAACGCCGACGGCGGCACAAATCTTTTCACCGCGTCGCCGACGGAGCAAAACGTCTGCGAGCGCATGAACTCGCACAGCCCCATAAGCTCGGGGGAGAGCGAAAGATTGTCGCCCGCCTTGTCGTAAACGGGTTTCAGCGCGGAATAATCTGCACAATCGCCGACGCCGACAACGAGCGCGACCTTCGTTTTGTTCGCTTTTCCAAACGGCACAAGCACAAAATCACCGACGTGTATATCCATATCCGAAAAATAGGTATATTCGCTGTCGATGTGGTACGGCACGTCGAGAATGTGAACGGCAACGCTCTTTATTGCTGACATTATTCTTGCTTTGGAAGTATTATCTTATATTCACCGCTGTAAATGCGCTGAACGGCGTTCTCCACCGCCTTTTTGTTTCGCAGATCGTTGTCGATAAGCGAGGAGATCGGCTTGTCGGTCATTTTATTTGCGACAAGTTTGTCTGCTTTTTCTCTCTGCTCAACGTACTCGTCTGTTACGATGCGCGCGCATTTTGCCGTTGCGATAACAAGCTCGTAGCGGTTTATTTCTCCTTTTGTAAGTTGTTCGATCGACGGTTTGATCATCATAATGTTTTTTCTCCTTATCTCAAACAAAATAGTTGTCTATAAATTCAGCGTTCCTTTTGGCGCTGAGCTTTTCCGCTTTTATTATCGCGCGGATATCGTCGGCGGCTTTTGATTGCGCGTCTTCGTCGTTGATAACGAGGTAGTCGTAGTATTTCAGCATTTCGACCTCGTTTATTGCCGTTTGCATACGCTTTTCGATAACGTCCGCCGTTTCGGTGCCGCGCCTTTCAAGCCTTCTGCGAAGGACTTTGCCGCTCGGCGGTAGAAGCATTACGGAAACGGCCTCGGGCATTTTTTCCATCACGGCAAGCGCGCCCTTCGTTTCGATTTCAAGTATTACGTTCTTGCCGGCTTCAAGCGCCGCCACGACGGGCGCCTTCGGCGTTCCGTAGAAGTTGTCGACGTACTCCGCATATTCCAGCATTTCGCCGCGCGCTATTTTGTCCTCAAATTCCTCGCGGCTGACAAAGTAGTACGATACGCCCTCAACGTCGCTCGGGCGCGGTTTGCGCGTCGTCGCCGATACAGAGTACACAAATTCGTCGGAATTTTCCATCAGTTCTTTTATTACCGTACCCTTGCCGCTGCCGGCAGGGCCGGATATTATAAGCAAAAGCCCTCGCTTCACCGCTCGTCCTCGCTTTCGATATCCTCGTCGCCGTCGTTGCCGCTGAGGCGATAAGCTATCGTTTCCGTGCCGATAGCCGAAAGGATGACGTGGTCGCTGTCGGTGATGATGACGGCGCGCGTGCGTCTGCCGCACGAAACGTCGATAACGCGCCCCGCCTCTTTTGCGTCCTGAACAAGACGTTTTATCGGCGCCGAATCGGGAGAAACCACCGATACGACCCTGTTGTCCGCAACTACGTTGCCGTAACCAATGTTGATGAATCTCATATCCTGCCCCCGTTTATTCGATGTTTTGTATCTGTTCGCGAATTTTTTCAAGTTCGCTCTTTATTTCAACTACCGTGCGCGCGATCTCGGCGTCGCAAGCCTTTGAGCCGATAGTGTTCGTTTCGCGGTTGATCTCCTGAAGCAGAAAATCGAGCTTTCTGCCGACAGGTTCGGGGGAGGCGAGTATGCGGTCGAACTCTGAAAAGTGCGACGCAAGCCGCACAAGCTCCTCGTCAACGGCGATCTTGTCGGCGTATATTCCGCATTCGGTGACAATGCGCCCCTCGTCGATCGAAACGTCGCCGCAAAGCTCCTTTATGCGCGCTTTCAGCTTTTCAAACTGCTCCGCCTTGTCGCGCTCGGAAAGCGGCCCGATTTTTGAAACAAGCTCGACAACGCGCGCCTTTTTGGCGCAGATGTCGGCCTTCATATTTTCGCCCTCGCGCTCGCGCGACGCGATGAAAGCGTCAACGGCGCTCTCAAGCACGGGCAAAAAATTTGCCCACTCGCCCTCGGCGTCCTCCTCCGCGCTCTTGACGGCGAAGATGTCCCTGTTCTGCGCCACGCGGCAGGTAGTTATGTCGTCGGTAAGACCGAAGTCGGCGCTAAGGCGCCGCAATGCTTCGATATAGCTTTTGGCGTAAGCCTCGTCGAGCTTTATCTCAACGCCGTCCTGTTCAAGTACGTCGATGCGCACGAAAATATCGACTTTCCCGCGCGATATGCCGCGCTTTGATACGTATGATTTTATTTTTTCCTCAAAGTAGGAAAACAGATGCGGAACTTTTACCGTGCAGTCGAGATATCGGTTGTTGACCGATTTTATCTCAACTAAGATGTCGCGTCCGCCGCGCTCCTCCCTTGCTCGCCCGAAGGCAGTCATGCTTCTGACCATTTTATTCTCCTGTATTTTTTGAAATTTTTTCCTATTTTATACAAGTATATATATTATATAATATTTCAGCCCCCGTTGTCAATGTGTTTTGAGGCGATTTTTTGTTTTTGCGCGCAAAAAAATCACCCGCCTTTGCGGGTGAGGGGAGATGCGCGTTTATTTGATCGAATCTATGTATGCGTCGATATCGAAATCTTCAAGCGGGCTGTCGGCTTTGAGGTACAACGGGTGATGCGGGTGCCCCGCTTTACTTTTTTTGCCTGCCGTAAGCCAGCGCGCGCCGAACGCTTTCCCGATTCGCACCATATCTGACATACAAGAGATAAGATACTCGCGCCGCTCGACTATCGTCCCCCACGCGGCCCAGACGGCGCGGCTCTCGGAGAGGGAGAGCGCATATTCAAACGCGTCAAGGTTTTGCGTGTGAAGATAGGCGTTGCGCTCGTTTTCCATATCGTCGGGATCGGTCGCGCGCTGCGGGTAGACGTTGAGCATAATAAAGCCGTCGTAGCCGTTGTTCTTCGCCACGCGCAAGACCGATTTCAGCGTGTTGTCAAGAGAATTCGGCGCGGCTGTTGACGGGTTTATCCCGATGCAGATAAGCGGATCTTTCCCCGCCGTGCCGAGAATATACCTGTACTCCGTGTAAAACGGCGGCACGTAAAGCCACTTTTGCTCATCGTAATCCTGAGGCTGGCGCGCCATTTTCAGCGCGTCGGAAAAAGATATAACGGAAACGTCCTTTGTCGGCAAAGTAGGTATGTGCATATCAGCCTCCTATCATATCTGCGACTTTGTTAACCGTCCCGGCGCCGAGGATCAGCACCGTGTCGCCGTCTTTGCATATCTGCCCGATCCTTTGCGCCGCGTCGCTGTACGAAGCCGAATATTCGCCGCCCGCGGCGTCGGCAAGCATTTTTGACGTCACCGTCCCGTCGTCGCGCTCCCTTGCGGCGTAGATGTCGACGAACAGCTTTTCGTCGGCCGCGTCAAACGCGCGGGCAAATCCGTCAAACAGCGCCTTTGTGCGCGAGTAAGTGTGCGGCTCAAACAGCGTTATAAGCCTGCCGCGGCAGATGCTCCTCGCCGTTTTTATCGTTTCTTCGATCTCGCGCGGATGGTGCGCGTAATCGACGTAAATATCAGCTCCCATATAGCTTTTTATCTTCTCAAACCGCCGCGAAATGCCGCGAAAATTAGAAAGGGAGCGCGCAATATCGTCGGCTTTTACGCCGATAAGATCGCCCACCGTAACGGCTGAAAGCGCGTTGTAAATATTGTGCCTGCCGGGCACGGAAAGGGTGATACGTTCGATGAAAGGCTCATCGCACCTCTCGACCGAAAACGAAGCGAACCCGCCCGTCATCACGATATCTTTTGCGCGGTAGTCGCACTCGCGCTCAATGCCGAAAGTTATTGCAAATTCGTTCTCGGCGGCCGTGACCGCCCCGTCGTCGTCGGCACAAACGATAACCGAGCCGCCGTCGTCGGACGATATCTTCGCAAATTTTGAAAATGAAGCGATCAGCGAGTCCATATCTTTGAAGTAGTCTGTGTGGTCGAGGTCGACGTTCAGTATCACCGCGACGTTGGGGTAAAGGGAAAGGAAAGAGTCGCGGTATTCGCACGCCTCAAACAAAAAATCCTTCTCGCCGACGCGATACGCGCCGCCGAGTCCCGGCACGCTTGCCCCGCACATAACGGTGGGGTTTTTCTTTGCGAAAAGCATCAAATCGGAGATCATCGCCGTCGCCGTCGATTTGCCGTGCGAGCCGGAAACGCCGATGCGCACGCGGTAGTCCGCCATTACGGCGCCGAGAAACTGCGCCCGCGACGCCGTCTGTATGCCGAGCTTTTTCGCTCCGGCAAGTTCCGGGTTGTCTTCTCCGACGGCGGCCGTGTAAACAACAAGGTCGGCGCCGCTCACCGAGTCCTCGCTGTGCCCGATAACAACGTCAAACCCCTCACTGATAAGACGGCGCACCTCCTCGCTCTCAACGCTGTCGGAGCCGCGCACCGCGTACCCTTTTGACCTTGCGTATCTTGCAAGCGACGCCATGCTGACGCCGCCGATGCCGACGAAAAAGATGCTTTTTGTCGACTTTAATTTATCGTATACGACAGATTTTTGCATAAACCCTCCGAATTTTTGGTTTTTTTACGTAAATTTTACTGAAAGTGTTTACAAAAAATTATTTTTTTGTGTTGACAAAATTCATATTTATACATTATAATAGTTATCATCGGGAAAAGTTCATTATTATGCTCTCTAAGGAGTGACATCGGGAATCTTCATTTATCATAATATGAAAACCCCCGCATAAAATGTTACGTTGGCGTGTGTTTGCGCCGGGAGGGAGATAAAAAATGGAAGTAACTGAAGTAAAGGTAAGAAAAATTTTTTCGGAAGGGCCGATGAGAGCGATCGTTTCGATCACGTTTGACAATGAGCTTGCGCTTCACGACGTAAAGATCGTAAGCTCAGGCGACAAGACGTTTGTCGTAATGCCGGCAAAGAAAAATCCAAACGGGGAATTCCGCGATATCGTTCACCCGATCAACTCGCGTGCGCGCGTCGCTATCGAAAGCGCCGTCATTTCGGCGTACAAGAAATTCCTTGAAGAAAACCCCGACGCCGAAGCGTCGACAGTTCCCGCTGAAATTTAAGCATACAAAATTGCTGTTGCGTTTGCAACAGCAATTTTTTTATCAGTATCCGAAAACGCCCGAAAGGCTGTCGTCGTTGTCAATCCATTCGTTGACGTCGATTATACGGAAATCTGTCGCCGTGTCGCGCACGACGACTTTTTCTATGCCTGCGTTTATTACCTGACGCTTGCACATCATACAGCTCGACGTGCCGGAAACGAGCCCGCCCGTTTTTGAATCGAGGCACGCCATATACAGCGTCGCGCCGATCATCTGGTCGCGGGGAGCCGAGATTATCGCGTTGGCTTCCGCGTGAACGGAGCGGCAAAGCTCGTACCTTTCGCCCCTCGGTATCCCGAGCTTGTCGCGCATACAAACGCCAAGGTCGCAGCAGTTCTTTCTGCCGCGCGGCGCGCCGTTGTAGCCTGTCGAAATTATACTGTCGTTTTTAACGATTATCGCGCCGTACGATTTACGCAGGCAGGTGCTGCGCTCCGCTACCGTCTGCGCTATATCGAGATAGTAGTTTTCCTTTGAGGTGCGATCCATAAGTGACTCTCCTTAATTATTCTTTTTGTATTCGTCGGCCGCCGTCTGCGCGGCTTTTCTGCATATTTCAAGCGTTTTTTCGTCCGCCGGCTCGTCAAGTGCGCAGTATTTGTCGCCGCTGACGTCGTTGCCGGTAAGCGTTGCATACCACGTAAGGCCGAGGGTGTATCTGCCGAATCCCAAATTGGCATGGAATGTGTCCCTGTGCGCCGTAAGGCCAGACTTTATAAGCAGCTGCATCGCGCGTCCCGAGGGGATTATCCCGTCGGCGCAGACGGCCTCTGCCGCCTTGCCGTAAGCGTCCTTTATGTCGGAGAACATATCGTCGCTCGTCTTGTATCCCATTTCCTCGCACAGCCGCTTTGAGCCGTCCTCATACGGCCACGTCTGATGGATGTAAAGCTTCGCGTCGGGGCAAAGCCTGCGGCATTCCGCCGCGAGTACGTCGAGGTACGGCTGATACGTTTCGTATCTCGGGCTTTTGTGGCTGACCTGCTGAAGCGTTATAACGTCCCATTTGCGCGCGCGGAGCGCCTGGCGGATCGACACGTAAAACCCCGTCGTTTCGCCGCCGTATTCAAGCGAGTATGCGCGTGCGTCGTGCAAAAGATTGTTGTAGTGGCGGTACAGCGGGCATCCGCCGATGTAAAGGTTTACGACGCGCATATATTCGCCGCGCGCCTCGGCTATCTGACGCAGATATCTCGTCGCGTCCTGTGAAAAGCTGTTGCCTATTGCGAGTACGTTCATTTTGATCTCCTTAGATTTATGCGTAAATGTATTTCAAGCCGCGAAATGCGGCAAAAAAGCGAAATTCGGGAAGGCGCGCTTTCCGTGCCTTCCCGACGACAGATTATTTGTTCCCCTTTATCCAAATGACAAAGTACCAAGCAATTATTGCCTGAACAAGGTAGACCCACGTCATAAAGGACGTGAATGCGCCGGCGATGATCGCTTTAACAAACGAAATAGCCGCAAGAACAAACACGATGAGTCCGAGAATGCGGCAAATGCCGGGTTTTGCATTGAACAGACCGAGAAGTCCGGCAAAGAACATTACAACTCCGCCGACGCAAGCGAGAATTGCCCACACGTCAAAGTTTTTGACCGCGTTGACGATAGCGATAAGCGAGCCTGCGCCGAGCACTATGTAAATAATGCTGATGATGATCCTGCCGAGATCATGCGATGATTTTTTTGCCATATTGTCCTCCTTATATAGTTTTATTCAAAAACGCTGAGCGTTCATGACTGTTTTGCGTCCGCGTCGTTTACGGAGTCCACGTCGGAGAGCCACGCGTCCGACAAGTAATTTATGTCGCCCGACAAAACGCCGAGAACGGCACGGTAAACAAATTCGGGGTTGTCGTCAAAGTTGCGCTTTATCGCTTCGGCGCGCCGCGCCGAGTCGATATTCAGCGTAAGGTCAAATCGCTTGCCGAGATCGTCGGTTATGAGCAGCTCAAGCGATGCGCCCTCTCCCCTTTGCGTAATTTTCGATGAAGCCTTTGCCCCCGTGCGCCTGAAAGAGAGCAACCGCATGGCGGAGCGGGCGGCGCGTTCCTTTATCTGCCCGATAAGGTCGCCTTCAAGCAGCTCGACGGCGCTGCGCCCCTTTTGAGAAACGGAGAACACCTCGTCGTCCCCGAGCGTCTGCTTTGTAACGGCGCCCGATTCGCACAGCTCGAAGAACGCGTCCATAAAATCGAACTGGTTTACAAAATCGTCCTGAACGACGATGTCGTTGAGCGTCGCAACGTCGACGGGGCGGTCTATCTGCGTCAAAAGATACAGGATAAACGTCTTGATCTCGTTTTTGTCCTTGAAGTGAAACCCCATATCCATCGCCCCTCTTTCATTTATATTATGATTTTACCATAAATCGACCGTTTTGTATATAGTAAATCAAAAAATTTTTTTATTTTTGATAACGCTTGAAAAAGAGAGTGTTTCGTGATAGAATTATGCTGTAATGTTATTTTCTCGGAGGGAAAAATGAAAAATCTTCATCTCATCTGCAACGCGCACATCGATCCCGTGTGGATGTGGGAGGTCGAGGAAGGCGTTGCCGAAACGCTGTCGACGTTCCGCGTCGCCGCCGATTTTTGCGAAAACTACGACGGCTTTATCTTTTGTCACAACGAGGCGATGCTCTACGAATGGGTGGAACAGAATGACGCCGCGCTCTTTACCCGCATACAAAAGCTTGTCAAAGCGGGCAAATGGCACATAATGGGCGGCTGGTACATCCAGCCTGACTGCAATATCCCGTCGGGCGAGAGCTTTGTGCGCCAGATACTTGCGGGCAAGTATTATTTCCTCGATAAATTCGGCGTTGAGCCGAGAACGGCGATAAACTTCGACGCTTTCGGTCACTCCCGCGGCCTTGTGGATATACTGAAAAAGGTGGGGTACGACTCATATATATTCTGCCGCCCCGAACCCGATATGCTCGATCTGCCGGGCGAACAGTTCAACTGGGTGGGCTTTGACGGCTCGAAGATCGCTTGCTCGCGCGCATACAACTCGTATGAATCGCACCGCGGCGAAGCCGACGAGAAGATAAAAGGCTGGATGGAGAAAAACCGCGGCGCCAAGGTCGGCATGGTGCTTTGGGGCATCGGCAACCACGGCGGCGGCCCGTCCAAAATAGATATGGAGAAAATATCAGCCCTCGCCGAGCGGGAAAAGGACTTCAACATCATCCACTCAACACCCGAAAACTACTTTGACGAGCTTAAAAAAACGGAAAAGCTCCCCGATTACAACGGCATTATGAACCCGCGCTACACGGGCTGCTATACGTCGATGATCCGCACAAAAAAGATACACCGCCAGCTTGAAAACGAGCTGTATATGACGGAAAAGCTCGCCGCTCACGCGCTTATGGCGGGCGTGTCGTCATATCCCGTCGACGCGATAGCGCGCGCGACGAAGGACCTTTTGTGGGTTGAATTTCACGATATCCTTCCGGGATCGTCCGTCGAGCCTGTCGGCGAATACGCGCAGGCTGTCGCGGGGCACGGACTTACCGAGCTTCGCGCAGAGAAGATACGCGCGTTCATCGCGCTCTGCTCCGACAAAAAGAAAGCCGCCGACGGCGAGATACCCGTATTTGTCTACAACCCGCATCCGTTTGAGGTGAAAAAGGTCGTCGAGGTCGAGTACAACCTGCCCGACCAGAACAAAAACCGCGAGCTTTACTCCGTTCCGCACGTTTACCAAAACGGCGTCGAGATTCCGTCCCAGCGCGAGCATGAAATGTCGAACTTCAACGTCGACTGGCGCATAAAAACCGTTTTCGAGGCAACGCTTCCCGCAGGCTCGATGTCGAGATACGATGTAAAAATGGAGCTTTGCGAAAATCCCGCGCCGCACGTTCAGCCAAGCGGCGAATACTACGTTTTCGACAACGGCGAGATGAGCGTAAAAGTAAATCTCAAAACGGGACTTATCGACAAATACACAGTCGGAGAAAAAGAGGTGCTGTTTGAAAACTCGCTTCGTCCACTTGCCATCAAAGACGACGAAAATTCGTGGGCGCACAAGGAAAAATCGTTCCGCGAGGTCAAAGGCGAGTTCCGCCTTATGAGCGCCGATGAAGCCGCAAGATTTTCGGGCATCATCGACGGCTCCCGTCCCGCGCCCGTGCGCGTTATCGAGGACGGCGACGTCCGCACCATCGTCGAGGCGTTGTTTGAATACGAGCATTCTTTCATCGCAAGAAGATACGTTTTCGCAAAGCGCGGCACGTCGTTTACCGTAAAAGAAAAAGTCTACTGGAACGAGAAAATGACGATGCTCAAACTCGCCCTGCCGACAGTCAAAGGCGGCACGTTCATCGGTCAGACGGCATACGGAAGCGAAACGCTTCTTTCAAACGGCGACGAAATGGTAAGCCATAAATGGAACGTCATTTCATGCGGCGACACGGCGCTTTCCGTCATCAACGACTGCACTTACGGCTCCGACTACAACGGCGACGAATACCGCATAACGCTCCTCCGCTCCCCCGGCTACTCGGCGGGCAAGAGCGACTTCTCCGTGCGCAAGCCGTACATTATGGAGCAGGACAGATTCTCTCCGTTTATGGATCAGGGCGAACACGACTACACATTCGTTATAAACGGCGGGGAAGCTTGCGCGCGGCTTGAAAAGATCGAGCGCGAAGCGGCGGCGCTTGCCGAAGCTCCGATGGCGCTTTCGTTCTTCCCGACGGGATGCGACAAGAGCGTTGAGGACACGATAAAACCGTTTGCGTCCCTCTCCGACGACGTTATCACCCTTGCCGTATTCAAAAAGGCGGAAAAGAGCGGCGCGTCTGTCATCAGACTGTTCAACCCGACAGCGCAAGAGAGAAAAACGACGCTCACCCTCCCCGCCATCGACTTTACCGAGGAATTCACCCTCGGCGGCTACGAAATAAAGACAGTCGTCATCGACCTCAAAACAAAACAAGTGGCAAACGCAGACCTTATGGAAAGAAAGATCTGAGTTTGGCTGTGGATTTGTTAAAATACACAACAATCGGCGGGCTATTTTGTAAAAGTCAACAAATATTGTGATTTTTTCAAATAGGATTTGATTTATCACTGATTTTAGAGTATAATATATTTATAATTGCGTTAAAATGCACAACTAACGACCGAACGCGGCGAAAAAACCGCGTCCGGCGGCGGAAATACCTGTTCCGGAGGAATATCAAATGAAGAAGATCATAGCACTTGCGCTTGCGCTTACGATGCTCGCCGTAATCGTTACGGGCTGCACCAAGATCAAGGTCAGCGAAAGCGATCCCAACGGCAACGGCGCCGTAATCGACGTTTATATGGGAACAAAGACGATAAATCTCGATCCCGCAACGGCGTACACGGACGAAAACAGCGTAAAGATCCTTTCCCTTATTTTCGAGGGGCTTTTCAAGCTCGATAAGAGCGGCAACGTGTCAAAAGCTCTTGCCAAAAGGTATGAGTTCGGCACCGACCGCGAGGGCAATAAGATGCTGTCGATATGGATAGGCGATACATATTGGAGCGACGGTTCGCTCGTTCAGGCAAACGATATCGTCTACGCATGGAAACGCATCCTCGATCCGGACTTTGCCTCGGGCGCGGCTCCTCTGCTTTACGCCATCAAGGGCGCAAAAGATGCAAAAGAGGGATATATCGGCATTGACGACATCGGCCTTTACGCTTCCAGCGCCACAAAGCTTGTGGTGATATTTGAAGAGGGAGCCGACACCGATCAGTTCATCTACAACCTTGCAAGCCCCGCGCTTGTTCCGCTTCGTGAAAACAAGGTCGACCCGTACAAGAATACGTGGTCGTATTCAAGCCAGGACCTTGCGACAAACGGCCCGTTCAGAGTAAAGAAGTTCACCGGCGTGTCGAGCGACGGCCAGGTCAACACGACGGACAGCGTCATCCTCGAGCGTTCATCGTACTATTATCTCAAACAGGATATTCACACCGAGGACAAGGACAAATACGTTTACCCGTACAGAATAATCCTTCACTATGAAGAGCCGCTCGACTTTGACGTCGTAGCCACAACGTCAAAAGCGGAAAGCGACATCGTTACGATGTTTGCCGACAAAGAGCTGTTCTACGTTTCAAACCTCACGCTTGAAACGACGTATAATTTCAAAAAGAGCCAGATAAAATACGATAAACTCGCCTCGACTTATTCCTACGTGTTCAACTACGATAACCCGCTCTTTGCCAACGCCGCGGTAAGACAGGCGCTGAGCATCGCGCTTGACAGAGCGTATGCGGCAAGCGAACTTGTCGGCACGGGACACGAGGCGGCGACGGGACTTATCCCCTCGATGATATTTGACACCGCCAAAGGCTCCAAGTTCAGAAGCCACGCGGGCAAGGTCATATCGAGCGCCGCGGATCTTGACTCAGCGAAAGAACTTATAGCGAAGTCCGGCATAAATCCCGCTTCGTATGATATCGAGCTTATCTACCGCAAGGACGAGGCAAACGACAGCTACGGTTCCATTTCTTACAGTAAGGAAAAGGCTCTCGCCGTTTACGCGGAGGAAGTATGGGAGTCGCTCGGCTTTACCGTCACGCGCCGCGAGTACAACGCAAAGCAGTATGAGGACGCGCTCAAATCAAAGAGCTATGACATAATCGGTCTTGATCTGCAAATGCTCTCGCCGTTTGCAATATACGATCTGGCGCAGTTCGCAACGCAGTACAGCGGCAGTGTTGACACGTCCGCTTTCAACGAGGACGGCGGCTACAAGAACGTGCCCGGCATTTACGGCTACTCATCCGAGGAATACGACGCTCTTATCGACGAGGCATTCTCAGCAACGAAGAAAAAAGAAAAAGCGCAGCTCCTTTACGCCGCAGAGCGTATTCTCATCGACGACGCGGCAGTTATACCCGTTTTGTTCAACAGCGATTGCTACGTTGTATCGAGCGAGCTTTCCGGCCTTACGACAAACTATTTCGGCGCGAAGATGTTTACAAAAGCCGTTCTTAAAAATTACGACAGATACCTTCTTGCTCCCATTCCTTCAAAGAAGGACGAGGACGTTATCTGATAACGAAAAAGCCGGCTTAACGTCGGCTTTTTATATAAAAACACATGAAAAAATACTGAATATATAAGGAGAGATCACCATGCAGAAATTTGTACTGAACGAAACGTCGTATCACGGCAAGGGCGCGATCGTCGCCGTTCCCGAGGAGATCAAAGCGCGCGGCTTCAAAAAAGCGTTCGTCGCAACCGACCCCGATCTTGTAAGATTCGGCGTATCGGCAAAGGTTACGTCCCTGCTTGACAAGGCGGGCATACCTTACGACGTTTATACCGACATCAAAGCAAACCCGACTATCGAAAACGTAAAAGGCGGCGTTGCCGCATTCAAAAAGAGCGGTGCCGACGTTATCGTCGCTATCGGCGGCGGTTCAGCGATGGACACCGCAAAAGCTATCGGCATAATCGTTGCCAACCCCGAATTTTCAGACGTGCGCTCCCTTGAAGGCGTTGCGCCGACAAAGAACCCGTGCGTGCCGATAATCGCAGTTCCGACAACGGCCGGCACGGCTGCCGAGGTAACGATAAACTACGTCATCACTGACGTTGAGAAGAAGCGCAAATTCGTATGCGTTGACGTGCACGATATTCCGATCGTCGCCGTTGTCGATCCCGATATGTCGTCGTCGATGCCCAAGGGGCTTACGGCCGCGACTGGTATGGACGCGCTGACGCACGCCATTGAAGGCTACATCACAAAGGGCGCGTGGGAGCTTTCCGATATGTTCCACATCAAAGCCATCGAGATAATTTCCCGCAGCCTGCGCGGCGCTGTTGCAAATACCGACGAGGGCAGAGAGGGCATGGCGCTCGGCCAGTACGTCGCCGGTATGGGATTTTCAAACGTCGGACTCGGCGTCGATCATTCAATGGCGCACACGCTTTCGGCATACTACGATACGCCGCACGGCAAGGCCTGCGCGATCCTGCTCCCGACGGTAATGGCGTATAACGCCGAATGCACGGGCGAAAAATACCGCGAGATAGCGCGCGCCATGGGCGTTGCGGGCGTTGACGGTATGACTCAGGACGAGTACAGAAAAGCGGCTGTCGACGCGGTCCGCAAGCTCGGGGAAGACGTCGGCATCGAAATGTCGCTTCGCGGCATTGTCAAAGAGGAGGACCTTGACGCGCTCTCCCTTGACGCATACAACGACGCTTGCCGCCCCGGCAACCCGAAAGACGTCAGCATCGACGATATCAAGGCTATGTTCAAAAGCCTTATGTAATATTGAAAAATAAAAAAGCGGCTCGCAGAGCCGCTTTTTTTGACGCTTATTATCAGTTGTCGGAATCGACGAGCATAAGGATGCCCGAAATAATGCTGACGAAAAGAAGTGTGCAAACCTTAAAGCCAACGCTTACAGGCTCGCCGTTTTTGATCTTTTTGCTGTAAGAAACAGTCATCGGTATGCACCAAGCAAGCGGGATGATGGCGATTGCAGATACGATCGTGGAAAGGATCATAAATACAAACGCAGCTGTCTGAAGACCTGTCATTTTGCGCTCTGTCTGTGCGGGAGCGGGTTTTGAGCTTTCAACGGCACATCCGCATTTCGGGCAGACAACAGCCTCGTCCATAAGCTCGGCACCGCATTTTGTGCAGTATTTCATGGTATGTTCTCCTTTTGAAAAAATTATCGAATAATGTCATCGACTGTTTGAATAATATCATAAATCTCGTGATTTGTCAATAAGGGACAAAACAAAAAGCGGCAAAGCGCCGCTTTTATCTTGATTTAACGGATCTCGTTTGCAATATATGCCATTATTGCCGTAAATGACGTTGCGAAAACGATAAAGCTGATAACGGTTGCGATCGACGAAATTATAACCGCCGCTATCGCAAGACCTTTGCCGCTGCCGCCCATTTTGTTCGCCTTGGAAATTCCCATCGCGCCGAAAATGATACCAAGCAGAGGAAAGAAGAATGCCAGAACAAATCCCGCTATCGCAAAACCGTTTGTAGAATTTGCCGTTGTTGTGTTTGCCGGTCTGTTTTCGCCGACGGCGCATCCGCATTTCGGGCAGATAACAGCCTCATCCATAAGCTCGGCGCCGCATTTTGAACAGTATTTCATATGTATGACCCCTTTCAGTTTTTGTCGAATCATGTTGTTTTTTCAAGTATATCATAAAAATATCGCCAAGTCAATACACCGCAAAAAAATCATGGCGACGCCGCACGTCAGTCTTTCTTTCTCACCACGCTGTTGTAAAAATCGAGCGTGCGGTAGTTTTTTTCCATGTGGCAGGTGACGTACTTTTCGCAAACGTCGCAAAGCTCGTCAAGCGCGCCGTCGCGAATCTCAAACGCGAATATCCGCTCCGGGCGGCTGTATAAAATATACCTCATCGCGACGTAAACGTCGGGCGAAAGGATCATGATAAGCCTTGCCCCGGAATAAATGCCATCGCTTTCGCTCTCACGGCGGAGCGCGTCCTCAAAATCGGCGTTCCGGCGGCGAAAGCAGTCCTCGCAAAGAAAATTGCCGCCCTCAACGTCGAAATAATATACGTTAAGGTTGTATTTGCCGCATCCGTTGCACCCGACGATGTCGGGGGCGTATCCCGCGTCCGCCAGCGCGCGCAGCTCGAACACCGCCTTTACCTGCCCGATCGGCTTTTTGCCCTCGGATATGATGTAAAAGCAGTTCAGAACAAGGCGCAAAAGCTCCCGCGCGCCCTCGCCTTCAACGGAAAGATCGACAGCCACCTGCGAAATATAGCTTGCAAGGGCGATGCCCTCAATGGTGTTCCGCATGGCGAAAAAGCTCTCGATAAGGGAGGCCTCGCGCAGATAATACTTGTCGCCCTTCTGCGCTACGGTAAACTCCGAGTACGAGTAAAGCTGCGTGCCGACGAAATTCGGACTTTTCAGCCTTTTTATTCCGTTTCCGAACACGGACATCGTGCCGCGCTCGGTCAACACAGTCATAAATTTGTCGTAATCCCCGACAGCCGTTTCGGCAAGGATCACGCCTCTTATCGTTTCGATCATATCAGAATTCTTCTTTTTTGAAGCCGAAGTTTGCTATCCCCATTTCGCTCTCGCGCCACTTTTCCTTGACCTTCACCCAAAGATCGAGGTAAACCTTTACCCCGAAGAAGCGCTCCATATCTTCTCTTGCGCGCGTGCCGACAAGTTTAAGCTCGCGCCCGCCCTTGCCGATGATGATCGGTTTGTGCGATTCCTTTTCGCAGAAGATCTCGGCGCGGATCTTTATCATTTCCTCGCTCTCTGAAAATTCCTCGATGACGACGGCAGTCCCGTGCGGCACCTCTTTGTCAAGCGTTTGCAGGAGCTTTTCGCGTATTATTTCCGAGGCGATAACGCGCTCAGGCTGATCGGTAAACATATCGTCGGGGAATATCCACTCGCTCTCATACGCGAATTTGTCGATCTCCGAGAATATATCCTCGACCTTGTCCCCCGTCTTTGCGCTGACGGGGATGACCGCGTCAAATTCAAACCGCTCTGAAAAGCGCAGTATCGTTTCGCCGATTTCCTCAGCGCCCGAAATATCGGTCTTGTTTATAAGCAGTATCGTCGGAACGCCGTCGCTCTCAAGCTTTTTCATCAGCATTTCCTCAACCGGCCCTATCTTGTCGCCCGCCTCGATAAGCCACAAAACGACGTCGACGTCGCCGACGGCGGTGTTCGCCGTCTTTACCATAAATGTGCCGAGCTTGTTTTTCGGGCGGTGGATGCCGGGCGTGTCGAGAAAGACGTACTGCACGTCGCCGCGCGACATGATGCCCGTTATGCGCGTGCGCGTTGTCTGCGGCTTGTTTGAAACGATAGATACCTTTTTGCCGAGCATAAAGTTAAGCAGCGTCGACTTGCCGACGTTGGGGCGGCCTATCAGCGCCGCGAAAAGCGTCTTTTTCATTTTGTCCCCTCCCGGCGCGGTATTCCCGCGAGTTTAAGTATTTCTTCCTGCCGATAAAACATATCCGCCTCATCCTCGGGCGACGTTTCGTGATCGTAGCCGAGCAGATGGAGAGTTGAGTGAACGGCGAGGAACGCAAGCTCGCGCTCGACGCTGTGGCCGTATTCCGCCGCCTGCGCCACTGCTTTTTCGGCGGAGATTATGATGTCGCCAAGCACCGCCGAATCGGAATAAACGTCAATATCGTCATCCCCCTCGTACATGGGGAAGGAAAGCACGTCTGTTTCGCGGTCGACGTTTCTGTAATCGCGGTTGAGCGAGCGTATCTCCTCGTTTGAAACGAAACTCACCGACACCTCGGCGTTTTTGTCGAATTTTTCATAGTCGAGCGCCGTCGATATCGCGTGACGGAGCAGCTTTTTTATTTCCGGGGTGATTTTTACCGCTTTCTGATTGTTTGAAAAGAAAATTTTAAGCTTCATTTTACGTCCTTTTTAACTTTGTATTTTGCATTTTTCGCCGCGTTTTCGCGCTCGAATTTCTCATACGCGAGGATTATCTTCTGCACAAGCTTGTGGCGTACCACGTCGCGCTCTGTAAAGCGGTGGATGGCGATGTCGTCTATCCCGTCGAGTATCTTCTCCGCCTCGACAAGTCCGCTTCGCGCGCCGAAGGGAAGATCGCGCTGCGTAAGGTCGCCCGTCACTACCGCCTTTGAGCCTGTCCCGAGCCTTGTGAGAAACATCTTCATCTGCTCCGGGGTGGTGTTCTGCGCCTCGTCGAGAATTATAAAGCTGTCGTCAAGCGTGCGCCCGCGCATATACGCAAGCGGCGCTATTTCTATCGTTCCGCGCTCGATGTGCCGCGCGTAAGCCTCGGCGCCGAGCATTTCAAAAAGCGCGTCGTGAAGCGGGCGCAGATACGGGTCGATCTTGTTTTGAAGATCGCCCGGCAAAAACCCGAGCTTTTCCCCCGCCTCGACTGCAGGGCGCGTCAGAATGATGCGGCTGACTTCCTTGTTTCTCAGAGCTGTCGACGCGGCGGCGACGGCGAGAAAAGTTTTTCCCGTACCCGCCGGGCCGAGACCGAGCACAACGGTGTTTTTCTTTATCGCGTCTATATATTTCTTCTGCCCTACCGTCTTTGCTTTTATCGGGCGGCCTTTTGTCGTTACGCAAATGCAGTCGTCGCCGAAGTTTTCAAGCGGCTCGCCGCTCTTTACCGTGTTTATGACGTAAGAAACGCTCTGCTCGGAAAGCTCGCTTCCCATTTTTATCATGCCGATAAGATATTCAAGCACCGATACGGCGTCAAGGACAGCGTCGCTCGCCTCGCCGCGGATCACAACGGCGTCGCCCGCCGTTTTATCCGTGTCCCTGTTGACTATCTCAACGCCGAAGGCGCGCTCGACGGCGGACACGTTGAAATCGAAATTCCCGAACAGCTCCGCCGTTTGCTCGCTTGAATTTGTGTAGATTATTTTTTCAAACATTATTTTTGCTCCGTCTTTATTTTTTGTTCCGTTGCTATGTTTGTGACGTATTCGACGGTTATGCTGACGTAAACTTTCCCGTCGCTTATTTCGACTTTTTTCGACGTCGACGTGACTTCGCTTTTGCCGCACGTTTTTTCGATCTGCAAAAGCGCGTCCTCCGTGGCGCGCGCTTCGGCGTCGCTCTCGGATAACGTCACGTTTTCATCCTCGTACTCGATAAGCGTCGTCCGCCTGACGTACACAGGCAAGCGCACGCCAAACACCGTCAGCCGTTCCGTTTTCTCTATTGTATCATATTTTTTGAAAGTTGTATCTATATTTTTTTCATTTTCGGAAAAATTTGAGAAAAATTTTATATTTTTCACCGTTTTTGTGCGTCCCGTCGGCATTTTCTCGGTAATATCCAGCGGACAGCACGCCGTAAACGTTTTTGAAACGGCGGCAAACACCTCCCCGCGCGAGCGCACAAGGCGATACCCCAGCGCCTCGGAGTCGATAACGCCGCTCAAAAGCACGTCCCCGGCTTTGACCGTCTGCCCGATTTTGACCTCGCTTTTGCCGCCGACAGCCTCAATGCGAACTATCTGCCCGTCGCACGACGCGACAAGATTCGACGGCTCGGATATATCCTCCCGCTCGCCTTCAAGCCGCATCCTGTACTCGATATGCGCCACCGTGCCGTGCATATTTATCGAAAGCCAAGAGATATCCTCGCTTTCGGATGTGACGCTTTGGCATATCCCCGTAAGGTCAAGGCCGGGCAGATACGCGCCGAGTGTAAAGCCGCGCTGTGCAAGTGCCGCCTCGACTTCCGCCGGCGTGCCCTCGGGGTAGCGTATGTCCCACACGAACTTTGACGATATCAGCACCATCGCCGCCGCGATAAGCGCGCCTATCGGAAGCCCCGCGCGCCGACGGTATTTTTTCATCAGCGCAAAAAAGCCCGAAAGCTCGCATTTTGCGGGAACGTTCAGCCGCTTGGCCATATCGAAAACGGCGGCTCTGTCGCGTCGGCGTATGTGAAATATTATCTCATCCCCGCATCTCTCGATATCCGAAAACGGCACGTCGCGGCTGACCATTGCGGAAATAAGCCCCCGCGCGCTCGCCTGCGGCACGCTGACGCGGTAGAGCGGGCGAAAAAAGCCGCCGCGCATCACTCGTCCCCCTTGTATTCAAGCGAGTCTATCCGCCCGCGTATCATCAGCCGCCCGCTTCCCGCCCACGATACGACAAGGCCGCCGCCGCATATCCACACCGACGTTTTTTTGGCGCGCACGCCTATTTTTTCCTCCGTCAGATGAAGTATCCCCGTGCAGCCTGATATCAAAAGTTCGCGCCTGCCGAGTATCTCAACGCTCGTCGGCGGGGAGATGGGCGCGCCCGTTTGTTTTTTCTTTTTCATTTTTCCTCCGAATGATATGGGCAAATCGTCGCATATTTATTTATATAACTATATGACGGGGGCGGTACAAATAAGAACAAAAAAAGCATTTACGGCGCTTGTGTGCGCCATGGCGGCATACGTCGCCGCGACGGCGCTGATATTTCCCTTACGCACGTCGGCGTCAGTCGGCGCGGCGCTTATTCTTTCGATAAAAAAGGTCATCCCGCCGCTGTTTGCGTTCTCGGCGGCGTACAGGATAATTTACCCGGCGCTTTTGAAGCTGTTTTCAAAAACGCCGCGCCTTTGCAGGCTTTTCGGCGTTGACGCGGGCGGGATGTGCATGATATTTTCGGGGCTTTTTTCGGGATTTCCGATGGGCGCCGTTTTGTTCGGCGAGCTTTATCGCTCAGGGCAGATCACCGAGGAAGAGGGAAGCTCGCTTATGCCGTACGTGAACTGCGCGGGCGCGTCGTTTCTTATCGGGAGCGTCGGCGCTCAAATGACGAAAAACATCGGCGCGGGGGCGCTTTTGTTTGTGTGCCAGAGCGCCGCGGCGGTGATTTTTTTGCTTGCGTCAAAGCGGGAGCGGCGGGGGGCGCTTTCACATAATACACCCGCGCCGGCGCCGATCACCCCGTCCCACGTGGCGCGCGCGATATCGCAAAGCGGGGCGTCGATGCTGGGGATAGCTTCGTTCATCGTCTTTTTTTCGGTGGTTGGGGATAGTCTTTGCGCCGATCTTTTCATTGACGGCGGCCTTGCCGCCGCCGTCCGCTGTGCGCTTGAAATAAGCTCTGGCGCGTCAGCTCTTTCGGAGTGCGGGCGCGCCTACCTCGGCTTTTGCGTCGGCTTTTCGGGGCTATCGGTGTATATGCAGTGCGATCTTGCGTCGGGCGGCGTCGCTATGGGGCGGTATCTTTCGGGAAAGCTGTATATGTGCGGCGCGTGCGGCGCGTCGTTTTTTTGGCTGTATAGCCTGATTTATGGTGTGGATAACGGCAAAATCGTCGTCGCAGCGGCTCTTTCGATAGCGGCAATATGCGGCGGCTTTGCAATCAAAAAAAGAAATAAACGCGAAAAATTCAAAAATCTTAAAAAAACAGTGGAAAAATCGTTTTAAGTATAGTATAATATATCTAATAAATACATTCGGGCGGTGGATATATGAAAAACAAGATACAAGAGGAGCGCTTCTGCGCGTTTTGCGAATTCGGCGTGCCGGCACCTGATGACGGTTCGGGCGAGGAGCTTGTGCTTTGCTCAAAGCGCGGCATTGTCAGCGCCGACGGCGTTTGCCGCAAGTTCAGATACGACCTGCTTAAAAAGAGCGTCAAAAGAAACGCAGACCTGCCCGAGATAGAGAAAATAGACGTCTGATGGAAAACGATAACAGAAAAAGAACGGAAAGATCGATAAGAATACTCGAATTCGACAAGATACGCGAGCGTCTTGCCGAGCTGTGCCCGACTGACGGGGCAAAGGAGATAGCGCGTGCGCTGTCCCCGTCGCGCGGCGTGCTTACGGTGCGGCGCATCCTTGCCGAAACGGGCGCGGCGTTTGATCTGTCCGTCAAAAAAGGCTCGCCGTCGTTTTACGGCGTGCGCGATATAACGGCAACAGTCGAGCGTGCCGACAAGGGGGCCGTGCTTTCGTGCGGCGAGGTTTTGTCGGTGCTTGCCGTCATCAAGGCGGCGCGCTCCCTCGGCGAATACGGGAGAGCGGACGAGCCTCACGCGCTGACTGAATACTTCGAGCGGCTGACGGGATTTCCCAAGCTCGAGCAGAAAATCGAAAGAAGCGTTGAAAGCGAGGAGCGTCTTTTTGACACCGCCTCCGACGCGCTTTACGACATAAGAAAAAAGATACTCCGCACAAACGCGAAAATACGCGACTCGCTCCAAAAGCTCGTGTCGGGCAGTGCAAAATATCTTCAAGAGCAGATAGTCACGATGCGCGACGGGCGCTACGTCGTTCCCGTCAAGGCGGAATACAGAAACGAGGTGCGCGGCCTTGTTCACGACACGTCATCCTCCGGCGCGACGCTGTTTATCGAGCCGCTGACTGTCGTTGAGGGCAACAACGAGCTTCGCCTTCTTGAAAAGGCGGACAGGGACGAGTGCGAGCGCATACTGTACGAGCTTTCCGCAAGCATTGCGGAACACGCCCGCGAGATAATACTCGATTACAGAAATATTACGCTGTTGTCTTTTGAGTTCGGCAAGGCAAGACTTGCGGAGCAGATGGACGGCGTATGCCCCGAGATCACCGAAAAGCGCGAGATATCGCTTGTCCGAGCGCGCCACCCGCTTCTTGACGCGGACAAGGTCGTGCCGATAACGGTCAGCCTCGGAAAAGATTTTGATACGCTTATTATAACCGGCCCCAACACGGGCGGCAAAACCGTTACGCTGAAAACGCTCGGCCTTTTTGCGCTTATGGCGCAGGCGGGACTGTTCATTCCGGCGTCTGACGGAAGCTCGCTTTGCGTGTTTGACGATATCCTTGCCGACATCGGCGACGAGCAGAGCATCGAGCAATCGCTTTCGACTTTCTCTTCCCACATGGTGAACATCGTCGACATAACGGAACGCGCAAACGACCGCTCGCTCGTCCTTTTCGACGAGCTTGGCGCGGGGACCGATCCCGTTGAGGGCGCGGCGCTTGCCGTATCGGTGCTTGAAGAGGTAAGATCGCGCGGGGCGCTCGTCGCGTCGACAACACATTACGCGGAGCTGAAAAGCTACGCCATCGAGGAGGAGGGCGTTATGAACGCCTCGTGCGAGTTCGACGTCGAAACGCTCCGCCCGACGTACAGGCTCGTCATCGGCGCGCCGGGCAAATCAAACGCGTTTGCCATATCGCGCAAGCTCGGTCTTTCCGAGCAGATAATACAGCGCGCCAACACATACGTTTCCGGCGAGAACCGCCGCTTTGAAAACGTCATCGAGCAGCTTGAGCGCGAGAGAGTTGAAATGGAGAAAAAGCGCGAGGAGGCTGAACGCCTGCTCGCCGAGGCGAAAGAGCGGCGCGCAAAGGTCGACGCCATCGTATCAAAAAAGGAAGCCGACGCCGAAAAAGAGCTTGAAAAAGCGCGCGCAACGGCGGTCAGAATGGTCGAGGGCGCAAAAGCGTCGAGCGAGTTCATCTTCGCCGAGCTTGAAAAAGTCAAAAAAGCGCGCGAGAGCGAGCGCCTTGCCGACGAGCTTGCAAAGGCAAAGCGCGAGATAAAGGTACACCTCAAAGGGAAGAGCGACGTGCTCGATCCCGTCGAAAACCACAAAATAGAGGGCTACGTTCTGCCGCGCGCGCTTAAAGTCGGGGACGAGGTCATCGTCATTTCGATAAATCAAAAGGGCACGGTGACGGCGACGGACGGCAAAAACGTAACGGTGCTTGCCGGCAGTATGACGATGAAGCTGAAGCCGGACGCGCTTATGCTTATCGACGGGGAAACAGTGACGTACCGCGAGCGCGAAAAGAAAAAGACGTACTCTGGCGCCGAGCGGGAGATCCGCACAACGCCGTCTGAGATAGATCTGCGCGGTCAATACGGCGACGACGCGTGCCTTGCGCTCGATAAGTACATCGACGACGCAAAAATGGCGGGGCTGAACGAGGTGCGTATCATCCACGGCAAAGGCACGGGCGCGCTGAGAAAGGCGATAACCGAATTTCTGCGCCACGACAGCCGCATAAAATCGCTGCGCCTCGGCGGGCTCGGCGAGGGCGACACCGGCGTTTCCATAGCGGAACTGAAATGAGTATATTAACAAATTTCATAACAAAAAAACGTCTTACAATAACGGGTTGGAGCGCATAATTCCCCGCCTGTCATTGCGAAGAGCGCCGAAGTTGCTTCCCTGCCTGTCATTGCGAGGAGCAACGAAGTTGCGACGTGGCAATCTCCCAAACACAAAAAACAATGAAAACATATTTCGTGTATATCTTATCAAACAAATACAACACCGTCCTTTACACAGGCATCACAAACGATCTTGAAAGGCGTGTAAACGAACACAAAAGAAAAATTAACAGCGGTTTTACATCACAATACAATGTGGACAAACTCGTTTATTTTGAGCAAACGTCAGACGTTCTTTCCGCAATAGCAAGAGAAAAACAAATTAAAAGTTGGTCAAGAAAAAAGAAAAACGAACTTATTGAGAGCATAAATCCGGAATGGAACGATTTGTTCAAATAAGGGAGATTGCCGCGTCGTGCGCAGGCGCACTCCTCGCAATGACAGTTGTTTGTGCTATAAAAGACTCGTTTGAAAGGAAAGAAGATGGAATATAAAAAAATGGTTTTTGACAAAACAAACGCATATATGCTAAATTCAAAAGAACTTTCAATGCACGACGACTGGTTGGAAGCATTTGAATATGATATGAACAACAGACGCGCGACACTCACGGTTGAGGTTGATTATGAGTGGCACGACGGCAATGGGAACATTATAAAATCAAGAGATGATTTCAAAAAAATTTGCGGTGTTGACACGCAATATATAAAAATGATCATGTCCGACGTAGCGGCGTTGGACGTTACATCTTTGGAATTATGGGGCAATGGGCGCCACGTTTCTTCGGTGAGCTATGTTGAGCCGCACGAAAGTGTGTTGGGCGCTCGGACATTGGGAGAATTTCACAAAAAACGAGAATTGCAAATTATAGGTAGAAACGAAGACGGCAAATGGATTTCAATGCCCAAATCAGATCTTGATTTAACTGTCGGTTCGCACGGGACAAATCCAAACAACAAGTTTACATTTAACGATCTTATTGAAATAAAAGTTTGTTTGAATTCGGGCGATGAATTGAATTTTCTTTGCAGACAAATCGAGTTTGCGAACGATCCCGATTACAAAAAGTCGGAAGAATAACAAATAATACTCATTTAATACTCATCTAATACTCATCGGAGGAAAATATGAAAACAACAAAATATCTTGCGATAGATCTCGGCGCGTCGAGCGGGCGCGGGATCGTCGGCACCTTTGACGGCAAAAGGATCACCCTTGCGGAAAACCACCGCTTCACAAACGATCCCGTCATGGCGGCGGGGCAGTACACGTGGGACATTCTCAGAATTTTCCACGAGATTAAAAATTCAATACGCAAGTGCGCGCTCGGCAACGACCGCGACATCGCGTCGATAGGTATCGACACATGGGGCGTTGACTTCGGCCTGCTCGACAAAAACGGCCACCTTCTCGGCAGTCCCGTCCACTACCGCGACGCGCGCAACGACTCAATGCCCGAATACGCGGCAAAGCTCGTTTCTCCCGATTGGGTATATGAAAAAACCGGCATACAGGTCGTCGATTTCAACACGCTCTACCAGCTCCTTGCGGTGAAAAAAGACTCGCCCGAGCTGCTTGAGGTGGCGCAGGATATGCTTTTTGTTCCCGATCTGCTCAACTACTTCCTCACAGGCGTAAAGCAGACGGAGTACACAATAGCGTCGACGAGCCAGATGCTCGACGCGAAGGCGCGCGACTGGTCGTGGGAGCTCATCGACAAATTCGGTCTGCCGAGAAAACTGTTCCGCGACATTGTTAAACCGGCCACGGTCATAGGAAAGATGCGCGACGACGTCCGCGAGGAAGTGGGCGGGATCGGAGCGAACGTTGTTTCCGTCGCGGCGCACGATACAGGCAGCGCAGTCATGGCAGTGCCTGCCGAGGGAGAAGATTTTATCTGGATATCATCCGGCACGTGGTCGATAATGGGCACGGAAGCAAAGGAACCGATCATCAGCGATCGCACGCGCGAGTGCAATTTCACAAACGAGGGCGGCGCCGACAATACGATAAGATTTTCAAAGAATATAACGGGCCTTTGGCTCGAACAGGAATCGCGCCGCCAGTGGATGCGCGAGGGCGAGGAGCTGAGCTTTGCGGAGCTTTCAAAAATGGCGTCTAGTGCAAAGCCGTTCAAGTGCTTTATCGATCCCGACGATCCGCGCTTTGCCGCTCCGGGCAATCTTCCGAAAAGAATAGCCGAATACTGCGCGGAGACTGATCAGCCCATTCCCGAAACGAAGGGCGAGATCGTGCGCTGCATACTTGAAAGCCTTGCGCTTAAATACCGCTCGACAGTCGATATGATAGACTCGCTTTCGGGTGAGCGGCTCCCGTCGATAAACGTTGTCGGCGGCGGCACGCAGGAAAAACCGCTTATGCAGTTCACGGCAAACGCTTGTGCGCGCCCCGTAAAAGCGGGGCCGATAGAGGCGACGGCGCTCGGCAACATCATAGCTCAGGCAATAGCCGCGGGCGAAATCGGCGATATATGGCAGGGCAGAGAGGTCATTTCAAATTCGTTTGAGATGAACTATTACGAGCCGACCGATACCGCCGCTTGGGACGACGCATACGAAAAATTCAAAAAGATAACAAATTGCTGAACTGAAAAAGGATGGAAGTATCTCGGTGGTTGAGTTTATAATTGTTGCATCGATAAGCGCGGCTGTGCTTGTTGCAACTATAATTCTACGCATAAAGAGCTCCCGTGAAAATGATATTTACGAAAGCGTCGGCGGTAAAGTGGTCGAGCCGGGCAACTTGGCGATGGTCATTTTGGCGCTTGGGCTTAACATTTGGCTTATGCCGTATTATGACGTATATCTCGGTGCAGACATTTTTTCAGACGTCAATACCGTAGAAGATATCGGCGTTTTCGTAAGGATCGGATTTGGAGCATTCCTGTTGCTTAACTTCGCTGCGCTTTATGTAATTGCCGTGCGTAAAATTGTGTTCTTTGATGATAAGGACTATTTTATCTATTGCGGACTTGATAATAAAACGCTGAAAATCGGATACGGAGATTGCGAATACTATACGGTGGATGATTTGGAAGATAAATGTCTCTTTGTCCGAAAGTACCGCATTCTTACCATCAAAACAAAATACAAAACGATTAATACGTATCTTTATTATAGCGGAATAACAGAGCCGAGCACGATCGATTTTCTTGAAATTATAAAAAAATACAACGTCCCGCGCAAACCTACAAAATTTCAGCAAAAAAAACTTGAAAAAGAAACAAAACGGCTTGAAAAAGAAAAAAATAATTAAATACATATAAGGAGATACCACAATGTCAAAGGCATACGAACTTGCAAAAGAAAGATACGCCGAGATAGGCGTCGACACAGAGGCGGCGATGGCGCGCATCGCAAAAATACCCGTTTCCGTTCACTGCTGGCAGGGCGACGACGTGCGCGGTTTTGAAAATCCCGACGGCGACCTCACGGGCGGCATTCAGACGACGGGCAACTATCCCGGACGCGCCCGCAACATCGAACAGCTGCGCGCCGATATCGACAAGACGTTCTCGCTTGTCCCCGGCACGAAAAGGCTCAACCTTCACGCCATCTACCTCGACAACGGCGGCACGCCTGTCGAGCGCGACAAGATCGAGCCGAAGCACTTTACAAGCTGGGTAGATTACGCCAAAGAAAGAAAGATCGGGCTTGACTTCAACCCGACGTGCTTCTCTCACAAGCTGTCAAGCGACGGGCTGACTCTCTCGCATCCCGACAAAGCGGTGCGCGACTTCTGGATAGATCACTGCATAGCTTCAAGAAAGATCGCAGAGTATTTCGGCAAAGAACTCGGCAACAAAGCCGTAACGAACTACTGGGTGCCGGACGGATTCAAGGATATCACCGTCGATCGCTACGCCGCACGCGCGCGCTATGCCGACTCGCTCGATAAGATAATGAAGGGCGCTGACACGTCCCTCAACCTCAACGCCGTTGAGAGCAAGGTATTCGGCATCGGCGCCGAAAGCTGCACCGTCGGCTCGCACGAGTTCGTCATGGGCTACGCGCTGACGCACGATATGCTCATCACGCTTGACGCGGGACATTTCCATCCGACAGAGGTCATCTCCGACAAAATTTCCTCTTGCGTTATGTTCGGCAAAGAGATACTGCTTCACGTTTCGCGCCCTGTAAGATGGGACTCCGACCACGTCATAATCCTTGACGACGAGCTGAAAGCAATCGCTGCCGAAATTCTCCGCTGCGGCGAGGAAAAGGTACACATCGGGCTCGACTATTTCGACGCGTCGATAAACCGCATCGCCGCGTGGTCGATAGGCATCCGCAATATGCAAAAGGCACTGCTGACAGCCGCCCTTGAACCGACGGAAACGCTTCGCAAAATGGAATACGGCTTTGACTTTACAGGTCGCCTTGCACTGCTTGAAGAGCTCAAAACGCTCCCGTTTGGCGCGGTTTGGGAAGAATACTGCGAGAGGGAAGGCGTCATAGCGTCCGCAAAGTGGCTCGACGAAGTCAAAAAATACGAAAAAGAGGTATTATCCAAGAGATAATGCGTCAAAATAAGCGCGAGAGAATAAAATCGGAGCACTTATGAGAAGACTGATCGCAATACTTGCAATTCTCGCCGTTATGCCGTCGTTTCACGGCGGCACGGCGAAAAACAAAGTCACGTTTGTCGCCGTCGGCGACAATCTGATACACACAAGCATATATAAAGGAGCGTCTGTCGGAGCGGGGTTTGATTTTTCGCCCGTTTACGCGGGAGTTGCGGATATCATCGCCGCATCTGACGTCGCCTTTGTAAATCAGGAAACGATGCTCGGCACGGGCGGCTATTCGGGATATCCGAGGTTTTGCTCGCCGGTCGAGGTCGGCGCGGCGCTTGTCGGCGCGGGATTTGACGTGATAAATATCGCAAACAACCACTCGCTCGATCAAGGCGAGGCGGGGTTTCTGTTCACGCAGGGGTATCTTTCGCAAACGGCGGAGTGCGTTATCGGCGACGGCGGAGTGAAAACGGTGCGGCGCGGCGACGTTGTGATCGCGTTTCTGTCATACACCTACGCCACAAACTGCGGAACGTCGATGTGCGTTTCCCGCTTTGACGAAAACCGCGTGCGGCGCGATATGAAGCTTGCAAAGGAGATCGCCGACGCAGTCGTCGTTTCGATGCACTGGGGAAACGAGTACGACACGGGGCGATATATTGAAAGATTTGAGCCGACCGAAAAGCAAAAAGAGCAGGCGCGCCTGCTTGCAAGCCTCGGCGCCGACGTAATTATCGGCACTCATCCGCACGTGATTTTGCCGTGCGAGTGGATAGAGGCGGGAGAGCGACGCACGTTTTGCGCGTACTCGCTCGGCAATTTCGTATCGAATATGCGATACGGCGCGCAGCAGCTCGGCGGCATTCTGACGCTTGATTTTGTTCGTGACAGCGGCGGCGTGCACGTCGAAAACCCGAAGATAATACCGACCGTCTGCCACTATGACAAGGACCACCGCGGGCACACTGTTTATCTGCTTTCGGAGTACACCGACGAGCTTGCCCGATCACACGGCACGCAAAACGAAAAAAACGAGCGCGCGTTTGATAAAGATATGCTAAATGACCTGTTTTATCAAAACATCGGCGAACTCTTTCGCTGAAATAAGGGAGAAAAAATGAATTTTGAAATGCTACATCCGGCGGATCAGATAGTCAAGATAATGAACCGCCTGTACTACTACGGCATGACCACCACAACGGGCGGCAACCTTTCGATAAAGGACGCCGACGGAAACGTCTGGATAAGTCCGAGCGGCGTCGACAAAGGCTCGCTTCGCCGCGAGGATATAATGATGATAACGCCATCGGGCGAGTTTGTGGGACACCACCGCCCGAGCGTCGAGTATCCGTTCCATCTGGCGATATACAAAAACCGCCCCGACATCAAAGCGGTGCTTCACGCGCACCCGCCGGCGCTCGTTGCGTTCAGCATAGCGAGGATAATACCGGACACCGACATCATCCCCGACGCAAAACTGCTCTGCGGCAAAATAACGTACGCGGGCTACGCGCTGCCCGGCAGCGATAAACTCGGGCAGAACATCGCCGCAGAATTCGCAAAAGGAATAAACACCGTAATGCTTGAAAATCACGGCGTCGTCATCGGTGCCAAGGATCTGTTCTCGGCGTTCATGAACTTTGAAACGCTCGATTATCTTGCCCGCGTGCAGATAAACGCCGCAACTATCGGCGGGAAAGTTTCGCGCATATCGGAAAAGAATATGGAAACGTTCAAGCGCAAGACCGCGCCGACAATGGATGAATTTTCGTCAAACGTACATACGGCAGAGGAGCTTGCGGCTCGCCGCGATATGTGCGAGCTTATCCGCCGCGCATACGGCAATCAGCTTTTCACAAGCGAGCAGGGCACGTTTTCGTGCAGACTTTCGGACGGTTCGTTCATCATCACGCCCTTTGGCAAAGACCGCGCGTATCTTGAACCCGAAGACCTTGTAAGGATCAAGGACGGCAAGCGCGAGGCGGGGAAGATGCCGTCGCGCTCGGTGGCTCTTCACGAAAGCCTCTACGCAAACGATCCCGAGATAAAGACGGTCATCGTCGCGCACCCGCCGCACATGATGGCGTTTGCGGTGACGGACAACAAATTTGATGCGCGCCTGATCCCCGAAAGCTACATCGCACTGCGCGAGGTAAAGAAGTACCCCTTCGGCTCGACGTTTATGCAGCCGGAGCTGCTTTCAAAGGAGATTTCGATGAAAAGCCCCGTCGCCATCATCGAAAACGACTGCCTCATCGCCGCGGGAACGTCGCTTCTCAACGCGTTTGACAGGCTTGAAGTTATGGAATACAGCGCAAAATCGCTTGTCGAAGCGGCGGCGCTCGGCTCGGGAGTAGTTACGATAACCGACGAGGAAGTTGAAGAAATAAAGATCGGCTTCGGTCTTAAATAAGTATAAATCAATTCATTTTCAGGAGGAAGAAAAATATGGACTCACGATACTATGGGGAGCTTGGCATCATAGGCACGAAAGGTACCGACGCGTTTATTCAGAGCGTCGACTGGTATCTTAAACAGTGGAGAGCGGAAGACAATAAAGAAACGTATCTTATGCAGGCCGACTGCCCCCGATTCGGAAACGGTGAAGGAAAGGGCATCATCCGCGAAACGTGCCGCGGCCGCGACATATTCATTTTCACCGATATTTTCAACTACGGCGTTACATATAAAATGTACGGCATGACCGTGCCGATGAGCCCTGACGATCACTATCAGGACTTAAAACGCCTGATCTCCGCCGCCGGCGGCAAGGGCAAGCGCATATCCGTCATTATGCCGATGCTCTACGAGGGCAGGCAGGACAGACGCAACGCGCGCGAGTCGCTCGACTGCGCCGAGGCGCTTCAGGAGCTTGTAAATTGCGGAGTTGAAAATATCATCACCTTTGACGCGCACGACAAGCGCGTTCAGAACGCTATCCCCGAGGGCGGCTTTGACGACGTCAGAACGTCATACCAAATGCTCAAAGCCCTTGTTCGTGAGTACCCCGATATCAAGTTCGACGCTGAAAAAACAATGATAATCACCCCCGATGAGGGCGGAACGAAGCGCGCCATGTATTATTCCTCCGTGCTTGGCGTAAACCTCGGTATGTTTTATAAGCGCCGCAATTACTCCGTCATCATCGACGGGCGCAACCCCATCGAAGCGCACGAGTTCCTCGGGCAGAGCGTCGAGGGCAGGGACGTTATCATCGTCGACGATATGATCTCCTCCGGCGAGTCCGCCATCGACGTCGCCACAGAGCTGAAGAAGCGCGGCGCGGCGAGGATATTCATGTTTGCCACATTCGGTCTTTTCTGCAACGGATGCGACAAATTCGACGAAGCGTATGAAAAGGGCATAATCACGAGAATATTCACCACCAACCTCAACTACCGCACCGACGAGATAAAGAATAAACCGTGGTACGCCGAGGTCAATATGTGCAAATACGTGGCTTACCTCATCGACGCGATCAACAAAGAGCAGTCAATATCCGACCTGCTCGATCCAGTCAAGAGAATACACGCGCTGATGGACAGAGTAAAAGGAAAATAAAGAAAAAACCGAGGTCGACAAGACCTCGGTTTCTTGCAAAAAGATTTAATTATTCTGCGAATTCAGCGTTCTTTGGCGCAGCTTCAGAACGTCCTCAACCGCGATTTCAACGCTTGCCGAGCGTTCCGCCGGAACGGAAAACACAACGTCGCCGCCGAGTGTGAAAACAATCCGCGAAAAACGCGCGGTTTCGGATGTGTTCCCGTAGGCGATGATATGCTCGTCCTCCTCAAAATGCGCGCCGTCAAAATCGGAGAAGGGGAGCTGTTTTATCTGTTCGGTTTTTATCGTGTTTTCGTCAGTCAGCGAGAAACGGTCGATAACGGCGCAGATGCCGAGTTTTGTAAAGATCAGCGTTGTGTACGCGCAATCGGACGTGCGCCAGTGGCCGTCGCCGCCGCGCCTTATGTACGGATTTTTCACGTCATAATAAAAACCGCAAACGAGTATCGGCGGCAGCGTTTCGACGATGTGCGGGCGCAGTCCCGTCGTTTCAAGCGCCTTGTCGACGGCGCCTTCCGTTTCCCGCGCTATCGCTGACATGATCTCTTTGTCATCCGCCCTGCCCGCCGACGGCGCCCAGCCGACAACTCCGCCGAGTATTGCGAAAAACACGCCCGTCGGCATTATAAAATAGTTGTAGTTCATATACCCGAGTACAAACATCGCGGCGCCCAGCACCACAAGCCCGATGCCGACGTATCTGAACCAGAACGTGCGCGCGAGATAATATTTTCTGTATCTTTTGAAGTCCATCAAGTTTTCTCCTTAATTATTATTGAAAACGCTTTCATTATTATAGTGTCAAAAAACGGCGTTTGGTTTGACGTTTTCGTCTGATCACGTAAATATTTTATCATTTTGATTTTTCGTCGTCAATAACCGGGTGGTTGAAAATACGGCAGAAAACGATAAGCATATAAACTGCCGCGTGCCAAAAGCGTATTTTCACAACAAAAAAACGGCTTAAAAAGCCGTTTTTATATTTGATTTTTTTATTCAACGTCGTTGTCCCAAACTGGGGAGATGTCCTTGTAGGGCGCCAGCATATCCTTGAACGTCTTGCGTATGCCGAGCATATGCTCTTTTGTGTCCGCCTCGAATATAAGTACAAGCTCGGGGAGATTTGACGATGCGCGCACAAGTCCCCAGCCGTAGCCGAAGTCGACTCTTGCGCCGTTGATATCGTTGACTTTCCCGGGGTACGCCGCCTTGAACTTTTCGACAAGCTCCTCGACGATGCCGTATTTCACCGTGTCGCCGCAATGCGCCTTGATCTCGGGGGACGTTACGTAGTGCGGGAATTTGCCTACGATCTCGGAAACGGTCTCGGTCTGGTGCGAGAGGAACTCGACAAGCTTTGCCGCAACGAATACCGCGTCGTCAAATCCGTACCAGTCGTCGCCGGAAATGAAGATGTGGCCGCTGCGCTCGCCGGCAAGCTCGGCGCCCGTCTGGTGCAGCTTTGACTTGATGTAAGAGTGTCCCGTTTTCCACATAAGGGGCTTTCCGCCGTTCTGCTCGATAACGTCGACAAGCTGTTTTGAGCATTTTACGTCGAATACGACGGTCGCGCCCTTCTTCTTTTCAAGAAGCTGCTTTGCGATAAGCGCAAGCACCGTGTCGCTCCATATATTCTCGCCGCGCTCGTCTATAACGCCGATTCGGTCGCCGTCGCCGTCAAAGGAAAGACCGATGTCGGCGTGGATGTACGGATGAAGCACCATTTCCCTCATACGCTGTCTGCCTTCAAGCAGGGAGGGATTGGGGAAGTAGTGCGGATAGCTTGTGTCGGGGTCGCAGTTGAGCTGGAACGTCATGCAGCCAAGGCGCTGGAACACCTCGTAAACAAACACGCCCGCGCCGCCGTTTGCCGCGTCAAGCACAACGCGCATCTTCTTCGGTCCCATGTGAATACGCGATACGATGTCGTTTATATACGCGTCACGCACGTCGACCTCTTCATAAGAGCTTTCGCGCGTGGGAACAACGTCCTCGTCAAGATACGAATATACCTCGCGGATGTCGTCGGGTTCAAGCGTTTTGGAATAGCCGTTGGCGAGCTTGAATCCGGACCACCCGTCAGGGTTGTGGCTGGCGGTTATCATAACCGCGCCCTCGCATTTCAGATGATACTGCGCGAAATAAGCAAGCGGCGAAAGGGCAAGCCCTATATAAAATACGTCGATGCCGCACTCGCGAAGAGCTTTTATCGCCGCCTGAGCAAACGACGGCGAGCATGTGCGGTTGTCATAACCGACAACAGCGCGGGTGATATCCCTTTTAAGTAAGTATTTTGAATACGCCTTTACAATTTTGTATACGTTGTCGGGGCAAAGCTCCTCGTCGCATACGCGCCCGCGGATATCGTACTCGCGGAACATACTGTTGAACTGTGCTGAATACTTGTTCTCTTTTACCATTTTTTTACCTTTCATGCGGTAGCATAATTTTTAACTGCCGATATATTATATGCCGATGTGATGCTTTTCGCATATATTATTCGCAAAATCGCGTGCCGCTACATAATAAATCTAAATAATTGTATCATAAACGGCGCAATATTTCAAGTGGAAAATCAAAAAAATACGGTTTTTGTTTTGGTATATTATCCCGTGCGCCCTCATATATTGTAGCGAAAAATACTTTTCGGGAGGAAAGAACGTGAACAATATATACAAGGACATTCAGACGCGCACGGGCGGCGACATATACATCGGCGTCGTCGGTCCCGTCCGCACGGGTAAATCTACGTTCATAAAAAAGTTTATGGATACGCTGGTTATCCCGAACATCGCCGACGAATACGATAAAAAGCGCGCCAAGGACGAACTGCCGCAGTCGGCGTCGGGGCGGCAGGTAACGACGACGGAGCCGAAATTCATTCCCGCGACGGCAGTGGAGGTAACCCTTGACGGCGGCGCTTCGCTTTACGTCAAAATGGTCGACTGCGTGGGGTATATGGTCAACGGCGCGCTCGGAACGGTCGAGGACGGGCACGAGCGGCTTGTGATGACGCCGTGGTCAAAGGACGCGATGCCGTTTGCGCGCGCGGCGGAGATCGGAACGGAGAAGGTCATATCCGACCACTCGACAGTCGGCGTTATCGTAACGACGGACGGCTCTTTTGGCGAGATCGGGCGCGACAGCTTTGTCGAGAGCGAGGAGCGCGTCGTCAGCGAGCTTAAATCGCTCGGCAAGCCGTTTGTGATAGTTTTGAACTCCCTTACCCCCGCCTCCGAGCAGGCGACGGCGCTCGCATACGAGCTTGAAGACAAATACAACGCCCCCGTCGCGCTTGTCAACTGCCTTGAACTCGACGCCGAGGATATAAAAAACATAATGGAGCTTGTACTGCTCGAATTTCCCGTGACGGAGCTTACGGTAAAGCTGCCGTCGTTCCTCTCGGCACTCGACGCCGATAATCCGATATCGAAAAACGTCAGCGATACGGTGATCTCGTGCGCGAAAAATATAAAGCGCACCGGCGATATCGCGTCGGCGCTCGACGACGCGAAAGAGAGCGAGTACGTAAAAGGCGTTTCCGTGTCGAAGATAGACCTCGGCACCGGGTGCGCCGAGGCGGAGCTTGAAGTTGAAGACGGCTTGTTTTATAAGGTCATCACCGATATGACGGGGCTTGAAGTCAACGACGACGGCGCGCTTATGAAGCTTGTGTATGAGCTTGCCGCCGCCAAGAAAAAGTACGACAAGATCTCAAACGCGCTTGACGAGGTCAACCGCACGGGGTACGGCATCGTCGTTCCCGACGTGTACGATCTGTCGCTCGAAGAGCCGCAAATGGTAAAGCAGGCGGGCGGCTACGGGGTCAAGCTTCGCGCGTCGGCGCCGTCGATACACATGATAAAAGCCGATATAAAGACGGAGGTCTCCCCCATTGTCGGCACCGAACAGCAAAGCGAGGAGCTTGTGCGCTTTCTGCTTTCGGAATTTGAAAACAACCCGCAAAAACTGTGGGACACGAACATTTTCGGCAAATCCCTGTACGAACTTGTCAGCGAGGGCATACACAATAAGCTCTCCCACGTCCCCGACGACGCGCGCGAAAAGCTGGCGCAAACGCTCAGCCGAGTCATCAACGAAGGCTCAGGCGGACTGCTATGCATAATACTGTAAAAAAATCCCGCGGCGCGCCGCGGGATTTTTTATCTTCCGAAAAGTCCTTTTTTGACGTACTGTTCCGAGCTTACGCCGCAAAGCGTGTAACCCGTCTTGGCTATGACGTCGGAAATCTTTTCCTTGTCAAGCTCGTCCTCCGAAATTATCTCCGTTTCGCCCTTTTTGCGCGATGAGCTGACCTTTTTTACGTTGAACGCGCCGCGTATCGCGTCGTTTATGTGCGCCTCGCACATACCGCACATCATACCGTCTATTTTAAGCGTCGTCTTTATCATATAAACCTCCGTGATACTTTTTTATGTTAGCTTTTGCTAACCATATATTATATTACACGATTTGAAAGAAAAGTCAATACAAAATCGAAAAAAACGGGCGTTTTGGCAATTTTTTCCTGTGAATGAATATTATTCTCGCCGTCGGGGAATACTCGTACCATCAGGAAAAAAGGAGAAATAAAATGAAATATCTTGCGGTTTTTTCGGTACTTGTACTTGTGGCGGTGATACTTTGCGGCTTTATTCCGTCGGCGGAGGACGCGCGCATCTATGACGACGTTGTGCGCCTTCACGTCATTGCAAATTCGGATAGCCCCGAAGATCAGGGGACAAAACTCATCGTTCGCAACGAGGTGCTGAGCTATATCGACTCGCTTGTGGGAAAGGCCTCAGACGCGCGCGACGCGGCGAATATCATCGAGGACGATATCGACAGTATCCGCGCCGCCGTGTGCGACACGATAGAGAAGCTTGGCGCTGATCTTTCTTGCGACGTAACTCTTTCATACGAATACTACCCCACGCGTCAGTACGACGATCTTTCGCTCCCGGCGGGCAGATACCGCTCTCTGAGGATAAAGCTCGGAGAAGCCGCCGGGCAGAACTGGTGGTGCGTGCTTTACCCGAGTATATGCACCTCGGGCGCAAAAGCGAGGAACGTGCTAAGACAAACGGGCTTTTCGCCCGATCAGATAAATATTTTGACCGGAGATGAAAAGCCCGTGTATAAGATCAAATTCAAATTTCTCGAATTCTTTTCCGGAATGTCCTCCTGATGTATTCGAGAACGTACCCCTCGCGAACTCCCGAGGGACTGACGACGGCGCGGCAAACGCCGCCCGCCTTGATTATTTCGCTGAAAGCGATGACTCCGGGGACGATGGACGTTATCCTTTCGGCGCAGATCGCGTCGATCATTTTGCCGCCGCTCTCCGAGTCGTCGATAACGGCGGTGCAAACGTCGGAGAATCGATGATCCTCGATCGTGTACCCGTCGAGCTTGTCGTCCCTGCCTGACAGATGCGCGTCGATCCGCGCGATGGCGCGCGCCGTCCCGCCGATAATGTACGCCGTTCCCCCGAAGCTTTTCAGGGGCGCGGCTTTTTTCATTTCCTGCAAAACGTACTGTCTGATATCGTCGCGCTCGCTTTCCGTCGGGAACGGCTCATTTTTCCGCTCCCCGCAAAACTTTTTCCACAGCGCAAGGGAGCCTATCTGCAAGCTGTAACTGTGGCGCACTCTCCCCTCGTCAAAGGCGATAAGCTCCGTCGAGCCGCCGCCCATATCTATGACGATGCCGCGCTGAGCCATCGCGCGCCCC
>JAFSMU010000020.1 GCA_017447775.1 Clostridia bacterium | reverse complement strand
TACATTTGCTCCCACGGTTGCTTTCAGCCTTCCCCGCGGGGAAGGCTATAATCGGCGTTCACAGAACGCCGCGAGGTGTCGCCCGTGGGCGACGGGGGCGCGAGGCTTGTTTACGTCACGAACAATCCCTCCGTCAACTCGCTATGCTCGTTGCCACCTCCCTTTACACAAAGGAGGCTTTTATTCGGCGCTGCGCGCCGCGAGGTGTCGCCCGTGGGCGACGAATGCGCGTACTTTCCCCCTTTTTCAAAAAAGAAAAGCCCAAATGTTGACACACAGCGCGATTTGTGGTAGAATAAATCGAAAACTTGAAAAACACCCCGGAGGATACAAAATGAAATTATTTACGTCGTCGCTCGGCTCAAAGAAAGTCGAGATTTCCGCGTATTCGGAAAACATCGTCCGCGTGCGCATCGGCGCGCTTGCGCCGTCCCTGTTCGACAGATACGGCATCTACTCCCGCCCCGACAAAGACTGCGGTATGGATATTGAAAACGGCATCAGAGTCGGCAAGCTCTCCGTCGTTTACGACGAGGACGAGGGCAAAATAATCTTCGTTTCGTCAAAATGCCGCCGCGAGATATACGTCGGCAAGAACGTCGACGACGTCCGCGCATACATGGACGAAAAGCTCGGCGGACTTCGCCCCGAATACCGCCAGATCATCGGCGACGAGGCAAAGCGCAACTACGGCACGATCGACTTTGTCAAAGATCCGAAATACTTTGAGATAACGACCGACGGCGAAAAGTTCTACGGCCTTGGCGAGAGCAACGACGACCGCCTTATCCTCAACGGCAAAACGTACCTTCAGCGCGTCGTCTACCAGCGCTGCGAAATACCGATCCCGTTCATTATGACAAAGGCGGGCTACGGCATACTCTGCAACTCGACATTCTGGCACGGCGTTGACGTATGCGAGCGCGACGCAAACAAGGTCGTCTGGTACCTGCCCGACGGCGACATCGACTTTTTCATATTCGCGGGCGCAACGCTCGGCGACATTCTCGAAAGATTCACGCGCGTCACCGGCCGCCCGATGCTTATGCCGAAATGGGCGCACGGCTTAACTTTTACGGAGCAGTACTACGCCGATCAGTTTGAGGTTATGCACACGGCGGAAAAATTCCGCGCGCTCGGACTGCCGTGCGATATGATAAGCCTTGAACCCGGCTGGATGGCAAAGAGATACGACTTTTCCGTCGACAAAAAGTGGAACACGGAGCGCTTCTTCATCAACGACTGGGCGCGCAAAGACAATCCCCACGAGGCGCACTCCGGCTTCTTCCTTTCGGCGCTCAAACGATACGGCTTCAAGGTCCAGCTCTGGCTTTGCTGCCAGCACGACTTTACGGCGCACGAGGAAAACCTCGCGGGCAATGATACCGACTTCGGCATCCCCGCTTGGTTCGACCATCTGAAAGCGTTCCAGAACGACGGCGCGCGCTCGTTCAAGGTTGACCCGTGCCACGTTTGCGACAGCGCTGACGAGGGGCGCGTTTATGCCAACGGCAGAGGCGAGCCGGAAATGCACAACCTTATGCAGACGCTTTGCGTCAAGGAAATGTACCAGGGCGCAAGAGAGCACCTCGGCATCCGCCCGATGCATCACTTCTGCGGCGGCTATACAAGCACGGGTGCGTACTCCGCGGCAACGACGGGAGATAACGGCGGCAGACAGAAGTCGATGGCGTGGATGCTCAACCTCGGCATTTCCGCATTTTCAAACGTTTCGTGCGATATGAACGTTCACGATAAATTCACCATCCACTACGGCTTCTTTATGGCTTGGTGCCAGCTCAACGCCTGGTCGGGATTTGAACATCCGTGGTGGGCGGGCGACGAGATGCAGGCGCTGTTCACGTATTATGATAAGCTCCGCTATCGCCTGATGCCGTATATCTACTCGACGGCGATAAACTGCAACCTTACTGGTATGCCGATATGCCGCGCAATGCCGCTTATGTTCGACGACGAGGAATGCGAAAACACGGTAACGCAGTATATGTTCGGCGACAGTATGCTTGTCGGCGCGTTCTCGGATACGGTGTATCTGCCGCGCGGATATAAGTGGATCGACTACTGGACGGGCAAGTCATACGAGGGCGGGCAGACGGTCAGCCTCGATCTGCCGAGCGACCGCGGCGGCGCGCTGTTTATAAAGAGCGGCGCCATCATTCCGACGGAAGAGCCGAAGAACTTTGTCGACTGCAAGGACGCTAAAAACATCACGCTTGAAGTTTACCCCGACGGGCTTTCGTCCGCAACGCTTCTCGAGGACGACGGCATCACCCTCGATTACGAAAACGGCCGCCGCACAGCGACGCACGCCGTTTGCAGCTGCTCCGACAAGACGTATATCATAATGATAGGCGACAGGGAAGGCGGCTTTGACGGAATGACTGACGAGCGGACGTACTCCGTAAGGCTTTACGCGCCGCATAGCCCGAAGTCAGTGTTCGTCGGCGGCAAAAGGGCGCAGTTTACGCGCGACGGAAACTATATCGTTTTCGATATGGGCAAGGAAACGGAAGCAAACGTCAATATTTAATACAACTGTATAAGATAAAAAACCTCTGCATTTGCAGAGGTTTTTCAGTTTTGGCAATGGTATGTGCCGGCACGCTTGCCGCCCGCGATGTACGCACAAAAAGCCTTCCCTGAAAGGGGAGGTGGCTTTGAGCGAAGCGAAAAGACGGAAGGGTTATCGTGACGCAAAACAAACGCCCGCCCTTCCGTCGCCTTCGGCGACACCTCCGGCGCATTCGCGCCGATGAAAAGGCTCCCTTGTGCAAAGGGAGCTGTCGCGGAGCGACTGAGGGATTGTTCGTGACGTAAACAAGCGCCCGCCCCCGTCTCCGCGACGCTCTCGCCCGACGCAAGGTCGTGCGACATCCCCCTTTCGTCGCCTTTGGCGACACCTTGCGGCGCTTCGCGCCGATTAAAACGAACACTCTTTTCTTTCGGGGAGCGAAAGAAAAGGAGCGCAAAAGAAAGCTCAAAAGCTTTGTACTCGCCCTATGCGTGCTTCCGTTGTCTGCGACAGCCGGTTCACGCAAATTCGGGCGAAGTCAGGCTGTCCATCAGACATCAGGCGTTGTATACCTATTCCCGATGTGCAAGCCACAACCCTTGCGGCTCGACTGTTTCAGAGCGCCTTCGGCGCAAAAAGGCTATGCGGCGATGTTGACAGGAGTACGCCTCCGGATAAAAGCCTCCTTTACACAAGGGAGCCTTTCCACAAAAAAACCTCTGCATTTGCAGAGGTTTTTTGCAATATCGCGTCAGATAGTGCCTGTTACGGTGAGCGTTACCGTGCCGGGAGTTACCGACCAGACGCCCGTCGTCGGATCTTGCGTGAACGTCGCCGCCGGGACGGTGATTATGCCGTCGGCAGTCGTGAAAAGCCCTGTCGTCTCGTCGTAGGTGTAGCCCGTGCCCTCGGCAATGGGCGCGCCGTTAAGCGTTACGACGATATCGGAAAGAATGGGCGAGAACGTGTCAGTTATCACGGGGTTGCCCTCGGTCGTCGTTTGCTCGCCGCCGCTGTTTGAGATCACAAACGTGTACGTTATCCTGCCGTTTTCGGCAACGCTTGCGGGGCTTACCGCTTTGCCTATCGAAAGGATCGCGCCGCCGCGCACGCCGACGCTTTCCGTCGCAACGACGGGAGTCATCCCCGCCTCAGCCGCCGATACGGTGTTGACTATCGTCGAACCCTCGGCAAGAGGCGCCGTGTCGTTGACCGTCGCCGCGTAGATCACCGTCGCGTTGCTGCCGGCGGGTACGGAAATGCCCGATATCACAAGCTCGCCGTCAGCACCGACAGTCGCCGTGGGCGCCGTCTGCAATACGCCGCCGACGTAATACATCACAGAGCCGTCGACATAGTCGAGCGGACGAACGCTCAGCGTGCCGACGGTGTAAAGCCCGAGGTCGTCGGTAAGCGTAATGTCCGTGAACGCCGTCGCGCCCGAATTTATAAGCGAAACGACGTACGTTATATTGCCGCCCGCGCTGTATGACGGCTCGACCGCCGTTTTCGTCACGGCGAGCGTGTCGAGTATCTCGCCCGACACGATGTTGGACGCCGTCGTTACTCCGTTATACGATAAAAGTGCCTGATTTTGAAATGTTGCCATATTGTCCTCCGTTTTTATTGTCTGAGGTTTTGCCCTCGCTCCATTATATGACGGAAAAATAAAATGGTTCGCCGCGACAATGACAGAAATATACCGTTCATACTTGATTTATTTTTTGATTTGTGATAATATATACAAAGAATAAAATTCAGAGGTATTTTATGAACATACTCATCATCGGCGGCGGCAAGTTCGGCTCAACGCTTGTCGACTGCCTGATCAAAGAAGGCCACGACATCGCCCTCATAGATACAAACTACAAGCTTGTGGAAAACCTTGTCGCAAAGTACGATATCCTCGGCATCTGCGGCAACGGCGCAAACGTCGAAACGCTCAAAGAGGCGGGCGTTGCAAAGGCGAGGGTGCTTATCGCGGCGACCCATTCCGACGAGGTCAACGTCCTTTGCGCGCTCATCGGTAAAAAGCTCGGCGCGCATCATACGGTTGCGCGCATACGCGCACCCGAATACTCAAAGCAGCTTTTGTTCATGCGCCAGGAGCTTGGCATCAGCATGGCGGTAAATCCCGAAATGGAAACGGCGGCGGAGATATCGCGCGTTCTGCGCTCGATGCACACCGTCAAGATCGAGAGCTTCTGCCGCGGCAGAGCCGACCTTGTGGAGCTGCGCCTCACCGAAGAGTCGCCGTTTGTCGGCCTGCGCCTGTGGGAGCTGTATAAAAAATTCAAGCTGAAGATCCTCATCTGCGCCGTCAAGCGCGGCGACGAGATCCACATCCCCGACGGCAACTTCGTGCTTGAAGCGGGGGACAGCATACATATCACCGCGTCGCACGGTGATCTCAGCGAGATGTTCGGCATCCTCGGCTACGCAAAGCAGAGGGTGCGCTCGGTGCTTATCGTCGGCGGCGGCACTATCGCGTACTACCTCGGGAGCGAGTTGTGCGAAAACGGCATCCGCGTAAAGATCGTTGAGATCGACGAAAAGCGATGCGTCGAGCTTTCCGAAAAGCTGCCGAAAGCGACGATAATCAACGGCAACGGCACCGACGAAACGCTGCTCGTCGAGGAGGGCATCGACAACTTTGACGCGTGCGTGGCGCTGACGGGCATCGACGAGGAGAACATCATCATCTCCCTGTGCGCCAAATACAGAAAGATCCCGTACATCATTTCAAAGGTAAACAATTCCTCGCTCCTTCGCGTCATCAACGACGACAGAATGAGCGCCATCGCGCCGAAGACTATCTCGGCAAATCACGTCGTAAGGTACGTGCGCTCAAAGCAGGGCGACGTTTCAGGCTCCGTTCAGACGCTGTATAAAATGGTCGACAGCCGCGTCGAAGCGGTGGAATTCATCGTGGGCGAGGGTGCGGCGTGCGTCAGAACTCCCCTGCGCGAGCTTAAACTCAAACCTGGCATCCTTATCGCGTGCATCGTGCGCGGCGGCAAGGTCATCATCCCCGGCGGCGACGACACGATCGAGGTCAACGACAATATCGTCGTCGTTTCAAGCGATCTGTACCTGAGAAATCTTGACGAAATAATGGATGTAAAATCATGAATCACAAAATGATATGGTACATAATAGGGCATATCTTCAAGGTCGAGGCGGCGTTTCTCGCCGTTTCGTTTGTGGTGGCTCTGTTATGCGGAAATTTCAAAATTCTTAACATCCTCGGCTTTTTGATACCGATAGCGGCACTTCTTGCCATCGGCTTCCCGCTGACGAAAAAGAAGCCGCAAAACCGCAACTTCTTTGCAAAAGAGGGGTTTGTGGTCGTTGCGCTTGCGTGGATATTGATGTCGCTGTTCGGGGCGCTGCCGTTCTTTATCAGCCGCGAGATACCGAACTTTATCGACGCTTTCTTTGAAACGGCGTCAGGCTTTACGACGACAGGCTCGTCGATCCTTACAAACGTTTCCGAAATGTCAAAGGGGCTGCTGTTCTGGCGCAGCCTTACCCACTGGCTCGGCGGTATGGGCGTGCTTGTATTCGTGCTTGCCATTTTTCCGGGGCAGGAAACGCAGTCCATCTTTCTTATGAAGGCGGAATCCCCCGGCCCCAAGGTCGGCAAGATCGTGCCGAAGCTGAAAGTCACGGCGCGCATCCTCTACGGCATCTACATCGCAATGACGCTTGTGGAGTTCATCATGCTCCTTTGCGGAGGAATGCCCCTGTTTGACAGCGCGGTAAACTCCTTTGCAACGGCGGGCACGGGCGGCTTTGCCGTAACTGACGTTATAGGCAACGGCGGCTTTGTTGCTGGCTCGGCTTCAAACGCGTATTTTGAGTGGGTGATCGGTATCTTTATGATACTGTTCGGCGTGAACTTCAACGTCTACTACCTCATCCTCATTCGCCGCGTGCGCGACGCGTTCCGCAGTGAAGAGCTTTGGGTATACACCGGCATCGCCGCGTCGGCGGTGGCGCTTATCACGATAAACCTTATGAATATGCCGACGCGCCTTTACGCGACGTTTGGCGAAACGCTGCGTCATTCGTTCTTCACAACGGCGTCGATAATGTCGTCGACCGGCTTTGCGACAGTCGATTTCGAGCTGTGGCCGACGTTTTCAAAGGCGATGCTCGTGCTTCTCATGTTCATCGGCGCGTCCGCCGGCTCGACCGGCGGCGGCATCAAAGTGGCGCGCTTTATACTTATGATAAAGAACGGCCTTGCCGAGCTTAAACGGTGCATCTCCCCCAATCAAGTCGTCAGCATAAAGTTTGAGGGCAAACCTGTCGAAAACGACGTCGTGCGCTCCACAAACGGATACCTTGTGGCGTTTGTTTCGATCCTCGCCGCGTCGACGCTTATCGTTTCGCTTGACAGTCCGTTTCTCGATTTCGGCTCGTCGTTCACGGGCGTGCTTGCTTGCCTGAACAACATCGGCCCGGGACTCGGCAAGCTCGGCCCAACGCAAAACTTCGCGGGACTTGGGTACGTTTCAAAGATCGTGCTTTCGTTTGATATGATAGCCGGCCGACTTGAACTTTTCCCCGTACTGCTCCTGCTCTCGCCGAAAACGTACAGACATCTGTGATAATAAAAAAACTCCCGCCGCGGCGGGAGTTTTTCATTTTATACGTTTGTATTATTTTCGTTGCCGCCGTCATTGGCAGCCTCTTTTTCGGCAAGCCTTTTCTTTTTCAGCTTCACGGCGTACATAATGACGGACGCCGTCGTCAGCACCACCGACACGCCGACTGAAATGAAGAACTGCGGCGAGCCGGGCGTCTTTATCTCGTTGCCGAGGATGCAGTAAATGGCTATGTTCGGCACGTACCCGACAACACTGCCGAGCATATACGGCAGATACTTTGTTTTCATCGCGCCCATATACAGACTTATCACGTCGCAAGGGAAGAACACAAGCTGTCGCGTGGCGGCGTTCATCCAGAACACGTTTGATTTTTGCACGTCGTCAAGGTTGTTCAGAATTTTGTGCTTTTCCCGCAGTTTTTCCGCCGTGTCAGCGCCCGAGAATCGCCCGATAAGGTAGGGAATAGTTACGCATATCGCGTACCCGACGGAGCTTATTATTATCGCGGGGACGGTGTCGAACATTATCCCCGCCGCCATCATTATAAGCGGGTTCGGCATAAAGACGGAAACGCTTTTCAGCGCGAACAGCGCAAACAGCACAAGTATCGCCAGCACCTTGTTTTCGGGCGTGAAGTTTATTATTTCGTCGACGGTTATCTTGTCCCTGTTTATAAGGAACACCACCGCCAGCACCGCCATGATCACAAGCGGGGCGATTTTCAGTATTTTCAGCACCTTTTCCTTCATTTTCCACCTCAAAGTAAAAAACGTGCGCCGAAACCGACGCACATTTTGGTTTTGACTGCTCCTGTAAGCCGGGTTCTGTCGAGAACGGTCATCTATCTTTGCCGTGCGTTACCGCACGGCTCGTCGGCTTGTGCCGACTGCCGCCTCGCGCAAGCAAAAGCTCGGTCGGGCAGACCTTGTGCGCGGGGCGTTGCTTCGGATAGGGTTTACACAGCTCCCCGCGTTGCCGTGGGGACGGTGAGCTCTTACCTCGCCTTTTCATCCTTGCCGCAAAAGCGGCGGTTGTTTTCTGTTGCACTTTCCCGGGAGTCGCCTCCGGCGGACGTTATCCGTTATCCTTGCCCTGTAAAGCCCGGACTTTCCTCGCGGTAATACCTTTCGGCAACATACCGCGCGACCGTTCGGGGCAGTCAAAATTATTTCAGTCAGTCTGTGCGACGTCAAAATATCTGACGTCGCCGTTTTTCGCCTTTTCGGGCGGGTCTTTCTTTACGTCGTACTCTGTCATTTCAAGCCCGCTTCTGTAAACCAGCAGCGGATCCGCCCATGACTCGCTATCATATTTTACATCATTTTCATAGTAAAAGTCAATATATAAATAAGAAATATCAGACGACGTCGCAACGCTTTTGTTCGCGCCCTTGTATATTATGTCGGAATATTTTTCATCGGGAGAAAAATACCCGCTGTCGCGCGGCGCCGTTTCGGTGTTGAACAGCTCAACGTCGTCGTAAACAAGCCGCACGTATGTGTAAAGTCCCTTTTTGAACGATGTCATCGAATACTTTGTGTAGACCTTGCCCGTGTCGTCGCGCAGAATGAATGCAAACGGCGCGTCGTCGATCATTGAAAGCGCCTCATCCGTTTTTGCCTGCGCCGCCGCCTTTTCCTCGGCTGTCGCGCCCTCGGGGGCGGCGTATTTTTTCTCTATCGAACTTTTAAGCGCCGCCACTGTCGAGCGATTGTAGCGGATGGTAAGCTGAAGCTGCGATATTTCGGGGATGAACTTCATCTGATATATCGAAAAGCGCCCGTCCTCGCCAAACGTCGCCTCAGGCGTCTGCGCATAGACGGAAAGATCGCCGCCCTCAGCGTCATACGCCGCTTTCGTGTTTTCAAGCCATACAAGCTTTGTCGCCGCGCCCGGCACGCCAAGCCCCGTTATAAGCCTGTACCCAAGCACAAGATACACGGTGGAAATTAGCACGATGCAGATTATTTTAAGTATTTTTTTCAGCGTTCTGAAGCTGAATACCTTTTTTATCGGAGGGCGGCTCCGCCACTCCTCTTCCTTGCCGTATTCGCCCCACTCACGAAAGCCTTCAGCCATACGTAAACTCCCGATTTTATAATACTGACTTTATTTTATCACTCAAAAATTGCAAAAGCAATAAAAAATTTTTGCCGCTTTGTAAATTTATCCGTGCGCGCCCTCTTTTTTCAGCAGCTCGTCAAGCTGACGGTTCGCGTCCTCGTATGACGTAAACACGATCCCGTGCATACCGAGCGCGCGCGCCATTTCGATATTGTCCGCCCTGTCGTCGATAAAAACGCACTCCTCGGGGCGAAGGTCGTATTTGTCAAAGAGTATTTTGTAAATTTCAGGCTCCGGCTTTATCACGTTGTAAACGTAAGACACGACCTGCCCGTCCGCTTCCTCAAGGAACGTGTAGTCGGGCTTTGCCGCCGTAAAATTGTTCTTGCTGAAATTCGAGAGGATATACACCCCGTACCCGCGCTCCTTTACCGCGTGCAGCCACGGCTTTGAATACTCAAACGGCGGCATCGACGTCGCAACGATAGAGAAGAATTTGCGTATCTCATTTTCAAAGCGCGGCGCGTTCTCGATGAACTTGTCAAGTATCTCCTCGTCGCTCATAACGCCGCGGTCAAGCTCGTTCCAGTACGGCGACTTCACCGTCGCCTCGGCTATCGTTTCAAAGTCCTCCTCGCGCACGCCGCACTCGCGCAGGCACTCGCGCCAGGAAAAAGAAATAAGCACCATTCCGATGTCAAATACTACGTTTTTAATCATGTCCTCACCTTTTTATACATTTGTATTATTTTGTTATTTCAACTGTTTCGGCACAGATTTTTTTGCCGCCGACAAAAATCTTCGCCGCCGCGGAAAAGCCGTCCGCACTGTCGGTAACGTAGTACCGCACGTCCCCGCGTGATATGTCGGCGCCGCTCCCGCTTTGCAAAATATACCGCGCAACCGTTTCCGCCGCCACCCTGCCCGTGTCGATAAGCGAAACGCCGCAAAGTATATCCGATATCACGTCATACAAAATAGGGAAGTGCGTACATCCGAGGATAAGCGTGTCAACGCCCGCCTCTTTTATCGGTTCAAGGTACGAGCGGCACACCGAGCTTGCAACTACGTTGTCCCGTCCGCAAAAGCCGCATTCCACAAGCGGAACGAGCAGCGGGCAGGCGCGGCTTATCACAAAATTCGCGCCGCGCGCGTACAGCATTTTTTCAAATACGCCGCTGCCTATCGTCGCGTCGGTGCCGATAACGGCAACGCGGCCGCTTATTGTCGCTTTCATCGCCGATTCGACTGCCCCCTCAACAATGCCGAATGTCGGCACGGGGGAGCTTTCTTTTATTTTGTCAAGCGCGACGGAGCTTACCGTCCCGCACGCCGCGAGTATCATTTTTACGTCCTTTGATAAAAGAAATCTCACGTCGTCCTCGGCGTATCCGATTATCGTTTCGCGCGAGCGCGTCCCGTATGGTACGCGCGCCGTGTCGCCGAGGTAGACGATGTTTTCCCGCGGCATCAGGTGCGAAATGTGCGCCGTGGCGTAAAGCCCGCCAAGGCCGCTGTCAAACACGCCGATAGGTCTGTTGTCGCTCATTTTCCCTCCGATTTGCGCGCCACGGCGCAGCGATCGTTCCCGCCGTAGTCGCGTATGATGACGTATTCAAACCCGTTTTGATCAAGAATATCCCCGACCGCCTGCGCCTGATCGTACCCGATCTCAAGCACAAGCGCGCCGCCGTCGTTAAGCCGCTCTGCCGCCATCGGCACAATGCGCCGATAAAAAACAAGCCCGTCGTCCCCGCCGTCAAGAGCTATGCGCGGCTCGCACAAAACCTCGCGCGACAGCGTGTCTATAACGCCGCTCTCAACGTACGGCGGATTCGATATGATAAGATCAAACTTGCCGCCCGGAACGTCGCCGAACACGTCGGCGCAGACAAACTCGATTTTGTCGTAAACGCCCGCTGACGCGGCGTTCTTTTTCGCTATTTCGATCGCCGCGGGAGAAATATCAAGCGCCGTGCCGCAAAAATCCCCGAGCTTTGAAAGCGCGACGGCGATGCATCCGCTCCCCGTGCATAAATCGAGAAATCTGCCGTGGTCCATAGCGTCAAGCGCCGCGCGGACAACGACCTCGGTGTCGGCCTGCGGTATAAGGCAGTCGGGCGAAACGAAAAAATCGATCCCGCAAAACGTCGCCTTACCGATAATATATTCAAGCGGCTCGCCCGACGTGCGCCGACGGACGATGTCGTCAAGCGCGTCGGAGTATGTAAAATCATCGAAAAGGCGGAGATACAGCTCCGCCTTATCTATCCCGTAAACGTGGCAAATTATCGCGTCGGCGTCGTCGGCATCGCCAAGCGCCGATTTTACGGCGCGGCGAATGTCATTCAGCGTCATTGTTTTCATCCGGCGCCGCCGTGCCGTTTTCATCTCCGTCGGCTGAGGCGCCCTCCGTCTGCTCCTCGGGGAACTCGTCGGGAAGGGCAAGTTTAAGCGATCTTATCGCCACTTCTATCTGCTTTTCGTCCGGCTCGCGCGTCGTCAGCCTCTGCATCCAAAGGCCGGGAGCGGAGAGGATACGCACAAACAGGTTGTTGTGCTTGCCGGCGTACATCAAGAATTCGTACCCCGTGCCCATTATCAGCGGAAGCAGGATTATTATGCCGATGCCCGCGTAAAACAGCGCGCGCAGAATGTTGTTTTCGATCTCAAATCCTATTGCGTATGTGATGATAAGCCTTGCCGCAAGCGAAAATATTATGCCGAGTATCAGCATAACGAACATAAAGCTCGTTCCGCAGCGCGGGTGGAAACGGCGCTGTTTTTTGACGTTCTCGACAGTCAGCTCCTCGCCGCTTTCGTAGCAGAATATCGACTTGTGTTCCGCGCCGTGATACTCAAAGGTGCGGCGTATGTCCTTCATCAGCGACACAAGCTTGATGTAAATGATGAAAATGATTATCTTCGTTATGCTTGCAAAGACGGCTTCCCAAACCTTCGATACGCCCGTCCACTTGCCGATCTGCGTCGCAAGGAAGTTTGGCACAAGGAAGAATATCAGTATCGCAAGCGCAAAACCGAGGAACGTCGCTATGCCCATAACGAGATCAAGCACGCTTTTGCCGAATTTCTTTTTCATCCATTTCTCGAATTTCGACTCTTCAAGCTCCTCGCCGACGCCCGAAAGCTCCGCCGATTTGTTGAGCGTTTTCATCGAAAGCGCCATCATCTCGATAAAGTTAACAACGCCGCGGATGATGGGGATGTTCAGAATTTTGTGCTTTTTTCTGACGCTGACGAAATCGGAAACTTCCGACGCTATCTCTCCGTCGTCGCGCCTGACGGAAACCGCCACGCGCTCGCCGCTTTTCATCATTACGCCTTCAAGCACCGCCTGCCCGCCGACTTTGCCGAGCCTTGTCGGGCAATTACTCTTTTTAGCCATTGAAAAATCCTTTCGTTTTATCCGATACGCATATATTGTATCACATATTTATTTATAAATAAAGAGTTATTTGTAAAAAATTTATTATGTGGTAAAAATAAAAGCCGCCCGCTTGAAAATAACATAACGACATCCCACGTCTCCGCCTGCGCTTCGCTTGCCCCATCGCTACGCTCTGCGGAAATTGCCGCTCTCCCAGCCCTTCGGGCGTGGGACATCCCCCGCCGCAACAAAAAAAGCGGCTTGCGCCGCTTCCTTTTAATTATCCTTTTATCTGCCTATTCCGGAGAACAGATAAGCAACAAGTACGAGTACGGCGAAAACTATTGCCGCAACCATTGTTGCAGTGCGAAGGAACTTGCTTGAGCTTTTGCCCTTTGCTTTTCCGTAGAACGTTTCAGCTCCGCTGCCTGTGATAGTGCCTGAAAGGCCGCCCTTTTTGCTCTCCTGAAGAAGAATGGCAACGATAAGGAAAAGTGCTATTACGAGCAGAACAGCTCCGAGTATGATTTCAAGTGCGCCCATTGTTATTTTCTCCTGTATTCCCGGCGGATATGAATTACCGTGTTTCCCGCCGCGTATTCTTACACGGTAACGAAAAGTCATAAAAAACGGTTTTTTGCACCGTTGCAATTCATAATAACATAAACAGAACAAAAAATCAATACTTTTTTACTTTTTTTTCAAAAAAATCAAAATAAAAAATTAAAATCAATTGACAAACGAAAAATTAAGTGATATAATCGTTATTCGGAATAAGAGCGCCAATGCGTTCTTCTCCTTGCCGCAGATAAATTTTTGATGTTTGCGGCCTTATGTCCAGAAGGAGGTGTAAATCATAATGGAAAAGGTTATCTCATCCTATGAAACCATGTTCGTAGTCGATCTTTCAAACGGCGAAGAGGCTTGCAAGGCTACAGTTGAGAAGTTCTTGAAGCTCATCGGCGACAATGGCGAGATCGAGTCGGTAAACGAGTGGGGTAAGCGCAAATTTGCGTATCCGATCAATGATTTGACAGAGGGCTACTATGTTCTTGTCAACTACAAGGCGGAAACGACGTTTGTTGCAGAGCTTGAGCGCGTGTTCAACATCACGGAAGATATCATGCGTTCGATGACTCTCAAAGCTTAAGGAGGAAAGTATGGCATCGCTTAACAAGGTTATACTTATCGGTCATCTGACCGCGGACCCCGAACTTAAAACGACCCAGACGGGCGTTTCCGTTACGTCATTTTCTATCGGCGTAACGCGCAGATTCACCCGCGCGGGCGAACAGCCGCAGAGCGACTTTATCAATATCGTCGCTTGGCGTCAAACAGCCGATTTCATCTGCAAGTTCTTCAAAAAAGGCAACGCCATCTGCATTTGCGGAAGCATCCAGACGCGCTCGTATGACGCGCAGGACGGCACAAAGCGTTACGTAACGGAAGTTGTTGCAGACGAAGCTACGTTTGTCGAAAGAAAGAGCGACAGGGGCGACGATTACCGCACGCCCGCGTTCTCGTCTGATGATAAAGTTGATCAGGCGCCCAAATTCGACGAGATCGCTGAAGACGGAGATCTTCCGTTTTAAGCAGAACAAATTTTATAGGAGGAAATAGTAATGGATAGAGAGCAAAAATTCCCGGCGGGCAACCCCAATGCGCTCCGCAAGAGAAAGAAAGTATGCGCTTTCTGCTCCGAGAAGGTCGACAAGATCGACTATAAGGACACGGCAAGACTCAGAAAGTTCATTTCCGAGCGTTCAAAGATCCTTCCCCGCAGAGTTACGGGAACTTGCGCTAAACACCAGCGCGAAGTTATGCAGGCTATAAAGAGAGCACGCCACATGGCGCTCATCCCCTTTATCAGCGACTGATAAAAAAACAAAGCCCTCATACGAGGGCTTTTTTCATCGGCGCTGCATCGGCGCGAATGCGCCGCGAGGGGATGGCGTACTTTTTCTGTCAAGCACGACAGAATAGCAAGGCGGAAACGACCTAAATGGTCGTTTACACCGTGGCGCAACCGCCCAAAGCAAGCATTTTTGAAAGCGAGCTTGCGAGATGCGCAAAAATGCTATGCGACGGCGGCGGATAGCCGTAGGCAAAAGACTGAGGGATTGTTTTTTCATCGGCGCTGCGCGCCGGAGGTGTCGCCCGCGGGCGACGGGGGAGAGCGGGCGTTTGTTTTGCGCTACGATAACCCTTACGTCAACTCGCTATGCTCGTTGCCGCTCCCCTTTCAGGTGAGGCTTTATGTGCGAACATAGTGCGCTGACGCGGGGCACCCACCGCCGCCGCGGCGGGCAACATCATCTCGCGGGCGTTCATTAAATTTGCGTCATTTCCCGCTTTTCGCGGGAGATTTTTTTATTCTATTGACAACGCCCGCGCTTGATGATACAATGGGGGCAGAGCAACACATCCGGAGGATCGTATGACAAACACAGAGCGTTTTCTTTCCGTTTTGAACTTCCAAAAACCCGACAGGCTCCCCATTACCGAGTGGGCGTGGTGGTGGCCGCTGACGCTTGACCGCTGGCACTCCGAGGGACTTGATCCCTCCATCGCTCCCGATCAGCTTCAATACCATTTCGGGCTTGACTATATGCAGCGCATCTGGCTCCCGCTGACGACAAAGGACTGCCCGAAGCCGCCGTCCCACGGCGCGCCGATAATATACTCCGAGGAAGATTACGAAAAAATAAAGCCGTTCCTCTACCCCGCCCTTGACGACAGCGTTCCGAAGATACGCGCGATGAAAAACCTTGCTGGCGATCACGCCGCGGGCGAGAAGGTCGTGTGGGTATCATACGACGGATTTTTCTGGTTTGCGCGCACGCTGCTCGGCATTGAAAATCACCTGTACGCCTTTTACGACGAGCCGGAGCTTCTCCATAAGATCAACCGCGACCTGTGCGACTACGTGCTGAAAAACCTGCCGTACATATTCGGCATACTCAAACCCGAGTTCTTCGTCTGGTCCGAGGATATGAGCTACAACAACGGCCCGATGCTCAGCGAGGCGTGCTTTGACGAGTTTATTCTTCCTTACTACAAAGAAGTGAACGCCGAGATACACAAGTACGGCGTCAAAGTCATCATCGACTCCGACGGCGACGTGTCTAAAATGATACCGTGGCTGAAACGCGGCCTTTGCGACGGCATACTGCCGCTTGAACGTCAGGCGGGCGTTGACATAAACAAACTGCAAAACGACCACCCGGACTTTATCTACCTCGGCGGATTTGACAAAATGACGATGCCGCGCGGCGAGGAAGCTATGCGCGCGGAATTCGAGCGGCTCCTCCCGGCGATGAAGCACGGCGGATTTATCCCCGGATGCGACCACCAGACGCCGCCCGGAGTCTCGCTTGAAAACTACGAAATTTACTCTCGTCTGCTTCGCGAATACGCCATCCGCGCCTGCCTTTGACGCATTTTTCGCCAAATTGCGACATAAAACTTGACAAATCGCGCCCGTTGATGTAAACTTATATATGTATTTTTATGTATTAAGGAGCAAATCAGGGCAACGCCCGAAGTTATGAGTACGAGCAGCAACAAAATCATCACTATTCCGAATATAATATCCGTGTTCAGACTTATACTGATCGCGCCGATCTTTATAACGTTTTTGAACGGACATTACCTTGCGTCGCTGATACTTATCGTCGTATCGGGCGTGTCGGACGTTGTCGACGGCATTATTGCCCGCAAGTTCGGGATGGTTTCCGAGGTGGGAAAGATACTCGATCCCATCGTCGACAAACTGACGCAGATCTCGATAATCGCGCTTTTGTCGTCAAAGCAGCTTTGGCTTCTTGTGCCGTGCGTCATCCTTATTATAAAGGAGCTGACGTCCGGGTTTATCGGGCTGTGGATAGTGCGGCGCATCGGGCATATGCTTTGGGCGGACTGGCACGGCAAGCTTTCAACGGTGTTCCTTTACGTTATGATGGGCGCGCATATGCTGATGCTCGTCATCACCGGGGAAATCAACCTTACGATATCGTATATCACCATTGCGGTGTCAACAGTGCTGATGGCGCTGTCGTTTACGCTGTATCTTGTAAAGTATATCGGGATCATAAAGCAGATAAAAGATGGAAAAATAGAAAAGAAAGAGGCGTCGTAAGACGCCTTTTGTTTTGCGGTGACATTGCTCTTTTCTTTCGAGGAGCGAAAGAAAGACGGCACACCAAACAATATCGCACGGCGATTGCGTCAACCCGCGATGTTCACAAAATCAGCCTCCCCTGAAAGCGGGCGTGGGACATCCCCCTTTCGTCGCCCGCGCAGCACCCCGCGGCGCTTTTTTTGCGTTACTTTTTTTGCAATTTGTCGTATTATCAAGTGAGATAATACGACGCACAAAACGACTAAATAGCAAAATGAGATTGCGAGGGCTTTATGGACATCGTGACAAAAGAAAAAAACTACGGCATTGAGCTTTTGCGAATACTTGCAACGCTTTTCGTTTTACTTATACACATCCTCGGGCGCGGCGGCGTGTACCCATACGCCGGCATTGCCGAAAATCTTGAAGCGCACCCCGCGAGCTACACCGTTTCGTGGATTTTAGAAACGGCGGGGTACGGTGCTGTCGACCTGTTCGCGCTTGTATCGGGCTTTGTCGGGATAAACTCGCGCTATCGCACGAAAAAATGGCTTAAACTCTGGGTGGGAGTTGTGTTTTTGAGCGTTTTCATTTTCTTCCTTTTTGACAAATGCACGTTCATTTTCAGCGGATTCAACGAGCTTTTGCACGCGATCATCCCGTCGGTCAAAGAGGGCGTTGAGCAGTACGCGGCGACGGCGCACGACTATCTTGACTCCGTGTTTGTTATCGGCACAAAGCAGTATTGGTATTTCAATATGTACACGCTTTTGTTTATGCTGATGCCGCTGATAAACGCGGGGATCGGCAAGCTTGAAAAAAAGCAGCTTTTCGTTTTGTCACTGTCGCTGTTTTTCGCCGCTTCGATATACAAAACGATATTCGACACCGACCTGTTCATCCTCGGCGGCGGGTACAGCGCCATCTGGCTTTTGATAATGTATATTTTCGGCGCGACGGTGAGAAAATTCTACGACGACGGACTGCGCCCGAACAAGCTTTTGTGCCTGCTTGGCTACGTGTTGTGCGTCGGGATAGCGTCGGGGTTCAGGTTTTTATTCAATTATCTCCACGATCTGCACCCCGAAAACGAGGTGTTCAGCGACAAAAACGGTCTGCTGATAAGCTACACCTCGCCGTTTATCGTGCTTGGGTGCGTATTTTTGCTGTTTATATTCATGCGGATAAATCTTCGCACAAAGGCGGGGCGGAAGATAGCGCAGTTTTTCGCGGGAGCGTCATTCGGGATATACATTATTCAGGTTCATACGGCGATATGGGACAATTACCTGAAAAACAGGTTTTACAAGTTCGCCTACGAGCCGACGCCGCTGATGGTACTTCATATTTTCGCGGTGCTTGTTATGCTGTATCTGTTTTTCGGCGCGATCGAGATTTTGCGGATATATCTGTTCAAATTGACGCGGCTCGACAGGCTGATAGAGCGCATCGGCGACGGCATTGACAGCGCGGTGCGGCGGCTGATAAGCCGAGAAAAAAGAAAAAAAGAGGTATAGCCCGCCGCGGCGGCGTTATTGCCCCACGTCAGCGCGCGATGTTCGCACATAAAGCCTCCCCCTGAAAGGGGGCGGCAACGAGCATAGCGAGTTGACGGAGGGATTGTTCGTGACGTAAACAAGCGGCGGGAGCAAGCCTTGCCCCCACGTCCCCGCACTATGTTCGCACACCGCCCTCTCTGAGCGCGGAGCGCGAATAAAAATAGAGTCTGATGGTGCGTTTGGGGAAGAAGAAAAGCCGGGCAATATCTAAATAGATTAAAGCGTACCCTTCGCGGTTAGCGTAACCTTTTTTTGCGTGCTTCTTTTGGTACCCACCGTCGCATAGCATTTTTGTGCATCTCGCAAGCTCGCTTTCAAAAATGCTTGCTTTGGGCGGTTGCGCCACGGTGTAAACGACCATTCAGGTCGTTTCCGCCTTGCTATCTTTCACGCCGGAAAGAAAAGTACACGCTCCCCCGTCTCCACGACGTTCTCCCAGCCCTTCTGGCGTGGGACATCCCCGCGCCATTTTCGCGCCGCCGCGCCTTATCTTACACATTTGTATAAAATCCGACGTTATTCTGCCCCCCGAAATCGCATTTGCACGGCGAATTTCGGCGGCTTTTTTCTACAATTGTATATAACCGCCATTTTATACAGCCGTCAAACCACAACATCTTGTGCCGCCAAAAAATTCAGACACAATTGTCGAGCATTGGCGCGCATTTTTTGCAAAAAAATTAAAAAAATACTTGACTTTTGTTTTATACTGTCGTATAATAAATTTACGCTTTTCGGCGGTGACGCTAAGCGATTTTGCCCCGAAATGCGAGAGATTTTTTCGGAAAAGGAGGGTATTTTGATGAAAAAGTTGCCGGATACGGAATATGACGTAATGAAGGTCGTTTGGAACAACACACCCCCGGTCACAACAACTGTTATAATGGAACAGCTCGGCAACGAGCGCGGTTGGCCCGTTCCCGCCCTTATAACGATGCTTACCCGCCTTAACGAAAAAGGATTTGTTTATTCCGAGAAAAAGGGTAAAATGCGCTACTATTATCCGCTTGTTAAAAAGCAGGAATACATAGAGTTCGTCACGCGTGATTTTATGGACAAGTACCATAACGGCTCGTTCACAAGCTTTTTTGCCACGTTTTATGACGTGCGTATGGTTTCGGACGACACGCTCAACGCCTTTGTCGATTGGGTAAAGGCGCGCCGCAGCGAGTTCCGCCGTTACACACCGGAAGCGAGCGACACGAAAAACGACTAAATTTTTTCACCGGTCAGTCCGTATATGAAGTCAGATGAGTCGGCGGAGCAGATGTCTCCGCCGATTATTTTATTTTTGTACACGATGATGCTGACGCTGACCTTGCCCGCGTAGTCTTTGAAATTGGTTACGTTGTAGGTGTATTTTACGGCCTGCTCACCGCGATATTTCGACAGATCAAAGCCCTGTTGCTTTTGTATTTCGTTGTATTTTTTATATACGTCGTCAAATTCCTCGGGGATATTCAGCGGCGACTCGCTTACGGGCTCGCTGTCGACAGTCCAGCCGAAGCCGGAAATAAACGCTATGCGCTCCTCGTTTGTCTGCACGCTTGCATACTGCGCTTTTGACGAAACGGCGGTGTCGGCGGCGCTTGGCACGGCGATAACGAGCGTTGACAGCGCCACGGCTGACAAAACGAGCACAAACACAAATTTCAGCGTTGACGAGCGGATAGAACAGATACGCATAAAAAGTCCTCCGAACAGATATTATCGCTTAATATCTATTCGGAGGTCGTCGTTTATATTACAGGCAAAATCGAAATTTCCTCGCCGTCATCGTCATCTGTCGCTTTTCTGCGGCGACGGCGGCGCGGTTCTTCATCGGTTTGCTCCGCCTTCGGCGCGTCGATCGAGTTCATCGCGTATTCGACGGCGATGCGCGCCGTGCTTGAAAGGATGGCGTTTTCGACAATGACTTTATACGGCGCATGATCGGAGTCGCTTTGCGCCGTCGCGCGCGATTTTTCCACAATTGCCGCCATGTGCGCCTCGTACTGCTCGGCAAACGTATCAAACGTCTTTTCCATGCCGCGCGCGTTTGTGGAATTATTGACGACGAGCGCGATGTCCTGTATCTCAACTGTCGATTTCAGCGCGCAAATAATGATTATCGCGGCGAGATGCTCGCGCGTGTAGCGCTTTCGATGCGGCGGCGGGATAACGCCGTTTTTGACGTAGTTGTTGATCATCGACGGGGTAATGAGGCTGCGTTCCCCGACGGCGAGCGCCGAGAGGTACTTTTCGGCAACCGATATCACTTGATCCATATATAATTCGATCTCCGGCAGCTCCGCATAGCGCGGAAGCGAGAAGCCGTTGAGCTTTTCAAGCTCTTTTTCAAATCTGTTGTTCATTCTGACCTCCGTGGCGTTTTTTTATATTGTATCACGTTTCGCCGAAAAAATCAATAGGATATGATAAATATGACAAATATTTTCGACATCTGCATTAAATGGTTTTCAAAACTATTTTGCGACATATTTATACTATTGTATAAAATGATTTATACAATAGTATAAATTTGAAAAACGTAGAGAAACGCCGCTTTTGCGGCGGGCGCCCCCGTCTCCACGACGTTCTCCCAGCCCTTCGGGCGTGGGACATCCCCGCGCGGGGAAGGCAGAACCGCCGTGATAACGGCTGATGTACGCTGACGTGGCCGTTGCGCCGCAAAACAAAAAAGCCGCCAAAGGCGGCTTTTCTTATTT
>JAFSMU010000019.1 GCA_017447775.1 Clostridia bacterium | reverse complement strand
CGCGTCCTCGGCGTACCGCTTGCGCGTCTGATCGGAATATTCGCGCAGTTTTAACTCGCTTTTGAACCTTTCTATTCGTATTTTGTCTGTCTGTTTCATTGCTTTTCCTCCTTTGGCAACTATTATATGATATTTTTTGCTGCATTTGCAAGTTTATTCATAAAAGTAGGGGTGAAAGCAATGATTTTTGCAAAAGAAAAACCCCGCTTATGCGGGGTTTTTGATTTTTATTTTACGTCTTTGCCGAGCAGGAAGAATTTGCGGTCGGGATACCAGAGTATGTTTTTCCCGCCCTGATGCGTCATTGTGCCGTAAACGGCGAGTTGAACGTCCGTGCCGAATCCGTCCGCCTTATCTCCGAGATGCATATACACCTCGCTATCCTCTTTCTTGAACCTGATCGGCTGGCGGTTATCGGGATCGAAATATCCGATCGCCTTTATCAGCGGATCGCGCGGGAGATATGGCTTGTCGGGGTTGTTTACGCCGTGATACAGCTGCATATACCTCCCGTCGCCAAGGTCGTATATCGGGCACGGTGATATGGGATGAACAAACGGCGTATAGTCGTCGAAATACAGCGTGCGCGGATCGCTCCAGCTTCTGCCTCCGTCGGATGAAACGGCAAAGTACACCGTGCCGAGGTTCGTTCTCATCGAGCAGAAAATGCGCCCGTCGGGAAGCGTTACCCACGCCGGTTCCTCGATCCTGCCGATCTCGCCCCACGAGCGATAGACGAAAATGCCGCGATCGTCCTCGGGAAGCGTGGTTATCATAAGATCGGCGATCTCCGGATCGTCGTCGATGTTGTCAAAACGGTAGAAATATACGCGGCATCCGCCTTTATATTCGTCGGGGACGCGGCGGCTGACGTATTTTGTAAATCCCGCGAGGTATTTTCCGTCGGGGCCGCGCATAGGGACCTCAAAAACGATGTTGTCCTGTATGTATTCGTCGCTGTCATACGGCGTTTTGCGCTGCTTTATATCGACGCTTTCGCTCCAGCTTTCGCCGATGTCGTCCGAATATATTGCGGCAAAAGCGCCCGTGAGTTGACGGTGATTGTCTTTGACGCCGAGCAGTTCGCGGTAGTAAAAGAGGTATATCCTGCCCGATTTTGTCACTATCGGGAACCCCCACGACGCCTGCGGCTCGTTTTTTGCGTCCTCGCGCGTCATGGCGCGGCTGCCGATGATGAACTTCGGTGCGCTCCACGTGTTGCCGCCGTCGCGGCTGCCTGCCATTACAATATGATTGTTTCCCGTTCCCTCAAACGTGCTTTGCGTCCAGAAAGCGAGCAATCCGCCGTATTTTTCGTGCTCTACGACGTAAAGGTGAACGTTGTCGCTTTCCCACTCGAGTTGCTTCGGCACAAACATAATATGATCGGGGGACGTTATTTTTATCTGCGTATCAATAAAATTCTTATCGTGAACAGTTGCCATATTCTCGCCCTCGCTTTATTTTATATTTTTTTTGCATTTTTCGAGAAGCCCGCCCGCCGCGTCGTGAACAAAGCCGTAGTCACAGCCGATGAAGAATATCGTCGCGCCAAGCTCCGCCCACATTTTCAGCCATTGCTCGTCGTAAAACGTAGCAACGCCAAACGGCTTGCCGCATTCTCTGAGAATTTTTGCGGCGCGGCGGTAGATCTCGATCATTTTCTCGTCTTTGACCTTGCCGATCATCCCGACAGAGCCGGAAAGATCATTCGGGCCGAAGATGAACGCGTCGATCCCATCGACGTACGCTATACGTTCAAGATCGTTTACAGCGTCGATATGCTCTATCTGTATTATGCGTTTGCACTCGCGGTACGTTTTCGTAACGTAATCCATTTGCGAGATCGTCCCGTAATCCGACGCTTTCATCGGGCCGTATCCGCGAACACCGCGCGGCGGATATTCGCAAGCGGCAACAGCGCGCTCAGCGTCCTCAAGCGTGCGTATATAGGGGAATATTATCCCGTCGGCGCCCATATCAAGTACCGGCTTTGCAAGTACGGGATCGTTCCACGGTGTTCTTACCCACGCGGGAGTCCCGCCCGCCCTTGCGGCGATAAGCGTGTTTTGCAGAGTTATTCCCGATATTGGGGAGTGCTCCGTATCTATCCACAAAACGTCAAACCCCGCCTGCGAGATTATCTCCGTCACCGTCGGATCGCCGATACACAAAAGTGTGCCGTACATCATCTCTTTGTTTTGAAATTTTTTTGAAAAGGCTTCTTTTTTCATACTTCCTCCGTTTTGCCGCGTGTTTATATCAAGTAAAACGTTGCTGAAAATCAATTATTTGCCGGATCTGATGAAATCGGAGATAGTCGTAAAGTCAAAGAATTTCGATGCGTCAAACTCTCCGTTTGCGTTTGTTTTCGGAATGGCGAGATCGCTTGATTTTGTATTTATTCCGACGTAAGAATTCTCAGATTTGTTGAACTTATAGCTCTCCCCGTCCTGCGTAACTGAAAATCTTATGTCAACGCTTTTGAGAACGGTCTTGTTTTGATTGTAATCCTCGATCTTTTTTGTTTCAAATTATGTGCTGTCGACGGTTTTTGTGCAGCCGACAAGCGAGAAAACAAAAATCAGGATCAAAGCCGGCTGAAAAATCTTTTCATTTTTTCATATCCTACGTTAAATTATGTTATTTTTGAAAAAAAGGATCGAAAACGATGATTTAAGCAGATGTAGTATATCATATTTTCGGCTTGATTTCAACAGATAAGGTAAATTTTTACCGTGCGCCGCCGCTCTCACTCACCGCCTTTGTTTTGAATAAACTGTAATGCGGTATATCCGCGGAAAGAAAAAACAGAGGAGAGATCATGTGAGAAACGTAATCAAATTCGGCGGCTCGTCGCTTTGCGACGGCGCGTCAATGATAAAAGCGTCGAAAACCGTCGACGGCGACACGGTTGCCGTCGTCGTGTCCGCACCCGGAAAAAGATGGCGCGGCGACGATAAAATAACCGACCTGTTATACAGATCGTCGTACGGCGACGCCGCGGCGCTTGAAAACGTGCGCCGTCGCTTTGAAAACATATCGCGAAGCGCTTTAATAAAGGATGAGATTCTCGGCGAAATATTTACATCCGATTTCAAGGATCGTCTTTGGGACGCTCCGTTTATCGCGTCGCGCGGCGAGTTTTTTTCGGCAAAGATAATGGCGGAGCTTCTCGGGTACGAGTTTGTCGACGCCGCCGACGTTATAGTTTTCGATAGCGGCGGCGCGCCGGATATTCCGTCGTCCATCGAGCGGATAAAGGCGGCGATAAAAGATAAAAACGTCGTCATTCCCGGTTTTTACGGGGCAAATAAAAACGGAAATATCGTAACGTTCCCGCGGGGCGGATCGGACATTACGGGTGCTGTCGTCGCGGCGGCGGCAAACGCAAAAATATACCACAACCGCACAGACGTACCCGGCTTTATGTTCTGCGCGCCGGAGCATTGCGAAAAATATCGCGTCATACCGAAAATGACGTACGGCGAGGCGTACTTTCTGTCGCGCGGCGGAGCAGGGGTGATCCATGCGGACGCCGTTGAAATATCGCGCAGGTACGGCACGGTGATAAACGTCCGCTCAAGCTTTGATAAGTCGTCCCCCGGCACGCTTATCGGAGATTTTCCGCGCGCTTTTGGCGTTTACGGCATTTCAGGCAAGGCGACGTCGGATAAGTTATGCGCCGTATCGGTCGGTATTCACCGCGAGGACGACGGTTTTGACGAGGCGCGCCGTCTTGTTATATCAAAAACGCCCGCCGAGCCGCTTGAAATGACGGACGACGGGATGGTGTTTTCAGTACCCGTTGAAAAATTTGACAAAACGATGCAGACCCTTGCGGCGATTCTGTAAAAAAAGCACCCTGTCGGGTGCTTTTTAATTTATCGGATCTATTCTTTGCGGGATAAAGTTTATATAGTCGGCGGAGATAAGATGAAAATCTATGTCAGCATAGCTTATCACCGGCGGCGCGCCGTAATTACCGTGAATATGCCCGTAATAGCAGCGTTTTATTCCCGCTCGGTAAAGCTCCATTATTATTTCGTCGCACATATACCCTTTGAATATCGCGGGAAAGTGCAAAAACATCAGCATCTCGCGACAGTGCCCGTCGCAAGACAGCTCGCGCCCCACTCTTACGCTCTCCTTTATCCGCGCCACCTCGCGAGCGATGATCTTAGTGCTGTCGGCTCCGCGGATCGGCGTCGCCTTATCGTCGGTGTACCAGCCGCGCGAGCCGCAAATTATAAAATCGTCGACGATATATGCATTGTTGTGCAGAAAATTTATCGTTTCATATCCCCGCTCGGCGACAAATGCGTCGAGCTTTGCGCGCGTCTGCCACCAGTAGTCGTGGTTGCCCTTGGAGATGATCTTCTTCCCCGGCAGAGCTTCGATAAAGTCAAAATCGGGGCCGAGCTCGTCCGTCGTCATCGCCCACGAGCTGTCGCCTGGCAAAACCACGGTGTCTTCGTCTTTTACCGTGTTTTTCCAGTTTTGCTCGATTTTATCCATATATCCTTCCCAGCGCGAGCCGAAAATATCCATCGGTTTCGGCGTGGATTTTGAAAGGTGAAGATCGGCAATTACGTAAAGCGCCATATTTCCTCCGTTTGACTGAATAAGACCTGATTTGTGTGAAAAAATAAGCGTGCCGCTTTGGCGTTATCTTATCGAAAGGATCAGCTTTTTATGATAGTAAACAATACCAAAAACGACGGCACATCGAAAAAGACGTGCAAGGAAAACCGCGGCGTGCTTTGCGACGTTATAAACTGCGTCTACCACGACGGCGAAAGTCGCTGCACGGCGGAAAAGATAAACGTAGGCCCGAGTTATGCAACGTCTTGCACAGACACCGTCTGCGCGACGTTCAAGCAGAAAACGGTCTGATGAGGCAGGGTATCCTGCCTTTACATATTTGATGAGATAAAGTTTGCGGCGTTTTGCCAAAAGATTTTTTCGCGGGTTTTTTCGTCAACGCCCGCCGCTTTGAGCGCGCTGTCGATTTTTATCATATCCCGCTCATCTGAAATGCCGCGCGGCAAATTCACAACCCCGTCAAAATCGGCGCCGATACAGATATTATCGCAAAGACCGAGCGAGAGATAGTGCTGAACGTGCCGCACTATATCGGAAATATCGGCGCTTCCGCTTTTGCTCAGGTGTCCCGGCGTCATACTTATTCCTATAATGCCGCGGCGATTTGATATCGCCCTTGCCTCATCGTCGGTAAGGTTACGCCCGTGAGCGCAGCAGGCGTATGAATTTGAATGTGTGGCGATGACCTTTGCCCCGCACAAATCGGCGATCTCAAGCGTTTGCGCGGTGCTTTTGCGCGAGGCGTGCGAAACGTCGACGACGATCCCAAGCTCGGCGCACCTTTTTATCACAAGTCTGCCGAAATCACAAAGTCCCGCGTCCTCGTCCCACGCGCCGCCGATGCAGCTCTCGCCTTTCCAGGTAAGCGTCAGAAATCGCACCCCGTCAAGATAGAGGCTATCGAGCCGCGATATGTCCCCGCCGAGAAGGTTTGCGCCCTCAACGGCAAGCATAAGAGGGATCTTTTTGTCTTCGAGCGCGCGGGCAACGTCGCATGAGCTTGTGCAGAACACGGCGCCCTTCGGCAAATTTTTCTTTGCGTATGATAAGATGTTTTTGTATCTTTCGTAAGCGTCGTCGTCGGGTAATCCCGATTTTGTCCAGATCGCCGCGACGCGCGCGTACCGCCCGAACATTTTGGCGTTTGTAAGATCGACGCAAAGGCCGTTATGCTCAAATCCGACGCCGCGCTCGTACATTTCGTAGAGCGTGTCGCAGTGAAGATCAAAATAATTCAAGTGTTTTCCTCTTTCATGACCGCGTTCTGAAGGTGCGTGATCTTGCACTCGGCGCCCGAAAAAAAGACCTCGATAACGTCGATGCGCGGGCGCGGCACGTCTTCGCCGCGCGCTCTCATTTCGCGGATATACGCCTCGGCACACGCGACAAGCCGCTCGCTTTTTCTTTTGTCGACAGCGGCGGCAGGCCGCCCGTATTTTGCGGAAGCGGGAGTGCGAGTTTTCACCTCAACGAATGCCGTGCGCCCGTCGCGCCGGCAGATTATGTCCGTTTCAAGATGTCCCGCGCGGTAGTTGCGGGCGATTATTTCATACCCGTTTGCGGCAAGGTATTGTGCGGCGGCTTCCTCTCCGCGCCGCCCGATGTCACTTCGTTTCATTTCCGTTTGCAAATTTAAGAAAGCTGCGGCGATGTTCGGGGCACGGGCCAAGCTCGATCACCTTTTGCATATGCTCGCGCGTTGGGTAGCCTTTGTGCTTGGCAAAGTCGTACTCGGGGTATTTTTTATCAAGCTCCACACATTCGCGGTCGCGCGTTACCTTTGCGATTATCGACGCCGCCGCCACGGACGGTGATTTGCCGTCGCCGCCGACGATCGTTTTCGTCGGTATTTCAAAGCCGCGCGAGCAGTTGCCGTCAATAAGAGCAAAATCCGCCTTTACTTCAAGCGCCGCGACCGCCCTGTTCATTGCGATCATAGTGGCGTTCAATATATTATATTCGTCGATCTCCGCAGGTGACGCTTCGCCGACGGCCCAGATCGCGTTTTTCGTTATAATTTCGTAGAGCGCGTTGCGCTTTTTTTCCGACAGCTTTTTTGAATCGTTCAGCCCCTCGGGCAAAAATCCGTCGGGAAGAATGACCGCCGCCGCAACAACATTGCCCGCAAGCGGGCCGCGCCCCGCCTCGTCAATGCCGCAAATACTTTTGTAGCCTTTTGCGCGGCACTCGTTTTCGTATGTAAAATCAAGCATTTCAGCCCCTCGGTCTTTCAAGCGTTATTCTTCCTATCGCGCCGGAGCGGAACTCGTCCACAAGCATTTTCGCCGTGCGCTCAAAGTTCACTTCCCCGCCGGATACCAAAAAACCGCGCCGCCGCCCGATAAGCTCCACGGCTTCCCAGTTTTCAAGCTCCGAAACTTCCCCGGCTGAAATTTTATATCTGTCGCACAGTTTTTCTGGGCAGATGTCCATAAGCCGTTCGTAGAGGGCGCAGGCAAGCGATTCGATATCCGTTATTTCGTCCTTTATCGCGCCCGTCATCGCAAGGTTTTCGCCAACGCGGCGCTCGTCGAATTTAGGCCATAAAACGCCCGGCATATCGAGCAGGTCGATGCCGATGAGCGTCTTTACCCATTGAAGATTTTTCGTAACGCCCGGGCGGTTTTCCACCTTTGCCTTCTTGTCTGCGGCAAGGCGGTTGATAAGCGAGCTTTTCCCGACGTTAGGTATTCCGACGATCATCGCGCACAGCGGGCGGTTCATCCCCTTTGCCGCGTCGCGCGCGAGTTTTTCCGCGCACAAGCGGCGGCACGCGGGTGCGATCTTGTCGATGCCCTCGCCCGTCCGCACGTCGTAGAATATGCACTCGCGTCCGCTTGACGAAAAGTATTTTTTCCATTCCTCGCTGATCTCTTTATCGGCAAGGGACGACTTTGAAAGCAGCGTCAGCCGCGGCTTTGTCGACGTTAGTTTTGCTATTTCCGGGTTTTGCGACGAATACGGTATGCGCGCGTCCAGCAGCTCAAAGACGATATCCACCGCCTTCATGTTTTCCGCTATAAGACGGCGCGTTTTCGCCATATGCCCCGGGAACCATTGTATCTGATCTGACGGCATATTTACCTCACTTTACCGCGCCGAATGCGCCTATCGGAAACAGACGGAACAGCACCTTGCCCATAACGTCCTCGACGTCGACAAGCCCGACGCCGGGGAATCTGCTGTCCGCCGAGCCGTTGCGATTGTCACCCATGACAAATATTTTCCCCTCGGGGATCGTCATTGTGCCGCTTTCGTCAAGCAGGTCGGCGTAGTATTCGTAATACTCGGTTCTATACGTCATCGTCGATGCGCGGCGATTTACATAGTCCGTTTCGTCAAGCGCAACGCCGTCGACATATACAAGCCAATTGGTGAAGTCTATCCTCAGCCTCTGCCCGCCGACAGCGATAACGCGCTTTATCAGCGGCTCATTGAAGTAACCGCCCGACTGCTGAAACACGATGATGTCTCCCGTTTTCGGAGTATAGAAAAGGTTTGATATAACGAGTTTGTCCCCGTTTGACAGTGTTGACACCATTGATGTTCCCGAAACGGTGGAAAGCCGCGCGACAAACGTAAACAGCAGTATCACGACGACAACAGCCACCGCGATAATTTCCACCACCGAATATATACCGGCAAGCGCGCCGGATTTTTTTGTTTTTTCTTCGTCCATAAGGAACGCCTCCTATATAGCGTTTTGCGCCTCGGTGCTGACCGTGCGCGAAATGTAAACGTAAAACGAAACAAGCAATGCACAAAGCAACAGCTTTATTATCCACGCCCATTCAAGATACGGCATGGCGCAAACGCCGCCCGCGGCAAAAGCCGAGTAAACGCAGGCGCATATCACAAACGCGCGCACGCGCCCTTTCAGCGTGCGTCGGCGATCGCTGTCGATATCGCTCCGCCGCCCGTCGTTGTAAACGCCGCGAAGCCCGACCGACGCGTCTATCATTTTGTCGATCACGCGCCCCGATGCAATAAACGAGCCGGCAAGCAGAACGTACGATATCACGGCGCACACCGCCATTGGCAGATACAGATGCATAAAGCCGCTCGATTCATACGGCGCGAACACGTCGGAAAATTCCGATGTATATATAAACGTAAAAACGTACTGCGCGGCGCCGGACACGCTGAAAGCGACGAGCAAAACGCGGATCCCGCGCCCTTTTCCGTACTCGCCCGAAAAAGCGAGCGCTATAAGCATTATTATCCCGAAAAGGAACTCCGGCACAATGAAGTTGCCCTCGATCCTGATGGTCAGCAGCATGATCATCGCCGCTATCGATATTCCAGCAAATCTGCCGACGCGGCGGGACAACATAAAGTCGGGGTTTTGAAGAACGTCAAGCTCATATCTTTTTTCAAGCGATGATATAAGCTCTTTGTCTTGCCTGACAAAAGAGATCGCCTTTGACGAAAACGCAAGCCACACGATGCCGAAAGCAAGCGTCGCCATGCCGAAGATCACGTAAAGCGCCACGCGGAGCCGATCGCCGCTGATGACGACAGCACTGACTCCGCCGCCCGACGTTTCGCCGATCATTCCCGCAATACCCGGCGCGCACGCGCCGACGGCGCGTAAAACGAAGAACACCGTCGTCAGCGTTTTGATATTTGCACGCTCTTTTTTGTGCGGCGAAATATCGCCCAAAGCGTCAAAAAACGACGACAGCGCGGGCATCAGGAATATACATTCAAGCACGCCGAAAACAAGCGAGAGCGTAAGGCTCATCGTTCCGTCGAAAAAGCGTGTCAGCGTTCCGACAAGGCACAAAGCCTTCGCAAGCGCGACGTACAAAGCAACCGTGGCGCGCCGTTTTGCCTCGGCTATCTTCGGGTAAAGATCGGACAGCTTTGACATACCGAACAGTATCAGTCCGACGCCGATGGCGTCAGGCAAAATGTCGATAAGCTCCACCGTCGGATCAATAAGGAAAAAGCACCCGATAAAAACGAATATTATTCTCATTTTATTATTTTTTCTTCTTTTTCTTGACTCCGTACATCTCGGCAACGCTCTTACCTGCCGCCTCGGCCGCCTTTTTGCGCTCTGCATCGATGCGCTCGCGCTCGTCGCGTTCGCGCTCGCGTCGGCGGTCGAAGTAGTCCATCGGGGATTTTGAGTTGTTGCGCTTCGGCATATCCTCGTCGCCCTCAACGCATATCCACATATACGCAGAGAATACCCCGATCGCCGCGACGATGACGTACACTATCTCGCACACAAGCGCCGCGGTAAGTATTTTTTTGAGCGTATCGCCGTCGCTGACAATGCCCGCGTAATTTATGACTCCGCCCGCGATATTGCCGAGCCAGAACACGGGCACGACGATAAGCGACATAAGCGAGCGGCGCTGGGTTTTCTCAGCTCCCGTTTCTTTCGCAAGACCGAAAACGGCGAAAAGCAATATCATAAGGAACACGATCTTCACCGCCGAGTTCGCCGTTTCGACGGCGCCGACAAGCGTTGTCGGAACGTTTGCCCCGAGAAGCTCAACACCCTGCACGCCGAACAGCGCGACGGCCGCCGCAAGCCCGATATATCCCGCGACGCGCGCCGTTTTGAAGTTGCCGCAATAGCGCGTAGCGCACTTTATCCCGTAAAGGATGATGATATATCCGACAAAATCGGGCAACACGTCAAAGCCGTTTACATTTGCCGAGGCGAAAAAGAACACCCCGAAAAACATCACTCCGAATCCCATATCAGCCCTCTATACTTGCGTTTCTGCCGTGGCAGTTCTTGTACTTCTTTCCGCTGCCGCACGGGCAGGGATCGTTGCGCCCGACTTTATCCGACAGCTTTTTCACAAGCGGCTTTTGCTTTTCTTCGCCGCCGACGTTCTGCGCCTGCGCCGCCATTTTTGACGCTTCGCGCTTTATCTGCTGCGCGGGGCGCGCGCAAAGGATCATTCTTGCCGTGTCCTCGCGTATCTGCTCTATCATATCGTCGAACATTTCGCCGCCCTGGATGCGATATTCGTTGATGGGCTTTCTCTGCGCCATTGAAGCAAGTCCCACTCCGTCGCGGAGATCGTCCATTGCGTCGAGGTGGTTCATCCAGTTGACGTCAACGGCGCGGAGAAGCGCAAAGCGGCACAGCTCGTCAAACTTGTCGCCAAACGTTTCCTTCTGCCGCTCGAGAACGCGCTCAACGCGCTCGGTAAGCTGACGCTCGACCTCCTTTTCGCTCTCGCCGCCGAACTCGTCGCTTCTGACAAGCCAGAACAGCCTTTCGTGAGCTGCCGCCGCGTCAAATCCGCCGCCTTCCGCAGTGCCGAGAGCCATTGCCGTCGGAACGACGGATTCTATCATCTCGTTCACCGTTTCGGAGATGTCCTTGCCGTCGATGACGGCGCGGCGCTGACCGTAGATGACGTTTCTTTGCTGGTTCATAACGTCGTCGTATTCAAGCACCGTTTTTCTTATATTGAAGTTCTCGCCCTCGATGTGCTTTTGCGCGTTTTCGATAGAGTTTGAGAGAATTTTAGCGTTTATTTCCTGATCTTCGTCAAGACCGAGCCTGTCGATAAAGCCCATTATGCGCTCACTGCCGAACAGGCGCATAAGATCGTCTTCAAGGGAAATGTAGAATTTGCTCTCGCCGGGGTCGCCCTGACGGCCCGAACGTCCGCGGAGCTGGTTGTCGATACGGCGGCTTTCGTGCCGCTCGGTGCCGATGATGCAAAGACCGCCCGCCTCTTTAACTTTTTCAGCTTCGGGAGCTATCTCGGCCGCGAATTTATCAAGGCTTTCGCGATAAAGCTTTCTCCCCTCGAGCAGTCGCTCGTCGTCGATCTCCGATACGCCGGTGATGACAAAAACCTCTTCTTCGTTATATCCCGCTTTTTTAAGCTCGTTTTTGGCAAGGAATTCCGCGTTGCCGCCGAGCATGATATCGGTGCCGCGCCCCGCCATGTTTGTCGATATCGTAACCGCGCCGAACTTGCCCGCCTGAGCGACGATCTCAGCCTCGCGCTCGTGGTGCTTTGCGTTCAGCACGTTGTGGGGTATTCCCTCTTTTTTGAGAAGGGACGAAAGATACTCCGACTTGTCGACTGATATCGTGCCGACAAGCACCGGCTGACCTTTTTCGTGGCACTCTTTTATGTGATTTATTATCGCGCGGTACTTGCCCGCGACGTTTTTGTAGACAGCGTCGTTGTAGTCCTTTCTTATCATCGGTTTGTTCGTCGGAACTTCCACAACGTCAAGGTCGTATATCTCGCGGAACTCCGCGTCCTCGGTAAGCGCCGTGCCCGTCATTCCCGAGAGCTTTTTGTAAAGGCGGAAGTAGTTCTGGAACGTGATCGTCGCAACAGTCTGCGTTTCGTCCTGAATGGCTACGCGCTCCTTTGCTTCTATCGCCTGATGAAGTCCGTTAGAAAAACGTCTGCCCGGCATTATGCGCCCCGTGAACGCGTCGACGATAAGCACCTTGCCGTCGTTTGACACGACGTAGTCGACGTCGCGCTGTTTTGTTCCGTAAGCCTGAAGAGACTGGTCGATGTGGTGCATAATGTTCGAGTTTTCCGCGTCGCTTATGTTTTCAACGCCGAAGAAGCGCTCTGCCTTTTCGATACCCCGCGCCGTCAGACTCACGCGCTTGTTCTTTTCGTCGACGATGTAGTCCTCGCGCACGTCGTTGTAGTCGTTTTTGGCGTCGAGCTCTTTGAGGCGAAGCGCGTGCATCGAGCGCACGAGCGCGTCTGCTTTTTTATAAAGTTCGTCGCTCTGCTCGCCCTTGCCGGAAATGATAAGAGGCGTGCGCGCCTCGTCGATGAGGATCGAGTCGACCTCGTCGACAATGGCGAAATTGAACGGGCGCTGAACGATCTGCTCTTTCACCGTTACCATATTGTCGCGCAGGTAGTCAAAGCCCATTTCGTTGTTGGTGCCGTATGTGATATCGCAGGCGTAAGCGGCTTTTTTCTCCTCGCCCGGCTGACCGTGAACGATAAGTCCCGTCGTCAGCCCGAGAAAGCCGTAGACTTTTCCCATCTCCTCGCTGTCGCGGCGGGCAAGATAGTCGTTGACGGTGACGATGTGAACGCCCTTCCCCGTCAGCGCGTTGAGGTATGCGGGCATCGTCGCGACAAGCGTTTTGCCCTCGCCCGTTTTCATCTCGGCAATGCGCCCCTGATGAATTATAATGCCGCCCATTATCTGAACGCGGAACGGCCGTTTTCCAAGCACGCGCGTCGCCGCCTCGCGCACTGCCGCAAACGCGTCGGGGAGAATATCGTCAAGGCTTTCCCCGGCGGCAAGGCGCTCTTTCAGCGCAGGCGTTGTTGAGCGAAGCTCGTCGTCGCTCATTTTTGCATATTTGTCGGCAAGCGCCTCTGTCGCGTCGACTGTCGGCGTGATCTTCTTTATCTGTCTTTGGCTATACGTTCCGATTATCTTATCAAGTAATGACATATCTCTCTCCTGTGTGATTATTTTATATCGAGCGAGTTCAGCATACGCAGGCGCTCGCCTTCTGTTTTCATTTCGGAAAAACCGCGCTGGCGCAGCACCTCGTAAACGGCTATCGCCACGCTGTTTGATAAATTCAGACTCCGTTTGAACGGCGTCATCGGTATGCGGACCGTGTCCGCCTCGCGCGAGCAAAGCAGCGTTTCGGGCAGTCCCTTTGATTCCTTGCCGAAAACGAGCCACGCGTCGCCGTGCTCAAAGTCGCGCTCGGTGTAGATCCTGTCCGATTTCGTGGTGAAAAAGCACAGCGGCTTATCTCCGTTTTTTTCGAGGAACTCGTCAAGCGATTCGTAGTAGTGTATTTCAAGGTCCCACCAGTAGTCAAGTCCCGCGCGTTTGAGCTTTTTGTCGTCGATCTCAAACCCCATTGGCTTTACGATGTGCAGCGCCGCGCCCGTGCAGTCGCAAGTGCGGGCGATGTTGCCGGTATTCTGCGGAATTTCCGGCTCCACAAGCACAATATTTATCTTCGCCAACCGTATCACCCCGCAATCAATTCTTTTTCGGCAAATATATATTCATTTTAATTATACACTATTTTTCCGAGATTTTCAAGATAATATAAATAATTACTTATAATGCAATCATTTTTTCGGTTTTTCGTCCTGATACGTGAAAAAATACAAAAAAAGACTCCCGGAGGAATCAATGAAAAAATCGTTTTTTGCGCGCGCCGCGTCACTGCTCTGCGCGCTGACTTTATTTTCGACGGCGGCGCTTGCCGCACCGTCGTTCAGCTGGTACTGCGTCAGGAAAAAAGACCACGTCCGCCCTGTTTGCGAGCCGAATATGGCTTTTATCGAAAAGCATGGCGGGCATTATCTCGGAAACGACGAGAAGGTGATATATCTCACTTTTGACGCGGGGTACGAAAACGGCAACGTCGAGCGCATACTCGACACGCTCAAAGCCCACAACGCGCACGGGGCGTTTTTTGTGCTTTCAAATCTGATAAAAACAAATACCGACCTTGTTTTGAGAATGGCAAACGAGGGGCATCTGGTATGCAATCACACGGTGCGCCACAAGGACATGAGCGCGTTTTCCGACGCGGATTTTGAAGCGGAGCTTCGTGCGCTTGAAAATATCGCAAAAGAATATGGCGTGCCACTTGCGCCGTTCTACCGCCCGCCCGAGGGCAGATTTTCCGAGCAAAACCTGATCTGCGCCGAAAAAATGGGGTATGACACGGTATTCTGGAGCTTTGCATACGCCGATTGGGACAACGCCCGCCAGCCGCGGCGCGAGAGCGCGATGAAGCTCATTCTCGACAACACCCACAACGGCGAGATCGCACTTCTTCACCCCACGTCAAAGACAAACGCTGACATACTCGACGCGCTCCTTACCGAATGGGAAGCGCAGGGCTACCGCTTCGGCGAGCTGTGGGAGCTGAAGGAGGGCTTATGACGCGCGCCTTGGCCGCCGTCGCCGCGGCGATAATGATGTTTGCCACAGCGTCATCGGCGGAGCCTGTTTACAGGGTCGAAACGGAGCAAAAGGTCGTCGCCATAACGTTTGACGACGGCCCGCACCCCAAAAAAACGGCGAAAATACTCGCCGTTCTTGAAAAATACGGCGCCGCCGCCACGTTTTTCGTCGTTGGCAAAAACGCCGAATACTACCCTGACGTGATTTGCGAGGTGGTCAGCGCCGGGCACGAGGTGGCGAATCACACGTACTCGCACGCAACGCTCGGCAGGTGCGGCGCCGACAAGATCGAGCGCGAAATACTATCGGCCGAGGAGTCGATCCTATCCGCCTGCGGCGCGAAGACAAAACTATTGCGTCCGCCGGAAGGCTCCTGCTCGCGCGAGGTGATGAACGTCGCGTCAAGGCTCGGCTATTCGGTGATATTGTGGAATATCGACACGCGCGACTGGGCGCACAAGGGCGCCGAGGAGATTGTCGAAAACGTAAAGAAGAACGTGCGCCCCGGCAGCATCATTTTGTTCCACGATTATACCGTCGGGGAAAATCACACCGTCGACGCACTTGAAAAGGTGCTGTGCCACCTCAGCGAAGAAGGCTACGGCTTTGTAACGGTAGGCGAGCTTATCGGATAAAATTTTTTCAAAAACAGTTGACATTGTTGTTTTTTTGTGGTATTATATTAACGCAAAAAACAACGCGGATTTAGCTCATTTGGTAGAGCGCGACCTTGCCAAGGTCGAGGTGGCGGGTTCGAGCCCCGTAATCCGCTCCATAGAAAAGTCTGATGAGCGCTTGCTTTTCAGACTTTTTTGTTTGTTCAAAATGCTCTTTGTCCAAATTTTGTCCAAATGCTTTCACTTGTCGTAAATGTTTGCAACTTACTCTCTCTTGTCAAAACCGAGCGCGCCGTCCATAACCTCGGCGGCTTTCGCCTGCGCACTTTGGAACATATGCGAGTAGATGTTCAGCGTCGTTGACGAATTGCTGTGTCCGAGCGTTCTTGAAACCGTTGTAACGTCGAGCCCTCCGTTAATAAGAGCGGACGCTACAAAATGCCTGAATGAATGGATGCCGTAGAAAGGCAAGCTATTTCTCTTGCAAAACTTTTTCAACCAATCATAAGGCGCGCCGTATCCCATCAAGTTGCCGAATTCGTCGGTAAAGACTCTGTTTGTCATCACCCACTTTGAGCCGTACATAGCGGCTTTTTCTTTTTG
>JAFSMU010000018.1 GCA_017447775.1 Clostridia bacterium | reverse complement strand
TATACAACGCCTGATGTCTGATGGACTGCACACCTTCGCCCGAATTTGCGTGAACCGGCTGTCGCAGACAACGGAAGCACGCATAGGGCGAGTACTTAAAAAGATTTTTCTTTTGTGTAGCGAAGCGGCCGCGAGGGAGTGAATGACAGCCTGAATGGCTGTCAGAGCCGAGCGGTGACCGAGCCGCAGCGAGAAGCCTTTTCTTTTTCTAAAAAAGAAAAGAGCATTCGTTTTCATCGGCGCGAATGCGCCGGAGGTGTCGCCGCGGGCGACGAAAGGGCGCGTGGTTGTTTTGCGCTTGCTCAACGTCAGCGCCCGCCGTATCAACGCAAAAAAACAGAGTTCCCGAAGGAACTCTGTTTAATTTTATCAAGCTATTGGATTAGTCCGGTGTAGCTTCCTTCTGGCCAGCGTCCTCAATGTTACTTGTGTAAGCTTTGAGCTGGTCGATTGTGGAGCCGAATACTACGTAGTCAACTTCTACGAATGTGCCGGCCTTGATGGCTGTACGAGAGTTGCAGTTTGTGTTCTCATCCCATGTGCCATGGAAGAAGAATGCAACGCCTGTAGCTCTTGCCTGAGCAGCTGCCCAGTTACCGCCGCCGTATGTCTTGCCGTTTTCGCAAGCTTTAACGAACTGCTGGAATGTGCAGCTCTGTGTGTAAGATTCCATATTTACCGAGTTACCGTTGTGGTCTGTGCAGTTCGGGTTGCTAGTCGGGAAAGTAATACGGTTGGAAGCAAGCATATTTGTGAATGCGATATCGTAGATCTTCTCGATAAATGCCTTAGAAGCCGTTGTCGTGTTGGAACCAACACTACCCTGGAGGTAGAGGTTAGCGCAACGGAGTGTTGTGAAGTAACCGGGAGAGTTCGAAGCGGACCACCAGATACCGATCTGGTTGTTCGTTGTGTTGTTAGCAAGGCGAACCTTCATGTACTGATGGCGACCTTTCCAACCTGTAGCGGAACCAACGGAGCTCTGAGAATACGGAGCGCCGTTCCATGTGCCCCAGCCCGGGAACAGACCATCATCATCGATGTCATAGTCGTATGTAATGATGGAGTCGAACTTGATAGCGTAAGCTGTTTTGCCTGCGCCCATATCGATACCCTTGCTGGAATCGTAGTCAGCGATGGACCAGATCTTCCAAGAGTCTTCGAGGTACTCGATTACGAACTGTGTATCGTCGTATGTCATGATCTCGAGGAGGAAGTCGTGGTTAGCTTTGCCCTGCTGAACTGCTTTGGAATTCGTACCAAAGTCGAAGCGAGCGAACAGTGCGAGCGTTGTGCCGGCCGGAACTGTTTCCTTCGGTGTTTCCGAAGTTGCTTCTGTCGGCTCTGTTGTCGGCTCTGTTGTCGGCTCTGTTGTCGGCTCAGTCGTCGGCTCTGTTGTCGGCTCAGTCGTCGGCTCTGTTGTCGGCTCAGTCGTCGGCTCTGTTGTCGGAGCTGCCGTCGGCTCTGTTGTCGGAGCAGCTGTCGGCTCTGTTGTCGGAGCTACTGTCGGCTCATTTGTTGTTGTTGAAGGCTCAGTAGTGGGATCGGTCTTGTTCCCGCAGCTTGCGAGAGCGAGCACAGTGAAGAGCATTACAACAGCAATGATGATTGACCAAAATCTCTTCATAAGAAAAAATCTCCTTCTTAAAATTAAAGAATTTTTTTACCGTACAAGATATCGTCTGAAAAATACCCCGCACTGCTTTATTGTCATTTTAGCATAACCGTGTTGATTTGTCAATAGGAAATATGAATTCTTGCGAAAAAAAATCTTCCTTTTTTGAAAAAAAATGTTGAAATCCGGCATTTTTGCGGGTTGCTCGATAAAATTTACGGCGCATTGTCGCCGCGTGTCTTCATTCATAATTATATTCAAAACAGGCGGCGATGATGACCGGTATGTTGTCTTTTATATATAAAATAGGTAGAAAAAGCGTCAAAGCTCTTCCCTTTTCGGTATCGACGCCGCCGCGCCATGGCGCGTAACGGAGATCGCCGCCGCGCGCGACGCCCATTTCATCGCCGCCTCCGGTGACTTGCCGGCGCATATTTCCGACAAAAAGTACCCCGTGAACGTGTCGCCCGCGCCCGTTGTGTCAACGGCCGTCACCTTTTGCGCCGCGACGTAAACTATCCCGCCGCCGATGTGGCACGCGCCGCGCGAGCCGAGCGTCATAACGACGCGCATACCGGGGTTTATGCGTGGGAGCGCCGCCTCTATCTCTTCGGGGACGGACGTGCCGAGCAGCGTTTTCGCCTCGTTTTCGTTAAGGATAAGGATGTCGACGTCGCTCATGTCCACCTCAAGCCCGTCGAGCGGGGAGGGATTGAGCGCAACGCTCATCCCGCGCGCCTTTGCCGCCTTTGCGATGGCGCGCGTGCAGGTGATCTCGTTCTGGATAAGGAGCATATCGCCCGCCGAAAAATGTTCAAGCGCCGATGCGGCGTCCGCCTCGGTGATATCGCGGTTGGCGCCGCCATAGACGACAATGCTGTTTTCGCCGCGCGAGTTGACCTGTATGACGGCGTTGCCCGTCGGCTTATCGGAATATTTCACAAGCGAAACGTCAACGCCGCATGACGCCAGGTACTCGCGCAGCATATCGCCGTCGCGCCCGATCTTGCCCGCGTGGCAGACTTTTGCCCCGGCGCGCGCAAGCGCCACCGATTGATTCAGCCCCTTGCCGCCGACGTTTTTGTCCATTTTCGACGCGGCGACGGTCTGCCCGGGGAGCGCAATGTCCGAAACGGCGTAAGTGTAGTCGATGTTCAGCGAACCGAAATTGAGTATCTTCATATCATTTCTCCGAAATATGCACAAGCGTTTTTTCGATCAGCGCGTCAATTTCAACGTTGCCGATGCCCGATACCGCCGTGTCGAGCCTGCCTTTTATCGGCGCCGTCCACTCGTCGCCTATCGACGAGATGCCGTTTTTCATTCCGAGCACGGAGCCGACCGTCGCGCCGTTGCAGTCGGTGTCAAAGCCCGTCTGAACAGCCATGCAGATCGATTTTCCGTAGTCGCCGCCGCCGTAAAGCAGGCAGATGGCGACGATCTCGGCGTTTGATATCGTGTGGCACCAGTCGTGCCCGTTGTGCTCGTCCCAGCGAGCGTGAACGTCTGCAAGCGCCTCTTCGGCTGAAATGCCGTATTTATACATTTGTATAATATGCTCGATAGCCGCGTGCAGCCTTGATTTTTGCGGTATTTCCGCAAGCGCCGACAAGATTATTTTCACCATATCGTCCTCCACCGCCGCCGAGGCGATGAGGGCCGCGGCGAACATTTCGCCGTAGATGCCGTTTTTGACGTGCGAGATGCACGCGTCGCGCCAGGCCATATCCGCCGCCGCCTCGGGATCGCCGGGGTTTATGTAGCCGAAGTAGTCGCCGCGTATCTGCGCGCCGATCCACTCGCGGAATGCATTTTCGTATTTTGCAGACGCGGGCGGCGAAAAACCTCTGACGAAGTTGCAGTAAGCGACGCGCTCCGCCGTGCAGTAGGCGTTCTTGGTCTGGCGAGAGAGCCACATCGAAGCGACGTCATCGGGGGTAAAGTCGCGGCCGCACCTGTCGACGATGAGCTGATAGAGCACGGTGTAGTTCGTGTCGTCGTCGGCGGGGGCGTTTTCGATCTTGTCGGCGTAGCAGCGGTGCGAAAGGTCGAATTTGAACGTGTCGAGCATATTTTGCGACACGTCGGTGCTTAAAATATAGCGGTGCATCGGGTAGTTGCCCGACGATTTCAGCAAAACGTCAAGCTCCTCGGTGCGTATGCCCTCAACCGTTTTTCCGAGCAGGCACCCGCAGATGCGCCCGTACCACGCGCCGCGAATGCGCTCGCGTATGTTCTGCGGCACGGCGAATTTCGCAATCCCGCCCCGCCGCGCGCCGCGGATGCCGTCAAGGTCGGACGGCTCATTGTACGGGTAGTCCGGGACGGTCGGCGCGTTTGACAAAATCGCAAAGATGTGATGCGCCATCGCCTCGCGGTGCTCGTCTTTTTTCATTGCGCGCACACATTCGATAAGATTTTCGTATTCGGCAACGTCAAGCCCCTCCTCGACGCACTGCCTGTACTCGACGCCGAGCGCGTCGGCATAGCTTTCCCACCAGTGCTGTTTTTCGTAGTCGGGAGTTAAATATTTCTCGGTTTTTTCCATGTGTTTCCTCCGTGTTATTGCCTGTCAAGCTCTTTTATCGCGTCGTAAAGCGTCTCGACGCTCTCGCAAACGGCGTCGGCGCCCGCCGATACAAGCTCCTCGCGCGTGCCGTAGCCGTAAAGCACGCCGAGCGAGCGCACGCCGTTTTTCTTTGCGCCGATAATATCGTTTTCCCTGTCGCCGACCATTATCACGTCGCGCGCAGCGCAACCCGTGCCGTCAAGCACGAATTTCACGACCTCCCATTTTTCCTCGCGCGTGCCGTCAAGCGTCGAGCCGCCGATAAAATCGAAGTATTTTTCAAGGTCGAATCGCTCGAGTATCCGCCGCGCAAACACCTCGGGCTTTGACGTTGCAAGTGCGATGCCGTAGCCGTCGCCGATAAGGCGCGAGAGCGCCTCGGGGATGCCGTCGTAGACGCGGTTCTGGAATATCCCCGTCGGCGAGAAGTACTCGCGGTAGTACGAAACGGCCTGCTCCGCTTCCTCGGCGCTCATGCCGTACCATTCGCGGAACGAATTCCGCAGCGGCGGGCCGATGAACCTGTTGTACTCCGATATGTCCCCCGTCGGCCTGCCCATTTTGTCAAGCGCGTATTTTACGCTTGTCGTAATGCCGACGGCGGGGTCGGTAAGCGTGCCGTCAAGGTCGAAAAATATGTATTTCATAGCGATTTGATAAATTCAACGATAACGTCGACAGACTGGCGCGCCGCTATCGGCTTGAACGTGTCGTAAGTCATTTTCGCGTCGTCGCCGCCGCCGTCGCTCATCGTGCGAAGCACGCAGAACGGCACCCCGCGCATATAGCAGACCTGCCCTATCGCCGCGCCTTCCATTTCGCACACGTCGGCGCCGAATGTGTCGCGGATCCACGCTTTTTTAGCGTCGTCGGCGATGAACTGATCGCCCGAGGCGACGATGCCGGGGCGGCACTTTATGCCGAGTTTTTTTGCCGCCGCGCAAAGCCCGTCGCAAACACTCTTGTCGCACTCGAAAAACGCGCGTTCAAGCTCTTGTATCTCGCCCGGCTTGTATCCCCACGAGGTAAGGTCGAAGTCGTGCTGAACGACGCGCTCGGCAACGATAACGTCAAGCACGCCGATGTCGTGCGAAAGCGTGCCGCCGATGCCCGTGTTTATCAGGCACGCGGGCGAGTATTCGAGTATCATCGTCTGAGCGCACACCGCCGACGCGACCTTTCCCATTCCGCTCTGCGAAACGACGATATCGTGCCCGCAAAGCTTGCCCGAGTAAAAGACCGAACCGCCGATCTCGCGCCGCTCGGCGCTCACCATTCGCTCGATGATGCCCTCGACCTCGACGTCCATCGCGCCGATGATGCCAATTCTTCCGTCAATCATTTTTTGCCTCCTTCGGCGCTTTCGCCTTTGCGCGAAAAACGCCCCTTTATTGAATTATAGAAATATTTGAATTCGTCTGTTCTTGCGTATGCGGCGGCGTACACCGCGTTTGAAACGGCAAGGCACACCGCGGCTTTTACGATAAGCCCGAGTATGCCCGAAAGAGCGATCGCGCGGCAGGTAAAATAGCACAGCGCAAACGCCGCCGCCGTCGCGAAGGCGTAAAACGCATACCGCGCAAAGTACGCGCCGACGCCCCTTGAAAATCCGTGGCGATAGAGCATAAGCGGCTCCACCCAAAAGCAAGTCGTAAGGCAGCTTATCGTCGTGCCCAGCAGCACTCCGGAAAGGCCCATCGTGCGCGCCAGAAGTATCGACAAAACGATGTTTATCGCCGCCTCGGCGATAGATTTCCACCTGTCGTACCTGAGCAGTCCCATAGCGTCCCGCGCGCACAAAACGGGCCGCCGCATACCGACAAGATAGAAGTTCAGCGCGATAAGAAGCACCGAAGCCTCGCCTATCTCAAACCCGTCGCCAAGCCAAATCTTAACAAAGTCGGCCGACAGGCACGCAATGCACACGGCGCCAAGACCGTAAAGCCACGCGCCGGCGAAAAACATACGGTTGAAAACTGTCACGCGCCGCTCCCCGTCGTCCTCAACGGCAAGATCGCCGTACCCCGCCGTCGCGCTTTGGAATATCGGGCGAAGCAGGCTGTCAAGCGCGGCTGAGATCAAGTGATAGCTTGAATAAACGCCCTCGACGATAAAGCCCACAAAGCGCGAGATTATGATGTTGTCAGTCCCGTTTACAAGCACGCCGCCGATATTGTGAAGCACCGACGACGAAACGTTTGTCTTTATCGTCTTTTTGTCGTCTTGCGAAAGCTTTCCGCGAGGGTTTTTCAGCGCGGTGTACTTTTTGTAAGCTATCACCGACAAAACCACGTTTTCGCCGAGCGTTATGCAAACGGTCAGCACCATAAAAAGAACGTAGTTTTTCGTCAGCGAAAACAGCGCAAACGCGCCGAAAAGAAGCAGTATCTGCGCCGCCGACGACACTATCGACGTTATATATTTTTTCTGATCGGCGACAATAAGCGTGCGCGTGTACGACAGAAAATACGATATCCCCGCGTTCAAAACGTACAGTATATAAATAAGGTAAAACTGCGGTATCTCCGCGCGGACCTTATCAAAATCGTCGACGAAAAAGCGAAGTAGCGGAATTATCGCCGCGCCGATGACGATAACCGCGCCGCCGATCATCGTGTACGCCCGCTTGAACAGGCGCATAAGCGCCGCGACTTTGTCCTCGTCGCCGTCGTGGAGCGGGCGGTAAAGACTGAACGTTATCGACGTGCCGACGCCCATCTCCGCCAGCGACAACACGGTCATTATATTTGAAAAAAGCCCGCCCAGACCGAGATACGCCGCCGACGTAAACGTAACGACAAGGCGGCGCGTCAGCAGTGCCGACGCGAGCGTTATTATCTGACAAATCACGGCGGCGCGCACGTTGTGCAGTGTCTTCTCTGTTCTGGTCATCGCGCGCTCCTTTCAAAATTTCGCCGTATTGCTTGATTTTCCAGTTTTATACGTTTGTATAAGTATTTCGATTTTATTTTATACTTTTGTATTATATTCCTCGACGTCGCACTTCGGCTCAACGTATGCGGTGTAGTTTGACGTGTAGATCACGTACCCCGCGACAGAGCCCGACGGCTTTTTGACGTTGCGTATCCTTGTGTAGTCGACGGCGACGTTTTCCCCGTCGCGCAGTGACGAAAAGTACGCCGCTGTCTGCGCCGCCTCTGTAAAATCGCGCGCGTCCGGTTCTTCATCGGGCGGGCATACCATAACGACGTGCGAACCCGCGCCGCCCTTGACGTGAAACCACCAGTCGCTCTTTTTTGCAAGGCGCGTCGTAACGTAATCGTTCTGAATGTTGTTTTTGCCGACGTAAAGCTCGTATCCGCCGGAGGTGATATAGTGCTTCGGCTCAAATTTCGCTTTTGCGCGGGCGCGGTTTATCATCACGGTCTTTGGCGAATAGCCCGCCTCGGCAAGCTCGATGCGTATTTCCGATATATCGCCCTCGCTTTCGCAAAGGGAAAGCGCCGCCTCGACGCTGTAAAGGTAATCAAGCTCCGCGCGCGCCTTCGTTATCTGCGATGAAAGCATCTGCTTTGCGGTTTTGAGCTTATTGTATTTTTTGTAGTATTTCGCCGCGTTTTGCCCCGCCGAAAGCTTTGAGTCGAGCGGCACGCGGACTTTTTCAAGCGTTTCGGAATAGTAGTTTGTAACGTCGCAAAACTCGCTTTTGCCGTGCAGCATATACAGCGACGACGTTATAAGGTCGCCCCAGAGCTTGAATTTTTCCGCCTCATCGCACTCCGAAAGTTCCTCCTCGAGCGCGGGGAGCTTCTTTTCCAGCTTCTTTTTTGCCGATGAAACTATCATCTTTACGTCGTGCGCCTTTGCTTGCATCGACTCGGCGCGCTCGCGCTCGCCGAAAAAGTAGTCGAGCGCCGCCGCAAAGCTTTCAAACGTTCTGACGTTTGCCGCCTCGCCGTATTGGCGTATCGGGAAATACGAATATTCCACAGGCCGCCCGTCGATCTCAACGACGCACGCCTCGGCCCTTTTCTCGTTCACGCGCGACATCATATCGGAAAACGCGCGCCAGACCATGCGCGGACTGCATTTTTCAACGCTCTCCGCCCCGCCCGACAAAAACGCGCACTCGCGCGCCGCAAGCGGCGAAATGCCGAGGTACGTGTCGACGATGAACTTGTCGACGCCCCGCTCGCGCGGGTACGTCCTGAGCGACGAGTAAAACCCCTCCTCGCACTCGACTGTCGGGTCTTTTTTGTCCTGCCTCGGCGGCAGCTCATACAGCGCGCCCGCAACGATGTGCCGCGCGCCCATTGTGAAATCGCCGATGTGAAGCATACCGAGGATGCGCTTTTTCTCGCCCTCCCCGCCGAGCAGGAACACGTTTGAGCTTTTGCCCATTATCTCGCTTGTAAGGTACTTTTCGCACGGGAAGCCAAGCTCGTCAAACGCCGAGAATTTTATCTCGACGACGCGCTCAAATCCGCAGGTGTAAATGTCCTGTATCACCGTGCCGGTGAGGTGCTTGCGAAGCAGCATACAGAACATCGGCGGCGTTTTCGGGTTGTCTTTGTCCATCCCGCTTATGCAAACGCGCGCCGAGGCGGGATTGACGGAAACGAGTATCTTTACCCCCTGCCCGCTTTTGCGGCATTGGAGTATTATCTCGTCCTTTGACGGCTGATATATCTTTTCGACTTTCGCGCCGCGGGCGCGCTCGTTCATCTCGTCAACGCAAAGCGTGGCGAGGGCGGCGTCATAAGCCATGATATATCACCTCCGTTTTATTTTTGTGCCTTGTTTTCGTCATCCGACGGCTCGACGGCAATAGCTTCCGCAGTATCGTCAGCCGGAGCGGGCATATCTTCCGCCTGAGCGGGTGCATCTTCCGCCGGAGCGGGTGCATCTTCCGCGGGTGCGGGTTCGTCTTTATGAAGCTCGGCGTACTCGTCGGCCGCCGCCGCCTCCTCGTCGGTAAGATCGCCGCCGGGAAGCTCGTCCTCTTTCTTGCGGATGAATATTCTGCCGACAAGCAGACGGAATTTTTCGTTGAATCTGTAAAGAACGATAAGCGCAAACAGTATAAATCCGACAGCCGTGCTCGCCATGCCGACAAGATATATCTTCGGCATATAGTTCATCTTTATTTCGTGCTCGCCCGCCGTCGTTTCAAACGCTAAAAGCGCTCCGAGCGCTGTCTTTGTTTCTACCTTTTTGCCGTCAACGTAGACGTTCCACCCCGAGTCGTAGGGGATAGTCGTGAACACAAGCTCCTGCCCCTGCGGGACGCTGATGTATCCCTCAAGCGAGCTGTTGTTGAACTTTTCAACGTAAAGTCCCGCCTCGGACAGATAGTCAAACGCCTCGTTCATCGCGGCGTAGTCGACGTACCAGAAGAACGAATCGGTGTCGGCGGCGATGTAGAGCTTGTCCTTGTCAAGAGTTACGTCGCCGTTGTTCAGGCGAAGCTCGACGTTTATATTGTCGCCCGCCTTGAACGTGCCAAGCTCCATGGCGCACGCCGTTTCATTTGTAAAATACTCGGTAAGGAACACGCCGTTGACGTAAACGCTTGCCTTTTTGCTCCACGCGGTGTACGTCGGGAACTGCATATACACAACGCCGTCGGCGACAGCCGTCGTGTGGAACGTGACCGAGCCCTGCCCCGTCGCCACCTTTGATACGACGTAGTTCTGCGAATTTATCGGCACGCCGTCGATGGAGTACGAAAGCGACGTCTTTGTAACCGTCACGTTTGACGTGGTGTAGCTCATTTTAAGGGGTTTGAAGACATTCGGCGCCGCCACCCGCTCGGAGAGCATCGAATTTATCAGCATATTCTGCAGCTCCATTGAAACGCGGTTGACGTTCATATCGAGCACGTCCTCAAAGCCGAGCAAGCTGCGGCTGACGCCGTAAGCTATCGGCAGTGCCTTTGTGTTCTGCTTTGCGTAAATTTTGTAGTTTGAGTCGACGATCTGATACGGCTCGTCGATCTCGTATGGCGTTACGTATATATTATTGTCGAAGGAATGTTTGTTGTTGCGCCCGATAGTGCCGCCGTTGGCCTCTTTCGGACGGTTTGACGTGATGACGTATTTTATCCCGAGCAGCGCGTCGCCGATAGGCGTGCCGCCGAGGTATTTCGTCCAGTGCGAGTTTGACGCATACCCGAGCTTGTTCAAAAGCAGGATTATCTTCGCGTTAAGAGTCGATGTCGACGAGGAAATACCGTAAAATCCGCCCGCCATCTGCTCGTTTACGCCGCCGCGCTGACGGTACAGCGTGCTTTCCGTGCGGAAGAACGTCTTGTCGTTTTCTTTGATGATGTCAGCCATCACGCGATTGCGCATAACGGAGCCGACGTGCGAGTCGTATCTTTCTTCGTTTGAGGTCGCTGAGGCGAGGTAGTTATTGTAGCGCACAACGCCGACGTCGTCCTCGACGTATGCGATGCTGATTATCGAGTTCACGAGGACCTCGATCGAGATAAACACGGCAAGCGCCAGCGTCAGCGCGTTCTTTTTTCTGCATTTTACAAGCGCATACGAAAGTCCGACGTATATCAGCACAAAAAGCACCGAAAGCCCGATGCACAGTATGTCGTCAAGCTTTACCGTGCGCGAGCTTTGTTTGAACTCGTACTTGAACTTCTGCACAACGGCGATAAGTGCAAGGATAACGCCCGATGACGCCGCAAATGCGGAGAATCTGACCTTGTCAAACGTCATGAACGCGTCGCACGCCATACATACAACTACAAAGCAAAACAAGAACGAATAGCGGAAGTTGAGCCAGTTCGGCATTGAAAGTCCGTGCCAGAAAAGGTCGACGGGGTTGATGAGAAAGCTTACGAGCAGCACAAGCAAAAGCCCCGACGAGAGCGCCTTTTTGCGCGGCGCGATCCCCTTTGAAAAGTAGAACGCGGGCAAAAGGATAAGCGAATACATACCGCTGTAAACGACGGGCAGGCCGTTGTCCCTTACCGTGTCGTGCGAGCCGAGAAGCATCTTTACGAAGATGTCGAGGAAGTCGAACTTGAATCTGAACGCAAAGCTCGGGTTTGAAAAGCCCATTTTGCCGAATCCGAGCGAGTAGTACGCGCAAATCAGCATAAACGACGCCATAAGTATGCCGACGACGCTGGAAAAAAGTATCCGCAAAAACGAGCGCGTGCCGTAAAGCGAGAAGAATTTTGAAAGCCCTGTCTTGCCGGTCTTGTACTTATCAAGCATTTCCGGACGGACGAGGATATAATAATAGAAGTAGTATATGACGGTGAAAATGCAGCACATATACCCGATGTAATAGTTCGAGTAAAGGATCGCCGCAAGGCTTACGATATAAAGGATGACCTTTTTCTCTTTTACAAGCTTCTCTATCCCGTAAACGAGCAGCGGCAGCCAGATGAGCGCGTCAAGCCACATGGGGTTGAACTGCTGAATGGCGACGTAGCCGCAAAGGGCGTAGAGAGTTGAGAACATCATCGTCTTTACGTCGCGCGTGCCGCGGGTGTTATGCAGGTAATATCCCATCGTCGCGCCCATTGTGCCGCATTTAAGCAAAACGATAACGGAAGCCGCAAGCGCGATGTTCTTTTGAGAGAACAGCACCGTTATAAGATTGAACGGGCTTGCCATGTAGTACGCAACGTACCCCATAAACTCGCCGCCGAGCGTTCGCGACCAGGTGTAAAACCACGAGCCGCCCCCCTCGCCCACAAGCAGCTTTCTTACGTATTCAAAATAATAGATGTACTGCGCCTGAAAGTCGAGGGAGAGTATCGACTGATTCCCTATCGGGAAAAAGCTGCACGCCGCGTGCGCCCCCGCCATAAGCACGACGGGAAGAAAGAACGCGCCCAGAAGATAAAAATACTTCATCTTCGACAGCCGTCGGATAAATCTTATAAATCCGTTTTTATGCTCTGTCTGCACAGGCTCCACAAAATCGATCGGGGTATTGTCCATAATTGCTCCTTTATGATCTATTTATACAAGTGTATAATATGTAGTCGGTATTTTCACAATTGCTATTTTACCATTATTTTGTCTTTTTGAAAAGAGATAATTAAAAATTTTATATATTTTTTCAAAAAAAATATTCCAAAACGCGCGCGTTTGTGATAGAATTACGATGTAGCACTATATATTAGTCGTAAAAGCGCGCGAAAAATCTCGCGCATACGCGAAAAAAACTTCATCGGAGCGATAAAATGGGGCTTTTCGGAAAGAAAAAGGACGAGAAAAACGTTTCGTTCCGTCGTGAGATGGCAAAGAAGATCGCCTCCCACCGCCTGCGTTACGTCAGCGAGCGGCAGGGCGACACCGACGTCATCATCTCAAAGGGCGGCGAGATGCACATAAAGGACGGGATGTTCTGCGTTTCATCGGGCGTCGAGTACGGAGCTGCGACCGTCTTTCGCTGCGAGGTGGACAAGCTGACATCCTCCGAGCTTATGAGCCTTGAAGGCGCGATACTCGAGGGGTTCGATCAGATACTCGGCAAACAAAGAAAAATAATCGTTTACTACGTTTATTACAGATAAGGGAGAGCAATTATGGAAAAGATCAAACGTCGCCGCGGCGACAGGCACGACGCGCGCCTGATACGCGCAAAAGACCTCGATTCCATGCACGTCGTAATGCCGCACATGATGCCGAACCGCACCGACAACGAAGCGGTGATGACTGAAACGGTAGACCTTACGGCAATTGAAAAATACATAGCGGAAAAGAACGCGGACGGGCGCGAGTTCAAGTACACGTTTTTCCACGTTTTGTGCGCGGTGCTGGCAAAGACGATAGTGCTTCGCCCATACCTCAACCGCTTCTACCAGGGCAAGCGCCTGTATGAGCGCAACGAGGTTTCCCTTTCGTTCATCGTCAAAAAGAAGTTCGTTGACGACAGCCCCGAAACGCTGGCGATAGTGCGCGTGCCGAAAACGGAAACGGCGCCGATCGACGCCGTGTACGAGCAGACGAAAAAGATCGTATACAAGGTGCGCGTGGAAAACAAAAATGACGGCGCGACCGACATTATCGACAAGATAAAGACGGGGCCGCGGTGGTTCCTTAAAATGTTCTTCGGCATAATCAAATGGCTCGACTACCACGGAAAATACCCGCTCGCCTTCGAGCGGGAGGACCCGTATTTCTCAACGGCGTTCATCACAAACCTCGGCAGCATCAAAATGCACGCCGAGTACCACCACCTCGCCAACTGGGGCACGAACTCCATTTTCGGCATCATCGGCGAAAAGAAGCTGACTCCGTTTTACGACGAGGCGGGCAACGTTGAAATGCGCCCCGCCCTTAACGTCAGCCTTACCATCGACGAGCGCATCGCCGACGGGCTGTATTTTGCAAACAGCCTTAAAATATTCAGAAAACTTTGCGAAAACCCCGCGCTGCTCGACCTTCCCGTCGAAACGCCGGTTGAAATATAAAGGAGCATACGTAAAATGGCGCGATTTGAAGTTCCCGCGGGCGTTGGCGCTCCGTGGCTGAAAAACATCGGCGATATTCCCGCAATGCTTGACTATTTTGAGGGCACGATGTGGGAAAAATGCGAGGAGGCGGCGCGAGAGTACCCCGACTTTATCGCATACGACTTTATGGGCAAAAAGACGAAATATTCCGTCTTTGCCGAGAATGTACACCTTTGCGCGCGTGCGCTCAAAGCGATAGGCATCCGCACGGGCGACAGAGTTACGGTGTGCCTGCCGAACTGCCCGCAGGCAGTGATAATGTTCTACGCGATAAACCTTGTGGGCGCGGTGTCGAATATGATACACCCGCTTTCAAGCGAAAACGAGATCGAGTTCTTCATCAAGGAGTCGAAAAGCGTCGCGGCGATAACGCTCGACCAATTCTACGGAAAATTTGAGGCGATACGCGACAAAGTCGACCTTTCGCAGATAATCATAACGTCGGTAAAGGACGCGCTCGGTCCCGTTATCAAGGCGGGCTATATGCTGACCGAGGGCAGAAAGATAAAGAAGATCCCCGCCGACGCGCCCGTCATCTACTGGAAGGAATTTCTGCGCCGCGGCAAGCACTACAACGCAAAGTACAAAGCGCCGCGCAAAATGAACGATCCCGCCGTCATCCTTTACAGCGGCGGCACGACGGGAACGACAAAAGGGATACTTTTGTCAAACCTCAACTTCAACGCGCTGGCGGCCCAGATACTCGCGGCAAACCCGATGGCAAAACCGGGCGACAAGGTGCTGTCCGTCATGCCCGTGTTCCACGGCTTCGGACTCGGGATAAGCATTCATACGTTCCTTTCGTTTGGCGGGCGGTGCGTCCTCGTGCCGAGATTTACGCCGAAAACGTACGCAAAGATGCTTGTCAAGCACCGCTGCAACTTCGTTGCGGGCGTGCCGACTTTGTTTGAGGCGCTCCTCCGGCTGAAATCAATGGACGGCGCGGACCTTTCCTGCCTTAAAGGCGTGTTCAGCGGCGGCGACTCGCTCTCCATCGAGCTTAAAAAGAAGCTTGACGCGTTCCTTATCGCGCATCATTCGCCGGTGTGCGTGCGCGAGGGATACGGAACGACCGAGTGCGTAACGGCGAGCTGCCTTACACCCATACACATGGCAAAGGAAGGCTCTATCGGCGTTCCCCTGCCCGACACGTACTATAAAATAGTAAAGCCCGGCACGACCGAGGAAGTCCCGTGCGGCGAGGACGGCGAGATATGTATAGCCGGCCCCACCGTCATGATGGAATACATAAATCACCCCGAGGAAACGGCGCAGACTTTGCGAACGCACGAGGACGGGATGAAATGGGTACACACCGGCGACCTTGGCAAAATGGACGAGGACGGCTTTGTGTTCTTCCGCCAGAGGATAAAGAGAATGATAATCACCTCGGGCTACAACGTCTACCCCTCGCAGCTTGAAAACATCATCGACGCGTGCGAAATGGTGCAGATGAGCTGCGTCATCGGCGTGCCCGATCCGTACCGTATGCAAAAGGTAAAGGCATTCGTCATGCTGAAAGAGGGATATGAGCAAAGCGAGGAAAACAAGGAAAAGCTCCTTGCGTACTGCTCAAAGAACATCGCAAAATACGCAATGCCCCGCGACATCGAGTTCCGCGACAGTCTGCCGAAAACGCTTGTGGGAAAGGTCGCATACCGCGTGCTCGAAGAAGAGGAGCTGAAAAAGAACGCTCAAAGCCAAAGCTGACAGCCAATATATAATTTAGGGAGATAAATATGGACATTTTTGAAAGATGCTATGCCCCGTCGATGAAAGACGAAGCGAGAAGCAGAGGTATCTACCCGTATTTCCACGCGCTCGAGTCGCGTCAGGATACGGAGGTCATCATGGAAGGCAAGCGCCGCATAATGCTCGGCTCGAACAACTACCTCGGACTGACGACCTGCCCCGAGGTGATCGAAGCGGGCGTAAAAGCGCTTGAAAAGCTCGGCTCTGGCTGCTCGGGCTCGCGCTTCCTCAACGGAACGCTCAGTATGCACCTTGAACTTGAACGGGAGCTTTCCGACTTTCTCGGCACCGAGGACGCGATGACGTTCTCGACGGGCTTCCAGTCGAACCTCGGCATAATCAGCGCGATCGCCCGCCTTGGCGACTACATCCTTTGCGACAAGGAAAACCACGCATCGATCTACGACGCGTGCCGCCTCTCTTACGCTCGCACGTACACGTATAAACACGGCGATATGGAAGACCTCGAGCGCCAGCTCGCCATTCTCTCGCAGAAAAACGGCGGGATACTTATCGTTACCGACGGCGTGTTCTCAATGTCCGGCGATATAGCAAAGCTCCCCGACATCTGCCGCCTTGCAAGGCAGTACGGCGCGCGCGTCATGGTCGACGACGCACACGGCCTCGGCGTTCTCGGTGAGGGCGGCCGCGGCACCGCGCACTACTTCGGGCTTGAAAAAGAAGTCGATATATATATGGGTACGTTTTCAAAATCGCTCGCCAGCCTCGGCGGATATATGGCGTCAAAGAGCGCCGTCGTCGACTACGTAAAGCACGTGTCGCGCCCGTTCATATTCTCGGCGTCGATCCCGCCCGCAAGCTGCGCCTGCGCGCTCGCGGCACTGCGCCATCTGCGCGCACACCCGGAACTGCCGAAAAGACTTTCCGAGCTTTCAAACAGATTACGTTCCGACCTTACGCAGCGCGGCGTGAGAATAATCTCGTCGAATACCCCCGTCGTTCCGATCTACACATACGAAACGATAGAAACGCTTGAAGCGGCAAAGGAGATTTACGACCGCGGCGTTTACCTCAACCCCGCGCTCCCGCCCGCGACCCCCGAGCACGAGGCACTGCTCCGCACAAGCCTTATGGCAACGCACACCGAGGCGCTTGTCGACGAGGCGGCGGAAATAATCGCGTCCGTCATAAACGAGCGCGTGAACAAAAAATAAACGGCACAAAAACGATCCGCCCGCAAGGACGGATCGTTTTTTATATATAATAGGAAGAACCGCCATACGACACGCTCTCGCCCTACATCTATCCGCGGCGCCCTTCGGTCGTGCGACATCCCACGTCGCCACGTCAGCGTGCGATGTTCGCACATTAAGCCTCCTTTGTGTAAAGGGAGGTGGCAACGAGCATAGCGAGTTGACGGAGGGATTGTTCGTGACGTAAACAAGCGCCAGCCCTTCCGTCGCCTTTGGCGACACCTCGCGGCGCATTCGCGCCGATGAAAAAACAATCCCTCACCGCCTACGGCTTTCCGCCGCCGTCGCATAGCATTTTTGTGCATCTCGCAAGCTCGCTTTCAAAAATGCTTGCTTTGGGCGGTTGCGCCACGGTGTAAACGACCATTCAGGTCGTTTCCGCCTTGCTACCCTTTACACAAGGGAGCCTTTCACGCCGCCCCACGTC
>JAFSMU010000017.1 GCA_017447775.1 Clostridia bacterium | reverse complement strand
GCTGTCGCAGACAACGGAAGCACGCATAGGGCGAGTACAATATAAGATTTTTCTTTTGTGCTGCTTTTCTTTTTCTAAAAAAGAAAAGAGCGATGGTTTTAATCGGCGCGAAGCGCCGCAAGGTGTCGCCCGCGGGCGACGGGACGGGACGGACGTACTTTTCTTGCTCGTGCAAGAAAAGGTACCAAAAGAAGCACGCAAAAAGGGTTACGCTAACCGCGAAGGGTACGCTTTAATCTATTTAGATATTGCCCGACTTTTCTTCTTCCCCAAACGCACCATCAGACTCTATTTCAATTCGCGCTCCGCGCTCAAAGAAGGCTTTGTGCGAACATAGCGCGCTGACGTAGAGCGCCGCGAGGTGTCGCCCGACACAAAAAAACACCGCCGCAGCGGTGTTTTTTCTTATTTCAGTTCTGTTTTTTTCAGGCGCTTTTTAATGAGGCGCACGTCGCGCAGCATTTTTATCGAATCGCTCAGAACGTGCACCTTCGATTCGCGGTGGTTGATGACTTTCACCGCCATCTCGCCGATTTTAAAGCCCTGCTTGTTCGCTATCATTATCGCTTCAAGATCAAACGCCCAGCGGTCGACGGTGGCATTGTCAAACACGCGCTTTGCCGCCTCCGCCGTAAATCCCTTGATCCCGCACTGCGAGTCGGACAGCTTGAACCCCGCCGCAACCGATATCGTCTTTATATACACCTTCGACGCTATCTTGCGTATTTTCGTGTAGCCCTCGTACCCGTCGGACGAAAGATTGCGCGAGCCGACGATGATGTCATACTCCCCTTTTGCCATTTCGTCCGCAAGTCTGCCGACGGCTTCCTCGCCGTAGGCGTTGTCGCAATCGGTGAAAATTCGTATGTCCCCCGTCGCCGCAAGCATACCCGTGCGGACGGCGTAGCCTTTTCCGCGGTTGGGCGAATACTCGCACAAACGCACGCGCGGATCGCTCTCCGAAAGCGCCTTGACGGGACTTCCGCACCCGTCGGTCGAGCCGTCGGAAACGAATATCAGCTCAAAATCCTCATATTTGCCTTTGAGAAAATTATAAAACGTGTCAAGCGCGCCGTCGATTATCGACGACTCGTTATACATAGGAATAATAAGCGAAACCTTCATTTTTTCTTCCTCTTATCAGTATAGGGTGTTGATTGCTATCCTCGAATATACATTTTCGTCAACGGGAACGACGCGCATATTCTGCTCGTAGTTGTCCATAGCTTCGGTGTACTGCGTGTAGTACGGCGTCAGCGACGACGCGCCGAAGTACGGATACATAAACATAACGGACGCTATCGGCGAATCGCTGAACACAAAGTCAGACGTTACCTCGTCGCGGCAAACTATCATATAATACCCGAGCTTTGCGCTGTCGTCCGTCTGTCCTATCGTTTCCTCGCCGCTCATAATGCCGCTGTACTCGCCGTATGAGAGCGCCTTTATCATATCGCTGACGGTGCGGTCAAGCTCGTCGTGGCTGTTGATCTCAACGATGCGCCCGTTTGAATCGAAGTAAACGGTGCCTTTGTACTCCTCTGACGTGTACTTCTGCGCCACGCTGTCAAAATCATTTCCCGCGTCAAGCTCAGCCAGCGCCTCCTCGGCGGCTTTGTACGCCTTCGCCTCGGCGGCGGTGTCGCCCATCGTGAACGAAAGGTAAATGCTGCGGTAGCCGAAGTAGTTTTCGTTGATCGTTTCGTCAAGCCCCGCGCCGTAGTACGCTTTTACGCGGCGCGTCAGAATATTGTTGAAGTAGTTGAATTCAAGAAAATCCATCGGCGCAAGGCCGCTTGTTTTCAGCCTTTCCTCATATTCGGCTTCAAGACTCTTGTACTTTACCCCCGACGCGTCAAGCTCCGCTTTCAGCGTGTCGAGGTTGCGCTTGTGGTCGGCGGCGTATGCCGCTCTGTCATCGTCAGTGATGCCAAGCCCGTGGCGGTTGGCAAAGTCGACGAGCGAGTAGTACGAAACGAACACGTTTTCGACGTATTCTTTGAGCGCCGTGTTCTTTTCGCCGTCCGTTATGAACGAGCCGGTGTTCTCCTCGTCACCGGGGATGTAGCTGTATTTGTCAAGCAGGTATTTGTAGTGCAGATAAACCGCCCTGTACTCCTTGAAGGGCACGCGGTACGTCGTTTCGCCGTATCCCACATCGACCGTAAGGTCGAGGATGTAGTCCGCTTTCATCTTGCCAAACAGCGTATATATACCGTAGCTTTTCGGAAGCACCGCAAGCACGATGACGACGGCGGCAAGCACGGCGACAAGCGCCACGCACGATATTATGATTATCTTCTTTTTACTGCTTTTCGCTTTTTTGTTTTTTCCCATTTTCAAATTCCTTATATTTCATTTTAAGCGGGATGTATTCCTATTTGTATATTCTACCACATAAATATAAAAGTTTCAATCACTTTTGCGATTTTTTACGCCCGATTTTTCAAACACTTCCCTTTTTGTCGCTTCAAGCATTTTGTCAATGACGGAAAAATCGGTGTTCTGAACGTATATTTTTTCAAGCTCGTCGTGATATCGCCCCGCCTCGCCGAGTTCCGATACGGCGCAAAGCAGCGCGTCGCGCCCGAGCTTTTCGCAAAGACGCGCGTATCCCCGCTCGGCGCGCATAAGATATTCGTCGGCAAAGCGGCGCGGGTTCAGCTTCTTTTCGGCGCTATCGACATCCTCCCCCTCGGCGATAAGGCACACGCCGCCGCATATAACGGCGTCGGGAACGTCGGGGCAAAGCGCGTCACGGTAAATCGTCGCCGACAGGCCGTGGTTTTTCGCATACTCCGCCGCCGCTGAAAGTATGAGCCGCCCGACACCGTGATAGTGCGGCACGGCGATGATCCGCTCCCCGCAAAGCGCTATCGGCAGCCTGTATTCGCCGCGGCGGCACACCGTTTTTGTGCGTCTGTACGTAATCTCCCCCGGGGGCGCTTGAGAAAACAGGCGCGAAACGTACCGCTCCGCCTTTTTGTGCAAAAAAGCCCCGCGCGCCGCCGTCATTTCCCCGTCGAAAAACGCCTTTGCCGATTCAAGCGCGCGATACGCCCGCCGATAATGCTCGGACGCTAAGCGCGTTGCGCGCTCGATCTCCGCTCTTTTCAAAGCAAGCGACGCCAAATCAAACGCCTCCCCGAAGTTCAGTATCACCTCGCACGCGCCGGGATATATCGGGTCCGTCGTGTGCGGCGCCGTTCCGTCGATGACAGCGACGGAAAGCTCTTTTATTATAACGCCGTCAAGGGACGATACGTCGGATGAGCAATAGCAGTACCCGACGGCGTGCCCGCGCCGCGCCGCCTCCTCCCCAAGCTTTTTCATAAACGTCGATTTTCCCGTCCCGGGGCCGCCCTTTATTATGTATATCCGTTTGAACTTTTCGGGCGAGAATATTTCGGGAAAGTCGCTCTCAAAGCCGCGCCCCGTGTTTGCGGCGGCAAAAAACTGATCTTTCATTGTGCGCTCCTTTTTTGTTTTTTTCCTTATCAATTTATGAAAAGGCGCGCCTTTTGTGCCAAAAATCCCGAAAGACGCGCTGCTGAAAAATATTTTTTATTTTATACTTGACAACTCGGCGTTTGGTGTGTATAATAATGTGCGAGATAAATTTTAGTCTCTTTGCACTTTTCTTAAGGCGGAGGGAGGGGATAACAAATGGCTGAAGTAAGAGTAAAGGAAAATGAGTCTCTGGACAGTGCGCTGCGCAGATTCAAACGTCAGTGCGCGCGTTCCGGCGTTATTGCCGAGGTTAAAAAGAGAGAGCATTACGAAAAACCCAGCGTAAAGCGCAAAAAGAAATCTGAAGCGGCAAGAAAACGCAAATTCAAGAGCTGATCTTGTATGTGCCCCGATAAATCGGGGCATTTTCGTTATCTACGGAGTATAATATGGAAAAAAAGGAATTTCTCGAAGCGGCAAAGATCATAAACACGCACGGCGTTTCGGGCGAGGTCAAGCTTGAAAGCTACTGCGACAGCGCGGACGTGCTGAAAAAGCTGCCGGCGCTTTATATCGACGGCAAGGAATACAAGCTCGTGCGCTCGCGCGTCATTCCCGGCGATTTTGTGCTGGCGGTGCTTGACGGGGTAAGCGATCTCAACGCGGCGATCCGCCTCAAAGGCAAGACGGCATACGCGCGCCGCGAGGATCTGCCGAAGAAAAAGGGGGCGCACTTCATCGCCGACCTTATCGGGCTGCCCGTCATCGACGCGCGCACGGGGAAAGTCTACGGGACGCTCGGCGACGTGCAAACGCCCGCGAAAACCGAGATATTTTACATCGACACCGGCGCAAAGGAGCCGGTGATGCTGCCGCACGTCGGCGAGTATGTCGAAAGTATCGACGAGGAGCGCGGCATATTCGTAACGCCCATCCCCGGCTTTTTTGACGGAGGGGACGATGAGGTTTGACATAATGACGCTCTTCCCCGAGCTGTGCATGACGGTGCTGGGCGAGAGCATAATCGGCCGCGCGCAAAAGTCGGGCGCGCTTGAAATTTACGCGCACAACATCCGCGATTATTCAAAGGACAAGCACCGCCGTGTTGACGACACGCCCTACGGCGGGGGCATGGGGATGCTGATGTCGCCCGTGCCGATATACGACTGCTTTCGCGCGATAACGTCGCCCGAGGTGAACAAAGCGGAGCGGCGGCGCGTGATATATATGTCGCCCGCGGGGCGCGTGCTCGATCAGCAGACGGCGCGGCGGCTGTCCGAGGAATACGACAACATCGTCATCCTTTGCGGGCACTATGAAGGAGTCGATCAGCGCATTATCGACGAGATCGTCGACGAGGAGATATCGATCGGCGACTACGTGCTGACGGGTGGGGAGATACCCGCGTGCATCCTATGCGACGCTGTGGGAAGGCTTTGTCCGGGGGTGCTTTCAGACGAGGAGTGCTACCAAAAGGAGAGCTTTTCGGAGGGGCTTCTCGAATACCCGCAGTACACCCGCCCGTATGAATTTTGCGGGCGCACCGTGCCTGATGTGCTGATAAGCGGACACCACGCGAACATCGAAAAATGGCGGCACGAAATGGCGCTTGAAAAAACGGCGAAAAACCGCCCCGACCTTCTCGAAAAAAATAAGTGAAAAAGGAAAAACCGTCCGCTCGGACGGTTTTTTTGCGAAGCGAGGATTTTGGCTTCTTTTTTTTATCAAAACCCAAAGCGGAACGCGTGTACTTTTTCTGTCAAGCGCGACAGAATAGCAAGGCGGAAACGACCTGAATGGTCGTTTACACCGCGGCGCAACCGCCCAAAGCAAGCATTTTTGAAAGCGAGCTTGCGAGATGCACAAAAATGCTATGCGACGGTGGGATACCAAAAAGAACGCGCTTGAATGGTTACGCTAACCGCGAAGGGTACGCTTTAATCTATTAAGATATTGCCCGGCTTTTCTTCTTTCCCAAACGCACCATCAGACTCTATTTTTATTCGCGCCTGCGGCGCTCAGAGAGGGCTTTGTGCGAACATAGCGGGCTAACGCGTCGCCCGATGCCACCCCTCCCCGCTCCCGAAGAAAAACGCAAAATCTCCTAAATATTTCATTTCCTATTGTTTTTATTTCAAAAATATGATACAATAATAATGAATATACAGAAATTTATCGAAAGGGGGGTATGCTTTGAGCGCCAAAGACATCAAAAAAGGCGACGAAAAAAAGGAAAACTTCTTTATATCGCGCATAAAAAGCAGCGTCATCGTCCGCGGACTTATGAAGGTCGCGTCAAAGATATACCACGCGACGTTTTCAAGCGTTGCGGCAAAGGTCCTTTCCGAAGAGGACAAAGTCGGCGACGGACTACCCGGCTCGGCAATGGAGCAGGCAAGCGACAGCCCGAAAAGCCGCGAGCGAGCGCGCAACTTCAAAAATGCGTTCTCGCGCCGCATGGAGCAAAGCAAAATACTTGTCGCCGTGTCGTCGGTCGGGAACAAAATGATGCGCGCCTCCATATCATCATACGGCGTGTTCCTGTTTACGATCGGCCTTTACTTTATGATAATACACGCGGTAAAACTGCTTGCGCTGAGGATGACGGGAATCGGCAACGACGCTCTTGTTATCGGCGTCGGCGCTATCGGCGTGGGACTGATATGCTTTGCGTCTTCCCGCTCGCTGTATGACGCGATAAGCACAAGCGCCATCATCGGCAAGGTGTTTTTCAGCCTGCTCGGCGTAAGGCGCCCGAATGACGAGGACTATGGCGGCGAAGCGCAGCGATACGTCGCCGTACCGTTCATTATCGGAACGATCCTCGGCGCAGCGTCAGCCGTTGTGCGCCCGACGTATATCGCGCTCGGATTGCTTTTAGCGGCGCTTGTCATAATGGTGCTGAAATCGCCCGAGGCGGGCCTTGTCGGCACGTTCCTTGTGCTTCCGTTTGCAAAGACGATGCACCTCGTCGCGCTGATCATACTCATTTTCGTATCGTTCTTAATTAAGTTTATGTGCGGCCGCCGCACGATAAGATTTGCGCTTATCGACGTTTTCGTCTTATTGTTCGCGGCGATGACGATGTCGGGCGGGCTGTTTGCCGTCGGCAGCGGCGCGCTGAAACGCTCGCTCGTTTACGTCTGCTTTATGGGCGGGTACTTCCTTGTAAAAATGGCGCTCGGCTCGCAGAAATTCTCGCGCCGCGCGATGTATGCCTTATCTATTGCGTGTGCCGTCGTTTCACTTATCGGCATTGTCGAATACTTCATCGGTTCGCCGTCGGCTATATGGCAGGACCGCGCGCTGTTCTCCGATATACGCGGCCGCGTCGTTTCCACCTTCCAGAACCCCAACGTCCTCGGCGAATACCTCGTGCTCACCATCCCCGTTTGCGCGGCGCTTGTCGCGGCTGAGGACAATTTCAGGCGGAGATTCTTCTTTTTCATCTCCGCACTGCTCGGCATATCGTGCCTTGTGCTTACGTGGTCGAGGGGCGCGTGGCTCGGACTTATCTTCGCCGCGGCGCTGACTTTGTTGTTTGTCAGCCGCAAGTGGCTTGTCGGCGCGGTGCTGGCGATTCCCGTCGGAGCCGTCGGGCTTGCGTTTGCGGGCGGCAAAGTGATGACGCGCCTGCTCAGCGTAACGAACTTTTCCGACTCGTCGACGGCATACCGCATAAACATCTGGAAAAGCACGCTCGATATGCTGAAAGACACGTTCTTTTTCGGCATCGGCACGGGCGCCGGCGCGTTTGAGTCGGTATTTCCCTTCTATGCCCTGCCGGGACTTACAAAAGTCGAGCACTCGCACAGCCTGTACCTGCAAATTACGGTTGAAACGGGGATATTCTCCCTTATCGTGTTCCTTATGATAGTGTTCCTGTTCATCAAGAGGGCGCTTTCGTTTGAAAGGCACGCGATCTCGGGCAAAAACAGATATATCGCCGCGGGACTGTTCTGTGGGATACTCGCGTTCTTGCTTCAAGGCTTTACCGACTTTGTTTTCTACAATTACAGGGTGGCGCTTATGTTCTGGATGACGCTGGGACTTATAATGGCGCACATCTCCGCTTCGCGTGACAGCGCGGAGGAACACGTTAAAACGCAGTGAAACATCTTGATTTTGAGGTGATAATATGAACAGAAAACAACCTGACACAAAAAAGACGCGCTTCAACATAATCGACGTCGTCATAATCCTCGCCGTGCTTGCGGCGATCGCGGGCGTCGTTGTGTTCGTGCTTGTGAGAAACGGCACCGTCAAGACAAACAAAACGGTGCGCGCCGAATACACCGTCCGCTTCACAGGCGTAAGGGAGGAATTCCTTTCCGAGTTTTCCGCCGGAAAAACGGTTAAAAACTCATCTACAAGAAACGACATCGGCACAATCCTTGCCGTGCGTACTCCCACAAAAACGCTTGACTACAACACCGACGCCGTTGTGGGCGAAGGCGATGACGCGACGGTGCTGACATCCGAGCTTGATACTTACGACGTTTACGTCACCATCTCGTCAACGGCGACGCTGTCCGATATCGGCATCGCGTACATCGATGGCACAAAGGTGCTTATAGGCTCGCCCGCATATTACAGGATAGACCGCTTCGCTCAGATCGGCTACATCACCGATTTTGAGCTTATCGCCGAATAAGGCCGGAGGGTTTGAAATGGATAAAAGACAGGATAACGCAAAAAAAACAAAGCTGAACGTCATCGACGTCATAATCATAGTGGCGATAGTCGCGTGCATCGCGGCTGTCGGCGTCCGCATCTATTTCACGTCGCATACCGACACCTCCCCCGACAAAGTTACGGTAACGTACGAGGTCAAGGGCATATCGGAAGAGAACGCCGCGCAGTTTGAGGCGGGCAAAAAGATCTACCTTGTCGCCGACGATTCGCAGGCGGGCGTGTTCAACACCGTCAACGTTTCCCCCGAAAAGCTGCTTGCACACGACGAATCGGGCAAGATCGTCGAGGTGAACAGTCCCGACAAAAAGACAGTCACCGGCACGCTTACGTTCAACGGCAAGAACAACGACAGCGAATTTATGGTAAGCGGCAAGTATTCCATTTCCCTCGGCTCGACGGTCGAGGTTTACACCGACAGAAACACATTCACGCTGACCGTTATCGCCATTGAGAGCGAGGATAAATAAAATTTTCAAAAAACTCTTGATTTTCACAGAACTCTTTGATATAATACTTTTATAAAAATTTATTTTATGAAGGTTTTTTAATAAAACGGGAGCGATAAATATGATATCAAGAGAAGTTACGGTCAAAAGGAGCTTTGACTCCGCAAGCGGTGCGGCGCTTAACCACCGACCGATCTCGCAGTTTGTCGGAATCGCGACGAGATATACCGACTGCCGCATCTGGATACTGCACGAGGACAGACGGCTCAACGCTAAGAGCTACCTCGGAATATGTTCACTCGGAATAACGAAAGGCATGACCGTTACCTTAACCGTCGATGGAACGGACGAGGCAACGGCGCTTTCCGAACTTGAAAATTTCTTGACGAGCGAAAACTGAGAAACACGGCGGAACGCGAGCGTTCTGCCGTTTTTTTGGGTATATATTAAAATTTTAAGGAAAGGAGGGGCAATATGGCATTTTTAGGCAAAAAGAAAAACAAAAAGCCGACGTGCATAGCATTCGTCGATTTTGAGCATTGGTATATATCGCTTGATAAGTTTTTCTCCGTCAAGCCCGACGTGCGCGCGTGGGCTGACGAACTGAATGAGAACTACGACGTTCTCGAAATAGCAATATTCGCGGATTTTTCAAATCCGTCGCTGCGCGCCGAGCTCGACCGCCTGCGCGACGTTACGAGCTTCATATTCGATACGAAAAATTCAAGCGAGCATTATAAAAAGGACTTCACCGATTTTATTTTGCTCGATTACATTTACAGAAAAGCGATCACCGAAAAGAACGTAGACACGTTCATCATATTCACCGGGGACGGACATTTTACGTCCGTTGTAAGATTTTTGAAGAACGAATGCAAAAAGGAAGTCGGCATTTACGGCATCACGGGCGCGACAAACGCTCAGCTCAAGGCGAGCGCCGCGTGGTCAAAGGAGATACCGTCCGATACGCAGGTGTATCAGGAATACTACAAGATGTTTGTGGACACGTTCAATTATCTCACCGTCCACCGCGAATTCGGCGAGAATTCGACAAGGGAGAAGATCACCGAGCGCGTCTGCCGCAAGTACCGCGTCGGCAAAAAGGAGATATCGCGCGCACTGGAACAGATGATAAAGGACGGGTACGTTTATACATCGTCCGTCGCCGGCGACAAGGGCAAGCGGATAAACGTCCTGCGCGCAAATTGGGAGCTTCTCTCGCGCGACGGCCTGTGGGTCCAGCCGTGATGAAAACCAATCCCCGCGCCGTCCACGGGCGACACCTCGCGGCGCTTCGCGCCGGATAAAAGCCTCCTTTGTGTAAAGGGTAGCAAGGCGGAAACGACCTGAATGGTCGTTTACACCGTGGCGCAACCGCCCAAAGCAAGCATTTTTGAAAGCGAGCTTGCGAGATGCGCAAAAATGCTATGCGACGGCGGCGGAAAGGCGCAGGATGACGGAGGGAGTGTTCGTGACGTACAACAACCTTGCCACCCTGTCGTCGCCCGCGGGCGACACCTTGCGGCGCTTCGCGCCGATTAAAACCATCGCTCTTTTCTTTTTTAGAAAAAGAAAAGCAGCACAAAAGAAAAATCTTATATTGTACTCGCCCTATGCGTGCTTCCGTTGTCTGCGACAGC
>JAFSMU010000016.1 GCA_017447775.1 Clostridia bacterium | reverse complement strand
TTGAACCAGCGGCCTCTACCACCCCAAGGTAGCGCGCTCCCAACTGCGCCACACCCAGATACTTTTGCGGCAACGTTTATTCTACCACAACGAAGCCGACAAGTCAATAGTTTTTTGAAAAATTTAATTATCGTTGCAAAAAATCGTTCTTCCGAAGCTACAGCGTTCATATAAATGTACCAAACGTCACACGCGGAGGCGCAATGTGAACGACGCATTTTTAGACAGATCGGAAATTTTCGGCAGATACATCGCCGAAACGGGAGCGACGGTCAGGGAAGCCGCGCGCCGCTTCGGAATATCGAAGTCCACCGTACATAAAGAAGTAACCGAGCGGCTGAAGCGGATAAACCCATCTTTATATCAGTCTGTCAAGACGGTGCTTGAAAAGAACAAATCAGAGCGGCACCTGCGCGGCGGAGAGGCGACGCGCCAAAAGTATCTCGACATAGCGGAGGCGAAAAAATAGCCCGACGGCGAGCCGTCGGGCTTTTTATTTCATATAGCGCGGCGCGAGGAAAAATCTTTTTTTCTTTTTATATTTACATTTGGCCGCGCGGGTGATATAATCAAATCAGAAAATACTCACACGGAGGGAAAAATGTTCAAATTTCCGATAGGAGCGATGCTTGAATCGTTCAGACTTCCGACCGATCAGGCGCTTGAGCGCGCCGCTGAGATCGGTGCCGACGGCATACAGGTCTACACGACCAAAGGCGAGCGTGCGCCCGAAAATATGAATGCTGAGGCGCGGCGCGAATTTCTCGACAAAGTCCGCTCGCGCGGGCTGAAAATATCGGCGCTGTGCGGTGATCTCGGCAAAGGCTTTACCGACCCCGCGCTAAACCCTGAGCTTATCGAGCGGTCAAAGCGCATCCTCGACCTTGCCATCGACCTTGACACAAATATCGTAACGACGCACATCGGCCGCGTCCCCGAGGACAAAAACTGCGACACGTACAAGATAATGCAGCAGGCTTGCCACACGCTTGCCGAATATGCCGACTCCCTCGGCGCGCACTTCGCCATTGAAACGGGGCCGGAACCGGCGGCGCGTCTGCGCGAATTTCTCGACACGCTCGGCTCGACGGGCGTCGCGGTAAACTTTGACCCTGCAAACCTTACCATGTGCGTTGACGACGACGCGGTAAAAGGTGTTTACGAGCTTCAAAAATACATAGTCCACACGCACGCCAAGGACGGTCTGCGCGGGACCGAGCCGCCGTACAGGGAGGTGCCGCTCGGGCAGGGCGACGTCGACTTCAAAAACTACCTTGCGGCGCTTGAAGATATCGGTTATCGCGGCTTTCTTACGATCGAGCGCGAATGCGGCGCCGATCCTTCGTCAGACATCAAACTCGCATCCGACTACCTGAGATCGCTTATGTAAAGGAGATTTATCATGGAAAAACTCAGAGCTGCCATCATAGGAACGGGCGGAATATCAAGACAGCACATGGAGGGATACCTCGCGCTTGACAACGTGGAGGTCGTCGCTTGCTGTGATATCGACGGCGAAAAAGTAAAGAAATACGCCGAAAAATACGGCATTCCCCACACATACACCGACTGCCGTGAAATGATGAAAAACGAGCGTCTTGACCTTGTCAGCGTGACGACGTGGAACAGCGCGCACTGCGAATGTACCATCGCCGCTCTGCGCGGCGGCGCAAACGTAATTTGCGAAAAGCCGATGGCGATGAACGCGCGCGAGGCAGAGGAAATGATGCGCGTCGCAAAAGAGGAGGGCAAGCTTCTTCAAGTCGGCTTTGTCCGCCGCTTCGGAAGCGACGCCGAAACACTTACGGAATTTGCAAACGCCGGGGTGCTTGGCGATATCTACTATGCAAAGGCGACATATCTGCGCCGCTGCGGTTTCCCGGGCGGGTGGTTCGGCGATAAGGGATACTCGGGCGGCGGGGCGCTTATCGACCTCGGCGTTCATGTGATCGACCTTGTGCGATATCTTGCGGGCAATCCGAAGCCCGTGTCGGTCTACGGCGTGACGTACGATAACCTCGGTCCAAACAGAGCCAAAGGCGCCGAACAGGCGTGGTCGTCGAGAAACGATCCGCGCTTCAAATACGACGTCGAGGACTTCGCCTCGGCGCTCATCCGCTACGACAGCGGCCTTACCGTTTCTATCGAAACGAGTTTCAACCTCAACTGCAAGCGCGACTCCGGCAAGGTAGAGCTGTTCGGCACAAAGGGCGGCGTCGTTTTGTCGCCTGAGTTTGAGATATACACCGACATCGGCGGCAGATTCGTAAACGTATCGCCCGCCGCCAACGTGCAATTTGATTTTTCGGGCGCATTCCGCGCCGAGATCAAAGGATTTGTCGACGCGGCGACGGGAAAGGCGATGTGCAAAGCGCCCGCCGAGGACGGCGTTGAGCTTATGAAAATACTCGACGGTATCTACGAATCGGCAAAAACCGGGCACGAGGTCGTCATAGGATAAAAACCGCAAAAGCGGGAAAAAATATTTCGTCAAAAGGAGTAAATCATGGGAAAATTCGTTATCAGGAAGACAGACACGGGATACGTATTCAACCTCAAAGCGACAAACGGCGAGGTCATTGCAACATCGCAGGTTTATTCAAGCGAGCAGGCGTGCATCGGCGGCATTGAGAGCGTTATGGCAAACGCGGACGCTCACGTTGAGGATCAGACAGTTAAGGACTTTGAAACGCTGACCCATCCGAAATATGAAGTTTACCTCGACCGAGCCGGCGAGTTCCGCTTCCGCCTGAGGGCGAGAAACGGCGAAAACATAGCCGTTTCGGAAGGATACACCACAAAGGCGAATTGCCTGAACGGGATCTCAAGCATCGGAAAGAACGCAGCCGAAGCCGAGATCGTAAGAGAATAAAAAAACGCCCGCAAAAGCGGGCGTTTTTTTATTCAGATCTTTATGCTGATGCCTCTTTTTTCAAGATAATCGTCGCCGTACTTTTCGATGACGTAGTCCATATCCTTGTCGCCGCGTCCGGAGAGGTTGACGAGGATCGTTCCCGTTTTCTTTTCCGACCGAGCAAGGCGCATAGCGTAAGCTACAGCGTGCGAGGACTCTATCGCGGGGATTATACCCTCAAGCCTTGAAAGAGTGAAGAACGCTTCAAGCGCCTCGTCGTCGCTTGCCATTTCGTATTTTACTCTGCCGATGTCGTGAAGGAACGCGTGCTCCGGCCCGACCGACGGATAATCAAGCCCCGACGCCACGGAATAGACCTTGTCAGGCTCGCCGTTTTCGTCTTTGAGCATAAGCGAATTGAAGCCGTGCATAACGCCCTCGCTGCCGTAGGTGATGCTTGCCGCGTGATCGCCGTGCGCCTTTCCGCGTCCGAGAGGCTCAACGCCGACGATCTCGACAGGATCGTTTACAAACGGAGCGAACAGCCCCATGGAGTTCGAGCCGCCGCCGACGCACGCGCATATAACGTCGGGAAGAAGCCCCGTCATCTTCAAAAACTGCTCGCGCGCCTCGATGCCGACGACCGACTGAAAATCTCTTACCATCATCGGGAACGGATGCGGGCCGACGACGGAGCCGATGCAGTAGATGCAGTCCTTGTATTCGTTGAGATATGCCGTAAACGCCGCGTCGACGGCTTCTTTCAGCGTTTGCTGACCGTCTGTTACCTCGATGACGCGCGCGCCGAGCAGACGCATCCTCGATACGTTTGGCGCTTGTTTTTTGACGTCAACGGCGCCCATGTAAATATCACATTCAAGCCCGAAGTACGCCGCCGCCGTCGCAAGCGCAACGCCGTGCTGTCCCGCGCCCGTTTCGGCGATGATCTTCTTTTTGCCCATAAATTTCGCAAGGAGCCCCTCGCCCATACAGTGATTGAGCTTGTGCGCGCCGGTGTGGTTGAGGTCCTCGCGTTTGAGGTAGATCTGCGCGCCGCCGCAGTATTTCGACAGCCGCTCGCAGTGGTAGACCGGCGTCGGTCTGCCTTGGAATTCGGCTCTGATGCGCCGCAGCTCGTTTATGAACTGCGAGGAGTGGCATATAGTCTGATACGCCTCGGTGATCTCCTTGAACGCCGGCTCAAGCTGCGGCGGGATGAACGCGCCGCCGTACTTGCCGAAAAAGCCTTTCTCATCCGGGAATTTTTTAAGATAATTTTCAAAGTCAAATCCATTGTACGTCATAGTTTGCCTCCTTATATTCATTAAAATAATTTCAAGTAAACAAAAATCGCCCTTGCTCCCCTATGGGATCAAGGGCGAATAATCGCGGTGCCACCTTGTCTTATAACTCTGCGGGTACAATCATACCCCGACGCTTTACGCGCGTCAACGTCGCATAATACTCGGCAAAAGCCTTTGAATGCGCCCTCCGCGGTCCATTTGACAGCCTGTTTTCTGCTCGGCTCACACCTGCCCGAACTCTCTGTGAGAGCATAACTGCCGTTATCTCCGCTTCAACGGTTTTTGTTTTTTTGTAGTATATCACGCATTTTGGAATTTGTCAACAAAAAAATTGCATTATTTTGTATAATCATATAAATTTCAAGAAAAACGCATAAAAATCGGACTTTTTTATTGACAAAATTGTTGAATGTGATATAATATGTCTATAAGCGCGGCAGTATCACCTGTGCTTTGCGCGGCGAAAGCCATGCGATAAAAGTACATATAAAAATACTGCTTTGAAAACCGAATTATATGTATTTCATGGCAAAAAACCGCGCGAAAAATAATTTGGAGGAAAGAAAACATGAAAAAACTGATTGCATTCATGCTGGCTGCTCTCATGCTTGTTGTCGCCGTTCTTCTTACCGCTTGCGGTAAACAGACGGATCCGACAGACACATCGAAGGCAACAGAAGGCGAAAAGACGTCGACAGACGCTCCCACGCCGGCCGGCTCTCAGGGCACAACGTCCGGCAATGTAGAACCGACAGAGCCCGCAACGCCGACAACCGAGCCGACGGAACCGGCTACGCCGACGACTGAGCCGACAGAGCCTGCAACGCCGACAACCGAGCCGACACAGGGCGGACAGGGCGGTTATGACAACCCGACAGAAAAACCGAAAGGCCACCTCGACGCTAACTTCGGCGGACGTACGTTCACCATCGTTACGACAGTCGATATGGCAGACGACGTAGGCCGTTGGAACACAGCGCGCGAGTACTACGTTGAAACTCGTACGGGCAACCCCGTTGACATCGCCGTTTACGACAGAAACGCCGTTATGAAGAGACTTTATAACTGCGACATCAAAATTGTTGAGGACAGTGTCAGCGCGCTCATCAAAAACGACATTCTTACAAGCGCCAATACCGTTGACTTCGGCACAGGCAACAACAACTCCGGATTCTTCGGATCAAACACAAACGGTTACTATGTAAACGCATACGACCTTGACCTTGACTTCGACCTTCCGGGCTGGAACAAGACGTACTTTGAGCAGACAACGATGCGCGACAACAACGGTAAAGACAAACTCTACACCGTTGACGGCGACTTCAACCTCTCCTCTTACAGAGCTACATACGTTCTGTTCTGCAACCTCGACCTTTACAACCAGAACTTCTCCGAGCCGATATTCGATATCGTTAACCGCGGCGAATGGACGATCGACAAGATGATCGAGATGGTATCTCAGGTTCGTCAGAACACAGGCGAAGAAGATTGGAAGATAGGCGAAGATACATACGGCCTTCTTGCCATGACTCATGAGCCTTTCGCTCTTATCATGTCCACGGGTATCAGATTCGTTACTCCGGACGAAAACCACAACTTCACAACATCTGTTGAGCAGATCACAGGCGGCAACAACATCAACGCTATCGGAAAAGCTGCAGAGCTTTATGCAACTGACGGTGTTGCAACAGGTTCCTACACAGTTATCGGCGGCGAGCTGAAAGCTGCAAGAACACTGTTCATGGGCGAGTGCCTTGACCAGCTCGAAAGAATCAGCGATGATGAAAACCTCAACGTAACGGTTGTTCCGCAGCCGCTCTACGAGGCTGATTCAAGCTGCGACTACAAGTTCTATGTAAACTCCAAGGCTTCCTGCTTCTTCATTTCCGCTAACGCTTGCGGCGGCGACATGAAGATGGTTGCTGAGTTCCTCAACGTTCTCACATATCACTCCAACAAGATCGTTCTTCCTGAGTTCATCAAGACTTGGGGCGGCATCTACTGCCAGGACGAACAGGCTGTTGATATGCTTGCTTACATCATGAACGGACGTCAGTATGACTACGCTTACTACAAAAACGGCAACGGCGCCGTTTACGGTCAGGCCAGCGGCTTCATCACGGAAAACAAAGCAAAGAACTTCCAGAGAGCCGCATCCGGTTGGGTTGGCGATCTCGAAAACGACCTTGCTACAACTCTTCTCAACATGACAAACAGCAAATAATCAACTGATTTGCATAAAAAATCCTCCCGCAAGGGAGGATTTTTTCTTAATTTATTATTTCATCATCGAGATAAAGTCATCATCGTCAAAGCTTTCGATTATAACGTGAGTGCCGAGCTTTATATGAAGCGCGCGCTTGTATTCCTCATCTCGCCCGAGGCGGCTGACGCAAAGCGCCCCCATTTTAACGCCGGCTGATATTTCGCCTCGCCCGTCGCCGCAGACAAGCACCTCGTCCCCGTGCGCGCCGAGCGCAGACAGGAGCTTTTCCATGATCACGTTTTTGGGCAGCTTGTCCGTCCACGTCGAGCCTATAATATCCTCAACGACGCAGCCCTCTCCGATCTCAAAGCCGAGAGCTTCAACTTCCTCGTGCATCCCCATGCCGCGCTTGACCACGGCGCCCGTAACGAAATAGTTTTTTACGCCGCGCTCGTGCAAAAGTGAAAGAAACCGCTTTGAACCTTTGACAAGAAACTTATCGGGATCCTTTTTCGCTTCCGCGAGGTTTTTGTCGCGGCAAAAGCCGTTGAGCACCCGCTCGTAGAATTTGAACAGGCGCGGCGTGTGGAGCGAAAGAAAAGCCGAAAGCTCGGGCGTGTCCGGCACGTCGAAGACCTCCTCGCCGCGCCCGATGCGAATGATTTTGTCGCGGTTGTCGTCTTTGTCGCATACAACGTCGATCACCCCCGCGTCGATGGCGCGGCGGATCGCCCACTCCATCTGCGTCAGCGCGGAAAGCCCCGCCGACTCAACGCAGAACTTGTCCGTTTCCGGCAGCGGCTTTGTCCCGGCAAGCGAGATCAGGCGCTCGGCGTTTTGCTCACTGTCGTATCCGTCAGGTACGCCGCCGCGGCTGACGTAATCGAGTACGATGCTCATGACAGGCGGCCAGTTGCGTATAAGCGAGTGCGTGCCGTCTATGTCGTGAAACGCGTATTTTATTTTTCTTGTGCCGAAGTCGCGCACGGCGACACTGCACTTTTTGTATGTGAATGTTACCATATCTTCCTGCCTTTGTCTTTTTTCCTTATTTATTATACAGAAAAAGCGCCGTTTTGTAAATGCGTATTTTGTAAAATTATCGCCCGCCTGAAAAAATTTGCGCGGGCTTTTTCAAAATATTGACATCGCCGATTATTTGATGTATAATAACATAGATAAATATGATAATCACGGAGGTGAATGACGTGTTTGACGCCGAAAAAATAACAAACGAATGTGTCGATTGGATACGCGACTTTTTTGAAAAGAACGGAAAGGGCTGCAACGCGGTTCTGGGCATTTCCGGCGGCAAGGACAGCAGCGTCGTCGCGGCGCTGTGCGTGCGCGCTTTGGGCAAAGACAGAGTCATCGGCGTGCTTATGCCGTGCGGCGAGCAGGCGGACATCGACGCGTCGTTCATGCTTGTAAAACACCTCGGGATAAAGCACTACGTTATAAATATCAAGCAAGCTGTCGACGGGCTTCTCGGCGCAATGCCGGGCGAGCTTGAAATATCGGCGCAGTCGAGAACGAACCTTCCGCCGCGCATCCGAATGGCGACGGTGTACGCCGTATCGCAAAGCGAGAACGGCAGAGTTGCCAACACCTGCAATCTCTCTGAGGACTGGGTTGGGTATTCCACGCGCTACGGCGACAGCGTCGGCGATTTCAGCCCGCTTTCGCGCCTAACGGTGACGGAGGTTAAGGCTATAGGCCACTACCTCGGGCTTCCGCGCGAGCTTGTGGAAAAAGTCCCGACGGACGGCCTTTGCGGCAAAACCGACGAGGAAAACCTCGGCTTTACCTACGCCGAGCTTGACAGATACATCCGCGAAGGGATAATCGACGATCCCGAAAAGAAAGCGCTCATCGACAAAAAGCACGCGCAAAATTTGTTCAAGCTCGAACTTATGCCGTGCTTCGAGCCTGAAATCTGAAAATAATAAAAAGAGGTATATACAATGGCAAAACTTAATTCACTCAAAAAAAGCATCGGGATCACCGGCCCCGTTGTTACTATCGTAATGGACGGTGTCGGCATTGGCTCGCACACGGAAGGCGACGCGGTATGGAAAGCATACACGCCAACTCTCGATATGCTCATGCAAAAATACCCGTGGGTAAAACTGAAAGCTCACGGCACGGCTGTCGGTCTTCCGACGGACGACGATATGGGCAACTCCGAGGTCGGCCACAACGCGCTCGGCTCGGGGCAGGTTTTCTCGCAGGGCGCAAAGCTCGTTTCGGAGTCGATCTCATCCGGCGCGATGTTTGACGGCGCGGCTTGGGGCGACGTTATCTCAAACGTAAAGACGAATAACTCAACTCTCCACTTCCTCGGCTTGTTCTCCGACGGCAACGTCCACTCGCACATCGACCACTTGAAAGCGATGATCGAGCGCGCAAAGGCGGACGGAGTTCGCCGTGTCCGCGTTCATATACTTCTTGACGGCAGAGATGTCGGCGAGACGTCGGCGCTTGACTACGTGCGCCCGTTTGAAGAGTTCCTCGGCGGTCTGCGCGCGCCCGATTTCGACGTTATGATAGCGTCGGGCGGCGGCAGAATGAAGATCACGATGGACAGATACGAAGCCAACTGGAAAATGGTCGAGGACGGCTGGCACACGCACGTTCTCGGCGAGGGACGACAGTTCTCTTCCGCCGAGGAAGCGATCACGACATACAGAAACGAACTCGGCGTTATAGATCAGGACCTGCCCGCGTTCATCATCGCAAAAGACGGCAAACCCGTCGGCACGATAGATGACGGCGACAGCGTCGTGTTCTTCAATTTCCGCGGCGACCGCGCCATTGAAATTTCAAAAACGTTTGAGGGCGGCGAAGACTTTGACAAATTCGACCGCGTCCGCGCGCCGAAGGTCGTCTATTCCGGTATGCTCGAGTATGACGGCGACCTTCATATCCCGTCGCGTTACCTCGTATCTCCCCCTCACATCACAAACACGCAGGGCGAATACCTTGCCGCAACTGGCATTACGCAGTTCGCCATCTCCGAAACGCAGAAATACGGCCACGTAACGTACTTCTGGAACGGCAACAAGAGCGGCAAATTCGACGAAAAGACGGAAACGTACGAGGAGATCCCCTCCGACATCGTCCCGTTTGAACAGCGCCCGTGGATGAAGTGCGCGCTTATCGCCGACAGACTTATCGAGGTGATCAAATCCGGCAAGTATAAATACATCCGCGCCAACTTCCCCAACGGCGACATGGTAGGCCACACTGGCAACTATGAGGCGACGATCTGCTCAATGGAGGCGCTCGACCTTCAGATAAAACGCATCATCGACGCCGTCGACGAAGTCAAAGGCGTGGCGATCATCACCGCAGACCACGGCAACGCCGACGAAATGTTTGAGTACGACAAGAAAAAGGGCGCTGTCAAAACGAACTCCGACGGCACCCCAAAGGCAAAGACGAGCCATACGTTAAATCCCGTGCCGTGCATCATTTACGATAACTTCTACGCTGATAAATACACGGTCAAGGACGGCGCTTTCGGCCTTTCAAACGTCGCCGCAACAACGGTAAACTTCCTCGGCTACGAAGCTCCGTCGATGTGGAACGAATCGCTTATTGAAATAAAATGACCGAAAAACGCGAATATAACGTATTAGTCAACTCAAAAGCGGAACGCGCCGCCGACGACTTTGAGCATATCTCGCTCTCCTCGCGCGGCACGGTCTTTGACGACGGCGAGACCGTAATGCTCAAATACACCGAGCAAACAGATGACGGCGATACAGATAACGAGGTGTCGTTTTCAAAAAAGCGGCGCGGGGAAGTGTCGGTTTCCCGCCGCGGGAAAATAAGCTCGTTCATGACATTTGAGAGCGGCAAGCGCTGCGCGTGGAAGTACAGCATCGGCGAATTTGCCATGGACCTTTGCACAAACACCGTCGAGCTTGAAAACACTCTGGGACTTGACGGCGGAAGGCTTTCCATATATTATATAATGGAAAGCCGCGGGATCGAAATTCAAAAGGTCAGACTGACCGTTTCGCTCGAATAAAAAATGAATTGTCAAACGTCGAAAAGGCCCGCAAGGGCTTTTTCGTTTGATCTCAAAAAAATTTGACAAAAAAAGATAAAAATTTCAAAAAAGCACTTGACAATAGCATCTCATTGTGCTATACTAACAAAGCGCGCTCGGGGAGGCAGAAGCCGATACGGGGGCACCAAGCAGGTCTTTGAAAACTGAACAACAACGAAAAAGAACTCGTTAATACTTTGAAAAGTACAAAAAGTAAGAAGCTAGAAAAAGC
>JAFSMU010000015.1 GCA_017447775.1 Clostridia bacterium | reverse complement strand
TGAGGAAGAGGATATCTCTACCACCGACGGCAACCCATTCCGCTACTGTGGCGAGTATTATGATACGGCTTGCGGAACTCTGTATCTGAGAGCGAGAAACTATGATGCTACAACGGGTAGGTTTACTCAGGAAGACCCGATACGCGACGGCGGAAACTGGTATTTATATTGCGGAAGCAATCCGGTAAATGCATGGGACCCGAGTGGGTGTATTATACAACTATCCAAGAATGCAACAAACGAACAAATTCAGCAATACAATCGCGCAATTGTTTATTTGATGCAATCAAAAACATTTCAAAGAATATATAATGCATTAAAATCAGACAAGAGGCATTGTATGAAAACAATAATCAACTCCCTAAAACACATTCATTTGAAGCTGTTTTTTGCGCTACTTATCATGGGGCTTTGTCCGACGATCTACACGACTGTTCGTGTCTTTTTCCTCGGGCAATTGCCTGGGGATTGGGCATATTCCATTGCCGGACAACTCTCGTGGGTGAATCTGATTTACGAGGTTATCAACGAAGCCATTATATTGCCTTTGTTCTACTTTGTCGGGAAAGTGGTGGCAGACAAAAAAGAGTTTACTAACCGACTTAAAACCGGGCTTTTGACCTCTCTTGCCATCTACGTCATTTTGGCGGCGGTCATTATGATATTCGCAACACCCCTTCTGAAACTGATGGCGACATCAACAGATATTATTGAGGCGTCGGCATCATATATCCGAATTGAGAGCATTGCCAATATTTTCGGGATTTTGTTCAGTTTTGCCTGTGTTGCGTTGGTCGCAATCGGGCGAGACAAATTCGTTTACATACTCACGGGCGCAAAACTCGTTCTGTGTCTTATCTCGGACACGTTCCTTGTTTCGTCGTTGCCTTTTTCGGCAAAGCTCGGCGTCAACGGCATAGGTATTTCCAACATTATCGTGAACGCTTGTCTTGTGATCGTCATTCTCGTTATGTTGGCAAGGCTTGGCTATAACGTGTTCAACAAAGAGAAAATGTCTTTTGTCTGGATGAAGGAGTTTGCCAGAATCGGCGGTATCTCCGGTGCGGAATCATTTGTCCGAAATATCGCCTATATGCTGATGGTTTCGCGCATGGTCAATATGGTCGGCGAACAAGGAACTTACTGGGTGGCAAACAACTTTATTTGGGGATGGCTTCTGCTTCCGATCTTGCAACTCGGCGAACTCATCAAGCAGGAAACGTCAACGGACGAAAAAGCCGTCCGTAATAATTCCGTTGGATACTTCACGATCACCGGCGCGGTTTGTCTGCCATGGGTCATCTTCATCCCTCTTTATAAGCCGTTTATGCAATACATATTGAATTTTGAGGACGTTGACAAACTGTTTAACCTTGTGATGGTGCTACTTGGTTTTTACGTTTTGTTTGCGATTCAGAACGTGTTCGACGCGACATTCTACGGAAGAGGAAAAACCAACTATATGCTGTTTGAATCGATCGTCACGAATTCGGTCTATTACGGGACTTTTTTCATACTGTACCTGACGGGCGTCTGGGTGCCGACGCTGACTGGGATCGCGCTTATGTTCGGGATCGGGAACGCTTTTGACAGTATCGTTTCGGGCATCGCATACGCTTATTTCCTGAAAAAGAACAAGATCAATATTTTTGCAGTCGAATAATGGAGTTACACTGAAGCACACAGCCACGGGCAACCGTGGCTGTGGATTTGCATCTTTTTGAAAACGAAAAGGAAAAATAAAGGCGACGCGCGCTTTATCGAACGCAGATTGCTTCAAACAAAATTCGGATGTCTTGAATAAAGGAGGGCAAAGCAATGAAGTTACTTCACCTATCTGATCTTCACTTAGGAAAACGACTAAACGAGTATTCTATGTTAGAAGATCAGGAATACATTCTGAAAAAGATAATCAATGTCATTGACGTAGAAAAGCCTGTTGCCGTTATCATTGCCGGAGATATTTACGACAAATCTATTCCTTCAGCGGAAGCAGTAAAACTTTTTGATGATTTTCTCGTGTCTTTAGCTAAGAGAAAGCTAGAAGTGTTTGTTATCAGCGGCAACCATGATTCTGCAGAACGGATTGCTTTCGGTTCACGGATCATGGATGCAAGCGGTATACATTTATCCCCGGTTTATGATGGGAAAGTTGCGCCGATCACACTTTCCGATGAGTTTGGAGACGTGAATTTTTATATGTTGCCGTTTGTAAAGCCCGCTAACGTGCGCCGTTTTTATGAAGACGAGGAGATCATTTCATACACAGATTCAATACAATGCGCTGTTTCACATATGTCTATTGACTCGGAAAAGCGAAATGTTCTGGTGACACATCAGTTTGTGACCGGAGCACGTCGGTCAGAATCAGAAGACATTTCTGTTGGCGGCACCGACAACGTGGATGCAACCGTCTTTGAATCATTTGATTATGTTGCATTGGGACATCTACATAGTCCGCAGAATTGTTCATCGGAGAAGATCAGATATTGCGGAACACCGCTGAAATACTCTTTTTCAGAAGCAAAAGATCAAAAATCTGTGACGATTGTGGAGTTGGGCGCAAAAGGATCGCTTTCTGTGAGAGAAACAACGCTTGTGCCTATGCGGGAAATGGTAGAGATCAAAGGCAGGTATAACGACATTATGCAGAAAAGCTTTTATGAAAACACATCCTACCAAAACGACTATACGCACGTTATCTTGACGGACGAAGAAGATATTGTTGACGCAATCGGAAAGATAAGAACGGTTTATCGTAATTTGATGAAACTGGATTACGATAACAGGCGCACCCGAAACACCGCACAGATCGACGGCGCAACGGATGTGGAAACCAAATCGCCGCTTGAACTTTTTTCGGATTTGTACGAATTACAAAATAACCAGCCAATGAGTGATGAACAAAAAGCGTTCGTCTCTGATTTGATAGAACAAATTTGGGAGGATGAACAATGAGACCGATCAGATTAACTATGTCGGCATTTGGCCCTTATGCATCCAAAACCGTGCTTGACCTTGATCAGTTAGGAACAAGCGGGCTATATTTGATTACCGGTGACACGGGTGCCGGAAAAACGACGATTTTTGATGCGATCACATTTGCTTTATACGGTGAGGCGAGCGGGGACCGTCGCGCTGCTGGTATGTTCCGCTCAAAATACGCTGCCGCTGAGATTCCGACAGAGGTAGAGCTTGTCTTTGTATATGCCGGAAAACAATATACTGTTCGACGCAACCCCGAGTATGAACGTCCCAAAACCAGAGGAGAAGGATCAACACTTGAACATGCTAACGCTGAATTGCGGTATCCGGACGGTAGAGTGATTACAAAAACCCGCGACGTGGATAGAGCGATCGAAGAGATCATGGGAATTGACCGTAATCAATTCGCTCAGATTGCCATGATCGCTCAAGGAGATTTTTGGAAACTTCTGTTTGCTCCCACAGACGAACGGAAAAAGATCTTTCGCCGTATTTTTAAGACGGAATCCTATCAAATTTTACAAGATAAACTGAAGGAAGAATCCGGAACCCTGAATACTGAATGCGGCAAAGCAAGGGACAGCATTAAGCAGTATATTGGCGGAATCGCTTGCGATGAAGACGATGTTCTTGCCATTGAGGTCAAAAAAGCAAAGGAAGGCAGTTTACAGACCGCCGATGTTGTTGCTTTGTTAAAGCAGTTATTGGCAAACGACGAAGATAGCGAAAGCAAACTAAATCAAGCGATTGCCGACGCGGAGAAGCAATTGGAAGTAATAAACGGAAATCTCGGGAAAGTTGAAGCGCAGGAAAAAGCGCAGAAATCTTTGGAAGAAGCGAATAATAGCTTGGCTAAAGAAACTGAGCAATATCAAAAACTCCAAGTCGTCTTTGATGCCGAAAAAGCCAAAGAGCCGGAGCGGGAAAAAATGTCCGATGAAAAGGCAAAAATAGAAGCAGAATTTCCACGTTATGATGAACTCGATAAGTTGAAAAAGGAAATTGTCGAAGCTGAGGCAACCAATACGGAAGCCGCAGAAAAACTGAGAAATGATCAAGCGGCGTATGATGCGGATAACAATACATACCAAAAGCAGAAACAAGAGTTGGAATCTCTTTCCGATGCAGGAGAAGGTAAAGAAAAACTCTCCAATCAGAAAGAAAAATCAGAAGAAAAACTAAAAAAGCTACAAGGATTGTCAGAAGCGTATGACAGTTACCACGAAAGTGAAGATGGCCTTGCTACTTTGCAAAAAGAGTATAAAAAGGCTTCAGAAGAATCTGATAAAGCAACTGCGGATTATAATGAAAAAAACCGCGCTTTTCTGGACGAGCAGGCAGGCATTCTCGCAGAGACTCTTGAAGAAGGCAAACCATGCCCTGTTTGCGGTTCTGTAACGCACCCTTGCATTGCCCATAAGTCTGAAAAGGCTCCTACAGAAGCACAACTCAAAGAGTTGAAAGAAGCTGCCGAAAAAGCTCAAAAGGATGCCGAAGAAAAAAGCGGTGATTGCAAATCGGCAAAAGCAACGCTTGATGAGCAAAAGAAAGCACTTGTTAAGCAAATAAAAGAGTTGTGGGATAATTGCACGTTGGAAGATGCAGAGAAAAAGCTTCCTACTGAAACTCAAACTGCAAGTGATGAAATCAAAACAATAAAGAGCAAACTTGCTGAGGTCGAAAAAATGATTAAGCGAAAAGAATCGCTTGAAAAAGATCTGCCTAAGCAAGAATCAAATTTGAAAGAAAGAGAAAAGAATCTTTCCGATCGAAAAACTGCCATTGAAGCTGAACAAGCATCCTTGAAAACCAAACAAGAACAACTTGAAAAGGATCAGAAAGCTTTGAACTTTGATAGTAAAGTAATCGCAGAAAAAGAGGCAAAGCGTCTGGGAGAAGAAGTATCTAAACTCAAGAAGGACTTTGAAAAAGCGCGGGATAATCTGACCGAATCCGATAAGAAGATTGTCGGCTTCAATTCATCGATAAAAGAATTGGAGAAGCAGTTATCTGAGAGTTGCGGAGTTGATAAAGCTCAAGAGGAAGAAAAGAAAGCCGAAATAGAAGAAAGGAAAAAGGCGGACAGCGAATTATCAAAGGCAATTCACACGCGTATTAAAACGAATCGAAATGCTTTGAGTCATATCAACGAAAAGGTTGAGAATCTCGATGCTCTTGAAAAGCGTTATGCGTGGATTAAAGCTCTTTCTAACACGGCAAACGGTAGTATTTCAGGCAAAGAAAAGATCATGCTCGAAACATATATTCAAACGACTTATTTTGATCGGATTATCGCACGTGCCAACACCAGATTTTTGGTAATGTCAAGCGGACAGTATGAGTTGAAACGTCGCCGGGAAGCCGAAAACAATCGGAGTCAAAGCGGTTTGGATTTGGATGTCATTGACCATTATAACGGCTCTGAGCGTGCGATTAATACATTATCGGGCGGCGAGCAATTCAAAGCATCGCTCTCGTTGGCATTGGGACTGGCAGATGAAATACAGTCATCGGCAGGTGGTGTGAAGCTGGATACAATGTTTGTGGATGAAGGTTTCGGTTCCTTGGATGACGAGTCCTTGGATCAGGCAATGAAAGCGCTTTCCGGACTAGCAGACGGCAATCGGCTTGTAGGTATCATCTCTCATGTAAGTGAATTGAAGAACAGAATCGATAAGCAAATCGTTGTCAAAAAAGAAGGTAGCAAAGGGAGCAAAACAACCATTGTTGTATAAATGTCTGAAGAATGCTAAGCACACAGCCACGGGCAACCGTGGCTGTTTTCATATACACGAAAGGCGGTGATGCTTATGATTGTATTTTGCTGATTTGGAAATCAAATACGAAAAAAAGAAAAGGAGGTAAAAGAATCATGATTTCCAAAGAACAGTTTTTAGAGCTCAAGCACTTGAAGTCGCTTGGTGTGCCGACAACGACGATCGCAAAGAAGATCGGGATCTCGGTACCGAACACAAACAAATGGCTGCGGATGGATGAAGACGCGTTTGAGAATTACCTAATAAACAACACCCCGTATCTCGAACAGTACCGCGCTTTTATCCTGAGCATCCTGAAAATCTGCCCGCAGACGCAGGTGACCAACATTATGTATCGGGTAAAGGATCAGTTCCCGGACTTCAACTGCCGGAAAACGACATTCTTCCGGTATATCCACGATCTTCGGGAACAGACCGGATATGTTAAACCGGAGCAGCGCCCTACGTCCTTCCGTGAGGACACGCCACCCGGCTATGAAGTGTAGGTAGACTTCGGTTAGTTCAAGATGAAGGATATGTACGACCGCTACGTCCGTGTGTACTTCTTCTGTATGGTTCTGTCGTACAGCGGGATGCGATTTGTCTACTTCAGCCGGGAGCCCTTCCGGACGAAAACGGCGATCGAGGCACACTATTACGCCTTCCGCTTCTTCGGCGGCAGAACGCAGACGATTCTGTACGATCAGGACAAGGTATTTGTCATCCTTGGCAAATGCGACACCGGCAAAATCACGCTGGCGGCGCATATCGGGCAGATGGCGCTGGACAAAAAGGAAGGCGTCTATTACTGCAACATTGAGAAATTCCTGCGGGTGATCGGGAACAAGGACGCATCCCGCAAGACCGAAAAGATCTACCGCTATATGCTGGACTGTTCGGTGATCATTATCGACGATGTGATGTACGCCAATATCCTGCCGGACGATTTGCCAGTTTTTTATCGGGCGGCATCCTTCCTCAACGAATCACGGAGCATCGTCATCATCACCAACCGCGAGCTGTCCGCATGGATCAGCGCGGCGGAAGACACACACCTGATGCAGACCCTTGTGGACCGCATCACATCAAACAGCCAGATCATTCGTCTGGGGTAAAAAAGGAGGACGTCATGACGTCGCCTCCTTTGAAACTGAAAACTGAAAAACTTGAAAACAATACCATCAAATGAGGGTTTCATATAAGGGCAAAACGCTCCCAATGTTTTTCCGAAAGCGGCAACTTTTTCGTAACGTTTTCACCACTGGGTAGGGGGAGTCAAATCTCCAGACCTATTCTATGGGACAACAGCGTGGGGTCTCGCGTGAAAAATCGGGAAATCAAGAGGGGTGCAAAGAACAGCAAAAAGGGACGGAGTGGGTGGATTTGAACGTTAAATAATGCAGATAATTGACTTTTTGTTCAAAACTCATTGACAAACAATAGACGTTGTATTATAATAGTTAGCAGTAGCTAACTGTCATAATTCACCAAACAACAGATTAGGAGAGTTATTCTCTTTATTTTTTGAGGCATTAGTTAGCAACGGCTAACAGGAGATTATCAATATGGCTGAAAGTGACAGAGGGGATAGCGAACCCGTTCATAGGCACGGCTCTGGGCTCCGCGTGCGTGTTATTTATGAAAAAACAGCTGAGCCGCTCGTTGCAGCGGGCGCTGACCTGCTTTGCGGGCGGCGTGATGGTCGCGGCGTCGATATGGAGCCTTCTTATTCCGGCTATGAATCAAAGCGATGACCGCGGCAGACGGGCGTTTCTTCCCGCTTTTATCGGTTTCCGGCTCGGTATTCTGTTTCTGCTTTTGCTCGATAAGATCATCCCGCACTTACATATGAACTCCGGGCAGGCGGAGGGTTTGAAGATCAAAGCGAAGAAAACGACGATGATGGCGCTTGACGTCACTCTGCACAACATATGTTCGTTGTGACGATGTACGCCGGCGCGTTTCTGATCGCGATGTATAAAGAGGCGGACGGATCGCTTGACGAAGAAAAGCTGAAAGGCCTTGTCCGCGCGGCGGCGTACTGTCCGCTGATGGTGAAGGCAAAGCAAGGCAAGAGCGCGTTCACCGAAAAAGAGATCGCAGCACGCACACGGCAGTCGCAGTGGTCGAGAGACCATATCAAGGAATACCCGATGAACTGGTTTTATTACTTTGAAACCGTTCCGGGCAAAGACGAGTATTACACTACGCATAAGCAGTGCGGCATCTGTAAACTGACCGAGCAGGAGCATTGTGAAGAGATCACAAAATACCTCTGCATGATGGATTATTATACCTTTGAGATGCAGGGAGCGGTGCTCGATAGGACGAAAACTCTCGGGTACGGCGATGATGAATGCAATTTCCATCTTATGAGTAAGGAAAGAGCCAATGAGATCGGGTTTATGAAAAGCCCGGACGCTAAATAGAAAAACCGTTTCATTGTTATCGGAAAGGGGAACTGAAATATGAAACAAAAAAAGCAAAACGAGATCGGCGTACTTCTCGGATATGCCGGTAGGTACAGGGCGCTGACGTTTTTGGGGATGTTTCTTTCGGCAGTCGCCATGATCATGGGTATGGCTCCTTACGTCTGTATCTGGCTGGCGGCACGGGATCTGATCCGCGTTGCGCCGAACTGGACGGAGGCGACAGAGATCGCAAAATACGGCTGGGCGGCGTTCGCATTCGCCTTCGGCGGCATCATCGTATACTTCGCCGCGCTGATGTGCACGCACCTTGCGGCGTTCCGCACCGCCGCGAACATCAGAAAGAGGGGCGTCGCGCATTTGATGAAAACGCCTCTCGGCTTCTTTGACAACAACGCTTCGGGACTGCTCCGCAACCGTCTGGACGGCGGTGCCGCCGAGACCGAAACGCTGCTCGCGCACAACCTCGCCGACATCGTCGGCACGGCGGCCATGTTCGTCGCAATGATCGTTTTAATGTTCGTATTCGACTGGCGTATGGGCGCGGCGTGTCTTGTCGCCGCCGTGATATCCGTTCTCGCCATGTTCGCGATGATGGGCGGCAAGAACGCGAAGCTGATGATGGAATATCAGCAGGCGCAGGACGTGATGAGCAAAGCAGGCACGGAATACGTGCGCGGCATTCCCGTCGTCAAGGTCTTTCAGCAGACGGTGTACTCCTTCAAGGCGTTCAAAGCGGCGATAGAGGATTACAGCGCCAAAGCGGAAAAATACACCGGAGGCGTGTGCCGGGTTCCTCAATCGGTCAACCTGACCGCAACGGAGGGCGTCTTCATCTTCCTCGTCCCCGCGGTACTTCTGATCGCGCCGTCCGCTCTTTCTGCAGGAAACTTTGCCGGATTCATCACGAATTTCGCGTTCTACGCTGTGTTCTCCGCGATCGTTTCAACGGCGCTGGCGAGGATAATGTTCGCTTCATCCGGTCTGATGCTTGCCAAAACGGCGCTCGCCCGCATCGACACGGTCATGAACGCGCCGACGCTTGAGATAACGGATGATCCGCAGGCGCCGAAGGACAACGGCGTGGAGTTCAAAGACGTTACCTTCACTTACGACGGCGCGGAACTTCCGGCGCTCGATCACGTTTCGTTCAAGGTCCTGCCCGGTCAGACGGTCGCGCTCGTCGGTCCGTCCGGCGGCGGTAAAACGACGGCGGCAAGTCTGATCCCGCGTTTCTGGGACGTATCGTCCGGCGAGGTCCTTGTCGGCGGCGTCAACGTGAAGGATATCGATCCGCACGTACTGATGGATAAAGTCGCTTTCGTCTTCCAGAACACCCGCCTATTTAAGACCTCGATCCTTGAAAACGTTCGCGCCGCGCGTCCGGACGCATCGCGTGAGGAAGTCCTCTCGGCGCTCCATGCCGCGCAATGCGACGATATTATAGAAAAGCTCCCGAACGGAATAGATACTCTGATCGGCTCGGATGGAACGTATCTTTCGGGAGGCGAGCAGCAGCGCGTCTCTCTTGCCCGTGCGATCCTGAAAAACGCGCCGATCATCGTGCTTGACGAGGCGACGGCGTTCGCCGATCCCGAAAACGAGGCGCTGATCCAAAAGGCGCTGAGAACCTTGACCGAGGGACGCACGGTCATCATGATCGCGCACCGACTCTCGACAGTAGTCGGAGCCGACAGGATCGTTGTCCTTGAAGGCGGCAAAGTCATCGAAGAAGGCACGCATAACGAGCTTGCCAAAGGCGGCGGACTGTACGAGAGAATGTGGAAGGAATACAATCAGGCGGTCAAATGGAAGATCGCTTCCGCAAAGGAGGACGCTTGAAATGATGGGAAAGAAACTCCAAAAGAAGTACGCGCTGACCGATAAGGGACTCCGAAACACGAGAGTCGGCGCCGCGTGGACGGTCGTCGTCAACCTGCTTATGATGGCGGGAATGGGAATCTTATATTTCCTGATGCAAAAGTATATGAATACGCTGACGGGCGGCGACGCCCTGCCGAACGCGTGGCTTTTTATCGGGCTTGTCGCCGCGTTTGTGGTTTTGTCGTTTATCACGCACCTGCAGCAGTATCATAATACCTACGGACTTGTTTACAGAGAGATAAAAGACACGCGCATCACGCTTGCGGAACGGCTTCGCCGTCTGCCGCTCGGATATTTCGGAAAACGCGATCTCGCCGATCTGACCGAGACCGTCATGGGCGACGTCAACCGTCTGGAGCACGTCTGGTCTCACTGCCTCGGTTACCTTTACGGAGCGTATATTTCAACGGCGATAACCGCCCTCGTGCTCTTTATCTACGACTGGCGCATGGCGATCGCCTGCCTGTGGGGCGTCCCTGTCGCTTTCATTCTGCTTTTCGGCAGCAGGAAGTTACAGAAGCGCGCGTCCGAAAAACTGAAATCAGACGCTCTGGCGGTATCCGACAATATTCAGGAATCACTTGAAAACATCCGCGAGATCAGGGCGACCAACCGCGAAAAGGATTATCTTGACAGACTTTACAAAAAGATCGACAGATTTGAAAAAACGAACAGAAAAGGCGAGCTTGTGACAGGGCTGTTCGTCAACGGTGCTTCCGTCATCATGCGCCTCGGCGTCGCCACGACGATCCTCACCGGCGCCTCTCTCATTCTTTCGGGCAAGATCGACTTTATGCTGATGTTCATGTTCCTTATGGTCATCACCCGCGTTTACGCCCCGTTCGATCAGGCTCTTGCTCTGATCGCGGAGATGTTCGTTTCAGAGGTCTCGGCAAGTCGCCTTAACGAGATATACGACACGCCGACGGCGGAAGGGGCGGAAAAATTCACGCCAAACGGACACGATATCGTTTTTGAAAACATTTCCTTCGCCTACGACGACCACGAGGTACTGTACGGCGTCAGCTTTACCGCAAAGGAAGGAGAGGTAACGGCGCTCGTCGGTCCCTCCGGTTCCGGAAAGAGTACTTGCGCCCGTCTCGCGGCGCGGCTCTGGGATATAAACAAAGGAAAGATCGAGGTCGGCGGCGTGGATATATCGACCGTTGATCCCGAGGTTTTACTCACCGATTATTCGATGGTATTTCAGGACGTCGTGCTGTTTGACGATACCGTTATGGAAAATATCCGCCTCGGAAAGCACGGCGCGACAGACGAGGAGGTCCTCGCGGCGGCAAAGGCGGCGAACTGCGACGAGTTCGTCGAAAAACTCCCGGACGGTTATCAGACTCCGATCGGAGAAAACGGCGCAAAGCTCTCCGGCGGCGAGCGTCAGCGCATTTCGATTGCCCGCGCGCTACTCAAAGACGCGCCGATCGTGCTTCTCGACGAAGCGACGGCATCTCTTGATGTGGAAAACGAAACGAAGGTGCAGGAAGCGCTTTCCCGCCTTCTTTCCGGCAAGACAGTTCTTGTCATCGCTCACCGTATGCGCACCGTCGAGGCGGCGGACAAGATCGTCGTATTAAAGGAAGGCAAAGTTGCCGAACAAGGCGCTCCGAAGGAGCTTTACAACAATGAAAACGGTATCTTCCGCCGCATGGCGGATCTCCAGTCGGCAAGCGCCGCATGGAGCGTATAAAGAAAGGATAAAGCTATGAAACCCGATTATAAAAACTGGATGCCGAAAGGCATGGTGCTGACCGCTGTGATCGCGGCGGCGGTATTTCTTCTGTTGTTCGTCGTTTTCGGCTTGACGGGGATCGTTTCCGGCACGCTGAAAACCGTTCTGTTCATCGTTTTTCTCATTCTCACGGTCGTCTGCCTTTGCGTTTCGATATGGATGATCATGATGTACCGCGCGTTTGATTATAACGGCAAACGCAAAATGTCGCGTCAGATCATCGAAGGCGTTGCGGAATACGTAAAACTGCCGGACGGCGGGAAAGGTCTTGACGTCGGCTGCGGCAGCGGAGCGCTCACTATCGCCTGCGCAAAATGCAATCCTAACGCTTCATTTATCGGCGTCGACCGCTGGGGAAAGGAATACGCCTCCTTCAATAAGCCGCTCTGCGAAAGAAACGCAAAAGCTGAGGGCGTGAAAAACGTCACGTTTGAGCGCGGCGACGCCCGCAAGCTCGACTTTCCGGACGAAACGTTTGACGCGGTGACGAGCAACTACGTTTACCATAACATCCCGACCGGCGACCGTCAGGCGATTTTGCTTGAGACTTTGCGCGTGCTGAAAAAAGGCGGCGTTTTCGCCCTGCACGACATCTTTTCAAAGTCCAAATACGGCGATATACGGGCGTTTGTGAAAAAGCTGAAGGATATGGGCTATGAAAAGGTCGAACTGATCGATTCGACCGGCAGATTCATGACGAAATGGGAATCGGTCTGGATGGAGCTTTCGGGCTCCGCGCTTTTGGTAGGGAGAAAATGAAAATGCATATAGAGAAAAACACCGTGCAGGAAACGCTCGTCATCCCGCTTTACGGCCGCAAGCTCTGCACCGAGCAGTTCCCGAATCTGTTCCGGGATGAAAAAGCGGTCGGTCTGATCGACCGCATCGACTACGATTTTTCCGCACTTGAAAAGAGATCAAAGAGCTTCGCCCACCGTTTCGGCGCGCTGGAAGTCGCCATGCGCGAAAACGATCTGATGATCGAAGCAAAGGAATATCTGAAAGATCATCCCCGCGCCGCTCTTGTCAATCTCGGCTGTGGGCTGGATCAGACGGCGGAAAACTGCGATAACGGAACGTGTATGATCTACAATCTCGATCTTCCAGACGTGATCGCCGTCAGAAACGAGCTTCTGCCCGAAAGCGACCGGATTAAAAACGTCGCCGCCGATCTGAACGATCATTCGTGGTTTGACAAAATCGAAGCCGAAAACGGCGTCTGCTTTCTCGCCGCGGGAGTTTTCTATTATTTCAAGACCGAAGACGTAAAGAAGCTGTTTTGCGAAATGGCGAAGCGTTTTCCCGGAGGCAGACTGGTCTTTGATACCGCAAACAGGCGCGCCGTGAAGATCATGCTGAAAACATGGGTGAAGGAAGCGGGCATCACATCCATAGCCGATCATTTCAGCGTTGAGAGCATTGAAAAAGATATTATCCCGTGGATGAAGAACGCGCGCGTTTCCGCACGCGGCTATATGCTCGGATATAACGATCTGAAGGATCCGTCCGTACCCGGATCGTTCCGTCTGCTTGCAAAGCTTGGCGACGGATTGATGAAAATGCAGATCGTCAGAATGGATTTTAAGGGGTGAAATATGAACTATATCGGAATGCCCGCCGGGATGTGGCTGCTTTTCGGAAGATCGTTTCAAAAGAACCTGTCCGTCGTCCTCGGATATGATAAGGTGATGGCGAAAGATACTGCGGCATGGGCAAAGAGAAAATATAAAGAGATCATCGCGTCGCTTCCGACCTTTGAGCGCGGCGATATATTTCTTATGAATATAGTTAGCTGCGCCATGTTCTCGGCGTTCTGCCTGAATCTTCCCGAAAGACACTCGCTCGATAAAATGACAGCTTATTACCGTGATTCGATGATGACCGGCGCGATGAGGTGGTTCTGCAGACAGAGCGGCAGGAAAAAGTTCGGAAAAAGGGATATCGACAAAATGAAAAGAGCGGCGGCTCTCAAAGCTGCCGACAGAAACAAATACTCCTGGAATATGGAATATCTTCCGTATCAGGACGGCTCGGGATATGAGGCGCGATTCTACAAATGCGGTATCTGTACGCTGATGACGGAGCTCGGACTGAAAGAGTATATCCCGGCAATGTGCCGGCTCGATTATACAATGAGCGAGGCAGGCGGAGCCGCCGTTTTCGTCAGGGAATACACGTTGGCGTCCGGCGGTCCGTATTGCGACTGCGGTTACAAAAAGAAAGGGATTTGATTATGGGACTCTTCAAAAAATTCGTCAATCAGACAAGAAAGCCGGAGGGCTTTCTCGGCAAGATGATGGTAAACGGAATGAACGGAGGGCACGCGAAGCTCGCCGACTGGGGAATGACGCATCTTGACGGGATCGCTCCCGCCAATATCGCCGAGCTCGGCTGCGGCGGCGGACGGAACACGGCGGAGCTTTTGAAACGTTATCCGAAGGCGAAGATTACCGCGCTCGATTATTCGCCTGTCTCTGTCGAAAAGGCGAAGGAACTCAATAAGGATATGATCGCGGCGGGCAGATGCGCCGTGATTTGCGGCAACGTCGCCGAACTTCCTTTTGAGGACGGTGCGTTTGACCTTGCAACCGCATTTGAAACGGTCTATTTCTGGCCGGGACTTGAGCATTGCTTTGCCCAAGTGTACAGAATACTGAAGCCGGGCGGCGCGTTCATGATCTGCAACGAGTCGGACGGTACGGATGAAACGAGCCTGAAGTACGAAAAGATCATCGACGGGATGAAGTGTTACACGGCGGAAGAAATATCGGCGTCGCTGACGGCGGCGGGCTTTTCCGACGTCAGGTCCGATCATTATAACGGCAAGCCGTGGATCACTGTCATCGCGAGAAAGTGAGATCGTTATGAAACCCTATACCCCTGAGGCGCTCGTGATAGTGAGCCGTTATCAAAACTATTTTCCGACGCTTCCGGAAAACGAATTTCACTTTGAATGCAACGATTGCATTTATCAGAAGATACTCGGCAGACGCGGACTTCTGAAGCTCGGCGCAATGTGCTGTCAGGCAGACATCATCAACTACGGCAATCTGCCGTACACCGATTTCATCCGCAAAAAGACGCTCTGCCGGGGAGGAGATCTCTGCGATTTCCGTTTCGTCCGTCACGAAACCGACGCGGGCGACGGGTGGGAAAGAACAGAAAGCGTGTAAATATGTTTTGGGACAGAGTCGCACGGCTCAGCGCGCTTACGGGCTTGCGGACTTGGCGACGTTTGCGCTCGAATTCACGTCAATGACGGCGCTCGGTGGGGCGCTTTGATAATACATTGGAGGTACATTATGTCTATCGTTCAATTTGATAACGTTTCAAGGATCTATAAAAGCGGCGATCACGAGCTTCGCGCGCTGGATCACGTCAGCTTTACGCTTGACGAGGGTAAATTCGTTGTAATACTCGGGCCGTCCGGCGCGGGCAAAAGCACGCTGCTCAATCTGCTCGGCGGACTTGACAGTCCGAGCGAAGGGACCATCACTGTCGCGGGAGCGGATATTTCAAAACTAAGCGACAACGAACTCGCCGACTACCGCGCGTCGACGGTCGGTTTTGTGTTCCAGTTTTACAACCTTATTCCGACGCTGACGGTCTATGAAAACGTCAAGCTCGTTTCAGAGATATCGAAAAACGCGCTCGACGCCAAAGATATGATCGACAAGGTCGGACTTCTCGACCATCTGAACAACTTCCCGTCGGAGTTGTCGGGCGGCGAACAGCAGCGTATTTCGATCGCCCGGGCGCTTGCGAAAAACCCGAAAATACTGCTTTGCGACGAGCCGACCGGCGCTCTTGATTCAGAAACGGGCGTTATGGTGCTGGGGCTACTGCTGGATATGGCGAAAAACTACGGCAAGACCATAGTCATCGTGACGCACAATCAGAATATCGCAAAAATGGCGGACGTTGTTATCCGCGTCAAGAACGGAAAGATCCGCGAGGTCACCGAGCAGGAAAATCCGCTTTCCGCTGACGAGGTGGAATGGTGATGCTGCTTCGTAAACTGCTTCGCACCGCTTGGAGCTACAAAGCCCAGTTCATATCGATGATCATTATGATGACGCTCGGGATCGGCATCTTCCTTGGATTCAACATGGAATGGAAGACAATTGAATACGACGTCGGGAAGTTCTTTGAAGAAACGAAATACGCCGATTATCGAATGTATTCGGAAAGCGGCTTTACAAAAGACGATCTCGAAAAGATCGCCTCGATTGACGGCGTGGACGCGGCGACGCGGTATCTTTCGGTCAATCTTGAAATAAAGGGAGACAGCAAAAAGGCGCTCACGCTCGACGTTTCGGAGAATTATTCCGTTTCGATCTTTACGCTGATAAGCGGCGACGGATATGACGAAAACGGCGACGGCATCTGGCTGTCCGACAAATTTGCGAGGCTGAATAATATCGAGATCGGCGATACCCTCACGCTCGAATTTCAGGGGCTGGATATCGAAAGCCGCGTCGTCGGGCTCATCAAAGCCGGCGAGCATATGATCTGCCTTGCCGACAGCAACCAGGTCATGCCTGATTTCAATACTTTCGGCTACGCATATATTTCACCCGCCAAACTCGGAGCGATCATCCGCGAAAAGGCGCTGAACACCCTGACCGACGAACTTCAAAAAGCGGGCGTTCCGGCTGATATGGCAAAAGAACAGGCGGAAGCAATGCTGACGGACGAAATGCTGACGGAAGCAATCGACAAATCGTTTCCGCAGATAAATCTGATCTCGGGACTCGGAAAATCCGAACTGGAAGAAGCCGTGAAGGAAAAACTCGGCAGAACGCTGATGGTCGTATCAAAGGACGATCACGCAGTGTATAGGGAAGCGATGGGCGAGGCGAAAGAAGGAAAGACGATGGGCTCCATACTTCCGGTGCTGTTCCTTGCGATCGCGATTTTGACGATGGTGACGACGATGCATCGCATAGCCACCCAGGAAAAGACGCAGATAGGCGTACTCAAAGCGCTCGGTTTCAAGAATCGCACGATTCTTCTCCACTATTCGTTCTACGGTCTGTTTATCGGTATTGTCGGGGCGGCGCTCGGCGCGGTACTCGGATATTTTGTATGCAAACTTATCATGAGCGAAAACGGAATGATGGGAACGTATTTCGATATGCCCGACTGGTCGGCGGCAACGCCCGCGTTCTGCTATCCGATTATCGCCGGAACGGTGCTGCTGCTCGCGCTGATCAGCTTTCTCTCGGTGCGTGCCCAGCTTCGCGGCACGGCGGCGGACGCGCTCCGTCCATATACGCCGAAGAAGATGAAAAAATCTGTTCTTGAAAAACTCCCGTTTTTTTCCAAGATGCGATTTGCGACGAAATGGAACATGCGCGACCTTATGCGCCACAAGAGCCGTTTTGCAATGACGCTCGTCGGCATCATCGGATGTATGATCCTGCTCGTCGGCGGGCTCGGTATGCGCGACACAATGGCGGGATTCCTCGACCTCCTCGACAACGGCGTTTCACACTACGCGACAAAAGTCAACATTGTTGAGAACACTGAACGCGAAAAGGTCGATCATCTGATCGCCGATCTCGATGCCGACTGGGAGAGCTATTCCGGCATCAGCATCGACGGCTATACAGCGACGCTCGATATCGTTCATAACGAAAACGGCAGACTCAGCGTGATCGACGAAGACAACAAAGAGATCGATCTGCAAAACGACGGCGTCTATCTTTGCCAGCGGCTTTCTGATCGCGCGAAGATCGGAGAATACATCGAGTTCTCGCCATACGGCGGCGAGGAGACGTACCGCGTCAAAGTCGTCGGTTACAACCGCTCGATCATGACAGAGAGCGTCACGATGACCGACAAATACGCCGATGAACTCGGGATCAAATACAGCGTGTCCGCCGTTTATACGAACAAGGATTCAAGTGATATCCCGTCGTCGGATCTGATCTCCGGCAAACAGGACAAAAAGCAGCTTATGGACAGCTTCGGCAGTTTTGTTCAGATAATGGACAGCATGGTGCTGATCCTCGTCGTCGCCGCCGTGATCCTCGGGATCGTGGTGCTCTACAACCTCGGCGTGATGAGCTACGTCGAGCGCTCCCGCGAGCTTGCCACGTTGAAGGTGCTCGGATTTCGCAGCAAAAAGATCGGTCAGCTGCTGATCTCGCAGAACGTCTGGCTGACGGTGATCGGCGTGATCCTCGGTATGCCTGCCGGGGTCGGGACGCTGTATTGGCTCATTACCGCACTTGCCGGCGAATATGAAATGAAGCTGATGCTCGGCCCGCTGACATACTCGGTTTCGATCCTGCTGACATTCGGTGTATCGCTGCTGGTCGGCTGGATGGTCGCGCGCAAAAACAGAAAGATAGACATGGTCGAAGCGCTGAAAAACGCGGAATAAGTATAAAACCGAAACCGGGCGCCGGAAAAGAAAATCCACCTGCTATGCGGGTGGATTTTTATTGTCTACCGAAAACCACGCGATAGTCGCGTGGTTCAGTAAAGGTTAACCGGTGAAGAAAAATCCTCCGATTTGTGATATAATTACGACGACCTGCCAGTCGAAATAAATAAAAACAAATCGGAGGATTTAATCTATGAAAAAAGAAAACATAGACATAAATAGTTTAGCACACACAAAATGGAATTGCAAGTACCATATAGTATTTGCGCCGAAATACAGGAGAAAAGTATTTTTTGAAGAGAAACGGAAAGAGGTACGAGAGATATTAAGGCAATTATGCGAGTGGAAAGGAGTTGAAATAATAGAGGGGGAGGTATGTCCGGATCATATACATATGATGATAGCAATCCCGCCCAAAATGAGCGTTTCGGGATTCATGGGATATTTGAAAGGGAAAAGTTGCTGATGATATTCCAGAAATGGGGCAATATGAAATTTGCATACCGAAACCGCGAATTTTGGTGTAAGGGATATTACGTTGACACCGTGGGGAAAAACACAAAAGCCATAAAGGAATACATAGCAAATCAGTTGAAGAATGACCAAGAGAGTGATCAATTGAGCATATTTGACCCACGGGACCCATTTATGGGTAGTAAATAACAATTGCATGGCTGGCAGGCCAACATAAGACGCACTTGTGCGTTGCCGGTTTCGTTTAGGGCTATGCCCGAAAAGGAAAAACCACCCGCTACGCGGGTGGATTTTTATTAAATCGGTTAAAATCAGGTGATGTACCTGCCGCAAAATATGCAAAAAAGACTGTGAAACTTTTACAAAAACAGCATCAAATAGTTGTGCAAATATACAAAAATGCATTTTTTGAAAAATTTTTTCTAAAATCTTGTCGAATTTTGCCCGTTTTTTGTATTATTATAGTAGAGAGTTTGGTATTTTGGAGGATAAAAAATGGTTATTAACAAATCAAATGCATTTCTGTTAAACACAAAGGAATTATCATTCCATGATGATACTATATTGGACTGGTAACTGAAATAAAAAATGTTTAAGAAAGGTGAGCCAAAATATGCCTTACAAATGTGAGTGGAAGACAGGAGATGTATTTGCTTATCGCTTAGAAAGCCATTTGGCTAAGGAAATGAATATTTTTGGTCGATACTTATTAATACAAAAAGTTGATGAAGCTGAGTGGTATCCGAAACACATAATCCCTATCGTTTATGTGAAAATCACAAAAGACGACAAAATACCGACAACCGTTGAGGAATTCAATAAACTAGATTTTGTTCAAATTGGATTTTCAAAATACGAGGAACGCTTTTGGCCCATTGATGGGGTACGTCCCGCGGAAGATATCGCTGAAAAATCCAAACTGAAATACGAGGTTGACGAGTATGGATTTTTGCCACAATTTAGAATTGAAATTGTTACAAGATCAAAAAAAGAGCTTTCTCCAAATTTGAATTATATTTGTAATTTTATTAATGCTAAAAAACCGGAAAAAGAATTTATTCCTCATAGCAAAACAAACATTATGTCTGTGTCGTGGAAGAAATTTGAAAATCGTTTAATTACTCTTTATTGCGGACACAACCTAAAAGGATTAGAGATATATAAAAAATAGCATTTTATCTCCAATGACGGACTGCGCCATTCCATCGGCAATACAAAGCATATTTGGGACGGGCAGAACATAGTCGGTGAATATGTAGGTACTACATATACTGTTATGCTGCAGCGGGACAATTCATCAAGCACGGGATATTTGGAATGATTGTACTGATCACGCCGGAGGATATGATTTTTATAGTACAAATTGTGTTAGAGATGGCAATTTAATATGTATTTACGGCATTAACAAAAAAATAATTAAAATTTTCCCCCAAAAGGAGTAAACCGATGAAAAAAATGTTTTTAGCAGTATTAATTTGTCTATTATTTTGTTTTTCCCTATGTTCGTGCAACAATAAAAGCGAAAATTTTCGTAGCATATTAGCTACCCAAAATAGCAAATGGGTGTGCAATGACATCGGTTTAACATTCAGTTTTTATACAAACAAAAATGAAAAATACAACGGTCAGTTTTTATACGAAGATTATACATATCATTTAGTCGTGCAGTGTCCTTTCGGCTACAAAAGTCTTTATGTGACGGTATATGATGAAAGCGAGAACAAAATCGAGGAGATAGAATTTGAACTTGATAAAGTAATTGACTTTAATTCGTTTACTGTTTTAGTTTGGTGCCACAAATTCAAATTGCCTAAATCTATTATTTTCAAAAGGATTTTATCTTAGAAAAATTCAGCCTATTTTTATATACCGCCCCGACGGACTGCGCCATTCCATCGGCGGCACAAAGCATATTTGGGACGGGCAGAATATTGTAGATGAATATGTAGGTACTGCTTACAAGGACAAGAAAAAGGCATATTTACTGGAGGCGTGCCTATCCCGCCAACAAAAGTTAAAGTAATTAGACCGGAGTGAGAAAAAATGAAAAACACGATCAAAAAAGAATTGCAAGATCTTAACAAATCATTTGTCAAAGAATATGCAAAAAAGCATAAATATAAATCTATTGCTGATTGGCCTTATGCAAAAATAGATGATGCTTTTATTTGGATTTTATTTCACCCAACATATAATAAAGGAATAATTACAGTTAGAGGATTAAGCGGAATAAAGCCGTATTCATTTGATGATTTGTTTTGGGACATTTTCGATATGAGCAGTAATAAAAACGCGCCGATGAGTTTGCGGTGCAATGGAGCGTATACTTGTCCATCTGACGACATCTGTTGGATTGAACGCAAAACAGAAAATTTTGATGATGTGTATCATTTATTAAACGACATCGCACGAGAAAACGATGCGGCAATAGAAAAATATATTTCCGAAACAAAAGAAAAATATAAATGTATTGAAGAGAGGTTTCTGACCATCCCCGATCCGCCTGATAACAGACCGCCCGATGATGCTGTTTTATTAAGGGTACTTGCAAATATATATTTCAAGAATTATGAAGACGCGCTTAAGATAATAAATGACTATCCGAGGTGCACAGGCGGATTTGCAACTCGATTTATTAATAAAGACAAGACTATAACGGACAAGACCATTTTGCAATATTGCGAAGAATTTTGCTTGAAAAATCAAGGATGAGTAATACACGCAAGCGGAAACACCCTTTCCGTAATGGGTACAAGCGGCAGTGCGACGTACACATACGACCTGATTTGAAAATACAACGGGAGGAGGAATCCAGTGCTGGGTTCCATATGTGGGAAAATGATGAATGAATATTTTGAATTAATATCAAAACAGGCAAATGAAATTTTGGAAATGGCAGAAAAAGAGATAAAAAATAGTGAAACATCAAAATGGAATACCAATATGCTGAAAAATGTTATTTGCGAAGAAATGCATGAAATTTTGGAAAGCTTGTCAAGCGAAGAGGATTTTGAAAAATTTCGTAAAAGCAGAAGAATACTAACATCATCATATTATATCATGGATTCCATAGAACACATACAAGATACAGTGCTTGCAAAAAAAATATATAGTTTAAGCGGATTAATATTACGCTGAATATTACGCTTAACTGCATGGCAGTGTCCCCGCCGAAAGCAATTTGCTTTCGGCGGGTCGGTAGTCCTACGACGCGAACGGGAACACGCTTTCCGTAATGGGTACAAGCGGAAGCGCGACGTACACCTACGACCTATTTAACCGCCAAAAAACGCACACGAGCGGCGGCGTCGTAACTACAACGACGTACCGCCCGGACGGACTGCGCCATTCCATCGGCGGCACAAAGCATATTTGGGATGGACAGAACATAGTCGGCGAGTATGTAGGTACTACATATAGTGACACTGCCTGCGGAACGCCAATTGACTTACAACTTGGCAAAAACAATATTCCTTCAAATATTCCACCATACGCAAGTGCGGATATGGTAGCCATGGCCAAGGAAACGGAAGGGTTTATAGTCTTTTAATAACGCAATATCCATCAAAGCGCCTTTTTATCGGGCGCTTTTTTTCGTTCGGAAAGCGTCGCGAAAATGAAAAAAATATATGATCGAGGCGCGCTTTTTTTCATCAACGTTTGACATTTAGGTCAAACAGTGTTATAATTGTAAAAAGAATAAAATTTCAAAAACAAAAGGGGAAAACGGACAATGGAAACCATAATCAACAAGTTACAAAAGTACACGGCTGAAGATCCCAACGCGGCCATCCTTTATGACGAGGCGCATTCAAACGGGATCACATACGCGATGCTTGACGATATGTCGGGGCGCGTTTATGCATATCTCAAAACGCGCGGGATCGGCAAAGAGGATTTTGTTCTGATAGATCTGCCTCGCGGCGTTTTGCCCGTTATCGCAATGATAGGCATTTGGAAAGCGGGCGCTGCTTGGGCGCTGGTAGAAGATACGTACGCACCGGAGAGGATCGCGTTTATACGCGAAGACTGCGGATGCAAGCTTGAAATTTCCGCCGGGAACTGGGACGAAATAATGCGATACGAGCCGCTTTCCGGCTTTGAAGAGGTAAACGAACACGACGCGGCATACGCCATTTACACGTCGGGCACGACGGGAAATCCGAAGGGCGTTCTTCACGAATACGGCAACCTTGAAAGAGCGATAGAGTCGATAAAGGTCGGCGGCATTATCCCGTTCAGCGGGAAAGACCGCCTTGCAACTCTGGCGCCGATGAACTTTGTGGCGACGGTCATAGTTATTCTTGCCGGACTTAACGTTTTCCGCGGCAAAAACTTCATCGTTTCATACGCGACGATAAAAAACCCCGCGGCGCTTGCGAGATTCTTCCTTATAAAGCGCATAACGATAACGTTCCTTACGCCGTCATACGTGCGTATGCTTGGCAACCAGACGGGGCCGTTTCTCCGTATGCTGTTTGTCGGCTCAGAGCCTGCAAACAACGTTTATAATAAAAACCTCGATCTTATCAATATTTATGCGTGCAGCGAGTCGGGCTTTGCGGTCGGCGTTTTCCAGATCGACAAGCCGTATGACACGTGTCCCGTCGGAAAGCCGGCGATAGAAACGAAGATAACGCTTCTCGGCGAGGACGGCAACGAGGTTCCCGAGGGCGAGATAGGCGAGCTGTGCTTTGAAAACCCGTACGTCCGCGGATATATCAATCTTCCCGAAGAAACGAAAAAATCGTTTGTGAACGGAGTTTACCACACGGGCGACCTTGCGCGCAAGGATGAAAACGGCGACTATTTGCTTCTCGGCCGTTCAAACGATATGATAAAGATCAACGGCAACAGGATCGAGCCTGCCGAGATCGAAGCCGCGGTAAAACAGGTGCTTGGCATCGACTGGGCGGCCGCCAAAGGCATCGAGGACGGCGGCAAGAGCTACCTTTGCGTTTACTACACCGCAGACATCAAAGTCGACGGGGACGCCATCCGCTCCGAGCTGCTCCAACGCCTGCCGTACTATATGATACCGTCGTATTACGTAAAGATCGACTCCGTCCCGCTTAAAGCAAACGGCAAGCTCGACCGCAAGGCGCTGCCCAAACCCGACGTCCGCGACTTTTCAAGTAATTACGTCGCCCCGACAAACGAGATCGAGGAAAAGATCTGCGCCGCCATGGCAAAAGTGCTTAAATTCTCGCGCGTCGGCATACACGACGACTTTTATGAAATGGGCGGAGATTCGCTCGGCTCGATCGAGCTTATAACCGAATGCGACCTGCCCGGACTTAACGCGGGCGAAATATTCCGCGGAAGAACACCGGAAAAGATAGCTAAGCTTTACGAGGAAATACATAAAAACGACGACGGCGTCGACCCCGACGAAAAGAACGAGCAAGCGCTTGCCGTCGAGCATCCGCTTACGGCTGAGCAGATGTACATGATCGACTACCAGCTTTATACGCCCGGCTCAACGATGTATAACCTTTTCTCCGTTATGAAGGTCGACAAAGAGCTGTTTGACCTTGAAAAGCTGGCGAAGGCGATGAAAACGGCGATCGCCGCTCACCCTGCGCTCCTTACAACGTTTGCATATAACGACGACGGCGAAATGGTCCAGCGTTACTCGCCCGACAACGTTCCCGACGTTCACGTTGAAAAGCTTACGGAGTTTGAGTTCAAGTACGTAAAGGACACGCTTGTTTACCCGTTCAAGATAATCGGCGGAAAGCTTTGCCGTTGCCGCATTTTTGAAACGGAAAAGGCGGGATACATCTTCTTTGACGTTCACCATTCGCTCTTTGACGGAACATCGCTTAAAGTGTTCCTCAGCGGTGTCGGCAAGGCATATATGGATATGCCCGTCGATCCGGACTACTATTATCTGATGCTCAAAAACCGCGAGGACGCCGTTCATACTGACTTTTATGAAGAAAGCAAACGTTACTTTGAAGAGCGGTATGACAACGTCGAATGGTCAAGCTATCCGAAAATCGATCACGAATCGAGAAAGAACGAAATGGGCGAGCTTTTCGCGCCGCTCGGCATCGAACAGCCGCAGATGAACGCGATGGAGCGTGCATACAAGATCAGCCGCAACGAATTCTTCATCACCGTTGCCGCCCTTGCGATCTCCATTTACAACAATGAGCCCGACATCAAACTCTCTTGGATATACAACGGCCGCGAGGACGTACATATGATGTCAAGCGTCGGACTTTTGTTCCGCGATCTGCCCGTCGCCATCCGCTTTAACGACAACGCAACGCTCCGCAGCGTTTTTGCCGACGTTCACGACCAGGTCCAGAAGGGCATCGAACATAGCTGCTATCCGTACGTCGATCTGCACAACCAGGTCGCGCAGGGCGAGAGCGCATATCTTCTCTATCAGCAGGATATACGCGATATGGGCGGACTTGAAGGGTTCAATATAGAGGCGGTCGACGTCCGTCAGAATCAGGCGGCGTCCCAGAGTATTCTCGATATGGAGATACTCGACGGCCAGGACGGACTCCAGCTTATGATCGACTTTGCCGCAAGCCGCTATGAAGAAGAAAGTATCGAGCATTTCAAAGATATTTACGTAAAGCTGGCGCAGTCGCTTATCACGCATAACTCGCAAAAAGACGTGACTATCGGCGAGATCAAGAAGAAGATCGCAGATAAAAAATCGTTCTTCCAGATCGTAAAAGGTATCTTTTCAAGGAAAAAGTAAAAATGGAAAAATATCAACAGAATCGTCCGATAACGGACGGATTTGACGCCGATTGCGCCGCGCGCTGCACAAACGGTACGTTTGTCGGCAAACAAGATGACGGAGTTGTGGCTTTTCGGGGGATCCCTTTTGCAAAAGCTCCCGTCGGGGAACTTCGCTGGAGGGCGCCCGTCCCCGCCGAGCCGTCGGACGGAGTGTTTGAGGCGTTCTACAACGGCCCGACGTCAATTCAGACAAAGCTTGAATCTGAACGCGCTTCGTTTTTCTTTCAAAGCGAAGACTGCCTTTATCTCAACGTTTGGACAGCCGAAGGATATGCAGGCGCGAACCGTCCCGTCATGGTGTTTATCCACGGCGGCAACTACGGCTGGGGCGGCACGGTTGATCCGCTTTACGACGGCCACAACTTTGTAAAAGCGCACCCCGACGTTATACTTGTAACGATAGCATACCGCGTCGGCATCATGGGGTTCGTGGACTTTTCAGAGGTCCCCGGCGGTGATGAATACGCAAACAGCGGCAACCTCGGTCTGCTTGACCAGATCTGCGCGCTGAGATACATCGGCGAAAACGCGAAGAGCTTTGGCGGCGATCCGTCAAACGTGACGATTTTCGGCGAGTCTGCGGGAGCGGGCAGTGTGTCGCTGCTTCCGCTCATCCCGGAAGCCAAAGGGTTGTTCTCGCGCGTCATTGCGGAAAGCGGCTCTGTCGCCTTAACGTACAGCCGCGAGGAGTGCCTCCCGCTGACAAAGATGCTTTTGAAGGAAACGGGCGCCGAAAATATGGCGGAGCTTTGCAGTCTTTCCGAAAAGGAGATTATGATCGCGAACAAAAAGCTGAACGATCACAACAACTTCCCGGAGCGCGACGGCGTCGTTATCCCCGTCGATCTTTACGGCGCATATAAAGACGGAATCGAGCATAACGTCGATATGATATCGGGCAGCAACGCCGACGAGCTGCGTTATTGGATACTCGACGTCGGCGGCGTATTCCACTATAAGATTTTGGGATTTGCCATGCTCAAAGGCATACTTCGGCTTATGGAAAAGCAGGACGGGGAGCTTGTAAAAGAGTTTTTGCGTTTGCAAAAAGAGAGCGGCGTCAAAGGACGCACGTGGCAGACAACGGAGCTTTTTAACGAGCTTTTGTTCAGGCTTCCCGCAACAAAGCAGATCGAATACCACGCATCAAACGGAAATCGCGCGTATTTGTATTATTGGACGCATCCGTCGTCCATTCCGGACCTTAAAGCTTGCCACGCGGTCGAGCTTGCGTACGTTTTCAACAATCTTGACCAAACGATCTACACGGGCGAAAACCCCGATCCCGCGCTTGCGGCGACGGTTCAGCAAATGTGGGTGAACTTTGCAAAATGCGGCGATCCGTCGACAGACGGCGCAAAGTGGGAGGCTTATTCCGCTTCGTCGAGAAACACGATGATCCTTGGCGAGAACGTGCGCTGCGAAAAGGATTTCAGGGAGCCGGAGCGGGCGCTTCTTGAAGGATTGCTGAAATACAATCTGAACGGAAACTCCATTTTTTCAGCGCTTTAACTTTGGTTTGATCAGACAGAGCCGAAAAACCGGCTCTGTTTTTTTGCCGCAAAAACAGAAATGCACCGCAAAATTACTTGACAAGCGCCGTGCCGGAATGGTATAATATCTGCGTATTTATATTCATTTTCAGCAAACATATTGGGGGGATAAAAATGAATTTTGATATCTCAATGGGAAATTTGATAAACGTCTTCATGATAGCCGCAGGTATCGGAATATCGGGGCTTAGCATCGTGCAGATAAGCAAAGCGCCCATCAGAAAGCAGGTCAGAAAGTATCTTATCTTCTTTTCGTGGATGATCATCGGCTACGTTACGATGCACCTTACAAGGCAGATGCTTGAGGGCAGAGTCGGCACGGGATTTTCCATCGCCATTCGCACCGTTACTTTCATCGAATTTCTGATATCCGGGATAATGGCGTTCCTTCTTTCGATGATGATTCTCTATATCTCATCTCCCGGCAAATCGGGACGGGGAATTGCAATAGTGCTTCTTTCGCTTTTGGCGGTCCATTCGGTATTGCTTATCGTTTCGCAGTTTACCGATCTTTACTATTTCTTTGATGAAAACAACGTATATCACCGTTCAAGCCTTTATCTTGTATCAAACCTTACGCCTGTGCTAATGCTGCTTCAAGATATGTATTTGCTTGTGCGTTACCGCAAAAAATTTGCGCGGCGCGTGCTTGTGGCGTTCTGGATATACATTATCGCGCCGCTGTTCGCGCTCGTGCTTCAAGCGATCTTTTCCGAGGTGCAGTTCGTCATATTCGGAACTGTCGGCGCGGCGGTGAATATGTTTGCGGCGATCACGCGCGACCTGACTGAAAAATACGAGCAGCAGCAGATCGATGCGTCGCGCATTGACGCCGAGCTTTCAATGGCAACGCGCATTCAAGCCGATATGCTTCCGAGCATTTTCCCCGCATTTCCAGAGCGTAGCGAGTTTGATATATACGCATCGATGAAGCCCGCGAAGGAGGTCGGCGGCGACTTTTACGACTTCTTCTTCATCGACGAAAATACGCTTGGCATTGTAATTGCCGACGTTTCGGGCAAGGGCGTTCCCGCGGCGCTGTTTATGATGGCGTCAAAGATCCTCGTTCAGAACTACGCGCTGATGAAGAAAAATCCGAGCGCCGCTCTTGAAGCCGCAAACAATCAGATCTGCCAAAGCAACCGCGAGCAGATGTTTGTAACGGTGTGGCTCGGCATACTCGACCTTCGCACCGGCATACTTACGGCGTCAAACGCGGGGCACGAGTACCCGATCATAAAATCCCCCGGCGGCAAATTCGAGCTTTATAAAGACAAACACGGGTTTGTCATCGGCGGCATGGAGGACGTAAAATACAAGGAATATCAGATTCAGCTTGAAAAAGGCTCGATGCTGTTTATTTACACCGACGGCGTTGCGGAGGCGTCAAACTCGGAAGAGGAGCTTTTCGGCACGGACCGTATGCTTGAAGCGCTGAACGGCGCCGAATACGACGCGCCGATGGACGTTTTGGGCGGCGTTAACGCAGCGGTTGAAGCGTTTGTCAAAGACGCGCCGCAGTTCGATGACCTTACAATGCTGTGCTTGAAATACAACGGCGCGGAAAACAAAGAACAATAAAAACGGAGGCTCAATATGATATACGATTTCAAAATCATGACCGGCAAAGGCGAAACGCTTGACCTTTCGGATTACAAAGGCCGCGTTATTATGGTCGTCAACACGGCGACGGGGTGCGGATTTACCCCGCAGTACGAGCCGATAGAGAGAATGTACCGCGACTATCACGAAAAGGGACTTGAAATACTCGACATCCCGTGCAATCAGTTCGGCGCGCAGGCGCCGGGAAGCGACGAGGAGATCCATGAGTTTTGCACCCTTCATTACAACACGACGTTCCCGCAAATGAAAAAAGCGGACGTCAACGGCGAAAACGAGCTTCCGCTTTACACTTACCTTAAATCGCAAAAAGGGTTTGCGGGATTTGACGAGCATCCGTTCAAGGCATTGCTTGAAAAAATGTTCTCGTCAGCCGATCCCGATTGGGACAAAAAACCGGACATCAAGTGGAACTTCACAAAATTCATAATCGACAGAAACGGAAAAGTAATCGCACGCTTTGAGCCGACGGCTGATATGGCGGACGTCGAGGAGTGCGTAAAATCACTTTTATAAGGGGGAAATAATATGATAATCAAAGCGGTCAAATTCAGAAAAGACGGGTTTTATTCGCAGCCGTTTGCTTTCGGCGGCGAGGAGGGAATGGACAAATTCGACAAAAACGTCCGCTATCGCGGCAGCCTTCAAAATTACCTTATAGACACCGGCAGCGAAGTCATCCTTGTCGACACGGGACTTCCCGCCGGCACGCCCGAGGAAAAGCCGGACGAAAACAGCCTTGCATTCACCGGCAAGGATATATGCTCATATATGGAGGCGCTCGCCGCCCTCGGTTACAAGCCGGAGCAGGTAACTAAAATCCTTCTTACGCACAAACACGCCGATCATTCGGGCGAGCTTAAATCGTTCCCCGCCGCTAAAATTTACGTAAACGAGGACGAGGTTTCGGCGGCCGAGCTTGTCGGTATCACAAATATCGTTCCCGTAAAGTTTACTGACGGCGCGTACTATAACTTCCCCGAGAGCCAGACTATAAGCGAGGGCGTGCATTTTATCAAGGCAAAAGGCCACACAAACGGCAACAGCATCGTCATTGTTGAAAACGGCGGTCTGTTCTATATGCTTCACGGCGACATAACGTACGTTGACGAAGCGCTGTATGAAAACAAGCTGTCGGTAGTTTTCGACGATCAGTCGGCGGCAAGACAGACGCTTGACCGCGTGCGCGAGTTCGTCCGCAGTCATCCGACGGTTTATTGCGGAACGCATACGCCGCAGGGGTATGAAAACCTTGAAAGCGGGCGCGTGATGGACCTTGATAACCCCGTCCCGACGGTTTTTGCCGAGGTGGACTTCTCCGGCGGCGAATCGAGCGGCAAATACGTTTGCTCGATCTGCGGCTACGTCTACGACCCCGCCGAGCACGACGGCGTTGCGTTTGAAGATCTGCCTGACGACTGGAAATGCCCGCGCTGCAAACAGCCGAAAGAAAAATTCAACAAGGCGTGAGCGGGTGGAATAAATGAGCAAAGACAGATTTGTCGCGTTTTTTGACGCGATAATGGCGATCATAATGACGATCGTCGTTCTGGAGTTCGTCATCCCGAGCGGGACAAAGTGGAGCGACCTTGAAGTGCTTGGTTATCAGATCGTCGCGTATGCGATATCGTTTTTCTGGCTTGGCGGCATGTGGATAAATATACATAACATCTGGCACAACGTCGATATAATCGACAAAAGCGTTCTGTGGGCGAATATCGCCATGCTGTTTTTCTCATCGATGATACCGTTCCTCGTCGTTTACGTCGGCAGAAACATCGGCGAGATCGTTCCTCAGCTTCTGTACGGCATTGACGTGCTTTTGATAACGATATGCAATGAAATAAGCGTCGAACTGCTGGGACGCCACCACGAATGTATAAGGCGACAGCTCAAAATGTTCCGAATTTCGATTCTGATCGACTTTGCGATCAAAGTAGTCGGCATTATAATCGGCGTTGCCGCATATCCTCCCGCAATAATGATATCGGTAATGGCGGCGATGGTTTTCCTCATTGTTTGGCGCAACGTTACCGAGAGAAAAAACAAAAAACAAGTTACAGAGTGATCAAATATAAAAACACCCCGAAAGCGGTTGCTTTCGGGGTATTTTTTGCTTTATTTATTTGCCTTGTTTTTTCTTTGTGATTATCACAACCGCCGCCGCGCCGCCGCCGAGCACGATTATGATAATGAGTATCCACAGCCAGATCGGCGCGCCATTTTGCTTGCCGGGGTCGGTCTCGCCGTGCCCCGATGAGCTTCCCGACGGCTCAGGCTCGCTTGTTCCCGTGCTTGACGAACCGCTCGGCTGGATTACAGGCTCCGTCGACGTGCCGGACGTGCCCTCGGACGTCGGAAGTGCGGTGACTTCGGGTTCGTCGCCGGTCTTTTTGTAGTCGCATACTGTGCATACGTCGTCATCGCCGTATGTGTGCGCGTGTTTTTCCGCCGTTTCGCCGCATTCGCACACAAGCCAGTGGTACAGCTCGTTGTGCGATATAAGATCAAACGAATGAATATGCTCGCCGGGGAGAGCATCTATCTTTTCGCTTTCGACGTATCCGCAAACGGTGCAGTCGTGCGATCTCAGACCTTCAACGCTGGGTTTTGCCTCTTTTTCAACGCTCCAATCGCCGAATGTATGAGGAGCCGCTTCGAGCTTTTCTCCGCAAGCGCAGAGAATGTAGTGGCCGTTCTCGTCGCCGCGCATCTCGCCACCCTCGTGTTCGTCGGGATCGAGCGGGAGCATCAGATCGTCTTGCTCGACCTCGTTTTCGCCAAGGTCGAAGAGTCTGTCGCAATCGGTGCATTCAAGGTGGAAATCGATCCCGTGAGTCGAACAGGTAGACGGCGTTGCCGTTACCTCGTAAAAGCTGTGTCCCGTTGCGGGAACTTCAGCCTCTTCCGTCTCGCCGCAAACGGAGCATACGCGACGGACAAGACCGTCCTCGGTGCAGCTTGCTTCTTTTATCGTTTCCCACTCGCTGAACTTGTGATCGAGCGGCTCAAAATTGAATGTGATCGTTGCGGTGTCCTCGTCAAACGTAAGCTCAGCCGCCGTGCCGTTCACCGTTGCAACGGCGCCGCTTTCAAATCTGTAACCGGTAACGGCTCTCACCGTTGCCGTGAACGTGTAGGGGAGTCCGCACTCAAATTTTGCGTTTGTATCCCACGACGAGCTGACTTTTTCGATCTTGTCGGTCGCGTAAAGCGAGAAGTCCGCATTCGGAACGCCACCGACAGTCGGCACCGTGACGCCGTAGATGTCGATGATGTTTATTTCGTCCGTGCCTGAGATTATCGTCGCTTTCGCGCTGCCCCATGCGTCGTTGGAATCTGTCGTATACCCGACAAGGAACGACTTTGAATCGAGCGTTATTTTTTCGGGAGCGACATAATAATTCCCGAGTGAGAACTCAACTTCGATCTCGTAGTACGTGTTGGGAACTATCTGCTTTGCAAGGACTTGATCAAGAGATTCGTCCGTGCCCGAAACCGACCATTTGCCGTCAAATGAGCGTTTTACGATATAACTTTCGCCGCCCCATGTGACGTAATAGTTCACGTTAATGTTTTCAACGCCCGAGCGCGATACGACAACGCCCCTCAGCACGTCGCCGAGCGTCTTGTTGGGAGTTAGCGACGGTATCTTTATGTCAGCCGTCGCAGACTCGGAACAGTAAACGTTCACAAGTCCTGTGATCGTTGTGTCGCTTACCGTCGCACCCGCTTTTGTGCCGTGCGAGTGAGTGACGAACGCGTTGTTTTTGAAGTAATATCCGCTGCCCGCTTTTGCGGTCACTTCTATTGTGTACCAGCCTTTTTCAAGAGCTGAGCCGACCGCGACTTTATCCGTAGTGCCATTGCCCTTATACCACTGATATGACGTTATCGACGCTTTACTTCTGAATTCGTCGGCAAGAGTCGGGGTTGTCAGCTTTTCGCCAACGACAAGCGCCGGCATATCAAGCAGCAGCGCGTTTATCGCCTCTTTGCCGTTTTGCTCCGTCTTTTCATATCCGCAGACAGTGCAGGTGTAAGTCGTCAGATTTCCGACCGACGTTCCGGCGGAATACGTATGTGCCGCCAATGATCTGACCTCGCCGCATACCGAGCAGTGCTTGAAGTGGCTTTGGGTGTTGTATTCCCAATCGCTTGTGTCGCCCGAGTGATCGCACGCTTTGTTTATGACGGGGGAATCTATCTGCACCGTTTTTCCGTCTGCCGTTATGTAGTTGGGCTTGCCGGTAACGCCGTATATCGAAATAGATGTGTTTTTTGAAAAGACGTATCCGTCGGCGGCGGTAAGCGTTACGCACGCTTGATATTCGCCGCTTGAAAGAATAACGGTGCCGCCGTGCGCCGAGCCGTTTTCGTACCAAAGAGAAGAAACGGATTTTACGCCCGGAGTATTACTTGTAAGCGTGCTTGTGCCGACGCTTGACGCGCTCGGCGAAAAGCCGTCGACGGTTACGTTTGTTATCGTTTTATCGGAGTTTACCGTAAAATACAGTCTTTTCGGAGCTTTTGTCGTTATCTGATACGAGTGCGATTCGCTCGACCAGTATTCAACCGTTTTTATCCAGATGGAGTAGTTGTATCCATCCGCCCAGTTGTCGTTAAGACGGGAAAGCTCGTCCGTCGGATCGCCGCGCTTCCACGAATCGCCGACCGAAACCCATTTTCCGTCGCTTTTCTGAACCATTATGGAGTAGTAGTATTCAACCGACTGCCCTCCGCTGAGCGCGCCCTCGGGGAAGTACGTTTCGCCGGGCGTGAATACGACTTCTTTTTTTGTGCCGAGCGTATACGTGCCGTTATCCGTCGTGCCGTCGCTCCACGTCAGCTTTCCGCCCATAAAGCCCGATTCGGCCGGACGTACAACTGTTTTTGTGTCATAGTGCGTCGTGCTCGTTTTGTTGTGAGTAACAGCTCCCTTGATTGACACGCTGCCGGGTTTTACATCGACTGACATATAGTTGCTATGATAACCTGCCCAGCCGAAAACGCCGGATGTGTTTGTATTCGGCCAAAGGAATCTATCAGGCGCCTTTGTCGAGAACTCACCTGCATATATATCGACACTGCCTGAATTTCCCTTGTAAAAAACATTTGAGCCGCAATATCCGATGACGTTTATATCGCGTATCGAAAGATCTCCGCCGTAAACCGAAATGACGGAATTGCGATAGACTTTCATAAAGAAGGTGTCCTCGGAATTGAGGTAACTGTATCCGTGTCCCTTGAACGTGCCGCCGTTTATCGTCGCTTTGCCGCCGTACATTCTGAGCGCCACGCCGTTTATCGCATATTCGCCGTATCCGTTGTAATTTTTGTTATCCCCGATAACATAATCGCCCCACAGAAATTCTGTAGCCCAGTTTGTATCTTTTGCAATGGAGTTGCTTACAAATATTTCTTTTTTTCTTCCCGCCTGATACGTGCCGCCTTCAACGTTAAGCTCGCCTCCGTCAACGAAGAATACGTCGCGCTGCATGACGATGCGGTTGTCGTATATCTGATCTTTCGACGGTATCTGCGCCGTCATGGCCATGCCGCCGCCGTAGCCGTAGATGTTGAGCGTTGTGCCCGACGAGATGCGAAGGAGAGCCGCATTCTGAACGTAAAGCCCCTTTATGAGCGTATTTACCTCATATTCTATTCCCGTTTCGGTATTATATCGCTTTACTTTCTGATATTTTGCAGTCGTCACGAAGTCGTCGTCGATGTTGACGTCATGCCCTTGAAGCATGAGGTTTTTCGTGCCTTTGCCGACGGTCGCCCAGAAAAGACGGTCGCGCTCTTCGTCGTATCCGCCCCACTTAAAGTCGCTTGGGAGCTTATACCCCGTGATGTCTTTTGTGAGGATGATATTCATATCACCGTCCTGCATCAGCGCCTGACGCAGCTTCTCGGCCGTATCGACCGTAACGCTTGCTGCCGCCGCCGCGGGAGCCGCAAAGACGGGTATCATCAAAAATACCATCACAAGCGCCAAAAGCATTGAAAAAAGTCTTTTTTTCATTTTTTCCTCCGTTTTTTCAAAGTTAAATATTTACCCGTATATTATTATATATCAAAAATAAAAAAAGTCACTGACACAAGTGCCAGTAACTTTTCATTTTAATGTCAGTTTTCAAGCGTGGTTACGATAAGTTTGTTTTCGATGACGGCGGCAAGAAGCTCGTGCTTGTTTTCAAAACCGCCTTTTTCTACGATCTGATCGAGATTCCACCTGACGCCGTTTTTTGTTATGCCAAGCTCGGCGCCGATCTCCTCGTAAGTCATCCCCTTGACAAAGCGGCGGAGTATCTCCATTTGGCGCGGGGAAATGTCGGACGAGAGCATATCCTTTATCTCGACTGTGGGTGAAACGTCGGGGAAAACGCGCTCGCCGCCGAGTGTGCGCCGTATCACCGCCATAAGATCGTCGCTTCCGTGATCTTTGTACCATAAGCTGTCCGCCGCCCCGGCCTTTGCCTTTGACAGAACGTCGGGATCGATAAGAGAAGTGACGACGACGATTTTTGTGTTTTTGTGCTTTTTTCTGATGCGTTCCCCGGCCGCAAGACCGGAGTGGTTGTGAGATGTCTGAACGTCCATCAGAACAAGGTCGACGCTCCCGGCGTCGCACGCGCGTTCAGCTTCGAGAGCGTCGCGGCACGAAAGCACAAGCTCAAAATCAGGCTCCGATGCGATCATGCCGGAAAGGTGATTCTGCATATAGATGTTGTCTTCCGCAACGATGGTTTTTATCATGTCGTTTCCTCCTTGTCGGGAATATTCAGTGAAAGCGAGAACGCAGGGTCTGATTCAACGCTCATTTTTCCGCCGCCGTCCTCGACTCGCCGCCTCAGCGCTGAAAGGCCGCCGCCCTCGATTATTTTGCCGACGGGCTTTTCGCCGTCGTTTGTAAACGTCGCCGTCACACAGTCGCCGTCGCGTGTGATATTCAGTAAAACACGCGTCCCTTTTGCGTGATTTACGCAATTTGTAACGCACTCGCGCGCCGCCAGCGCGACGAGCCGCCGCGCCTTTTCAAAGCGTGGGAGCGCGCCGTCAACGGCGAGCGTCACGTTCATTTTTTCGGCTATTTTGCGGACGTCATCGAAGTCCTCGCCGATAAGGGAGGCGTCGCTTTTGAGATAACTCGCCGCGTTTCTGAGAACGGCTATCTGCGTCTGCATATCGGCGTTATCGCCGCCTTTGATAAGCTCGGATATGGCGATAAGGCTTGCTCCGATGTCGTTGTGGACGCGCATTTTCAGCTTCAGCGTTTCCTCCTCGCGTATGCGCTCGGAAAGACGCTCGTACATGGCTTTCAGCTTTTCATTCGTTACTGACAGCGCCTCGTTTTCCTCTTTCAGCTTTTCGCTGACGGAATAAATCTCCGTTACGTCGTGAACGGTGGTGCGAAAAAAACCCGAAAGTCCCTCGGCGCGCACAGGCACCGTTTTTATCTGCCTGACCTTGCCGTCGGGGAAGCGATAAAGCCCCTCTACCTGCCCGACGTCGATAAGTACGCCGCCGTCGCGCGCTCGGCTGAGCGCGTCGAGTATATCAGACAGCGTTTGCGGATAGCTCCCGATAAGCGGGGAGGTAATCGTGTTCATTTGGTGGTTTATCAGTATTATTTTGCCCGTCGCGTCGGAGAAAAGTATGCCGCAGTTTAGATTATCAAACGCTTCTTTGATCGAGTCCGGCGACAGGCGTAAGAGCATCCGTTTCCTTTCCGCCGCCGCGTCGGCAATGCCGAATGATATGACGGCGCCCGAAACGACGGGATAGAATATCCACGGCACAGCGCCGAAAAACGTTTTGTCGCCTGCGCTTTGCGGCATAGAAACGACAAGAACGACAACAAGCGCAAAGAACGCCGCACCCCACGGCGCAACGTATCTCGCTTTGCCGCGGCTGTTGTACTTGAAGATGCACAAAACAAGCGCGCACATCGCCGCCAAAAAAACAGAACCGAGCAAAAGAAGCCGCGCCCACGGCACGATATTGCAGATCGCTCTCATAAGTCATCCCTCCATTCAAGCGGAAGGATGAGCGTCGTTCCGTCCTCGGCAACAACGCTTGCCTGCGGGTATTTTGCGCCGACATCCGAAAAATCGCCCTCAAAGTCGGTACGGACAACGGCGCGGAGCTTGCCGAGCGTTTCGCATACGCTGACGTTGATATATCGCGCGTCGGCGTAGACCGTTTCGGTCACGTCCTCAAAAAAATCGTATGCAAGCGACAAAAGCCTGCCGTCGCACGTCTGTCCTTTTGTTAAAACGATCGCGCCGCCCGAAATTCCGAGCAGGGAAAGCGACCTGAACGACTCGGCAAGCGCCCCCGACAGTTTTGATTCTTCCATTGTCGGCGACGAATCGAGCGTCAAAACAAAATCTTTCTGCCGCTTGATGTAACTGCCCAAGACGACGATAAACGACAGTATCCGCCGCTTTTTTTCGTCGTCGTCCGCCATTTCGTATTTGTCGATCAGCTTGTCTATCTTTTCGAGCTTTGCGTGCGTCTTTTTCTCCATAAGGTCGTAAAGGCGGTTTTGTTCGAGAACCGTTTTGTGCTGCTTTTCCTTTTCGTACTCGTATTTGAGAAAGGCGTTTCTTTCGTTCAGCTCGTCGCGTCGGAATTTCAGCGTTTCTTTAAGCTCGATAAGCTCCGAAATGTCCTCCGACCATACAACGTGCCCGCCGTTTATCGGCATATTGCGTATAAGCTTTCCGTCGTTTTCAACGGGGCCGTTTTGCGCGCTTATCATAAGCTCTTTCGGTATTGGGACTGCGCTGTCGGCGTCGAATCTGACGTTGTAGTCTTTGTCGGTTATTTTTACCGAAAGGTCGCCGGATGAGCCGAACAGGTCGTTGTACCGCGTGTTCGACTGAATAAGTCCGCACCCGATGCAGCTCTCGAAAAACCACTTGAACACAAGGCAGTAGAACACGGCAAGGTCGTCGATCTCCGCCATGATCGAGGAGGGCGCGCGGAGCGTGTACAGGATTATGTAAACTATCGCCGCCGCAAACGGAACGAGCGGCAGCCAGATGAAGCGCCGCGTTTTCGGCACTCTCGATTTAAGCGTCATTATGAATATCGCGGCGACACAGCAGGCTATCCCCCACAGCGTCAGCGCAACGTATAGCGGCCCGTATGAATAATCGACGTACTCGCTCCATTCCGGAGCGTCGGCGGGGAAGGAGAAAACAAGGCGGTGCGCGTCGTTTGAAAGCACCGCAAAAATAAAAGCGATGGTCACGGCAAAAAGCGCGGCGACAGTCTTTGTCGGCTTGAAGTCGTCGCCTCTGCCCGTATATATCGAAACGAGCAGGGCAATCAGCGGTATCAGCAAAATGGGGATGTAGTACGCATACCACATATACCTTATCACCGCGGTGTCCGTTACAAATCTGAACTTGAACTCGCGCAGTGAAAGCCAGAACACCATCAGCGCCGAAACGGCGATAAGATACGACTTTGTCCGCTTTTGTATCACGCGCCGCGAAACGGAAAATCCCCACGACGAAAACAACCCGACGTAAAGGAAGGTACGCGTAAAGTCGAGAACACTGCCAAGCATACCGTTGTCGGTACGCCGCGAAACGCTGTGGCATATAACCGCAAGCGCGACTATCGCCGCGACAATGATAAAGCCCTTCGCCTTTCGCCACTTTTGCATGACAGCGCCCCCCTTTCGATTTGACTTGATACCCTTATGCGTCAATTATACATTATTTTTGAAAAAAAGTCACCTGTTAAAGTGACTTTTTATATTTTTATAATTATTTATTTTATTTTTTTGAGTTTCATTATCCCGCCGGCAAAATCAAGCAGTCCGTCGTCGTCAAATTTCAGCTCCGTGCCCGAAACGCCGTCGTCATCGTCGTCGCCTTTGCCCGCGTATACGTATTTGTCGCCGTCAAGCTCCCAGTGTCTTTTCTCTGCGATGATATATCCGTCCTTGACGCCGAGGATCTCCCCCTCCTTTATCGCGTCTTCAACGTCTTGCTCACTCGCGCCCTCGGGTATTTTCATAAGCGTGATTATCTGCCCGTCGGGCGTGATCTCAAATCGCGCGTCGAACACCTGCAAGCTGTCGGCGATCTCCTCATCGTCAATCTCGCCGCGCGCCTTCTGCCCGTTAAGATACGCGATCATCTCGTCCTTTGTGCGCATTCCGACGCCGTCTTGCGTCGCCGCCATTGTTTTTGCCACCTCGTAGATTCCGGTAATCATTTTCCGCCTCCGAATTTATTTTGTTTTTTTTGATCGCAACCGTCAAAAACCCCGTCGTGAAAACGAGGTCGCCCTCAAATACCGTCAGCGTTTCCGCATCTTTCAGCGGCGCTGACAGCGACGTTCCGCTTATTTTATCAAAGTGCCACTTGTATTCAAAAAGATCGCTTTGCTCCCACCGTCCGAATGACAGCGCGCCGCTTGCATTTTCCGTTATGACAACGCCGCCGTCGCCGAAAAATTCCGCTTTCACCGACGTAAGATCGTTGCCGCCGCCGTCAGTAAACTTTTCAGCCGGAATGTGAGCAAGATCGTTTGAAAAGAAGTTCACAACGTAGTCGACGCGCCATTCTCCGACGATAAACTCGCGCCCTTTGGCAAGATCTTTTTTTGAAAGCTCCATAATCGACTCCGTTTTTATGTTTTACAAGATAAATTATACCGAAAAATGTAATTTTGTCACTGTCACAAGTGCCAGTGATTTTCAAAACAAAAAGCGCGGGAGTGCCGCGCCGATGTTTTTATTCGGTAAAGAGGGGTGTGGAATAATACCTGTCGCCGCTGTCGGGCAGAAGCGCCACAATGACCTTGCCGCGATTTTCCGCTCTTTTTGCAAGCGATATCGCCGCGCAAAGCGCCGCGCCTGACGAAATTCCGACGGAGATGCCCTCTTTTCTCGCAAGGAGCTTTGCCGCTGTGAAAGCGTCGTCGTTTGCAACGGGGATTATCTCGTCGTAAACGCCGGTGTTCAGCACCTCGGGGACAAATCCCGCGCCGATGCCCTGTATCTTATGAGGTCCCGCGGTTCCTTTTGAAAGAACGGGCGAGCTTTCAGGCTCGACCGCGACGACCTTTACCGCCGGGTTCTGCTCTTTGAGGTATTCTCCGACGCCCGTAACGGTGCCGCCGGTGCCGACGCCCGCAACGAAAATGTCAACGCCACCGTCGGTGTCTTTCCATATCTCAGGCCCCGTCGTCGCTTTGTGCGCCGCCGGATTTGCGGGGTTTGTAAACTGCCCGGGAATAAAGCTGTTCGGCGTTTTTTTCGCAAGCTCTTCCGCTTTCGCTATGGCGCCCGTCATGCCTTTTGCGCCCTCGGTAAGCACGATCTCCGCCCCATACGCTTTGAGAATGTTGCGGCGCTCAACGCTCATCGTTTCCGGCATCGTCAGAATAACGCGGTATCCCTTTGCCGCGGCTATCGACGCAAGACCGATCCCCGTGTTGCCGGACGTCGGCTCAATTATGACCGAGCCTTCTTTGAGAAGCCCCTTTTGCTCCGCGTCCTCTATCATTGCCTTTGCAACTCTGTCCTTTACGCTGCCCGCCGGATTGAAATATTCCAGCTTTACAAGCACCGTTGCGTCAAGCATAAGCTCATTTTCGATATTCGTTATCTCGACAAGCGGCGTGTTGCCGATAAGGCCGAGAGTTCCTTTATAAATATTTGCCATTTTGTTTTCCTCCTTTGGCGTATGGTGTAAATCATACCTGTTTAGTAGGCATTATATCACGCGGCAGAAAAAATGTCAATATAATTGCGAAAAAAATATCGGCTATATCGGCTTGTGATTTCTTTTCGGACTTCACTTCTCACAATTAAAAAAGCAAGCGGCAGCTTGCTTTTTTGCTTTGGAAGCGCCTATTCTTCCGTTACGGGAAAGGGGACAGTCAGCTTTACGATCGTGCCGCCTTCCTTATGCGTGAATATTTCAAGAGTGCCGCCGCACATAAGATTCAGTCGCTCGCGGATATTGTTCAAAGCGATATGCGGATCGTTGCTGTCGGACGGTTTGAATCCCGGCCCGTCGTCTTCCACGATTATTTCGCTTGCCGTTTCGGTCTTTCTCGTAACGACGGAAATATGTATCGGCGCGTTGCTCGATCTCATCCCGTGAACGACGGCGTTTTCAACGATGGGCTGCAATGTCAGCGGGGGCAAACGGAACGCGGTGTGCGGTGTGTCAAAATTTACAAACAGGCTGTCCTCAAACTGCGCCTGCTCGATTGATAGGTATGCGCGGGTGTGCTCCAGCTCCTCGCTGAACGGGATCGCGTCGTCGCTTGCGATCGCGGCGAAGTTTTTGCGAAGATAAGTTGTAAAATCGAGCGTCACCTGCTTTGCTTTGCTCGCGTCCTGATCGCAAAGGTAATAAATGCCCATCAAAGAGTTGTAAATGAAGTGCGGGCGCATTTGCAGCACCATAATGCTTGCGTGTTGATTTGCGATCTGGCGCTGTTGACGCATATAATGATCCATATTGTCAGACAGTATCAAGCCGTACATTATCAATGCGTAGAGCGCCATGCCGAACACGACGAATATCTCAACAGGGATAAACATATGAACCAATACAGTCACGCTCATCAGCAAATGATAGCTCAAAAGACCGACAAAATATTTCTTGGAGAGCATTTTTCGCCGCCTTATCGTGCCTGCCGTGTTGATGAAAAGGATAAGGAGAAGCGGCGACACGGACAGCGCGTACAGCGGGCCGTAGAAAAATTGATTATCCGCCGTAACATAGTAGAAAAAGTCGGTAAACTGCGCGATGATAAGCATTATGAGGTACACGCCCGAAAGCGCCATCGCCGTGTAAAACAGCGCGTTGCCTTTTATTTTTTCGTGCGAGCTGTGCAAAAGAAAGATCGTCGGCATAAAGATCGGCACCAAAATCAGCAGCGATTCAAAGAAATAAATGACTCTTTCCACCGTTGCCTTTGTGGGATCGCCATAGAAGAGCAGCCCCAAAAAGCAAGTAACGGCGCACAAAAACAGCAGGGAAAACAAAGTGACGAAGTACCTCTTGCTCCATTTTTCAAGCGATGGCAGAAAAAAAGAAAGCGCAATGCCAAACACCATCGTCACAATGATGGCGCCGCTGAGTGTAAAATATACAATATCGATCCAGTTCATGCGTTGTCGCCCCCTGTCCAGAACGGATATCTCAATTTTTCAAGCTGCTCTCTGACGCCCTCCGCGGTGATCGGTTTCAGCATAAACCCGCAAGCGCCAGTGTTCCATGCGTCAAGAGAATAGTCGGGGTATGCCGTCAGATATACGACGTTTGTATGGGGATTGATTTCAAGCAAAGACCTGCAAAGATCAAGCCCGCTTGTGTTTCGCAGTTCGATATCCAAAAAAGCAAGCGCCACTCGGTTAGCTTTTGCAAATTCGATAGCTTCGTCGGCGTCGGTAAACCCGGTGACCGTTGCGTTTGGTATCACCTCTTTCAAAACGGGCAACCCGCCTGTCAGGATCAGTTTGCGGTCGTCCACCAGTATTACGTTTGGCAAAATGTCGCGTTCCGCCGCCGCAGAGAGCAAAACGGCGGCGTCAACGCCAAGCGCTTCGGCAAGACGAGATATCATCACGGCGTCAGGCAGACGAGTGCCGTTTTCCCACCTCGCGACGGTGGAGCGGGTGACGAAAAGTTTCGAGGCAAGCGCCTGTTGAGAAAGCCCTTTCCCGACGCGCAGCTTTTTTATCGTGTCCGAAAATAACCGGCTCATTTTCATGCTCCATAGTATTTTTTCTTTATTATACATGAATTTTTATCATAAAACAAGAGCTGTCAAAAAAATGCATGAAAAAACGTTCCATTTTGGAACACCGTATTGATAAATAATAAATAAAAAAGTAAAATGTATAATTGGGTAAGAAGATTGCACCCGCACAAAAAAGTCAAAAATTTTATACTACTTGGGGACAAGGAGGAAATACATGAAAAAGACCTTTCTGACAAAAGCACTCAGTATGCTTCTGGCGCTTGTAATGGTTATGCTGGTTATCCCGGCAGCAGCCATACCCGCGTTTGCAACAGGCGTACCTGATATGCTTGTGACCTCGCTGACCGAGCTTTACGGCGGCGACGAGGTGCGCGCAAAAGAGGACCTGGAGGCAATGTATGCCGCCGGTCTTATCAACAGCAAAGGAAAGATGGTCGATCTCAACATCCGCGAGGACGGCAAGCCCGTTGCGCTTACAACTCTTGCGGATCGCATCGCAAACGGCGATAAGGTAGGCGAGATCACCGTCAACGGCGAGAGCGCAACGGCGGCGCAGATCTTGAAGATCTCGCAGGTGAACGCCGCTATCGAGATCGCCGAGCTGCTTGAAGAAGAGATCAACGTCACCGACGGACACGTCGAGAATCTGGAAGAGCTTATCAAAGGCATCCAGAACGGCACCGTCGATCTCGAGGGCGCCGTCAAGTCGGGCGCGCTTCGCCTGACCTCGACAAACAACGCGTCTCTCGGCTCGTGGAGCGATATCACGCAATTCGCAACGACAAGATGGAGCGAATTGCCGACGGCACTGACGCTTACCGAAGACGGCACGAGTTTCATCGGCCCGTATATCAGCGGCAGTACGTATGATCCGAATCATGCCTTCTTCTTTGAATCGGGCTTGTCAGAATTTGTTAACGGCAACACAGGCGCGAACAACAAAACGGACGACGTCGTTACGGAAAGCAACACCAGAAGAAATATGTTTGACTGGGATAGGGCGATCGTCGGCGTGGACAATGCCGACAGCATGCACCCCATCGTAACGGTGGTGCTGCCCCTGCGGGATGATGACGCGGTGCAAAACCAGATCGCGTCTGACGTTGACGAGGGCAAGCTTTTGGACATCACGGATAACGGCGTAGGTCTTAAAATGGAGCTGCCCGTCTACGGTGAAGTCAGCCTGAGATACGTTTTCAGGTATATGTATTTCTCTAATAACGATAAGAGCGATAGGGGGGGTGGGTCTTCGCCTTCTTTTTCAGGTCAAAATCCCCGTTATCCGGTCTATCTTGTGGAGAGCGAGGTCAACGGCGAAACGAGAGTGACGGCTGTTGCAACGCGCTTTACCGCGCCTTCCAATACGGGCGACAAAGTCCGCCGCGACGCGCTGAGCCTTTTCGTAAACCCGAGAGGCTCTGCCACAGATGACGAATGGACTTCCGAAGAATACGATTGGGATCAAATTTGCCGCAAGGATCATCGTTTCCTGCCTGAAAACTGGAGCGATTTCCTTGTCGATGCAAACGGCTTCCGTTATTATAGCCCCGATGAGGTTTATGAAGCTGAAAAAGCCAGATTGTGGGCAATAGTGGAGGAAAAATATGCATATATGGAGTCAGTGGACTTCCTGGATTACGGACCTGCTTATTCTGAATACTCTGCGGCCTTAAATGCACATTCAGATTATTACCATGAAGGACTTTCTTCTTTTACGACAGCTATAGCCGGCAGATGCCTGCCGTATTATATCGCGCCCGCTTTCCTCATTTCCGGTTCCAAATACATAGAACGCCCGGAAGGAAGCTGGGAGCAGGCGGAAGCCGGATTCATCAAGCTGAAAAACCCCGAGAATCCCGATTTCCCGTATGTGTATCCGAAGGATATTGAAAATCCTCAGAACCAGTACGATGTGGAACTGATGTACACGGAAGATTTTTATCAGGTTTATGTACAAGGTTACACGCGTATGGGAGAAGATTTGGATCTTCGCATTGCGATGCGTCTCAGCAACCGACTCAACTTCTATGTGCCTGAAGGTGTTCTTACATGGTGGCAAGGCGGATTTCTGAAGACCGTGACTGATGACGGTCGGGGCGTCACGGTGATTCCGAATGAAATCACGGACTACGGAACTGTACATGCAGATGCTAAACCTTTTGGCGGCGACTCATATGACCGTGCATTCAATTTGGGTGTGAGTACATCCTATTTCAAAATCAAAGACGCGGCGCCCTATCTGCTGATCCCGAGATCATCAAGGATCCGTGAGACGATGATGCTGCTCGGCACGGATATTCAGTTCTCATCCAATATCACAAAGCACAATAAATACGCCACGATATTCAAAGCCGAACTTTACAGGATCAGAGAAGATCAGATCGATATCAACGCAACTTCGATCCCCGATGACGCTGAAAAAATCGAAGTGCCCGACTGGGGCAATTACGCAAGCCCGGTGAAAGACCCCGTGACGGAAAATGAATATGACGTAACGCACGTCACCGTTCCGGGTTCGGCGCTCGATAAGGCGGGAGTTTACGCTGTGAAGATCAGCGTGGAATTCAGCGACGGGGATGAGGTACAAACGCTTTCCTCCATAGCATATATTAAAGCAAAGCAGATCCCGACAACGATAAAGATCGACAAGCTTGAGAGTACATACGCCGACAAGGACAACGTACCCTCGATCACATATTCTCTTGAATATGCGGTGCAAAATGCCGAGGTTAAGTACACCATCCAGCAGGCGGGCAGCTCCGATATCATCGAAGGTACCGGCTCTGTTTCGGGCGGCACGATCTCTATCCCCGAGGTTAGTTTTGAAGGGCTTAAAACCGCTTATACGATCACGGTCTATGCCCGTAACAGCGAAGAGGACGCGTGGAGTACGGACTCCGTACTGATCACGGTATATAACAACGACATACTTGACATTCTTATAAAGGACGTCGCATTCGGAGAGCTTGGCGGCACGACAGGCGGCCTTGAAGGAAACGGCACCGAGGTTGTCAGCGGCACAACGGTCAATCTGGATAACAAAGCCAAGATCGAGGCACTGCTTGACAAAGCGGGCGAGGGCGCAGGCTTTGCCATAACCTTTGACGACCTGCTTTCACTGCGTTCCGACATCGGCCTTATGCGCATCGTTTCCGCAAACTACGGCGACGGCACGTGGGGCGCCATCTCTGACAGAATAAAGTGGACCTACACGGATTCCAACGGAAAAACGAGCAG
>JAFSMU010000014.1 GCA_017447775.1 Clostridia bacterium | reverse complement strand
GCTTTTTCTAGCTTCTTACTTTTTGTACTTTTCAAAGTATTAACGAGTTCTTTTTCGTTGTTGTTCAGTTTTCAAAGACCTGCTTGGTGCCCCCGTATCGGCTTCTGCCTCCCCGAGCGCGCTTTGTTAGTATAGCACAATTGCATTATTTTGTCAATAGATTTTTCAAAATTTTTTTACGATTTTTCAAGCAAAATCAGACATTTTTCGTCATGTCCAATATGTTGTGGTCGCAGGGTAACGAATTACACAAAATACCGTGTTATTCCTTTGAAATCTCCCCTGCTTTTGTAAGTGCGATCTTTGTAAGTATCGGCCCAACGATCTCATAAATCAGCGTCGCGCAAAGCACGACCGCCTGCACTTGCGCGCCGATATCGCCTCCCAGCCGAGTCAAAGCGATCTGCGCCATGCCGACTGCGACGCCCGCCTGCGGCAAAAGCGTAAATCCGAGCCACTTTCGCACCGTCGGCTCGGCCTTGACCGCAGCGGCGCCGAATCTTGCGCCGAAGTATTTGCCGAGTGAACGCGCGATTATGTATATTACGCCGATAATGCCGACTTTCGGCAAGATCGACAGGTCAAGATCAGCGCCCGAAATGACGAAAAACAGCATAAACAAGGGCGGCGTCCAGCGGTCTGTGCCTTCAAGCACGCGGTCAACGTCTTTGCCGAGGTTACACGTTACGGCGCCGATCATCATGCAAAGAAGAAGCGATGAAAGATTCAGCATCTGCGCCAGCGCCGTGCCGATGACAGTCGCCGTTATGCACAGGCACAGTCTGTTTGCGCGCGATTTGAACACACGCGTGCAAAGCGCAACGACAAGGCCGAGCGCAAAGCCTATCCCGAGCGAGCCGACGATCTCTATCAGCGGATCGAGAAGCATCGTTTTGACCGTCGGGGCGGTTCCCGATGAAAGCGCCTGCGCTATCGAGATGAACACCGAGAATGTCATAAGTCCGAATGCGTCGTCAAGCGCGACGACGGGAAGCAGCGTTTCCGTCACCGGACCGTGCGCCTTATACTGACGCACCACAAGCAGCGTTGCCGCCGGTGCCGTTGCCGTCGCTATGGCGGACAGCGTGAACACTATCGGCATATAGTTTTCACCGAGCCAGCCGAAAAGCCCCGCTCCCAACAGGCACACAAACACAAGAATCACAGCGCCGAAAGCCTGCGCCGCCGTAATAAGCGTTATTTTTTTGCCGAGCCTTTTTATCGTGTCAAGCTTGAATTCGCCACCGATGGAAAACGCGATGAATCCGAGCGCAAGCGTTACTATGATATCAAAGCTCTTTACCGTGTCTTTGCCAATAAGCCCGATGACGCTCGGGCCGATAATCAGTCCGGCGATAAGATATGCCGTTACATTCGGCAGTTTTACAAGTTTTATGACTCTTGTCATAAGCAGCCCCGCGGCCATAACTATGCCCAGGGCGAGAAGTGTATTCGTTATCATTTCAAGGTCCTTTGCGTATTTCTTCCTATTATTATATTATTCAGTTCAGTCCTTCGACGTCATCGACGGGGATCGTAAACGAAATGCCGATGTCGGGTTTTGAAAGCCCGCCCGTTACGTCGTCAACGATTTTTTTGACAGTCGCCACCTTTTCGTCCTCAACGACGACAAACACCGTCTTGTTGCTGGCGTGTTCCGGGTGAAAATATTTTCTGAGCGAGCCGAATATCGGAGGCGGCTCTGTCATATCGTGGCCGACGTACTGCACGGAGCCCATGGAGTCATAGATCGTCGCGCCGTGCACCCCCTCTTTCATAAGAGTGGAAATAAGCCGCGGCATATATTCGGTTTTGTTAAGTATCAATACGTACAGTTTCATAATACCCTCCAAATTGTTTTTTACTTATATGGTATAGCACCATCGAGCTGAAAAATCAAGAGTTTTTTTGTTTTTTTCACAAAATTAAAAATAATGATGACATTTTTATCTTTTTGTGATAGAATGGTTTTGTAATCTAACCAAAAGGAGAAAACCATGGATATCAAAAGACAATACGCAGACGATCTGCTTAATTTTCTGAACAATGCGCCGACTCCGTTCCAGTCAGTTGACGAGCTTGAAAAGATGCTTCTTTCCGCGGGCGCCGTCGAGCTTTGCGAAGGGGACGCGTGGGACATTGAGCGAGGCAAACTCTATTATATGAAAAAGCGCGGCACGCAGATCGCCGCATTCAAGATCGGCGGCGAGCCGAAGGACGTCGGCTTCCGCATCGGCGCGGCGCACCAGGATTCGCCGGGCTTCCGCATAAAGAGCGTTGCGTCGAAGGTCGATTTCGGAATCGAGCGCATTTCCGTTGAGCCTTACGGCGGACTTATCGTTCACGGCTGGCTCGACCGCCCGCTCGCGCTTGCGGGGCGCGTCGTTATAAAAGACGAAAACAAAAACGCGAAGGCGGTCAACATAAACGTCACCCGCCCCGTGCTTATTATTCCAAGCGCCGCCATCCACGTTGAGCGCGGCGTAAACGAAGGCGCGAAGTTCAACGCGCAGACGCAGCTCTGCCCGTTCTTCTCCCAGTCGCCCGACGGCAAAACGCACTTTGTAGAATTTCTCGCGCGCGAGATCGGCTGCGACCCGGCGGACGTCGTAAGCTTTGAGCTTGCGCCCTACGAGGCGTACCCCGGCTGCTACGTCGGCGAACACGAGGAGTTTATGTCCGTTGCCCGTCTTGACGACGCGGCAATGTCGCACGCCGTTATCAAGGGCGTTATCGAGGCAAAGGACGCGCCGTCCTGCGATATCGCCGTCGCGTTTGATCACGAGGAGTGCGGCTCAAATTCAGATCGCGGCGCTCGCTCAAACACGATAGAGCAAATAATAGACCGCGTTTGCGAAAAGCTCGGTTACGGAGCCGAGGACAAATACCGCGCGCTTTCAAAATCAGTCGTGTTCTCGGCCGATATGGCGCACGCGGCGCACCCCGGATACCTCGACAAAGCCGAGCCGACAATGCCGGTATATCTGAACAAAGGCCCCGTTCTTAAAGTTGCAACGGGACAGTCGTATGCCTGCTCCTCCGAAAGCTCCGCTTTCTTCAAGCTCCTTTGCGAAAAGAGCGACATTCCCTATCAGGTGTTCAACAACCGCTCCGACGCGCGCGGCGGAGGCACAATAGGCCCGATGATATCCGCAACGTACGGAATTATGACAGTCGATATAGGAAACCCGATGCTCTCCATGCACGCCGTGCGCGAGCTTGGCGGCGTTGACGACGCATACTATATGACAAAGCTGTTCGGCGCATTCTATGAGGGCAAATAACAAAAATTAAAACGTCCCGACGGGTTTTCCGTCGGGATATTTTTTATTCAAATTCTTTCATCGCGGGCAGAGCGTTGCCTTTGTAATCGAATAAAGCTTGATTTGCCCATTCGTTGCCGCCGGGGCCTTTCTCGCCCGTGTAGCCAAGTCCCGCTTCCGTCGCCCAGTGCGAATTTTTAACAGGTATCCACGCCGGCTCCCACCAGACAAAGCCGCGCCCGCGCCCTCCGGGAACGGCGCGGATGACTTTTTTCAGATCGGACAAAAATTCCCTCTGCCCGTCTTTTGTCATCGGGTAGTCGACGTTTTCGGCAAGCTCCGCCGTGGCGGCGCCGCCCTTCCGCTCGTTTTGCGAAAGCCCTTCGTACTCGGAAAAATCATCAAGCGAAAAGCCCATTGACGTTTCGACAACGATAAGGTCCTTGCCGTAACGCTCGGCGATGTCGTTCATGTTCGCCGCAAGGTCGGTCATTTTTCCGTGCCAGAACGGGTAGTAACTTAATCCTATTATGTCAAAGTCCTCGCCGTGCGCCGCAAAATACGAGTCAAACCAATTGCGGTAAAGTTCGTTTTTGCCGCCGTTGTCAAGATGGATCATAACGCGCGCGCCCGGCAAAGCCTTGCGTGTCGCGCGTATTCCCGCGCCGACGTAGCGCGCTATATTGTCAAAATTCGGAACGCGCCCGCTCGGCCAAAGAAGCCCGTTTGTGATCTCGTTTCCGATGGCGACGATGTCGGGCGATATCCCGCGCGCCGCAAGCTTTTTGAGCGTTTTTTCGGTAAAATCGTACACCGCGCCGCAAAGTCCGTCGTTATCGAGTCCGCGCCACGCCTTCGGCACAAACTGCTTGCCGGGGTCCGCCCAAAAATCGCTGTAATGGAAGTCGAGCATAAAGCACAACCCCTGAGCCTTCGCCCTTTCGGCAAGGCGGCACGTCGTTTCAAAATCGTTTGTTCCCGCGCCGTAAGGCTCGCCGCTCTCGGAATACGGATCGTTCCAGAGGCGCAGGCGCACAAGGTTCATCCCGTGTGACGCCATTATAGCCATCGCGTCGCCTTGCTTGCCATTGTCGTAGAACTTTCCGCCGCAGCGCTCGACCTCGTCGAGCGAGGAAAGATCGGCACCGCGGATAAAATCAGTCGTCAACATCGAATTTTATCCTCTTTGCCATTGCGCCGTAGCGGAAGCGCGCCATTTCGTTTTTTTCGAGAACGTCTTTTTCGTTTCCGCGATACTGACAGCGCAGGCAGTAATACTCGTCTTTTTCCTTGTCGTAGAACATATCCATATCTATGTCGCGCATAAAGCACGACGGGCAACGGTAATTCAGTCTGCCCTTTCCAGCTTGAGCCATGTTACAACGTCCTCCTTGTCGCATACTTTTATCTCATACCCGAGGGTGAACATCGGGCTGAACGCATATCCCTCGGAAACGTACCCGAGAGCGCCGCCGTTCCCGCATCTCATCGAAACGCGCGTCTTTATCGGCGGGATATTGCACGAAACCTCGCTTGCCCCGACTGCCGACTCCGTGCGGCACTTGTACTTGTAAGGGATGACCTTGTCGCCGCCCTCGGCGCTGACTTTCAGCGTAAGCGGAGTCATATCCTCACTGTATTCGGTCGTGCCGTAGCAGCCGACCATATACTCGCGAACCGTAACGTCAGCCGTGGGATCGGACATATCGACGATGCGGCGCTCAAATTTGATCTCAGACGAGCCTTCCGTGAACGTTATGACCGACTGGATCTTTACTGTCAGCCCGTCCGAGAACTCAGCCTCAACCGGATCAAGCGTAAGCACGCGGTCGCGTCCGCTCTGCGAAAAGTGAGCTTTCGTGCGGCAAAGGCACAGATCGACCTCCTCGCCGCCGTGGATGATCTTGGCGCTTCTGACGGTGCCCTCGCCGGCGTAATGCGTAAAGTAGCCGGCGCGGTATTTTTCCTGGATCAAGAACGGATAGCTTGCGTCGTAAACGTGCTTTGTTCCGATGCCCACGGGCCATTCAAGCTTTGCGGCATACGGGCGAAGATCGACAACGGCGCCGCCCTGATCCATGTTGACGCACGCGCGCATATACGGGTCGGTGTACCAGAAGAGCTGTTTGTCGCTTCCGTAGAGGATATCGCTCCACAGCGCGCATTCGGGTTCGGTGTATGTCTTTTTCTGTCTGTAATAATCGGCGAATTCCGCCATTGTCAAATCTTTGAGCTTGCCCTCTTTTTTCAGCTTTCCGTAGTAAGCGCAGCCGTCGTTGTACGATTTGAGAAGCAGCTCATACGGCTGTTCCCAGCGCCCCATTTTGTTCATCCAGCCGGGGCCGACAAACATCATATTGTACGCATAGCCGTTGTTGTACTTGCCAAGGGAGCGGTACTGGTCGATGAGGTTGTAGAGGTACGGGTATTCCCAAGTTTTCGTGTCGTAGATCATTCCGCGAAGCACGTTTTGCGGGTGCGTGCCGAAGTTTGAACCGTTGCCGTCGTAGCAGGCAAGCAGGTCGCGCGAAAGGTGCGGGATGGCGACGATGCCGCTGTCCTCATCCGCGTTTGCGGCGGGGGCGTGTGTGTTCGCCCTCGACGGGATCCACGGCGCCCACGGGCCGCCGTCCATAAACGTGTACCACGAGTTGTTGCACGTGTGGTAAGCTTTCGGCCCCTCCTCCCAGCACGTCGCAACGGCGCACTTGACACTCGGATACTCGGCTTTGATGAAGTTTATAAGGTCGGCGTCCATGTAATACGAGCCGGTAGACTCGGGATAGAAGCCGAATTTTTCGTAGAATTTTTCAAAGACGTCGCGCACGATCGCCTTTTTATCGTCCATTGAGAACATCCAGATACAAAAATCTTTCGTTTTGTATTTATCTCTGAACTCCTTGCACGGCAGTCCGAGGAGCGAGAGCGCTATCTCGTCGCCGTATTTTTCGTGATGCTCTTTTGCCGTCTGCACCGCCTCGTCGTTGAAAAGGCTGGCATACGTCATCTGGATCGTCGTTTTAAGGCCGTTTTTGTGGGCGCATTCCTGCTGTGTGAGGAATATGTCAAGACTCTCGCGCAGAAGAGCCTTCCTGCCGAGGTCCTCGGCCTTGCCGTGCCCCGTTACCTTTTCGGCATATTCGGGCACCATTTCCGGTCTGTGAATTATATTGACTATAAATTCGTTCATATTGCTTTCCCTTTTTTAAAAAACGCCGGCGGCATACGCCGCCGGCGTCACGTTTTTTTATTCTTGTCCGATATCTTCGTCGTCGGGTTTTTTGTCGCAAAGCAGATTTTCTTCCGTTTTGGGATCAAAGAAGTGCATCACCTTGCCGGAGAACGTGATGTTCACCTTTTGGCCGGCAACAAGCGCTTCGCGCTCGGACGCTTCAAGTCCGATCGTGGGAACGCGGACGATGATTCGCGTTCCGTCCTCGGTGAACACGTGCAGATGAAGCTCGGAGCCCATCATTTCGTTGACTTCAAGCGTACACGGTATGCCGCCCTCTTTTGCAAGGGTGATATGCTCGGGGCGCACGCCGAGAGTAACGTCACAACCCGAAATTCCGCGAGAAGCGAGCGCCGCGCCCTTTTCGCCGTCGACCTCGATCTTGACGCCAAACGGATTTACATAATACTTGTCGCCCTCTTTTGTGAGAGTTGTCTTCATTATGTTCATTTTCGGCGCGCCGATGAATTCGGCAACGAACAGGTTTGCGGGCATCTCGAACACCTCTGTCGGCGTTCCGACCTGCATGATGTAGCCGTCTTTCATTATTACAATGCGATCGCCAAGCGTCATCGCTTCGGTCTGGTCGTGCGTGACGTAAACGAAAGTCGTATCGAGCTTCTGGCGTAGCAAAATGATCTCTGCTCTCATCTGGTTGCGGAGCTTCGCGTCAAGGTTTGAAAGCGGCTCGTCCATAAGGAAAACCTTTGAATTTCTTACCATTGCGCGGCCTATCGCAACTCTCTGTCTCTGACCGCCGGACAAAGCGCGCGGCTTGCGAAGCAGATAGTCCGTAATGCCGAGTATCTGCGCCGCGTTTGTGACCTTTTCGTAGATCACGTCCTCGGGCACCTTTTGCAGACGGAGAGAGAAGGCGATGTTGTCATACACCGTCATGTGCGGATAAAGCGCGTAGTTCTGGAAGACCATCGCGATATCGCGGTCCTTCGGCTGAAGGTCGTTTACGACGACGCCGTCGATCTCAATCGTGCCCTCGCTTATGTCTTCAAGCCCCGCTATCATGCGGAGCGTCGTCGATTTGCCGCAGCCCGACGGCCCGACGAATACGACGAATTCCTTGTCCTTGATCTCAAGGTCGAAATCGTGAACGGCAACGACCTTGTTATCATATATTTTCTTGACTTTAGTAAGCTTTACACTTGCCATACAATTACTCCTTTTCTATATAGATAACTCAGCCTTTGACCGCGCCGCCCGTAACGCCCTCGACGTAGTACTTCTGCAAGCACATAAACAGAATGGCAACGGGTATTGCGACTATAACGCCACCCGCGCAGAACATTGTGTATCTTGTTGTGATCATGTCGTTGTTCAGCCAGTTATACATACCGACGGCAACGTTCATGCCCGACGACGTTCCGAACGAAACGTATCTTGCAAACACGAAATCGCCCCACGGAGCCATAAACGCCGTTAAGATGGTATATATAACGATAGGCTTTGACAGCGGCAGTATTATCCTTGTAAGCACCTGCGCGCGCGACGCGCCGTCAACTCTCGCCGCTTCGTCGAGCGATTTCGGGATAGTGTCGAAAAATCCTTTCGATACGTAATATCCCATGCCCGATGACGCAACGTAGACAAGTATAAGTCCCGGGACGGCGTTTGCCTGCGTCAATCCGATGTCGGCAAGCACGCGGTACAAAATGATCATCGTAAGCATTCCGGGGAACATTCCGAGGATGAGCATAAATCTCATAAGCGGCTTACGCATTTTGAAGCGAAAGCGCGAGAGCGTATAGCTCATGCACAGAACGATGATCGTCTGTATCAGCGCCGTAACAACGGCAACGATGAACGTATTGAGGTACCACTTCGGAAAATCTGATTTGAAAAGGTTTATGTAGTTGTCAATTCCCCACTGATGTGGGATAACGTAGCCGACAGGCATTGCGTTCTCAATTCTGAATGACTGGAGCGTGATGAAAATGAACGGTATGAGCCAGACTATGCTTATAACGATCAGGAGGATGTGAATAACGGTGTTGCTTATCGCGCGCGTTGCGCGAAGGCCCATGTGCCGCCTCATCGCTTTTTCTTCTTTTGTAACAGCTTTGTTCATCACTGGAAATCCTCCTCATTCTTGACTGACGGCAATACGCCGTAAACGACGAGCGATATGACCGCAACGGCGATGAACACGAGAATACCTATGACTGACGCAAGGTTATACTGCGATTCGGCGCCCGTCGTGATCTTGAACAGCCACGTGATAAGCAAGTCCGTATATCCGACGGAACCTGACGCCGCCGACGCCGCCGCATTTGTCGGAGCGCCGCCCGTGAGCAGATAGATGACGTTGAAGTTGTTCATATTGCTCGTAAATGAAGTGAGCAGATACGGGCCGGTGATAAAGAGCATATACGGAAGCGTGATCTTTGTGTACTGCTTCCACGCGCCCGCGCCGTCGATCTTCGACGATTCGTAAAGATCCTGCGGGATGTTCATAAGGATACCCGTTGCGATGAGCATAAGGTACGGTATGCCTATCCATATATTCAGCACAATTACCATCACCCTCGCAAGAAGACCGTTGTTGGCGGTGCTGCCCCAGAAGTCGATGGCGTCCTTTATCCAGCCGAGGTCTTTGAGTATGCCGTTTACGATGCCGTTGAGCGAGAACATTTTAGACACGTAAAGAAGTGAAATGAACTGCGGTATGGCTATCGTAAGCACAAGGATCGTTCTGAAACCCTTTTTGAAGCGAATTCCTTTTTTGTTTATCATCATTGCGACGAACATTCCGAGGAAGTAGTTGGTAAACGTCGCAAAAAATGCCCAGATCAGCGTCCAGAGAAGTATCTCCCCAAACGTTGCGGCGTATGACTGAACGGAGCCGCCCGTGCCGACGTCCCACGAAAGAATGGTGTTGAAGTTGTCCATTCCTACCCAGTGGAACAAGTTGTTCGTGTAGCCGTTGTGCGTGCCGTCGTAGTTTGTAAACGCGACAAGGATCATAAATATGATCGGCAGCACCGTAAACACAATGATGCCCGTCAACGGCAGAGCAAGCAGCGTTTTGTGGAAGTTGTCGTCAACAAGGGAGCGCAGATCGTCCTTGCCGCTTTTCAGCTTCTTGCCGGACTTGATTATTCCCTCGGCTATCTTGTTCTGTTTTATGTTTACACGCCAGGTGTAGATAAATGCGATAATAAAGAATATCGTAAGTACGCCGTAAAGCAAAATTCGGAAGGAGTTGTCGTGATATTTTACGACAAACGTGTCAAGCACCTCGTCGTATTCCTCTGCCGGTCCCAGCTTTCCGAGGGACGGGAGCATTCCGAGCCAATATCCGCCGTAAAGTATCATATACGCGATAAATATCCCCTCAAACAAGAAGAACAATATTCCGCGAAGTATCTGCCCGCGGGCGATGCACCCAAAGCCCATAACAAGATACGACACCTTCGTTTTCCAGTCGCCGTAGATGAACGTCGTTACGATGTCCTTGCATTCGTGCGCGATGCCAAGCCCAAGCTTTTTGAAGAACCTGCCTATCGCAAACACGCCGTTCTTTATTCCGTTTGGAATAACGACGCAGAAAAACCTTGCGAATTTGTACCAGAATTTTTGCCATTTTGAAAGGCGCAAATATTCCAGTTCGCTATATGTCTTCATAAATTCTCCTATATTCCAAAATTGTTTGGAGCCGATAACGGCTCCAAACAATCCAAATGCAAATTTACTTAATTATTATTTTGCAACAAGCTCAACTGTGCCGCTGTCACCGGTAACGGTAAGTCTGATAACATAGCTGCCGCTTGTTTCAACAACGAAGTTGCTGGACGGGTATGCAACGTCCCAGCTCTTGCCCTGACGGCACTTGAATTCTTCGCCTGCTGTAAGGGTAAGCGTTTCTGTCTCCCAAACGCCTTCGGAAACTTTTGTCATCGGGATGTCAACAGACCAACCGTCGCCGTTGATGCTGCCGATAACCGTGAATGCGTTCTTTTCTTCGTCGGACATATTGAACAGAGCGTTGATCTTAGCGGAGTAGTTGTCAAGAGCTGCCTGAAGACCTGCGTCATCCTTAGCTGCCTTAACGTCGTCGCCTATAACCTTCGCGATATCCCACCAAGAACCGTGGATCTGGCCCTGCGGGATGGAGTACGGAGACTGAGCAAGAAGAGCTGCAAGTCCGGGGTTAGCCTGAACTGCTTCGTTCTTCTGTGCGTTGGAGTTCGACGGACCCCAAGAGAGTGCGTTGAATCTTTCAAGCTGGCATTCTTCGCCCGTGAGATACTGAGCGAGTTTGTGGATAGCCGCGCCCTTTGTTGCGTTTGTCTGCGGTTTTACACCCATAAGTTTGCATCCGTTGAAGGAGCCGAGGTGATAGCTCTTGCCGTCAACTTCAAAGGAAGGAAGATCAGCAACGCCCATGTTGTCGCCAAGGAGTTCCTTTACAGCTTCGTAGTCCCATGTGCCCGAAACAACGATAGCCGCGCCGCTTGCAAATTCTGCGCCCTTCGAGGAAGAAAGGTGGAATTTGGAGTCAACGAGTTTCTTCATACCCTTAACAGCGATAAGGCCTTCGGGAGAATTGAATGTGTCGTGAACGCTTGTGAAGCTCTCACCGTCGGATTCCCATTCGGAAACGCAACCCGTTCCGAAGAAGAACGATGCAAGATACCAAGCGGATGACTGCATTTCAAATGCAAAGTATTTTTCTTCTTTTTCGCAATCTGCGATGAGTTTTTCAAGGCTGTCTACGTCTGCCTCGGGGATAACGCTCTTGTCATAGTACATAAAGTAGCCGTTATCGGCTGTGAGCGGATAAGCGTAGAGGTCTTCGCCGAGAGTTGCGGCGGATACAACGCCTGCGGCGTTGGCTGCCTTAACCGTTGCGGCTGCTGCCGTGCCGAGCTTGGAAAGAGCGTTGGCCTGAACGAGTCTTGCGAACTGGTCCTGAGCAAAGCAGAATATGTCGCCGCCGGCTTCAACGTCGGTGATCATGTTTGTTCCGGCGTCAGCTTCGGATACGGCCTCAACCGTTGCGTCGAATTTGATGCCGTCCGTGTTTGTTTCGTTGAACTTAGCTATCTGAGATTTTGTAAGTTCAACTGCGTTCTCTGCAACCCATACGGTGATCTTGTATGTGCCTGCGAGTGCGCTCGACGATCCGCCCTGTGTTGCGGCGGGTGTAGAATCTGTGCCGGCCGGCGTCTGCTTGCCGCACGCGCAGAGAACTACTACCATCATAAGCGCGATGATAATGGAAATTAAGCCTTTGATTTTCATAAAGAAAATTCCTCCTGAAAAATTGTTTATTTTTATGGCGTCCGCCATCGGTTACGATATCGTTTTCCCGATTCCTCGCAAAACCGGGATATGCAAGTTATTTTGCACAGAATATCAATTATATTTTAATATATTTTTGTCAAATTGTCCATTGAAAAATGTGTAGAAAATGACGGTGATTTTTTATGAAAAATCACAAATTTTACGTCATTTTCCATAATTTTTCCGTCAATTCATCGAATTTAGGAGTCCGTCGTCGATCTTGCCCCAAGCCCCGTTGCCGTCACCGGCGCACTTGACGTAAATGCCGACGGTGAGCGTTTGCCCTTCGCTGTATTCTATTCCCTCGATAACAGCCGTATGCCATTCGTTATAAACGGTCATCTTCAGCGGTGCGGTTTTTACGACCTTCCCGTCGATCTTCGCGTATGAGTATATATCCGTATCGCCGCCGTCGCCGCCCATGATCGAGATGGTGAACTTATATTTGCCGCTCGGCAGATCGAGTGCGTCCTGTTCAAGCTCAAACTCCACCGTGCCGGACTTTGCGCTCCAGAAATGCGCGTGGTATTCGCCGGTCAGCGAGTCGGTCGATTTCTTTTCGACGTAAAGCTCGTCGGCGCCGCCGATGTCGTTTGTGCGCCACGGGCCGAGTTCGCCATCCTCGAAGCTATAATTATTAAGGAAGTTATATTCGATCATCGAAACGTAGCAATGCGCTTCAAGCCCGTCCGCCGTGCCGACGATGTCGTATTTCTTGACGCCGCCCGAGTACATTTCATCAAGCTTTTTGTCGGTTATGTTCCACATTACCGGGACGGCTTTTTTGGAGTCGTCGTTCATAACGGCGTCTACCGTTTCGGGAAGCTCGATCTTGCCGTTAAGGTCGACCATAAGGTTAACGTCGGCAATCGCGTCGGCGACAAGAGGCACGACGTTGCCCGATTTTACAAGGTGGAACACGCGAAGCGAGTCGAGCGGGTGGCCTGTTTTATCAAACATCGCCTGATTGTCGACAGCGCTGCCGCCGTAGTATTTGCCCGCGTCGTCGGGATCGTAGCCGGCCGCATACGACGATGCCCAGCCCGAGCCGTACTTTTCCCAAATCGCGCTGTTTTCTTCCCAAGACGACGTGCCGACCGTTATCCAAGCGCCCTCCCAGTAGACGACGCCGATACCGTTTGTCGTTTTTGTCGCTATCGTGTCGATGACGTTGCGAACGGAGTTCGCCTGGCCCTGCACTGTGAACGGGTAATCCTTCACTATCGCGCCGCCGTCGGAGATCGTGTTGCCGGAGAAGTCCGTATCGTCGGGCGTGAATGCGTACGACGTTTCCATAACCATCACTTTTTTGCCGTATTTTTCGGCAACCGTCGAAAGCACCGACGCAAGATTATCGAGCGTGCCGTGCCAGTACGGGTAGTATGACGACGCGAAAACGTCGTAGTCGAGTTCGTAATAATCGAGTCGCCAAGCGTAGTTTTCATACGCGCCCGCGCGCTCGGGATTTGCAAAATGAACGGCCACAAGCGCCTCAGGCAGCACCTCGCGCACCGCCTTTGAGCCTGCGCCCATAAGGTACTGGATGTTGAACCACGTCTTTTCGCCGCAGAGCGCGCCGTTTGTTTCGTTGCCTATCTGAACCATACCAACCGAAACGCCTGCCGCTTTCAGTTTTTCAAGGCACTCTTTGGTGTATTTGTAAACGGCGTCCGTTTTGTCTTCAATGCTCATGCCGCGCCACGCCTTCGGCACCATCTGCTTGCCGGGGTCAGCCCAGAAGTCGCTGTAATGGAAGTCGACGATAAGCGAAAGGCCGTATTTCGTCGCGCGTTTGCCGATTTCGACCGCCGCGTTTATATCGTTGTTGCCGCCGCCGTAGCCGTTGCCGTTTTCATCGAAGGGATCGTTCCACACGCGAACGCGGATGTGCGTTACACCCGCCTGTGCGAGCGTTTTGAATATATCCTGCTCGCGCCCGTCAAATCCGTAATATTTTACCCCGCTCGCTTCCTCGGCCAAAACCGATGAAACGTCCATACCGAAAATGAATCCCTCGGGGATATTCTCAACCTTTTTAACATAAATGTCGCTTTTTGCGTCAAGCGGCGAAACTTTACCGTCCCCGCACGATGCAAGCGCAAAGACGAACATCAACGCAAGCGCCATTGTCAAAAGCATTTTTACGCGATTTTTCATATTTTACCCCTCTTATGTAAGATTTATTATTTTTTTTGCCACGTCAAGCGCCGCGCCGTCGTCAAGGTGCGCCGACTTGTTTCCGAAAAGCAGATAATAATCGTCGTCGCCATAGCCTATATACTGCGCCGCCGCGCCTGTCTTTGTCGTTTTATCGTATATCTTCACCCCGACGCGAACCCCGTCAAGCACGAAATACTCGCCGTCAACAAGGCATTCGGCAAACGCGCCGACGTATTTTTCGATCTCTTTTCCCCCGATAATGAAGACGTCGGCGCGCGTTATCTCGTCATCGCCGAACATCGCGTAAGAAAACGGATGAACTTTTATCATTTTTATCCCGCTCGGCTTGTCTGCTTCAAGATATTCGGCAAGGTCGGCGTCGGCGACGTTTTCCGCGTCAATGAAAACGGTTATCTTCTTTTTCGGCGAAGTATCGGTCGCTATGTTGAATATAAACCCCCACAAAACAGTCGATATCACAAGCCACAAAACGCACGCGGGAATAACCGAAAGGACTCTCTTAAACGTTCTCATCTTCGCTCCACCCCGTAATGTACCCGCCGCGGATGAAAAACTCCGCCGTTTTTTCAAGCGGGAGCTTTTTTACGTACTTTTCATTGACAGAAAGAAGCCTTGCGCCCTCGTCGCTTTCAAAGCTCACGTTGCGCGCCGTGATGCTTCCGGGAAGCTTCATCGCCACCCGTCCCGGCGCCGTCGCCCTTCCGCGCACCGTTTCGCGCTCGTGGGACAGCATCGTTTTGATATGCTCGCCCTCGCGCCGCGCGTCATCAACGCCGAAAACGTAAACGAATATGGCAACGCACCCGACAGCTCCGCTTATGATGATGACCGGAACCTCCGTTTTCCAAACGCGGTGAACGTTTGTTATGGCGATCAGCAAAATACACGCTATAAGCGCGCCTAAAACGAGGGTGAAAAACACCCCCGTCCATATTTTTCTTCTTCTGTTCAGCCGCAAAAGCGCGGCTTCAGTGTAAAAATCAACGACCTTTTTCATACTTCAAGTGTATCATTTTTATCTTTTTATGTCAATATCTGCATATAAATTTTTATTTATACATATATATTTTTCGTTATTTTGCACAAACGATTGTCAAAACTTTCGTCGCCTTGCTATATCGCCGCGCTTGACAACGCCGCTTTTTTAATGTAATATATAATCGAAGTGAACTATATTCCGAAAAGGTGTGCTTATGAAAAAAACGATTGCGCTGATACTTGCGATCATCATAGCGGCGGCGACTCTTTTGTCGTGCGGCAAAAAGGAAGAAGCGGCTCGCGACGCGTCGGGAAAATACGTTCTCTCGCCGACGGGCGAGGCCGTCATTGACAACATAGACGGCACGGAATACAAAGCGACGTCCGACAACGCCCGAGTGTTCTACGAAATTTTCGTCGGCTCGTTCTCCGATTCCGACGGCGACGGCATAGGCGATCTGCGCGGCATCATAAACAGAATGGATTACCTTAACGACGGGGACGATATGTCCGGCAAAAGCCTTGGCGTTGAGGGTATTTGGCTTACGCCTATCTTCAAATCGTCGACGTATCACAAATACGACGTTACCGACTATTACACGATAGACCCCGCGTTTGGAACGGAGGACGATCTGCACGAGCTTATCTCCCTGTGCCATTCGCGCAACGTCAAAATTATAATCGACCTTCCGATAAATCACACCAGCAGATACAACGACTGGTTTTCAAAGTTCATAATCGCGCACAGACAAGGCGACACCGAAAACAAATATTACAACTACTACAGCTTTTATTCAAGGGGCGAAAGCGCGCCTGCCGGCAGGTCTTTTGCCCAGCTCTCAGGCACGGACGACTTTTACGAATGCAACTTTGACGGCAATATGCCGGAGCTTGACTTTGACAACGAAGACGTGCGCGCTGAGGTCGTCGCCATAGCAAAGCACTACCTTGATCTCGGCATCGACGGCTTCCGCTTCGACGCGGCAAAATACATCTATTTCGGCGACAACGCAAAGTCGGTTGAGTTCTGGAAGTGGTATATGGCGCAGCTTCGGGCGATCTCGCCCGATATTTACGCCGTCGGCGAAGTATGGGACGGCGACGGCATAACAGATATGTATTATCCCGCGCTCAACTGCTTTAATTTTACAACGTCGCAGACAAGCGGGCTTATCTGTGAAACGGCAAAATACGGCGACGCAAACAAGTTCACCTCGTACGTGCAGAGCTATGTCGAGCGCGTCGGAAAAATGAACGACGGCGCGATGATTCTGCAATTTATCGCAAATCACGACACCGACCGCGCCGCGGGATACCTCACCGTATCGAGCGGGCAGATGCAGATGGCGGCAAACGTCTATCTTCTTTCGTCCGGCTCGCCGTTCATTTACTACGGAGAGGAACTCGGTATGCGCGGCTCGCGCGGCGGCGCACAGACTGACGCAAACCGCCGTCTTGCGATGATCTGGGGCGACGGCGACACGGTTAAGGATCCGACAGGCTCCACCTACCCCGCCTCAACGCAGACGGATCAGACCGCCCAAATACAAAAAGCCGACGGCGAAAGTCTTTATTCATACTACAAAAAACTTATTATGATACGCAAGGCAAATCCCGAGATATGCCGCGGCGAATACAAGGCGCTGAAATTTGGCGGCACAAAGCTCGGCGGCTTTACATCAACTCTTGACGGCAAGACCGTGTGCGTTATACACAACACCACAAAAAGCGAGATAACGATAGATCTTTCCTTGGCCACAAGCGAGGAATTTGAAAAAATCGCCGTCGTTATAGGCGTCACATCCGTCGAATACGACGAATACGGCGCCATCGAGTCGCAAAGAGAGGCATACGCAACACTCGACGGCACAAAACTGACAATAAGCGCGCAGACAAGCGTCGTTTTAAGATGACTGTCGGCGCAGCGGATATACTTATTTGAAAGGAAATAATTATGGAAAGAAAAAGCGGAGTTCTTCTACACATTTCGTCCCTTTGGGGCGAGTTCGGCTGCGGCGCATTCGGCAAAGAGGGGCGCGAATTTGTCGATTTTCTCAAAGAAAGCGGCTTTTCGTACTGGCAGGTGCTGCCGTTTTGTCTGCCCGATGTGTTCTCGTCGCCTTACAGCTCTTACAGCGCCTTTTCGGTAAACCCCAATTTCATCGACATAAAGGAGCTTGCAAACGTCGGGCTTCTCACGCGCGAGGAGCTTGAATCGGCAAAGCAGCAAAATCAGTACGTCTGCGAATTTGACAGGCTGCGCGCCGAGCGCGTTGAGCTGCTCAAAAAGGCGGCGCGGCGCTTTGTCGGTGGAAAAGATTTTGATAATTTCTTCAAAAAACACCGCCACACCGAAAAATTCTGTCATTTTATGGCGACGCGCGCCAAAAACGGCGACCTCCCGTTCTGGCTTTGGACGAGCGAGGAGGAAGACCTTGACGTGCTAAACGCTTGGAAATTCATTTGTTACACGTTCGTTCGTCAGTGGGCTGAGCTGAAAAAATACGCAAACGACAACGGGATACTCATTATCGGAGACATTCCGATATACGTGGCGCAGGATTCGTCTGACGTATGGTCGGAGCCGGAGCAGTTTATGCTCGACGAGCGCCGCCGCCCGACGAGAGTCGCGGGCGTGCCGCCGGATTTCTTCAGCGAGGACGGTCAGCTTTGGGGAAATCCGCTCTATAATTGGGAAAAAATGAAGGCCGACGGCTATACTTGGTGGCGCGACAGGATCTCGTTCATGTGCGAGTTTTTCGACGTTATTCGCATTGACCATTTCCGCGGGCTTGAATCGTTCTACACCTGCGCGCCCGACGCCGAAAACGCGCGCAACGGCAAGTGGGTAAAAGGCCCGGGGCTTGAATTTGTTAACGTGCTGAAAGAAACGTGCGGCGACAAAATGCTTATCGCGGAGGACCTCGGCGTTATGACAAAAGCCGTAAAAACGCTTGTCAAGCGCTCCGGACTGCCCGGTATGCGCGTTATGATGTTCGGCATCGGCGACGACGATCCCGAAAACTCGCACCTGCCGCACAATTACGATCGCAACGTCGTTGCGTACACAGGCACGCACGACAACAACACGCTCCTCGGCTATATATGGGAGCTTGACGACGAGCATCGCCGCCGCGCGCTTGCTTACTGCGGCTTTGACGGCGACAACTGGAACTGCCGCGAAAGCTACGAGGCGATTTTGAGAACGCTTATGGAGAGCGTTGCGGACACGGTTATTATCCCGCTTCAAGACTTGCTTTTCTACGGCGCGGACACAAGAATGAACACACCCGGCGTCAGCGAAGGCAACTGGTATTGGCGCGTAACAAAAGAGGCGCTCGACTCGATCGACCGCGAAAAATGGAAGAATATGAACGCGCTTTACGGAAGATAAAACAAGAAAAACCCTTGCAAATGCAAGGGTTTTTTATTTTTTGCTTATCAGACGAGAATCGAAACCAGCGCGCCGACGGCAATGGCAACGACGGCGCCGATAATAACGATAAACAGCTCGTTTCCTCGAAGGGCAAACTGCGCCTCAGCGCGCGCCTTGACGTCCTCGGGGATATACATCCGCGTATCAGCGGCGATCTCCGTCACTTCTTTGTCCGTTTTGATATACCCTCTTATCGTCTTGGAACGTTTGTACGAGTTTTTGAAACTTGTGTTCTCATCAAGTCCAAGCTCCGCAAGCGTTTTGGCGTTTTCCTCACCGATAGCGCCCGCGTCAAGAAGCGCTCGAACAAGCGCGCCCGTCACGGTTTTGTTGAAGAAAATTACGACAAACGCGATAATTATTCCCGCAACAAGACACCACACGGCAGTCTTGAAATCTTCCTTCGGCATCCCGAAAATCGTGTTGGCAAGCCACATTTTACATCACCTCATCAAAGTGAATTTACAAAATCCTCGCCGCAAAGCAAAACGAGTATTTTTTCAAGATCGTTGTTGTCCGTAAAGCCGATGTTGAGCGAACTTTTCTCGCCGTTTTGTACGATCTTTACGGGACGGGCGAGTTTTGTCGTTAATTTTCCTTCAAGCTGACGCGAATATTCGTTCGCTTCCGCAGTACGTGTTTTCGACTGCGTGGGGCGCGCCGGAGCCATAAGTTCACGCACAAGTTTTTCCGTTTCGCGCACCGAAAGGCCGCGGGCAACGACGCTTTGTGCCGCATTTTCGATTTTTACGTCGTCTTTCAGCCCCATAAGAACCTTTGCGTGTCCCTCGGAAAGCGTGCCGTCCGACAGCATTTTGCGAACCTCTTTCGGAAGTTCGAGCAGGCGCAGCGTGTTCGTTACAGACGTGCGAGAGCGACCCGTTCTGCGCCCGACTTCCTCTTGGGTAAGCCCGTATTCCTCGATAAGCGAAGAAAACGCTTCCGCTTCCTCGATTGGATCGAGGTCAGATCGCTGTATGTTTTCCACAAGCGCCATTTCGGCGGCTTTTTTGTCGTCGGCGGATATGATCGACACCGGCACCTCTGAAAGTCCCGCCATGCGCGCCGCGCGCCACCGTCTTTCTCCCGCGATTATTTGGTATCTTTCGCCGACGCGGCGCACCGTTATCGGCTGAATAAGGCCGTATTCTTTGATTGAATCGGCAAGCGAGGAAAGCTCCTCAACGTTGAAATTTTTTCTCGGCTGGTCGGCGCTCGGCTCAATGTCCGAAACTCGCAAAACCGTTGTGCCGCCTTGATTTTCGCTGTTATTGTCAAGCAGGATCGCGTCAAGTCCGCGCCCAAGCACTCCTTTTTTCAAAGCCATATTTTATATCCTTTCCATGATCTCCGCGGCAACGTCGGCGTATTGCAGGGAGCCGCGCGAGTATTTGTCATAGTACTGTATCGGCATACCGTAGCTGGGCGCTTCGGAAATACGCACGTTTCGCTGTATCGGCGTTTTGAACAGCTTGTCAGCATAGTATTTTTTCAGCTCATCAAGCACGGAAACAGACAAATTCAGGCGCCCGTTGTACATAGTTATCAGTATTCCGGTAAGCGTTAGCGCCGGATTATACAGTTTTTTGACCTGTTTTACCGTCATCATTATCTGTGAAAGCCCTTCAAGCGAAAAATATTCGCACTGCATCGGTATTATAACACCGTCGCCGGCGGCAAGGGCGTTCAAGGTAAGCAGTCCGAGCGACGGCGGACAGTCGATAACGGCGTAATCATATTTTTCTTGTATGGGTTCAAGCGCCGTTTTCAGCTTTGATTCGCGGTTTTCAAGGTCTGCAAGCTCGAATTCCGCAGCCGCGAGAGCCATATTTGCGGGAATTACGTCGAGATTTTTGTATTTTGTCTTAACTATTGCGTCCCCGGCGGTGCGTCTGCCTATTATAATATCGTAAGACGTTACCTGTGGTTTTCTGACTCCAAGCCCGCTTGAAGCGTTGCCTTGGGGGTCGAAATCGATCACAAGCGTCTTTTTTCCTTTAATTCCGAGCGCGGCGGCGATGCTTATAGCACTTGTTGTCTTTCCGACGCCGCCTTTTTGGTTTGCGAAGACTAAAACTTTCATTTTAACTCCTTAACTTGTCATTTCGTATCAATTTTACCACACATCAAGCGATATGTCAAGTGCGTGAGGAGCATATCATTCGACAATAATAGAAATGTTCCACGTGGAACATCGACAAACGTCGGCAAAATGTTCCACGTGGAACTATTTTCAAATATTGGCTCAATTTAACTGATTTTTGGCGCATAACGTCGCGTTTCAGACAAAATAATAAGCAAAAAAGGGTTTTATGATATATCTTTATGCCGCGCTGAAATCTGTTTTTTCCGTTGTCGTTCTGTTTTTGCTCACAAAAATGATGGGGCGACGCCAAGTTTCTCAACTTTCGCTGTTTGATTACGTCAATGGCATTTCATTTGGCTCGATTGCCGCAGAGATCGCAATTTCAAGAAATATCGAGGATGTTTTTATCGGAACGGTGGCTATGGCGGTTTATACCGGCGTTGCGCTGCTTTTTGACGTTATAAGCAACCACTCGATAAAAGCGCGCCGATTTATCGAAGGTGTGCCGATAATTCTCGTCGAACACGGCAAAATCTACGAAAAAAACTTCTCACGCGCCAAAATCGACTTGAACGAATTTCTTATGAGTATGCGAAAAGAAGGCTTTTTCGATCTTGACGAGGTCGACACGGCGATTTTTGAGCCAAACGGCATGATCAGCGTTTTGCCGAAAGCTGACAGAGAGCCTGTACGCGCGTGTGACTTGAATATAAATAGGGAAGAAAGAAGTCTGTGCGCCGTGGCGATAATTGACGGCAAAATTATGGAAAACAACGTTAAAAACGTCGGTTTTGACGTAAAATACGTTGAAAACAAGCTCAAAAGTGCCAAAATCAGCGCCGACGACGTGTTTTATGCTTCGCTCTCGTCAAACGGAAAGCTGTCGGTTTACAGCAAGACAAAAACAAAGCCGAATGATATTCTCGAATAAAAAAAGCCGATCAATCGGCTTTTTTGCTTTTTAATGCTGATCTTATTTCGTCGTAAGAGAACCCCGCGCGAACAAGCGACGACGCAGCCTTCGTTTTTGTATCCTTGTCGGCAAAAACCGAGGCACCGCCCAGCTTTTCGATTCTGCGGCGACATATTTCGACAAAATCGATATCGCACTCGCGCGCCGCATTGGCGCACACCTCGGGGTCAAATCCCTTTTGATAAAGCTCGTTTTTGATCCGCGCCATTCCGTACAGACGGTTGTTTGCAAGCTCCTCTATATATCGAGACGCCATATACTCCTCGTCTATGTAGCCGCATGAAGCTATAAAATCGACGGCATCAGACGCTATCTCGCGGGAAACGCCGCGTATCATCAGCTTTTGACAAAGGGCGCGCTTTGTGTTTTGCGAAAAAGACAGCAAACTAAGCCCTTTTTTTACGGCGTCGGTCTTTTTCATAGCGTACTCTATCGCCTCGTACTTCTCGCGGGAGAGCACAGTGTCCGTTTCCGACAGCGTCGGTATGCCCAGCCCGTCAAAAAAGTCAAGCGCTATCTCGCCCGATATACGCTGAACGTTTCTGCCGTCTTTTATCTCGATTTTGCAAACAACCTCCTCACCGTTTGGCGAGGGGGCTGTCTGCTTTAATATAATTTCCATTTTTTTCCAATTATTCGTCGGCATCGACGCTCAGAACGCGGATGTCAAAATCGTCGTCGTCGAGTTTGACGTTATCTCCCGCGGGATCTTCGCCATCCTCTTCAAGAGAATACGTTTCCTCGGGCACGATCTCAACTTTTTCAGCCTGGGCGCGGATTTTTGCCTCAATATCCTCGGCGACCGCGGGATTCTTTTCAAGATATTCGCGCGCCGCGTCTTTGCCTTGCGCGATCTTCTCGCCGTTATAGTAGAAGAACGATCCGCTCTTCTTTATAAGATCAAGGCTTTGTCCGAGTTCAAGTATCTCGCCCGCCTTTGAAATGCCCTTGCCGTAGATAATTTCAAATTCCGCGACCTTAAACGGCGGTGCGACTTTGTTTTTCACGACTTTGACCTTTACCATATTGCCGTAAACATCGGTGCCTTTTTTCAGCGACTCCGTCTTTCTTACGTCAAGTCTTACGGACGCGTAGAATTTCAGCGCTTCGCCGCCTGTCGTCGTTTCGGGATTGCCGTACATAACGCCGATCTTTTTGCGGAGCTGGTTTATGAATATCGCGACGCAGTTCGTCTTTGAAATGACGCCGGAAAGCTTTCTCATCGCTTTTGACATCATACGCGCGTGCGTACCGACCTGGTTTGCGCCCATAACGTCGTCGATCTCCGCCTGCGGAACAAGCGCCGCCACGCTGTCGACTACAACAACGTCGATCGCGCCCGAGCGGACGAGCATTTCCGTAACGTCAAGCGCCTGCTCGCCGCTGTCCGGCTGGGAAATGAGAAGATCGTCGATGTTTACGCCGAGCGCCTTTGCATAAACGGGGTCAAGCGCGTGTTCGGCGTCGATAAACGCGGCAGTGCCGCCTTTTTTCTGCACTTCGGAAACGATATGAAGCGCGACTGTCGTCTTACCGGACGACTCCGGCCCGTATATTTCAACGATCCTGCCGCGCGGAACGCCTCCGATGCCCAGAGCAAGGTCAAGCGTCAGCGAGCCTGTAGGGATCGCCTCAACGTTCATTTTCGCGTTTGCGCCGAGGCGCATGATCGTTCCTTTGCCGAAATCCTTTTCGATTTTACCGAGAGCCGCCGCCAGCGCCGCTCTTTTTTCCTCGGAGCTTACCGGCGATTCGTCTGTTTTCTTTTTGGTTGTTTTCATCTGGCAGATCCCTTTCTTTTATTCGTTATTTTCAGTTGTAGTTTCCGTCTGTTCTTCCGTGTTTTCGTTAAGTTCCTCGTCTGAACGCGCTTTAACGGGAGTAAATCTCATTATCTTCGTGTCGCCATCGATACGCATGACCTTAACGCCGGACGTATTCGAGCCGAATACGTTGATCTGCGATACAGGCGTGCGGATTATAACGCCTTCGCTTGTGATAACCATGATATCGTCGTCATCGTCGACGGCGGCGATGCCCGCAAGCGCGCCGGTTTTGTCTGTTATCTTGTGGCAGATTATGCCTGACGTGCCGCGCGCGTGAGCCATAAAGCAGTCAAACGTCGAGCGCTTGCCGTAGCCTTTTTCGGTGACGGTGATGAGTTTCTTTTCATCGTCGACGATCTCGCATCCGATGACGTAGTCGTCTTCTTTTAGCTTGATTGCGCGCACGCCGCGTGCCGTGCGGCCCATAACGCGAGCCTCGCGCTCGTCAAAGCGTGCGCAGCGGCCGTTGTGAGTTGCCACAACAAGCTCGGAGGTACCCGTCGTCTTGCGGACGAACAGAAGCATATCGCCCTCGTCGAGATTTATCGCTATCTTTCCGCCGCGGCGCTGGTATTCAAAGTCTTTGACGCTTGCGCGCTTGATAACGCCGTTTCGCGTTACCATTACAAAGTATTCGTCCTCGTCAAAGCCGTGAACGGAGATTATCGACGTAACTTTTTCGCCCTCGCCAAGCTCGATCAAGTTGACGGCGTTTGTGCCTTTTGCCGTTCTCGACGCTTCCGGAACGGTGTACGCCTTTTTCGCGTAAACGCGGCCGAGATTCGTAAAGAAGAGCAGGATCGAGTGAGAATTGACGACAAGCACGTCGCGCACGACGTCCTCTTCTTTTGTTGTCATACCGATTATGCCGCGTCCGCCGCGGTTCTGCGCCGAGTAAACGTCGGCGGGAACGCGCTTGATATAGCCCGTTTCGGTCATTGTGATGACGCATTCGTGCTTTTCGATAAGGTCCTCGAGGTCGATCTCTTCCTCTACGTCCTGAATTTCGGTTCGGCGCTCGTCGCCGTACTTGTCGCGTATCTGCGCAAGCTCGTCTTTAAGCACACCGCGCAGCATTTCATCGGACGCAAGCAGTTCGCGGTAATACTCGATGCGTTTTTCTATTTCGTCGTACTCGCCTTTGAGCTTTTCGCGGTCAAGTCCTTGAAGCGCTTTCAGGCGCATATCGAGGATAGCCTGCGTCTGCACGTCGTCAAGACCGAAGCGCTGCATAAGTTTTTCCTTTGCATCGTCGTATGCGGTGCGGATTATATGGATGACCTCGTCGATGTTGTCCTGCGCGATAAGAAGTCCTTCGAGCAGGTGAGCGCGTTCAAGCGCGCGGCGAAGGTCGTATTTTGTGCGGCGGATTATGAGTTCTTCCTGGAATTTTAAGTATTCGTCGATGATGTGGCGCAGTGAAAGTATCTTCGGCTGGCGCTGATTGTCGACAAGCGCAAGCATTATGACCGAAAAACTCGACTGCATCGCCGTCTGTGCAAACAGGTGATTGAGCACTACCTGCGGGTTTGCGTCCTTTTTAAGCTCGATGACGATACGCATACCGTTGCGGTCGCTTTCCTCGCGCAGATCGGATATGCCTTCAAGACGCTTCTCCTTGACTTGATCGGCAATATTTTTTACGAGCTGGCGCTTGTTTACCTGATACGGAAGCTCCGTTACGATAATGCGGTTTCTGTGGTCGCGCGTTTCTTCAAATTCTGTGCGCGCGCGAACAACGATGCGGCCGCGTCCCGTCGAGTATGCCTGACGGATGCCGGAGCGCCCCATAATGATGCCCCTCGTCGGGAAATCCGGGCCTTTAATGTACTGCATAAGGTCGTCAAGCGTAGCATCGGGGTTGTCGAGCACGCAGATGCAAGCGTCGATCACCTCGCCGAGATTGTGCGGCGGGATGTTTGTCGCCATACCGACGGCGATACCGCTTGAACCGTTTACAAGCAGGTTCGGGAAGCGCGACGGAAGGACGCGCGGCTCCTTGCGGGACTCGTCGAAGTTGGGGTCCCAGTCGACCGTATCTTTGTCGATATCGCGGAGCATTTCGTTGGCGATCTTCGACATTCTCGCCTCGGTATAACGGTATGCTGCCGGTGGGTCGCCGTCGACGGAACCGAAGTTGCCGTGTCCGTCAACGAGCATATAGCGCATTGAAAAATCCTGCGCCAGTCTGACCATTGCGTCATATACCGATGCGTCGCCGTGCGGGTGATAACGGCCCAGCACGTCGCCGACGCACGTCGCCGATTTTTTGAACGGCTTGTCTGACGTCAGCCCGTCCTCGTACATAGCGTAAAGGATGCGGCGGTGAACCGGTTTCAGACCGTCGCGCACGTCGGGCAGAGCGCGCCCGACGATGACTGACATCGCGTATTCGATATAGCTTTTCTGCATTTCGCCGACAAGCTCGGATTGTTCGATCACCTGATCGGGAAACAATATATCCTCAGGCTTGTAGTCTCTTCTTTTTTGTGCCATTTTGTTTCCCTCCTTATATGTCAAGATTTACGGCGTACTGCGCGTTTTTCTCTATCCATTCCTTGCGCGGCTCAACGTCCTCGCCCATAAGAACGGAGAAGATCTGATCTGCCGCCTCGGCGTCGTCAAGCGTAATGCGTCTGAGCGTGCGGCGCTCGGGGTCCATTGTCGTTTCCCAAAGCTCGTGCGGGTCCATTTCACCAAGACCTTTGTAGCGCGAGATGTCGATTTTAACGTTGGGATTGTTTTCCCTCATTTCGGCGGAAACGCGATCTCTTTCCTCATCGGAATATGCTACTCGCGTCGTTTTGCCGCGTGAAAGCTTGTAAAGCGGCGGCACTGCCGAGTAAACGTAGCCGTTTTCGATAAGCGGGCGCATAAAGCGGAAGAAGAACGTAAGAAGCAGCGTGCGGATATGCGCGCCGTCAACGTCGGCGTCGGCCATTATGATTATCTTGTGATAACGAAGCTTGTCGATATTGAATTCAGCGCCGATGCCCGTACCGAGAGCAATGATCATCGGGTACAGCTTGTCGTTGCCGTAAACTTTGTCGGAGCGCGCTTTTTCGACGTTGAGCATCTTGCCCCACATCGAAAGGATCGCCTGAAAACGCGAGTCGCGTCCCTGAATGGCAGAGCCGCCTGCGGAATCGCCCTCAACGACGTACAGCTCGCACAAAGCGGGGTCGCGCTCGTTGCAGTCTTGCAGTTTTTCGGGCATTTGTCCCGATTCAAGACCGTTTTTGCGGCGAACCGATTCGCGCGCCTTCTTTGCAGCCTCGCGCGCACGCGCCGCGACTATCGCTTTTTCGATTATCGTCTTTGCAGCGGCGGGATTTTCCTCAAAATACTCGCCAAGCTTTTCAGATACGAGAGATGAAACAAATCCGCGTATATCGGAATTGCCGAGTCTGCCCTTTGTCTGTCCTTCAAACTGCGGCTCTTCAAGCTTTACCGAAATAACGGCGCAGATACCCTCGCGCACGTCGTCGCCGGTCAGCGCGGGATCGCTGTCTTTGAGTATTTTTTTGCTCTTTGCATAGTTGTTTATAACGCGCGTCAGCGCCGCCTTGAAGCCGTCCTCGTGCGAGCCGCCCTCAGGAGTTACGATGTTGTTTGCAAAAGAAAGCATCGTTTCGCGGTCTGATGTGTTGTACTGAACTGCGATCTCGGCTGTTTTGTCGCCTGCGTCCGTCGCCATATAGATCACGTCGTGAAGAGTCTTTTTGCGCTCGTTGAGATATTCGACAAAGCTCTTTACGCCGCCCTCATAATAAAGGTCGTCCTCGCGCACGTCGTCGGTGCGCTCGTCGCGCACTACAATGCGGATGCCGGCGTTTAAGAACGCCTGCTCGCGCATACGGTTGAGGATCACGTCGTAGTCGAATTCCGTCGTTTCGGTGAATATCTCCGCGTCCGGCATAAAGCGGACGTAAAGTCCGTGTTCGCTTTCGTCGCAAGTGCCTATATTTTCAAAAGGACGCGCAACAAATCCGCGCTCAAACCGCTCGGAATAAACCTTGCCGTCGTGGCGGTTGACGACCTCCGTCCATTCGGAAAGCGCGTTTACGACAGACGCGCCGACGCCGTGCAGACCGCCGGAGAATTTGTATCCGCCTCCGCCGAATTTGCCGCCGGCGTGAAGCACCGTGAACACGACCTCAAGCGTCGGTATCCCCATTTTTTCGTGAATGCCCGACGGAACGCCGCGGCCGTTATCCTGTACGGAAACGGAGCCGTCCTTGTGGAACGTTACCTCAACTCTGTTGCACACGCCCGCCATCGCCTCGTCGATAGAGTTATCGACGATCTCATATATCAGGTGGTGAAGTCCGCGCTGAGACGTCGTTCCGATATACATTCCGGGGCGCTTTCTTACCGGCTCAAGTCCTTCAAGGACCTCTATCTGATTGTCCTCATATTCGCGCTCTGAAAGTTCGATCTTTTCGTCTGTCATTGCTTTTCGTCCTTTCGATTGTTTCCCTCGTCAAGCGCGCGGCCCGCAAGGGTTTTTGATGATAATTGTGAAAAATATATTTTTTCTTCTTTTTTGTTTTTCGTAACAGTAAACGATTTCGGTAGATCCCCTACCGTTTCTATAATTCCCGACTGCTGCGCCGATTTTAGAAAGTCGCGCGTCGTTTTTGAAACAGTTGCCGTGTCTGAATCGAATATCCCGACGACGTCGCATTTGCGGATTATCTTGTTTTCTCCTATATGAATATACATAACGGAACCTCACACGTATTTGTAAACGCCGCCATCGACAAATATCTTTTTGCCGCCGTCAATGTCTGAAAAATCGTTTTCGTCGCACGACGTAATGATGACCTGCCGCCCGAAAAGCTGAGAGAGCACGTAGTTTTTTCTGTCCCTGTCAAGCTCGGATAACACGTCGTCAAGCAAAAATACGGGATATTCGCCGCACTCCTCGCGCGATATTTCGCCCTCGGCAAGTTTCATCGCAAGCGCGATGCTTCGCTGCTGCCCCTGTGACGCGAATATCTTTGCTTCTTTGTCTGATAATTTTATCAAAAAATCGTCCCTGTGCGCGCCGACAAGAGATGTGCCGACTATTTTCTCCTTTTCAGCCATGCGCGATATTTTTTTTCTGTAAAGCTCGGCGTTTGTTTTTTCGTCGGATAACTCTCCCTCACCCGAAATAGACGTTACGTACTCGTACCCGACGCTCTCGCCTCCGTGGCTCATGTCTGAGATCAGCGCGTCAACGTGAGAAAATACTCTGAAAAGATATTCATTTCTTACCGCCGTTATATATCCGCCTAAAACGGCAATTTTTTCGGACAGCACCTCATACATAAGGTCAAATCCTTCAGGTTTGTCCTCGTAAGACCTGAGCAGCGCATTTCTCTGTTCAAGCACTTTTCCGTATTCGATAAGTGACGAAAGATACCTCGGCTTGAATTGTGAAATAGCGCCGTCGATGAAAGAGCGCCTTGTCGACGGTTCTGCCTGAACTATCGAAAGATGCGACGGGCAAAACAGCACCGCGCGGAACGTTCCGACAAAATCCGACAGTTTTTTCACTTTTGCGCCGTTTCTTAAAAGCTCGCGCCTGCCGAGCGGGCGAAGATTTATCGCCATATCGTAGTTCCGCTCCGACGTTGAGAAATTTACTGAAATTTTGGTGTATTCCTCGCCGAATTTTTTCATATCGGCGTCTTTTGCGTGGCGAAAGCTCTTGCCGCCCGCAAACAGATATATACCCTCGATAACGTTTGTTTTTCCTTGCGCGTTTTTGCCGAAAATAATATTCATTCTCGGATCAAACTCAAAGTCAAACCTCGTTATGTTTCTGAAATTTTCAAACGATGCGCTTTTTATTTCCATCAAGCGTCTCTCATTTTCATCGGGATCGCAAGATAAAGGAACGATGTGTTCTTTTTTTCCTCGTCCGCACCCTCGACTACCATACTCATAAGCGACGACGTAAGCGAAAGTTTGAGCGTATCGTCGTCTGCCGAGCCCATAATATCAAGCAGTTTTTTGCAGTCAAAACCGATAAGAATGTCCTGTCCCTCTTTTTCAACCGATATTTCGTCAAATACTTTTCCGTTTATCGAAATTGCGGAAACGTTGAGCATCTGATCTTCAAACGAAAGTTTTACAACGCTCTTTGCCTGCCCCTGTATTCTGTCTTCCGTTACGAGCGCGGCGCGTTCAAGCGCGTCGGAAAGCTCGCGGCGGTCTACTTTGACGAAAGTTTTGCTTTCTTTCGGGATAAATCTTTCATATTCGAGATACATCTGGTCGATAAGACGGGAGAACATCGTCGTTTCTCTCTCCTCGCCGCCGTATTTCATTTTCATCGAAATAAGAACTCTCTTTCTTGTCAGCGAGAAGTTTACAGGCTCGTCCTTGTCCTCTATAAGTCTTGCAAGCTCGTTTATCGTTTTCAGCGGAAGAATAAATCTGAATTCATCCTCGCCGCTTGTGGAGTTAAGTTTCGTGTCGATGTCGATATCTCTGATAGCAAGTCTGAAAGAGTCGCACGCAACAGCGCGCACGTGTCCCGCTTTGACCTCAAAATAAAGCCCTGTAAGCACGGGACGCGATTCGTCGTGTGAAATTGCAAACGACGTCTGATTTATGAGTTTACGGAGCGCATTTTGCGGCAGAGAGAAAAATCTGTCAGGGCTGAGCTCCGGTATCGGCGGGAAAGACTCACCGGAAATATAGAAAAGCTGAAATTTCGATTTTCCGCTGTATATCGTCGCCGTTCCGCCCTCTCCCGTTTCGATGGTGATGTCAGCGGGCATGAATTTTACAACAGACGCAAGCTTTGTTCCGTTGATCACCATTGTTCCGCCTTCCTCAACGTCTGCGGAAATGTACGTTTTAAGTCCTTTTTCGTAGTCGTAAGCGCAAATAAGGCACTCGTTGTCGTCTTTTGTGCCGATATAAATGCCCTCGATGCTTCCCATCGTCTTGTCGTTTGAAACGCAGCCGAGAGAACGTGTGATCGCAAGAAGAAGCGCATCTCTGTTGAATGTTACTTTCATTTCGTTACCTTTCCGCCGTAGGCGGCCTTTCTTAAATTGAATTGATAAAAAATAAGGAAGTAGTAGTTTTAGTGTTCGAGGATTTTGTGGAAAAGTCTGAAAATTATGTATTCGTCTATATTTTTTTGTTTATTTTTGTTGAAAACGATGACGTTTTTTTATTGATTGAATGTTGATTGTTTCAAAAAATTTTGTCATAAACCGCAAATTGTGAAAAATTCGGCTTCAAAGGAAAAACTTGTTTATAAAGGTGTTGATAACGTGCATTTTATTATGGATAAAAATGTAAAAATTGGAATTTGATTTTATCGGTTTGTATAAAACTTGAAAAAATCAAAATCAAGCGATATCAACGAAAAAATGGAGTCGTTTAATTTTTCAGAAAAAAACCGTAAAATTTTTGCACAAAGGAAAAACGTAGCAACTGCAAGTTTTTAACATACTTTTCCACACAATGTGGAAAAATTTTCAAATACCGGTTTTGAGTGAAAAAATGGTATTTTACATTTGTATAAACAATTTCACGAAAAATCTTTTATAAGTCCGTTTACCGTTCTTTCAAGGTCGGGATTTGAAACGATGCCGCTTGTGATTACGTCGATCGACGCAAGGATCGTCGTATAATCGCGGTTGAATATCTTTCCGATATCGACAACGGTCATTTGCGTTATTTTTCTTATGACGTAAACGGCAACGTGGCGCGCATTTGAAATTTCCTTCGATCTCTTTTTACTCTTGATGTCCTCAACGGGCACGTCGTATATCTTTGAAACGCTCTCGATTATCTTTTCCGCCTTTTCCGTCGGCGAGGAGGCCACGGAAATCACCGTTGAGAGTTGATTTTTCGCGATGTCAAGCGTTATCGGCGTCTGAGTGATGTAGCTGTAAGCGCCGAGCTTCTTTATAACGCCCTCGATCTGACGGATGCTCGATTTTACGTTTTCACCGATGAATGTCAGCACCTCGTTTGAAAGGTCTACTTTCATCATTTCGGCTTTTTTCTTGGCTATGGCTATTCTAAGTTCCGTATCGGGCGACTGTATATCGGCTATCATGCCGCCCTCAAAACGCGTGCGTATTCTTTCTTCGAGTTTTTGAATTTCGCTGGGGTGGCGGTCAGATGTTAAAACGATCTGCTTGTGATCTTCAAAGAGCGTGTTGAACGTATGGAAGAACTCCTCTTGTATCGACGCCTTGCCCGCGATGAACTGCACGTCGTCTACAAGGAACATATCGGCGTTTCTGTATTTACCTTTGAAAGCCGTCATGTTATGCTTTGCGAGAGCGTCTATCATTTCGTTTGTAAAATCGTCGCCCTTGACGAAAATTATCTTAAAGTCCGGATGCTCGTCCTTTACCTTGTTTGCTATCGCTTTCATAAGGTGCGTTTTGCCGATTCCGGACTGACCGTAAATAAAAAGCGGGTTGTACGCGTCGGCAGGCATATTTGCCGCAGCGAGCGAAACGGCGTGGGCGAATTTATTTGACGAACCGACGACAAAATTTTCAAAAGTGAAGTCCTTGTCGGCGTCCGTTATTCCGAAAGTCTGGTTTTTCGGTTTGTAAGAGCCGATATCCTCTGTTATTACTTCCGCGGGAGTCTTTTCGGCAGGCTCCGGCGACTCCATTGAAAGAATGGCGTCCTCAAGGGTAAAAGTCTTGCTTGAAAAGATTTTTACCTTGACGAGAAAACCGGTTACCTCTTTGAGCGCCTGCGCTATCGTTTCCGCATATTTTGAATTGAGAAGATTGACGATATAGCTTTCGTCGCCCGTCAAAATGAAGGCATATTTGTCGTCTATATGAACAAGTTCAAGATTGCGGAACCACAGGTCCATCAGCGGCTCCGAATACTTTTTTTCAAGCTCTACAAGAACAAGCTCCCAGATATCTCTGTACATTTTTTACATTCCTTTCGTCTTTTTCGGGAAAGGGCATAATGCCGTAATTATAGTATTATATAAATTATATCATAACTAATTAACTTTTTCAATAGATTATAATAAATTTTCAATATATAATGTGGAAAAAATCGCAAAAAACGTGCTTTTCTCTTTTTTTGAAAAGAAAAGCACGCAAAGCTATTGAATTATTTACAAAGCGATCAGTTTTTCGGCGATCTGAACGGCATTTGCGGCCGCTCCTTTTCTTATCTGATCGCCAACGCACCAAAGCGAGAGCGTATTTTCATTTGCCATATCCTCCCTCACCCTGCCGACAAGCACCGTGTCGCCACCCGACGCGTCAAGCGGCGTCGGGTATATGTTTTCCGCCGTGTTGTCTGAAAGTCTGCATCCTTCGGCTGAAATAATTTCGCGCCGTGCCTCCTCGGGCAAAATACGGCGCTCCGTCGTTACGGATATCGCCTCCGAGTGACAGCGCACGACCGGAACGCGAACACAGGTACAGCTCACTTTAAGCGACGGCAGATGAAGTATCTTTCTTCCTTCGTTTTGCATTTTCATCTCTTCGGTTGTGTATCCGTTTTCGCAGAAATCGCCGATCTTGGGGATAAGATTGTATGCTATTTGACGCGGAAATACGTTTTTTTCAACTCTTTTGCCGTCAAAAACAGCCCTGATCTGATCGAAAAGCTCCACCGGACCGCCAGCTCCCGCTCCCGAAACCGCCTGATATGTGGAAACGGTCATTTTCGTTATTTTTGACAGCTTGTTTATCGGATTCACAGCGACGAGCGCGATTATAGTCGCGCAATTGGGATTTGATATAACGCCGCGATGTTTTTTTATGTCGCCGGGGTTTATTTCGGGCACGACGAGCGGCACGTCGTCGTGCAGCCTGAACGCGCTTGAATTGTCGATAAAAACAGCGCCCGCGTCAACTATATTTTGCATAAACCTGACGGCGATCTTATTCGGCGACGCGCCAAGCACGATATCACACCCCGAAAATGACGACGGCTCAGCCGCGGCGACAGGGATATCCTCTCCGTAAAAGCAGATTTTTTTGCCCGCGCTCCGCTCTGACGAAAGCAATTTAAGCTCCCCGACGGGAAAGCGGCGCTCCTCGAGTATTTTTATCATTTCGCGCCCGACGGCGCCCGTTGCGCCGAGAACGGCGACTTTGTATTGTTTCATATTTTACCTCACAAAATTGATGAAAGCGCCGATGTGGCATTTATTGTGTTTTGGCGCGTATTGAACGCCGTAAGCCTGAAATATCCTTCGCCCGCACTGCCAAACCCCGATCCCGGCGTGCAGACGACGCCGCATTCGAGCGCCGCGTCGAAAAACTCGCGGGAACTAAGACCTCTCGGGCATTTTGCCCAGACGTACGGCGAATTTTTGCCGCCGGTGTGATAAACGCCTTTTTCACTCAGCGCCCGCATTATAAGGCGCGCGTTTTCCATATAATAGTCAATGTTTTTTCTGCATTCTTCATACCCTGCGTATGAGAGTGCGGCCTCCGCCGCGCGCTGAGTAACGTATGAAACGCCGTTGAACTTTGTCGACTGGCGGCGCGCCCACATTTCGTTTATCGAGCGCCCGCGCGAAAGAAGATTTTTCGGAACGACGGTCCACGAGCATCGCACGCCCGTAAACCCCGCCGTTTTCGACAGACTCGATATCTCAACGGCGCACTCGTCCGCCCCGTCTATCTCAAAAATCGAGCGCGGCTCATCCCCGACGATGTATGCCTGATACGACGAATCGAAAATAATAAGCGAACCGCTGCTTTTCGCTTTTTCAACCCATTCCGACATCACGTTTTTGTCGTACACGGCGCCTGTCGGATTGTTCGGCGAGCATAAATAAATAACGGCGCTCTCCGCGCTGAAGTCTTTGGCTGAAACGACAAAACCGTTCTCCTTTGCGGCGCTGATGCGCGTTACGCGCCGCCCCGCCATAATATTTGCGTCCTCGTAGACGGGATAGACGGGATCGCACACAAAAACGGGCGCATCGCCGAGTATATCGCCAAAGTTTGCGCTGTCGCTTTTCGCGCCGTCCGACACGAATATTTCATCGTCGTCAAGCAAAACGCCAAAACGCGCATAGTGGCGGCGTATCGCGCCGCGCAGAAAATCGTACCCGAAATACGGCGGATACCCGCGGAACGTTTCGGCGCGCCCCATTTCGTTTGCGGCCTCTTTCATCGCGGTAACGACGCATTGCGACAGCGGCAGTGAAACGTCGCCGACGCCGAGGCTGAGCGGCTTTTTGCCGTTTCTTTCCTCATACGATCTCACCCGCTTTGCAATTTCGGCAAAAAGATAGCCGCCGTCAAGCTTTTCATAGTTTTCATTTATCGGTACATTCATAATCGTAAACCCCGCTGTAAACAATTTCGGCGCCGCCGAGCATAAATACGTCAAGCCGTTCTGAAACGGTTACGTATAATTCTCCGCCCGGCAGACGTACCTTTATCGGCTCGTCGTATTTGCACGTCCCCCCGAGAACCGAGGCGACTGCCGCGGCGCACGCGCCTGTTCCGCAAGCAAGCGTTTCTCCGCTGCCGCGCTCCCAAACGCGCATAGTGACGGCGTTATCTCCGTCGAGACGACAAAGCTCGACGTTTATCCCTTCGGGAAAAAATTCGCTTTGTTCAAACAAGCGGCCGATGTGTTCAATATCCGCATTTTCAACGTCTGAAATGAACATAACGGCGTGCGGATTTCCCATCGAAACGCACGTGATCACAAACGTTTCGCCGCCGATCTCAACGTGCGAGAACACAACCTTCTCAAGCGGCGAAATGATCGGTATTTTGCTTGATAACAGCTCTGCGCGTCCCATATCGACGCCGACAAGCGAAACGCTTCCTTTTTCCTCTTTTGCGACAAGCCTTTTCACGCCTGAGAGCGTTTCGATAAACAACTCCGGCTTGTTCATTTTTCGGACGTTCCACAAGTATTTTCCGACACAGCGAATGCCGTTGCCGCACATTTTTCCTTCGCTTCCGTCAGCGTTGAAGATCCGCATCTTAGCGTCGGCGACGCTCGACGGCAAAATCAATATCACCCCGTCGGCGCCAACTGAAAAGCGCCTGCGCGACATCGCCCTTGACAGTGCCGCGACATCGTCAGGCGGCGGCGATGAAAGGCAGTCAATGTATATGTAATCGTTGCCGCAGCCGTGCATTTTTGTAAAATTTATTCTCATGTTTCCTCCGTTTTGATCAGCGATCTCATATCGTAAAGTCCCGCGGGCATATTTATGATAAATCTTGCCGCCGCAAGTGCGCCTCGGGCGAAAATCATGCGCTTGTCGGCGCGGTGAGTCACCGTCAGCGTTTCACCGTCGGCGCAGATGATAACCGTATGCTCGCCGACTGTATTGCCAAGCCTCAGCGAGTGTATTCCGACGCTTCCGATCCTGCCGTTCCCGGTCATTTCGCGCGCGAGCATAATCGCCGTTCCCGATGGCGCGTCGAGCTTTCCGCGGCGGTGAGTTTCTACGATCTCAATGTCTGCATTCGGGTAAAAAATCGAGGCGCGGCGCACAAAATCGCAAATAAGCGCAATCCCCGGCGCCATATTTGAGCAAAGAAAAATCGGCACCCGCTCCGCCGCGTTTTTTATGACCGCAAGCTCGTGCTCCGTATGTCCCGTCGTGGCTATAACGGCGGGAAGCGCGCGCGACGTTACGTATTCGCATATCCGCTCTGCCGCACCGTGAAACGAAAAGTCTATAAGCACGTCGGCGTCGGCTGAAACGTCGTTAAGCGAGCGAAAAATACCGCTTCCCGACTCAGCCGCAATATCGACGGCCGCCGAAATCGTGTCGTCGCTTTGTTCTATCAGCCGTGTCATTTCCGCGCCCATTTTGCCGAGCGCGCCGCATAAAATAATTTTCATGGCAAATTACTGCCGCCCGGCAAAAGCCCGATATCAGCAAGACTTTTGCGTATTTTTTCCTTTACGTTGTCGTCGGGCGGGACAAGGGGCAGACGAACCTCGCCCGAGCATTTTTCAAGAACGCTCATCGCGTATTTCACGGGTATGGGGTTTACGTCCGCAAAAAGCGCCGAGATCAGCGGCAGATATCTGATCTGCATACGCGCCGCCTCATCCGTTTTGCCGCTAAAATACAGCGCGCACATGCGGCGCACTTCCGCCGGCAGAATATTTGAAAGCACCGATATCACCCCCGCGCCGCCGAGCGACATCATAGGCACTGTCATATCGTCGTTCCCGCTGTAAAAATCAAGCCTGTCGCCGACAAGCGCAACCGTGCGCGCAAATTTAGATATGTTTCCGTCCGCCTCCTTTACAGCCGCGATATTCGGATGGTTTGCAAGCTCGGCATACGTCTGCGGCGAAATATCGACTCCCGTGCGCGACGGCACGTTGTAGACGATCAACGGAAGGTCCGTGTTGTCCGCAATGTAAAAAAAGTGAGCCACCACCCCGCGCGGCGACGTTTTGTTGTAGTACGGAGTCACGCACAAAAGCGCGTCGGCGCCGACGTCCTTTGCCGCGCTGCAAAGATATGACGCGTGGTGCGTGTCGTTGCTTCCCGCGCCCGCGATTATCGGCACGCGATGCGCCGAAGTTTTGACAGCGAGCGAAATAACGTCGATTTTTTCCTCGTCCGTAAGCGTTGCGCTCTCGCCCGTCGTGCCGACAACGACAAGCGCGTCGATGCCGCACGCTATCTGATCCTCGATCAGCGATATAAGCGCGGTTTTATCGACTTTTCCGTTTGAGAAAGGCGTGATAAGCGCCGTTGCGGCGCCGCTGAAAATTCTTCTTTTCATTCGTTCCCTCACAAAAATTCTTTCATAAAAATTATATGCACAAAACAAAAAAGCGTTTTTGCATTGCAAAAAACGCTTTTGGATATTTTATTTTACAACAAGCTCCCTTATCGCGTCGGGCGACGCAACAAAAATTTCGGCTTTGCCGCACACGGCTTTTGAAACGGCGTCATAGGCGATTTTCGGCGTGTTGTTTCCTTTGAAAGATGCGCCAGCATCAGCGATTTTGCCCCGCCGTCGCACAAAGCTCGGGCAAGCGTCGCCGCGTCGTCGTTTGATAGATGCCCCGTATCCGACGATATCCTCATTTTCAGGTTATACGGATACGGCCCGAGCAAAAGCATATTGCCGTCGTGGTTTGCCTCTATCACCGCGGCGCGACAGCCGACGAGGTTTTTTGTCATCTCATCGGTAATGCAGCCCGTATCGGTGCAAAAACCGAGGCGCACGCCGTCTTTTTCTACAATGTACCCGACCGGTTGCGCCGCATCGTGCGGGATATTGAAAGCGCTTACTTTAAGCGCGCCGCATAAAGCGGAAAAGCAGTCTTTGTGAGCATATAGGCGAGCAAGAACCGGTGATAGCGGCGACGTTATCGCCGCGCGCGCCGTGCCGACAGTCATATGTATGGGAATGTCGTGCTTTTTTGAGATCGTTTCAAGTCCGCGCGTGTGATCAATGTGTTCGTGCGTGATGAAAATTGCTGAAATGTCGTCAAATTTTACGCCAAGCTCTTCCAGCGCGTGCGAAATTCGCCTTTCGCTAACGCCGGCGTCGATCAGGATCTTGTCGCACCCCGCATCGACGAAAAAGCAGTTGCCCGAGGAGCCGGAAAAAAGCGAGTACGCCTTTATCATCCTATTTTTGTTGCTCCGAGCGGGCGGATGAACAGCGACGTAACGCTTCCTTTTCCGAATGCCGCTTCCATACCCGCGGTGAAAGATTCAAGCATATCATTCGGAACAAATGCCTGTATCGTTCCGGCAAAGCCGCCGCCGTGAACGCGAACCGCGCCGCGTCCGCAAAGAAGCTCGCGCGCAACAGCATAAGCAAGCGTTATGCCCTGTTCTGCCGGTGCTTTCGGCGCAAAATAGTTTTGAAGAAGCATCGCGCTCGATCTGCCCGAGGCGTTTACAACGCAAAGGAACGCGTCGATATCGCCCGCGTCAAGCGCCTTCTGCATATCTCTTACGCGCTCGTTCTCGGAAATAAAGTGAAGCGCGCGCAAGATCGCTCTGTCGCCTGCGTATGCGCGGAGAGCGGGAACGTTTTTAAGAATTTCCTCGCGCGAAACGTCGCGAAGCACTTCTTTTCCGAAGTACGACGCCACTTTTTTCATCTCCGCGGGAACAGCGGCGTAGTCGTCGGTAAGGTCTGCGTGAGAACCGCCCGTCGCTACGATGCAAAGCGTGTAGCCCGCCGCTTCTATATCAAAAGGAATGCGCGTGCATACGGGCGACGCGGGATCTGCAAAGTCTATATGAACAAATCCGCCGCAAGCGCACGCCACTTGGTCCATAAGGCCGCACGGCTTTCCGAAATGCGCGTTTTCCGCGTACTGAGCTATTTGCGATATCGTCATGTAATCGACCGAGCCGCCGTTTGAAAAATGGCTGAGGATCGTGCCGATGGTGTCCTCAAATGCGGCTGACGACGAAAGTCCCGAACCGCCGAGCACGCGCGAGGTCATGTAGCAGTCAAATCCCGTGATTTTAAGCCCGCGGCGAACAAATCCGTCGCAGACGCCGCGAATCAGCGCGTTGCTGTTGCCCTCGTCCTCTTTTTTGGGCGTAAGGTCGGCTGTGTCAACGCGGCACTCGGGAAATCCCTCGCTATTTACGCGGATTATGCCGTCTTTTGTCGAGCGCGCTATCGCAAGCACGTCAAGGTCTATCGATGCGGCAAAAACTTCGCCGCGGTTGTGGTCGGTGTGGTTGCCGCATATCTCGCTGCGTCCCGGTACGGAAAAAACGGCAATTTCGCCGTCGCCGTAAATCTCTTTGAAGCTTTCAACCGCGCGCGCGATGCGTTCAGTCATCCCGGCCGTGTTTGAGCCGTATATTTTTTTCAGTGTTTCACTGTGTTCCGATGCAAATTTTTTAATGTCAAACATTTTGCCCTCCGAATTGTTATTCATAATCATAATATAATACAAAATTAAATTTTTTTCAATATAAAAAGCGAATAAGTCTTTACATTTTCAAAATTTTGTGGTAAAATCAGTTGAAAAAGCAAAAAATTGCGAAAAAATACACAACATGGAGAAAAAAATGGGCTTCGCAGGAAAAAAAGTTGACGAAATAGACCTTGAAATAATATCTTGTCTTAAAAGAAACTCACGTCTTAGCGCGTCTGAGATAAGCAAAAAGATCGGGATGTCGGTCTCGGCGGTGATCGACAGGATAAAAAAGCTTGAAACGTCGGGAGTTATCAAGCAATACAGCCTTATTCTCGATACGGGCATGGTCGGCCTTGACGTGTGCGCGTTTGTCGAGATCGGAACGAGCGACAAAAATTACTTTGACGCGCTTGCGTCCATTAAAAAATTCATTGAAACGCACCCGGAGGTCGTCGAGTGCCATTCCGTCACGGGCAGCAGTATGTTCATACTGAAAATCAACACCGCGACAATGAGCGATCTTGAACGTCTTATCGGCGAAATTCAAACGGCGGAGGGCGTCGTTCAGACAAAAACGAGCATAGTTCTTAACACGATAAAGCAAGAAACGTTTGCCGATCTCGGCTGAAAAAAAGAAAATTTTTACAAAAAAATACCCGCGGGAATGCAAAATTCCCGCGTTTTTTCTTCCATATATAATATATGCGCGTACACGCGAGGACGGGCCGGCACAGGCAGATTTTGTAAAAAACATTGCGCCACCTTGAAAAAAGTAATGTTACAACTTTGTTACAAAATCAAAAATCGCTTGAAAAATAAAAAGCAACGTGATATTATGACAATACGGGATTTTATCCGCGAGGTAACGCGTCGCGGAAAATCACCAAAAATTTATTAGGAGGAAGACTTTTATTATGAAGAACTTCAAAACAAGAGCTCTTGCCATAGTTCTTGCAGTAGCATTCGTGCTTGCAATAGCTATAGTAAGTGTTTCTGCAGGCGCTAGCCAGAGTGCTTGGTACAGAAAAGCCGTTGAGTACCTCGACGGACTTGGCATTTCGGCTATCGGTTCTGACGGCGACGCTCCGCTTTCCAGAGACGAATTCGTCATGTGGGCAGCGAAGGTTGAGTCGCACCAGACCATCACAGACGCTTGGGACGTTCAGGCTTACAAGGATATCGCATCCCAGAAATTCTCTGACGTCTCCGAGAGCCCCTATCAGGGCGCTATAGCGTACTCTCTTGGTCGTCCGCTCATCGAAGGTTACGGTGACGGTACATTCAAGCCCGCACAGCAGATCACACTCGCTGAGGCGGCAATCATCCTCGACAGACTTATGAGATTCGAGGACAAAGTAGAAATGAGCGAAACACGTTGGGCTCACAACGCCCTCGCAGTTGCTCAGTACTGGTTCAGCGCATTCGACGCTACGTTCCTTGCTGAATCCGAGACATACGACCCTGCATACCAGCTCACAAAGGGCGAGGGTGCATACCTCATCTACACGATCATCAACGGTTCTCTCTATGAGAATGGTTATGATGCAGATGCAACGGGCGTACGTTACACATCTGACGGCATGGACCTCGGCGCTGCTTTCGCTAACAGCACAACAGCAGTTGTTAAAGCTGACTTCGTAGTTGCTGAAGTACCGCTTACGTACACCAACCTCACGGTTGCTTATCGTAGAACGGACACAGACATGGCAGGCGCTAACTACGATTCTCTCTTTAGCGGCCACATGTATCAGACAAACAGCTTCATCGACAAGTCAGGCGTTGTTGTACTTGCAAACCTTGCTACAGGTTCCACAGTAACAATTCCCGCAGCAGCTTTCTCTGATCTTGTAAAAGAAGCTACAGGCACAGAAGACGATCCTTCCGATGCAACACTCTACGCTGAAAAAGGTAGCGTTGTTACTCTTTCCGTAACGAAAGACAACAAGGACATCCTTACTGAAGGCGGATATATAGGCAGACCCGCATCTGTTCTTGCAGGTTTCTCCATCAGAGATCGTCTTGTAGTTGATACATACATCGGTTATGCAGCAGCTACAACGGCTAACGTAAGAAAAGGCACAGCCGCTATCGGTTGGTGGTATCTCTCCTCCTCAACAGCTGGCTCCAGCTCTTACGCACGCCTTACAAATGAAAAAGTAGGTTGGACAAACGTTGAATACAAGGCTGACGGCGTTACAGTTAAATCCGCTGACCTCGTTGTAAACGGCGCAACTTACAGCGTAGTTACATCCTACACGGGTGCAGCTAACGAAGTTAAAGTATACGCTCCTGAAGGCACAATGGACAGCACAGCTGCTATCACAGTAAGCGTTGTTGGCTATGTTGGCGACAAGGTTTATGAAGGCGCATACTTTAATGACAACCAGAAGGCTATCCTTCTTGCTCATGGCGACTATGCTTCCCACTTCGATGGAAACTTAGTTACAGAGACATTTGAGATCGAATCCTACATCCCGTCCGGCGTTGCTTACGAGCTCGTTGTTGAAGGCGGTGCGTTCGTTACAAACGCAAGCTTTGACATCTTCTCGATTTTCCTCAAAGACGGCAGACTCGATCAGAATGCTATCGACGTTGAGAATCCTCTCACGGTTGCAGAAGCTTACCAGCTTATCCTTGCTCCGGCACAGGGCGAATCCAACGTTATCTTCTCTGACACAGACAACGACGGTTACTATGATGTAGCAGTTGTTACAGAATCCTCTCGTGCCCTTTACTACGGCGGCGTTAACAAATCTCACGATCCGGCTAGCGAAGGCGACATGGCAGGTGCTGATGCTTTCACGAAAGAGATCTATGACTCCTTCGGTAACTTCATCCTCTCCGCTCAGGGCCTTAAGGGTCACGGTGTTGGCGGTCTTGTAGTTGACAAGACAGTTGCATTCGGTGGCACAACAGGCGGCGGTACAGACGGTTGGAACACAACGTCTTCAGCAGCTTCCAATAAAGTTCAGCTCGTAGTTGTTGCAAGCAACGAGCGTAGACTCTATGGCGGCCCGAACGATACAAACACATACGGTCTTTCTACGATCTATCCGTACAAGACAGTTGATGTTGCAGCTCTTACAACAGGTTACATTGAGAACGTTGCAGCCGGCACAGTCAAAGTTGACGGTGTTACATGCTACGCAGCAGAAGTTCTTACATCCGCAGGCGAGAGAGTTAAACTCTACATCCCTGTAAATCCTGAGAACACAATCGACCTCGACGTAACAGTTGACGGCGTTACATCCACACTTACATTCGAAGCTGGCAGAGAACTTCTCAGCTTCGTAACAGATCACGTTTCTGACGATGAGATCGGTACAGTTCAGGCAGGTTCTTGGATGGCTGGTCACTCCGTTAAATACGTTGCAGCTGAAAACGGCGTAGTTTGGTGCATGATCGAAACAGCAGTTTCCGGTGCAGTTAGGGGCTACGTTGCAGGCGTTACAAAGACAGAAGATGGCGACAACTCTTACCAGGTAACAGTTGTTTCCACAGGCAACTACTCTGCTAAGTCTGAGGTAGCCGGTGAAGTTCCTTCTTACGACCTCTTCAAAGAGAGACTCCGTAACGGCGCTTCCAACTCCCTTATCCTTGCTTCCTTCGGTATAGATGTATTCTTCGAGGATGATCTTCCGATCGAGCTCTATCAGCTTACAAACTTCTTCCCTGTTGTTGCAGGTACAGCTGCTCAGAACCTTCTTAAGGTTATGAACGGTCTTGGCGCATACGGCGTACAGGTTGGCGGTCTCTACTATGACACGGACGACAATATGCCTGACGGCGACACAGTTCCTACACTCCAGCAGTCCACTCAGCACAACGCAGCTAACGGCGGCGCTAACCCGCAGATCTTCAAGGCAGGTTCTCTCCTTGACGTAAGCGACGTTGAGTACTTTGCTAAACCGCAGTACAAGGGCTACGTATCTGTTGACGTTCTTGGCGTAACAATCGACGCTAACAACTTCGAAGATTACGAACTCTTCACAGAAGTAGACGGCGACTACGTTCTTGCTACAGCATACGACGCTGACGCTGAATACTACGGCCAGATCTTCAAGAAAGTTTCCACAACTTCCGGCGCTATGTTCGGCTTCCTTAAGGATGCAGACTGGTCGGCTATCACACGCAACGGTGTTGGCGGCAACATCACAAACGTTGAAGTAACAACTACAACAACGTCTTATGAATTAGCTACAGATGCTGACTTCGATACAGAAACAATCCCGACATGGAAAGCCGGCGTTGAGTACTACACAGAAGACGGCGGCAATTACACGCCTGTTAATACTTCCACAGCAACATATGATGCAACTGTAACATACTACGTCGTTGATACAGCAACAACAACAACAGTGTCTTATGTAGAAGCTACAGCCGATGACTTCGATACAACAACAATCCCGACATGGAAATCCGGCGTTGTATACTACACAGAAGACAACGGTAACTACACGGCTGTTGATACTTCCACAGCAACATATGATGCAACTATAGGTTACTTCATAGAGACAACAACAACAACTACATCCACACAAAAGGGTGTTATCACATCCAGCACAAGCTACACGACAGGTACAAGCGTTAAGACTCTTGACGTAACAGGTTCCTCTACTGCAGTTTGGACATACGGCGCAGAAACATACAAGATTGTTCACAACCTCCTCGTTGACAGAAAACTCTACAATGTAGACGCAGCTGAAAACGGCGAAAAGGTTGACGGCGGTGACCTCGTTTATATCTCCCTCTCCAAGGGCGCATATAACAAGTACTACACAATCGAAGGCCTTGACTACGACGCATACGACACCGCATATGTTGGTTCCGGTTCTTCCACGATGCTCTCTGACATCAACAACGCCGGTTACCTCCAGATGAGAAACGTATTCATCAACGATAACGTAACTCGTGCAGGTTACAGATCTGATACATACTTCTATGTAGAGAGAGATCTCTATGAAGTAGGCGCAGCTCTTAACTGGACAGCAGGTGGCGTCAAAGACGCTCTCCTCGGCGTATTTGACAATGCTTACATCCTTGGCTTTGCTAAGGTTTCAGGCACAACAACAAACATCGTAGACAACAACAATACAGTAATCGGTATCTCCGATCAGTATAACATGGTTGTTGGTTACAACCCGTACTACCTCAGAACAGTTTCCAACACTGGTAAGATCACTTACACAGTTATGTTCTCGACAGTAGAAAGCCTTGAAGGCGTTGTAGGTTCCAAGTACTACCAGATCGACAGATCCAAGACAGACCTTGTTGAAGTTCGTGAAGGTGAAAACACAGCTAACCAGCGTAAAGACGACGGTGTATCCTACACAGATACAACGGTGTACTACGTCGATGGTGACGGCTATGTATGGTGGATCCTTAACCGCGCTGTATATGATACAACGAAGTTCGTTTCCGACGAGCCCAGCTACGACAGAACAAATGCTACAGTTGCAGATGTTAAGTACGACGTAGCTCTTAAGGATGTTGGCGTAAGCGTTGCAACGAAAGACCTCGTTTCGCTTACAGTTAACCCGTTCGTTAAGGGTGAAGACGGCTATGCTCCGGCTCTGTATCATGTAAACCTTAAGAATGGTCTTAACACATCTAAGTCCTTCCAGATGCTCCAGACAACGAAGATCGTTGTTATCACACCGGTATCCAACACATCCGATGGCAAGACAGATAACAGCAACTTCAAGATCACAGTTACATCTCCGAAGGAACTCGCTGCTAATAACCAGGGTATCTTCGTAACAGATTACCAGTACAATGGCTCCGCTACAACAGGTACAATGCTCTCCGTATTCGGTGAGATCGTAAGCCTCAACAAAGAAGGCACTACACCTACTCAGCCGGTAGATCCTACGTTCAAACTTGAACCCACGATCAAGGGCAGCGCTAAGCTCGTATACCTCAACGCTGATGCAGGCATCATCGCAGAGGCTGTCCAGCTCAACAACTTCTGGGTAATCAGATCCACAGGTTCCGCTATCGACGTCGTAACAGGCGAAGAAATCGGTTCTATCCAGTACGTATTCGGCACATACACGTCTCGTGGCATCATCGATGCAACTCAGGCTAGCGTGGCTGAAGGCGGTTACTTCCTCGTAGACAGCAATAACGAAGTTATCGTTAAAGTTGACGAGAAGACACCGGGCACATACGGCACGGAAGACAAGAACATCAAGGTTGTCGCAGGTACGATCACAGCAGCTGAAACAAGCGGCAAGACAGTAGCTACAGTTGGCGGCGTTGCAGGCGTTGACGTTTCGAAGTATGCGTTCAAGTTCATCTATCATGATCTTGATGGCAACAGATTCGGCGTAGGCGGCAGCAATACTAACGTATCTGTTTCTACAGAGTCTGAAATCGTAGCAGCTTACAAGTCCAGCAGCGACATCGTTGCTGAAGGCGTTGGCGGCTCACACATGTACACAGAAGAAGACGTTGCAGAAGCACAGGCTAAGATCGATGCAGCTAAAGAAGCAGTCGTTGACGCTTACTTTAACGGCACATTCTGGAATGTTGCTATGTCACCGGTTAACAACTACATGTCTATCCAGGCAGCTTCGTACCAGAACCCGAACGCTACGCTCGGCTTCAACTACGTTGTAATTGGTAACACATTCTACGTATTTGTTAACAGCTTCTCCAAATAATAAAGGTTAACTCCTAATTCCTAATAAAAAAGGCTCCCGCAAGGGAGCCTTTTTTTCGTCTGAAATATTGACAAATCCGCCGTTTTGGGTTAAACTAAATGCAGACCAAATTATATCGAGGTGAACGTAATGGATTCCGGAAGTCGAGGTACCGTGGGGTTATGCCGATTTTTTGCGCGCGCAAGTGATCCGGTCTTCATTACGGGCGGATAGTTTTTGCGTTCATAATTCGGCTTGCCCATGCGTGACTTCATTACGGGGATTTGCAGAGGCGGGTCTTTTTTGATTTACCGATGACAAATCTCCTTTCACAAAGAAAGGAGTTTTTATTATGAACGAATTTGATAGCCACGAGCTCCACGAAAAGATAGAGGAGCTTTTGGAACAGAAAAATATCAAGGCGCTTAAAGCTTTGCTTGCCGAGGTCAACCCCGTCGACGTTGCGGAGGCGCTTGAAGGTCTTGACGAAAAAGATATTTTGCTGACATACAGACTGCTCCCGAAGGAGTCGGCGGCGGATCTGTTTGTGGCGGCTGATCCGGAATTTCAAGAGGTGCTTGTAAAAGGGTTCTCGGACGTTGAGCTTCGTGCCGTGATGGACGAGATCTACCTCGACGACGCCGCCGACCTTATCGAAGAAATGCCCGCAAACGTCGTCGCGCGCATACTCAAAAACACCGACGCCGAGACGCGCAAGTCCATAAATGCGCTTCTGCTTTATCCCGAGGACAGCGCCGGCAGTCTTATGACGCCCGAGTACGTCAGCCTTTATCCGAGCATGACTGTTGAGGAAGCGTTTGCGCGCATCAGGCGCGACGGCGTGGACAAGGAAACGGTCTACACCTGCTACGTTACCGAAAACCGCAAGCTTGTGGGCGTTGTTTCAGTGCGTTCAATGCTTGTCGCCGCAAGCGGCACAAAAATATCGGAAATAATGCACCAGAACCTCATCGCCGTTGAAACGACGGACGATAAAGAGTTCGTTGCTTCGCAGTTCCAGAAATACGGCTACCTTGCAATTCCCGTTGTTGACCGCGAGCAGAGGCTTGTCGGTATCGTCACCATCGACGACGCTCTTGAAGTCATGGAAGACGAGGCAACCGAGGATATCGAAAAAATGGCGGCTATCGTGCCGACAGAGAAGCCGTATATGAAAACGGGCGTTTTTGCAACGTATGCAAAACGCATACCGTGGCTGCTCTTGCTTATGATTTCCGCAACGTTTACGTCGCAAATCATCAACTCATTTGAGTCGGCGCTTGCGTCGTGTATCGTTTTGACCGGCTTCATCCCGATGATAATGGACACGGGCGGCAACGCCGGCGGACAGGCGAGCGTCACGATCATCCGTGGTCTATCTCTTGGCGACGTGGAGCTTCGCGACGTGTGGCGCATAATCTGGAAAGAGGTAAGAGTCGCCATTGTCTGCGGACTTACCGTTGCGCCGGTGGCGTTTTTGAAGGTGCTGTTCATCGACCGTATGCTTTGGGCGACCGATATAAACGGCATACTTGTCGCGCTTGTCGTATCTATAACGCTGATGTTCACAATCGTCGTATCAAAGCTTATCGGATGCACTCTGCCGCTTCTTGCAAAAAAGATCGGCTTTGACCCCGCCGTTATGGCAAGCCCGTTCATCACGACCATAGTCGACGCGCTGGCGCTGCTTCTGTATTTCGGCGTTGCAAGCTCGATACTTCACATTTGATGAATACTTCTTCACCTTTTGAGCACAATATGTGCGTCGGAGATGAATATGAAGATTTACGACTTTTTGGCGGCGCTGTCGCTGATTTCGCTGATCGCCGCCGCGTGCCTTTTGGCAATAATGTAAAAAAAGCAGGCTATGCCTGCTTTTTTGTATTTGAATTTATCCCAGTGCAACGTCGAGTATCATCATAAGCGCAAACCCGATGGCTGCGCCGATGATCCCAAAGTCAGCGCCGTCACCCGTCATCGCCTCGGGGATAAGCTCGCGCACGGCGACGTAGATCATCGCGCCCGCCGCAAATGAAAGGATGTATGGCAGTATCGGCGATATTATCGCGGCAAGTGCGAGCGTCAGCGCCGCGGCTATCGGCTCAACGACGCCCGAAAGCGTCCCGTAAAGAAACGCACGGCTCTTTTTCATGCCGTCCGCCCGCAATGGCAGTGATATTATCGAGCCTTCCGGCAGGTTTTGCACCGCTATCCCGATGGACAGCACCATCGCCTCCGCCATTGTTACCGACGGCGCGGACGATATAACGCCCGCAAACGCAACGCCGACAGCCATTCCCTCGGGAACGTTGTGAAGCGTCACCGCTAAAAACAGCATTGTCGATCTGCCGAGCGCCCCGCGTGAGCTTGGCGCGTTTTCAGCGCGCTCGCGGATATTCGGAATTATTTTGTCAAGCGCAAGCAAAAACGCTATACCGCAAACAAAACCGACCGTTGCGGGAAGGTAGTGCGGCACGGAAAACTCCGCCGCCATTTTGATCGACGGAAGCAGAAGCGACCATACCGACGCCGCTATCATCACGCCTGACGCAAACCCGAGCATCGAGCATCGCACGCGCTCGCCAAAGCCGCGCCGCATAAAAAACACAAGCGCCGCGCCGAGAGTCGTCCCGATAAATGGAATAAGTATTCCAAAAACAGTACTTAATTGTTCGGTCATTTTATTTGTCCCTTTTTATTTTTTGGGACAAATACGTTTCCACGCCTATGCGGTTATGAAATATAGCTGTCCCTTTATAGTTTACTCGTAAGGGACGATGCGTGTTCCTTTATTTTTTCAAACGTTTCATCGCTGATAACGTGTTCGATTTTGCACGCGTCTTGCTCCGCCACGTCGGGATCGACGCCGATATACTCGAAAAATGCCGTCATAACGTTGTGCCGCTCGTATATCTTTTCCGCAATTGAGCGGCCTTTTTCAGTAAGATCGATATAACCGTGCGCGTCCACGGTGATATATTCGTCCTTTTTAAGCAGACTTATCGCGCGGCTGATGCTGGGGCGAGAATATCCCGTGAAATTAACGATGTCGATAGAGCGGACGTCGCCGCGCTTTTTCAGAACAAGGATGTCTTCAAGATACATCTCGCCGGATTCGAAAATTTGTGACATATATTCCTCCCAAACATATTTTTATACATTTTATCATATTTTATGGAAAAAATCAAGCCTATGCTTTTCTTCTTGCTCTTTTGGAAAGGCTTTTTATCGTGGGGCGCGGTTTTTGATCGTTAAGCGTTGTGTAATCGCGCTCAAAAAGCTCCTCGGTCATCGCCGCTTTTATTTTATCGGGAGTGGCACGATCAAGCAGAGCCTTTTCCGAAAAAGCGCGGCTTTTCGACGTATAACCGGGAAGGCCGCACCTTTTCAGCACCGAAACAAGCTCCCGCCGCCACAAAAGCCGAAGCTGATTTGACAGTTTTGCTTTGACGTTTATCTGCGCCGGGCGATGCATAACAAGCAAAACGCCGTCGCTGTCGTCAAGCGCGATTATGCCCCAGTGCGACGGCACGTGAGCGTCAACCTTTTTTGCGTGGCTTTTGCCGACGACAATGTAGTTATAGTCGAAAAACTTGTCGTAGTTCTTTACCTGCGACGGCAGACGCGCGTAAGTGTCGGCGTCGCTTTTTATTTCTATGCCGACAAGCGCCCCGTCGATGACGGCAAAAACGTCCGAGCGGGAACGCCCGATTATCTTTTCGTCAAACGTGCGCACGCGCGGGAACATTTCGTCAAGAAAATCGTACAGATACGGGCGAATGTCGCGGTCATAAAGCATCGTGTATCACCGATTTTGTAACCTTTCCGTCCCGCCACGAAAAATCAAGCACACGCCCGCCTTTAAGGCGGTACCCGCGTATCTCGCCCTCTTTCCACTCTGCGGGGCAGGCGGGGAGAAGCTCGACGCCGTCTTTTGTGTCGCGCACCAGCATTTCGCAAACGGCGGCTATCGCGCCGAAGTTTGCGTCTATCTGAAACGGCGGGCACGCGGCGAGAAGGCTGTCGTAAAGGCCGCCGCCCGTATTTCCCATCGGCGCGTTTGGCGGCAGGCGGTTGTAGATCAGGCGGAACATATCATACGCCCCATCAGTGCTGCCGATACGCGCGTAAAGGCACGTTTTCCACATAATGCCCCAGCCCGTGCCCTGCGTGCCGCGGCGATCAAGCGTCTTTTTTGCGGCGGCAAGGAGATCCTTTGTGTTTTTGTTTATCGCGTCCGACGGATACAGCCCGTAAAGGTGCGAAACGTGCCTGTGATCAGGTTCCGCCTCCGTGTATTCGCGGCTCCATTCTGAAAGCGTCCCGTCGGAATTTATCCTCGGCGGCTCGATTTTTGAAAGCGCGGCTTTTATTTCGTCGACGATCCCGCCGCGCTCACCGAGAATACTTGCGGCGGCAAGGCAATTTTGAAAAAGCTCCGTTATGATGAATTTGTCCATTGTCGGCATAACGTCGGCTGAAACCTTGTTGCCGTCTTTGTCAAAATAGATATTTTCGGGCGAAAGCGACGGGGATGTTTTGAGATAACCGTCCTTTTCCACCATAAAATCGAGATAAAAGCGCGCCGCGCCCGTCATTATCGGGTAGTATTTTTTGAGAAAACCGACGTTTTGTGTTATCTCATAATGTTCCCACAAATGACGGCACAGCCACCCTGACGCTCCCTGCCATGTTGCGTACCGAGAGCATCCGCGCCGCTCGTTTACAGGTCCGCACGACGTTGTGTACGCCCAGATATCGGAATTTGCGTGGCATACCCATCCGCGCGCGCCGTAGTGAAGATCGGCGGTTTTTGCACCGCTTTGCGCGCGCTCGGAAATAAAATCGAAAAGCGGCTCGGCGCATTCGGAAAGCCCGGTCGGCTCGGCGCCCCAGTAGTTCATTTCGGTGTTGATGTTGACTGTGTAATTCGAGCACCACGCGGGGTGGAGCTTTTCGTTCCATATTCCCTGCAAATTCGTCGCGCGGGAGCCGGGGCGTGATGACGATATCATAAGATACCGCCCGTATTTTACAAGCAGCGCCGCAAACGCGGGATCTGACTCGCCGCGGCTTGCGCGTATAAGACGCTCGTCTGTCGGGATATCCGGCGCGCTTCCGAGCGATATGTCAAATTTTTGCGAAAGCGATAAAAAATCGCGGACGTGTTCGCCGAGCAGCTCGTCAAAGCTCTTGCCTTTTGCATTTTCAAGCGGCGCTAAGGCTCGCGCTTTTGCGTCGGCGCGCGGGGATTCAAAAGGCGAGATGAACGACGTTGCAAGCGACACGCGAATTTCAAGCTCCCTTGCGCCGCAAATGCAAAGTCCGTCGCGCCGGCCGTCCGTTATTATTTCAACGGCGCCGAAAAAGCGGATGGCGTCGCTTGTCTGCTCGTTACCGTATACCGTCGGCGGCGTTATGCCGCGCACAGTCGGAAGATTGGACTCCGGCGCGATGCCGGAGATCTCGGCGCCGCGCTCGGATATATTAAGGCTGTATTTCAGCTTTGAGGTAAGCGAAATGCTGAAATTTTGCGGGTGCGAGGACGAAAACTTAATAACTATGATTCGCGCGGGGTACGACGCGAAAACAGCCTGCGAAAAATCACAGCCGTCCTTTTTGCACGTCATCTTAAATACGCCGCGCAAAATGTCAAGCTCGCGGCGGTAGTCGGAGATATCACCATTGTCCGACGTTATTTTAAGGTCGGCAAAGGGCAGGTACGTTTCGCACATATCGCCGAGCGTGTACCTGTTTATTATCTCCTCCGCGCCGACAACGTCGCCCTCGTCGAGCAGGCGGCGTATCTCGGGCAGGTATTTTTTTGCGTTTTTGTTATTTTTGTCCCGCGGCGTGCCGGACCAGAGCGTGTCCTCGTTGAGCGTCAGCGTTTCGTTTATCGGATCGCCGAAAACGTTAGCGCCCAAAGCTCCGCACCCGACGGGTAGCGATTCCTCCCACGCGCGCGCAGGGGAGGCGTACCAAAGTTTATCGTTCATATCGTAGTTATAAAGCAGGCGGCATAAGCCGCCTGTGTTGTGTTTATTCTTCTTCGATCGCCGCGCGGCGCGAATTTATCGCGCGCAGGCGGGCAATATCCACCTTCGGCTCGCGCTCGTACGTGTAAATGCCGTTTTGCTCCTGTTCGATGTCGTAAAGCTGCGTGTAGCAAAAGCCTATAAGGTTCTTGCAGTCGAGCATCGCGTCGGTAAGCCCCGCATATCTTTCGTAAAATTCCTCATACGTCTTTGCGGCGTTGCCATAGCACCACGCCTCGTCTGTTTTTTCGGGAATGTGAAGTCCGATACCGCCGTATTCGGAAACGAAAACGGGCTGGCCGAGCCAGTGCTGGCGCTCGTGGAACTTGTCGTAAAGCTCGCCCTCGTCGTTCAGCTTTTTGTAGCGTTCGCGGTAAATTTCAACGTTTTGCTCATAGTCGTGAATGTCGTAAATGTCTGTCTTTACGTGGTAGTTGCCCGACGTGTCGATGCACGGGCGCGTTGAGTCAAACGCCTTTGTTACCTCGTATGCTATAAGCAAAACTTCGTTTATCTGTATTGCGTAGCGCTGCGACGCAAGGTTCCACGTTTCGTTGAACGGGCACCAGCCGATGATGGACGGATGGTTGAAGTCGCGGCGCAGCACCTCTATCCATTCGGGAACGAAAGTTGTCAGGCACATAGCGTCGGCGTGGCCGAGTCCCCAGTTCGGATATTCGCCCCAGACCATATATCCGAGCCTGTCGCAATGGTAGAGGAAGCGCGGCTCAAACACTTTCTGGTGCAGACGCGCGCCGTTGAATCCCGCCGCCATTGAAAGCTCGATGTCGCGCACAAGCGCCGCCTCGTCGGGCGCGGTGTAGATGCCGTCGGGGTAAAACCCCTGATCGAGCACCGTGCGCTGAAACACGGACTTTCCGTTAAGACGGAACGCGTTGTCAAGCGATACTTTTCTGAGTCCGAAATAGCTCTTTACCTTATCATCTCCAAACGATATTTCAAGGTCGTAAAGTCTGCCCGCGCCAAGCTCCCAAAGGTGCGCTTCCGAAAGGTCGATTTTAAGCATTGCGTTGTAATCGGCGCACAAGATTTCCGCCGCGCCGACAACCGCTCCCTCGTATTTAGCCACTGCCGAGAGCTTGCCTTTGCCGCAAAGCTCAAACGAAAGCGTTACCGAGCAGTCGTCAACGTCGGGGTAGATCTTCATCTCTTTTATATATTCGACAGGCGTAAATTCAAGCCAGACCGTTTGCCAGATACCCGTTGTGCGCGTGTAGTTGCATCCGCGCGAAAAGTAACCCGTGCTTTGCTTGCCGGACGGTTGAAGCATGCTCGCCGTGTCGTCAACGGCGCGAATATCGAGGACGTTTTCGCCGTCGTTTACGTATTGTGTAATATCAAAGGAAAAATGCGAATAACCGCCGACGTGCTTGCCGACCATTTTTTTGTTTACCCATACGGTAGTTTCAAAATCGCACGCGCCGACGTGCAAAAAGATGCGCTCGCAGCTCTTTTTTTCGGCTGTAAAGGTGCGGCGGTAGAACACGCTGTTCATAAAATCCGTGTTGCCAATGCCGGAAAGCGAACTCTCCGGGCAGAACGGAACGACTATTTTCGACGAAAGCGGGCGCTCGAGTATTCCGCGTTCAACTCCTGTTTTTGTGTTGTCGATCTCAAACTCCCATTCGCCGTTGAGGTTTACCCAGTTTGCTCTTTCAAACTGAGGATTCGGGTATTCAGGTCTCGGTGTGTTCATTTTTTGCTCCTTTCTTAAACGGGAAAAACGATTTTCTGTACGTTTTCAAGCTCGCCTATATCCCACAGCAGGCGCGAGCCGATATATTTGTCGCGGATGTCTTTGGTTATGGGGAACGCCGCCGCTTCCGCCTCGCGTGAAACGCCGATCTCATCGACTGTCTTTGGCGCGCCGATCGTGTCAAACAGCTTTTCAAGCTCCGTGACGCTCGGCAGTTCGTTTATAACGGCTATGATCTCGTCCCAGTGGGAAATTATCTTTTCAAGGCGAGCCGCGTGCGCCGCCTTGTCGTATTTCTTTTCCTTTTGCTCGTTTATTATCATCTGATCAGCACCGTGACCAAGCCATTTTTTGAGTGTTTCCGACCATTTTTCGTAGTCGAATGCCGAAACGTAAGCAAGGGCCTTTTCGCGGTCCGGCACAAGCTTTTTGATCTCGTCGTAAACCTTGACGCAGTCGATCGTGCCGATGCCGCACTGTATTCCGTGAAGGTCGGCTGTCGTGCCGAACTCGACCATACGCATATCCCATACGTGCGAGAAATAATGCTCCATGCCCGAAACGGGGCGGGAAACGCCGGCGTAGTTCGCCGCAACGCCCGAAAGCACCATCCCCTCCATAACGGCGCGCACCGCCTCTTTGTCGCGGCGTGCGATGCCGCGGGCGCTCTTTACGCATTTGTCAAGCCCTGCGAGGATAAGATTTGCCGTTTCATCGCAGAAGTACTCGTCGTTGATTATCTTCGATATCTTCCACTCGGCGATACTGATGTATTTTGCTATCATGTCGCCCATACCCGACTGTATCATGTGCATTGGCGCGTCGGCGAGAATATCGAGGTCGCCTATGACGACGTCGGGGCAGTGCGAATTGACGCTGACTTTGAGGTTGTCGCGTATGACGCTTGACGTGCCCGACGCATATCCGTCCATTGATGGCGCCGTTCCGACGATGATATACGGCGCGTGCGCCACGTCGGCGACGATCTTGCCGATGTCGTTTACAACGCCGGAGCCCACGCCGATGATGATATCGCAGGAGCTGTCATAGTGCAGAATTACCGAGCCGACAGCCTTTTCGTCCGGTTCGGGATGCCCCTCGCGGAAAGAATACAGTGTGTGCGGTATTTTTGCGTCGGAAAGTATCTTTTCAACGCGTTCGCCCGCCGCCTTGTATGTGTTGGGATCGCAGATGACAAACGCCTTTGTGCCGCCAAGCTCGCGTATCTCGTCGGGAAGGGACGATATAACGCCCTCGCCGATAATCGCTTTCTTTATTTTTGGTCTGTGAACTTTTCCGCACGCGCACAAAAATTCGCCGCGCGCGATAAGATCGCCGATTTTGAATTCCATAAATTGCCTCCGAAAGATTCTTATTCAAATATAATATATCATAAACGGCGCTGTTTTTCAATGATTTTGCAAATAAAAACGAACGGTTTTTATCCGTTCGTTTCGTTTGATTTGTTTTTATTTTTCGGCACATCGTCGTCAAGCGACATAAAGCCTTTTCCGTATATTTCGTGGGTGTTGTTTATGATAATGAACGCGTGCGGATCGACCTTTTTTGAATAAGCGCTGACTTTTGCCGCCTGCATATTCGTCATAACGGATATAATGATCGTCCTGCCGTCATCGGTGAACGCGCCTTTGCCTTGCCATTCGGTTGCGCCGCGGTGGACGTTCTCGTTAATGTAGTGCGCGATCTCATCCGGGTGAGTCGTTACGATCATCACATTCTTGCGCCTGTTGAGCGCGTCGATAACGAGCTGTGAGCAGAACGATTTAAGCACAAGTCCTACAAGCGCGTAAAGTCCCGTGCGAATGTCGAAAATGAAGAACGTCGCGCCGACAATGAGTATATCTGTAACGAGCGTCGACGTACCGAAGCCGACTTTTGCATATTTGTTTATTATCAGCGCAATAATGCTCGTGCCGCCTGTTGAGCCGCCGTTTCTGACGAAGAGCGCGATGCCTATCGACTCGATAACGAAGCTGAGGATAAGCTCAAGGAACGTGTCGTTTGTAAACGGCGCGTCCATTTTCCACACCTTGCCGAGCAGTTCAAGCACAAGCGTGTAAACAAGCGTGCAGTATATCGTTTTAACGCCCATTCTTTTGCCGAGGAATATCCACCCCAGCACAAGAAACAGTATGTTCAGAATAAATATTACCGTCGACGTGTCGATAACTTCAAGTGAGGTGCCCTGAAACAGCTTGCCTATAAGGATGCCGAGTCCCGAAACGCCGCCCGCCGAGAAGTTGTTCGGTATTTTGAAAAAGTGTATGGCAAACGCCTCGATGATCGCGCCAAGCGTCATTTCGGCGTAAACCTTTATTCCGTCCTTTTTGTTCATAATGTCCTCTTTTTGATTTGTGCCTTGTTATTCTATCACAAAGAATTGAAAAAGTAAAGAGGAAAAACGCCCGATTTCATAGAGAAAAGCGCATATCAGCACTTTTCCGCGATGTCGTAAATAAGACGCTCGCTCTTGTCCCAGCCGAGGCAGGCGTCGGTTATTGATTTTCCGTAAACGCCCTCGCCTATCTTTTGCGCGCCGTCCTCGATATAGCTTTCTATCATAAATCCTTTTACCATTTTTTTGATGTCGTCGCGGTACGCGCGGCTTGCAAGGACTTCCTTTGCTATTCTGACCTGCTCAAACGGGTTTTTGCCGGAGTTTGAGTGGTTTGTGTCGATGATGACGGCGGGGTTGGACAAACCCTTTGACATATATGCCTCGCACACGTTTGCAAGGTCCTCGTAGTGATAGTTCGGCATCGTCTGGCCGTGCTTGTTCATATATCCGCGCAAAATAGCGTGAGCGTACGGGTTGCCCTGCGAGTGCGCCTCCCAGCCGCGATAAATGAACGTGTGCTTGTGCTGCGCCGCCGTTATAGCGTTGAACATAACGGAAATATCGCCGCTTGTCGGGTTTTTCATTCCGACGGGCACCTCGATGCCGCTCGCCGTAAGTCTGTGCTGCTGATTTTCCACAGAGCGCGCGCCGACGGCGACGTATGCCAGCATATCGTCGATGTATTTGTGATTTTCGGGGTAGAGCATTTCATCGGCGCAGGTAAAGCCCGTTTCCTTTATCGCCCTCATGTGAAGCTCGCGGATTGCGACAATGCCCTTGAACATATCGGGCTTTGCCGTCGGATCGGGCTGGTGGAGCATACCCTTGTAGCCGTCGCCCGTCGTGCGCGGCTTGTTGGTATATATGCGCGGAACGATGAAAATTTTGTCCTTCACCTTTTCCTGCACTTCGCGCAAACGGGAGATATAGTCGATAACGCTGTCCTCGTTGTCAGCCGAGCAAGGCCCGATGATGAGGAGGAACCTGTCGTCCTCGCCGGAAAGGATCTTTTTCAGCTCGACGTCGCGCCGCTCGAAAATAGCGGACATTTCGGAGGTGAGCGGGTACATTTCCTTAACCTCCATCGGTATTGCGAGCTTGCGTTCAAAAATCATATTCATAAAAATTACCTCACTTTTTATCAAACCACGCGCGTCGCTCTGTCGAAACGCGCATTTTTTCTTTCAGTCCTTCGGCGTCGCTTTTTGCAAGCAAGTCGCGCAGCGTCGAAAATTCGGCGGCAAACGTGTCCATCTGGTGAAGCAGCGCGTCTTTGTTCATAAGGAACAGCTCGCTCCACATATCCTCGTTTATGCGCGCGATCCTTGTAAGATCGCGGAACGAGTCGCCCGTGTAATCGCAAAGGTGCGTGTTGTCGGAGCAGGTCATAAGGCTGACGGCGATGCAGTGCGTAAGCTGGGATACAAAGCCTACCATCTCGTCGTGTTCCTCGGGCGAAAGCACAGAAATCCGTGCAAATCCGAGCGTTATTCCTAGCTTTTTACATTCTTCTATCGCTCGCTCGGTGTTCTTTTTCGTCGGCACGACGATAAAGTTCGCGCCGACAAAAATCTTTTCGTCGGAGTTCTCAACGCCGTACACCTCGCGCCCCGCCATCGGGTGCGCCGAGATGAATTCCGCGTTGTCGGGAATGGCGCTTTGCACATTGTACACGACGCACGACTTTACGCCCGTAACGTCGGTTATTATCGCGCCTTTTTTGAAATATGGGGCATATTTCGGAATCTCGTCGAGAAGTTTTTTCGGGTAAAGCGCAAATACGATAATATCCGCGCCCGATATCGCCTCGGGCGACAATTCTGTATAGCCTTTGTCGATAATGCCGTTTTTTTCGGCGTATTCTATCGACTCGCGCCGCGTGTCCGTCGCTTCGACGTGATATCCCTGCTTTTTCAGCGCCCGCGCGTACGAGCCGCCGATAAGACCGAGTCCGACTATCATAAATTTTGTGCTTTTATCTATCATAAAATTCAACCTCCGCGCCGAGCGACGAAATTGCGTCGTAAAAATCGGGCATGCTCTTTTTGACGGCTTCCGCGCCGTCAAGCACGCCGCCGTATTTTGTCATAAGAACGGAAAGCGCCATGGCGACTCTGTGATCGTTGTGCGAGTAAAGCTCGACTTCGGGACGATGAAGCGGCGCGCTTTTTATTATCACGCTGTCGTCAAAAATTTCAAGCTCAGCTCCAAATTTTGAAAGCTCCGCCGCCATCGACAAAACACGGTCGCTCTCTTTTATTTTCAGCCTGCGAGTATTTGTAAACGTCGCGCCGTTTTTTATGGCGGCAACGGCGAACATTATCGGCCCGAGGTCCGGGCAGTCGGCAAGGGAGAGCGTCGGCGTGCCGTTTTTCAGTGCGGCGATGTACTCGCCGTATATTTTGTCGCCTTGAACGGTGTCATCACTTATACCGTTGACCTGAACGTGCCCGCCGAGCGCGTTCAGCGCCTCGAAAAACGCGGCGTTTGAGCAGTCGCCCTCAACGGTCACGTCTGCCGGAGCGTACTTTTGATTTCCGCGGACAAATATTTTGTTTTCGTCGCGCCACTCGGCAAAAACGCCGAACTTTTCAAGCGCCGATATCGTCATATCTATATACGGGCGGCTTTCGACTCCGCCCTCGAGGATTATCTCGCTGTCATTATTGAGCGTCGGCAGGGCAAAAAGCAGCCCGCTTACAAACTGACTGCTCACATTTCCCGCAAGCGAATATTTTCCGGGCGTGAGCTTTCCGCGCACGCGCACGCGCCGACCGTCGTTTGAAAAGAACAGTCCGCGCTCGCGGCACATCTTTTCGTAAACTTCAAGCGGGCGAGAGAGCAATCTTTCGCTGCCCGAAAGCACGGTTTCTTCCTCTGACAAAAGGCATATCGGGATAAAAAATCTCAGCGTTGAGCCGCACTCGCGGCAATGCATCTCGCCGTGCGGCGCGATTTTACCTTTGCCGCAAACTTTGACGTTTTTGCCGTCATTCTCGCACACATCTCCGAGCGCGGAAAGGCAGTCGAGCGTTGCGAGAACGTCCTCGCTCGGAGCGACGTTTTTTACCGTGCTTATCCCGCTTGAAAGCCCCGCGCATATAAGCAGGCGGTGCGCCATGCTCTTTGAGGGCGGCGCTGTGATCTTGCCCGAAATGATTGATGGGGTAATTTTAACTTTCACCGTATTTCTCCAAAAGATAGTCTATCGCTTCAAGATAGCCATCGGTCCCGTGGCCCGAGATCGTTTTCTCGCACGCCGCGCGCACATAGCTTATCTGCCTGAAATCCTCGCGCAAGGAAACGTCGGATATATGAACCTCGACTGCGGGAATGCAGACGGCTTTGAGCGCGTCAAGCAGGGCGACGCTTGTGTGCGTATACGCGGCGGGATTTATGACTATACCGTCAAATTTTCCGTACGCCGCCTGAATTTTGTCGACAAGGTCGCCCTCGTGATTCGACTGATATATCTCGGTATCAACAGCGATTTTTTCCGCGTGAGCGCGTATTTTTTCGCACAGTGACGAGTAAGTTTCGCGTCCGTAGATATCAGGCTCGCGTATGCCGAGCATATTGAGGTTCGGCCCGTTTATAACGAGAATTTTCATTTTCCGTGCATCCTTTCGATAGCGTCGGCGGCGTCGCTTGCCGCGCCGTTGTTTATTATGATCTCATCGGCCGCCGCGTGATACGCGTCGTATCTTTCGTAATAGCGCCGTTTCATCGTTTCGACGTCGCGCGCAAGCGGGCGGTCGAACGTCGGAGTAAGCAGATCAGGCGAGCGGTCAAGCAGGTAAAGCTTGCCGTTTTGGCGCAGCTTTTTAACATTCTCTGGGAAAAGCGACGTCCCGCCGCCCGTGGCGATTATGATCCCGCTTTCCTTTGATATGTCCGATACGACCTGCCGTTCTATTTCGCGGAAGCGAGCCTCGCCGTACTTGTCGAATATTTCGGCAACGCCAATACCAAAGCGCTCGACGATCAGCTTGTCCGTGTCGTACACGTTTCTTTCGAGCCGCTCGGCAAGCATGTTCCCGATAGTCGTTTTGCCGCTTGACGCCATACCTATAAGCACGATGTTCTCGCGCGATGAAACGATGGAAGAAAATATCGCGTCCGCCGTCCCGTCGGGGAGTTTCTCGCCGGTGAAGCGCTCTGCGGCGCACACGCCCTGATAAACGAGCATATACAGTCCCGCTTCCGCTTTTATTCCGCGAAGGCGCGCGTCGAGGACGAGCTGAGTGCGAAGCGGATTGAACACCGCGTCAAAAACAAACGAAAGCTCCCCGAACCTGTCAAGCTCTATCGGCGACGCGTAAATATTCGGATACATTCCGACGGGGGAGGTGTTTATCAAAACGTTTACGTCTGCGTGCTCGGCGTAAAGAGCTTCATACGTTATCGCCCCGTCGCGCCCGCTTCGGCTGACGCGGAAAGCCTCTTTCGCGCCGAGATCTTTGGCAACGGCAAGAGCCGTTCTGCTTGTGCCGCCCGTGCCGAGCACGGCGACATTTTTGCCCGAAAAATCACCGAATGCGCGCAATATCTGCGCGCGCATACCGAAAAAGTCGGTGTTGTAGCCGCAAAGTTTTCCGTTTTTGTTGACTATCGTGTTGACGGCGCCGATATTTTGCGCCGCGTCGTCTATTTCGTCAAGGTAAGGGATGACCGTCTGTTTGTACGGTATGGTTACGTTTATTCCGAGAAAATCGCGGCGGCGCATAAATCCGTCGACCTCGTTTTCGGGGAGCGGGCAAAGCTCGTAGTCGTATTTTCCGATGCGGCTGTGGATGTCAAGCGAGAAGCTGTGGACAAGCGGGTTGCCGATAAGGCCGTATTTCACTTTGCGCCTCCGATGTAGTCGGTGCCGTACCTCTGTGCGAGCATATCGCATATAACAAGCGCGGCTGTCGCGTCGACAACGGCGCGTGCGCGGTGAACTATCGCGGGGTCGTGCCTGCCCGAAATTTTTATCGTCGTATTTTCGTTTTTGACAAAATCGACGGTGTCTTGCTTTTTTGATATCGACGGCGTCGGTTTTATCGCGCACGAGAATATTATCGGCATTCCCGTCGTTATTCCGCCGAGCAGACCGCCGTTATTGTTTGTTTTTGTGTATATTTTGCCGCCGTCGGCAAAAAATTCGTCGTTTGCTGCGGAGCCGCGCATATCGGATACGGCAAATCCCGCGCCGAACTCAACTCCCTTGACGGCGGGAATGGCAAAAAGCGCGCGGGAAAGGGCTGATTCCACCCCGTCAAACCACGGCTCGCCTACCCCTGCGGGAACGCCGAGCGCGGCGCATTCAAGCACGCCCCCGACACTGTCGCCGTCGGCGCGCGCCGCCTCGATAGCGGCTTTCATTTTCTCGCCCGCGCAAACGTCAAGCACGGCAAAATCAGCGTATTCAAGCGCCGACACGTCGGCGTCTATATCCGAAAACGCGCGGTCTGAAACGCCGGCGCATTTTTTGATGTGCGTGCCTATCGCGATGCCGAGCTTTTTCAGCGCGCTTTGAGCTATCGCTCCCGCGGCGACAAGCGCCGCCGTAAGTCGTCCGCTGAAATGACCGCCGCCGCGATAATCGGCAAACCCGTGATATTTTTCATAAGCCGTAAAGTCAGCGTGGGACGGGCGGGCGACGGTTTTTATCGCTTCGTAATCAAACGAATGCGTGTCGGAGTTCGGGATCAGTATGCACAGCGGCGCGCCCGTCGTCTTGCCGCAAAACGCGCCCGAAACGATGCGAAATTCATCCGCTTCGCGCCGCGCGGTCGATATATTACCGCTCGGACGGCGCAGGGAAAGGCGCGACGAGATATATTCTTCGTCAATATCTATCCCCGGGGCAAGTCCGTCGATGACGGCGCCGATATATTCGCCGTGGCTCTCGCCGAACAGCGTTACGGAAACGCTTGTGCCGAAAGTGTTTTTCATATATCCCCCCAAGCCGCTTTAATGCGGGACATTATCCCCTGCGGCGTTTGTTTTGTTATTGTAAACGAGCCTATATCATCAAGCAAAACGACGTTTATCGCGCCGCCTTCCGCTTTTTTGTCGTGAATCATCGCCTGCATTATCTTTTCGGAGCCGACGGCGCAACTTGTCGGCAAATCGTATCTTTCAAGCACCGGCATAAGTCGCGCGCGTGCCGCGTCGGAACACATCGGTATCATCCCCGCCGCAACGCACTCGCCGTGATAAAGCGAGCCGCCCGCCGCCGCTTCGATGCCGTGGCCGATAGTATGACCGAAATTCAGCACGCGGCGCAGTCCCGCCTCGCGCTCGTCCGCCTGTACGACGTCGCGCTTGATCCTTATCGAGCCGGAAATGATCTGTTCCGTATCGCACCCGCGCTCGATCAAGCCGAACAGCTCCGCGTCGGACGTTGCCGCCATTTTTATCGCCTCCGCCATGCCGTTTGAGATCTGGCGACGCGGGAGCGTATCAAGCGTGTCGGGGTCGATCAGCACCGCCTTTGGCTGATAAAACGCGCCGACAATGTTTTTTATACCGCAAAAGTCGATCGCCGTTTTGCCGCCGATGGACGAGTCCACCTGCGAGAGCAGCGTCGTCGGCACGTTGTAAAAATCAATTCCGCGCATATACGTCGCCGCTGCAAAGCCGGAAATGTCGCCGACAACGCCGCCGCCGACGGCGACGATGCAATCGGCGCGCGAAAGGTCGAAATCGAGCGCCGCTTTGAGTATTGATAAATAAGTATCGGCGTTTTTCGAAGCTTCACCCTGCGGGAATGTGAAGATTTTTGCGTCCTTGCATTTTGCCGCAACTGCTTTTGCGTATTTTTCGGGCACGCCGTCGTCGGTAACTATGAGCGCGCGGCGGCATAGATCAAAATACTTATCCGCCTGCGCTATCGCTCCGCGAAGAACGACGATATCATAGCCGCGCTCGCCAAGATCAACACGCACGATCATACGTCAAGCTCCTTTTCAAGACTGATTTTTGTCGAAAAGCTTCCCACGACTTTCAGCATATCGCAGTGCGAGGAAAGCTCGGAGAGCATCATGCGCCCGCGCTCGCTCGACGAGTCGCCCTCGGCCTCCGCGTAGAAATAATACTGCCACGCAAGTTCTTTCATCGGGCGCGAGCGGAGAACTGTCATGTTGAATCCGTATTTGCCTATCACGTCTATCGCTTTTGCAAGCGCGCCCGACGTGTTTTTTACCGTAAAGAGCAGAATGAAGTTTCCGTCGCCGCCGCGCTCGTTTTCGGCGCGCGTGAACACTGCAAAGCGCGTTGTGTTTGAGTCCGACGCGTTTATGTCGTGATCGAGAACGGAAAGTCCGTACAGCGCCGCCGTTTCGGCGCTTGCTATCGCCGCCGTCGACTTATCGCCCGCCTGAGCTACGCTTTGCGCGGCGCGCGCGGTGTTTGTCGCCTCTTTTATCTCAAAGCCGTGGTCGGAAATGTATTTTGCACACTGACCGAGCGCCTGCGGGTGAGATATGACTGTTTTCACGTCGGATATCGTCGCGCCAGGCACGCCGAGCAGATTCTGCGTTATTTTAAGATCGTACACGCCCGACACGAACAGAGAGCCTGAAAACATCAGATCAAGCACCTGTCCGACCTCGCCGGCGTAACTGTTTTCTATCGGCAGCACCGCCGCGTCGCACGATCCGTCGACAACGGCGTTATACGCGTCGACAAAGCTTGAAAAGGAAATGTGCCCCCCGTCGGGGAAAATTCTCGTCGCGGCTATGTGTGCAAACGCGCCCTCAACGCCGCTGTAAGCGACGCGCGCGCCCTCGATAAGCTTATGCTGGTATTTTTTCGATATATCGACGACCGCTTTGTGAAAATTGACGTAATAGGAGCGAAGCTCGGGGTCGGCGACGTATTCGGAATTGTGCAAAAGCAGTTCCGCCTCGCGTGCCGCGTCATATACGGGAAGCCCGTGCTCCTTTTTGTAGGCGGCGACCTGCTTTACGGCGTTCATACGACGTACAAACAACTCCGCGATCCCGCGGTCCGCCTCGTTTATTTCTTTTCTCGCTTTTTCAAGATCCATAATAGCCCCTTCACACGCGCGATAATTTATATATAATAAAATAATTATAACCTTGCGTGCAAAAAATTTCAAGAGTTTTTGCGATTTTCCCGATATATTGCCCTCGGCGGCACAAAACTACATAAAAATCATTGAAAAAAAGAATCAAATATGTTATACTTTTACAAAAAGAAATCAATTATCGGAGGGCTTTTATGGCAACGAAGGAATTTCTCAAAATGGAAGGCGGAAACGTCTGTCTTCACATCTGGGAGCCGCAGGGCGACGTGCGCGCGCTTTACCAGATTTGTCACGGCATGGCGGAATACGTTATGCGTTACGACGAATTTGCGCGTGCGCTGAATGAAAAGGGATACCTCGTTTTCGGCATCGACCACCCCGGCCACGGCGAAAGCGAAGGCGTGCGCGGCCATTTTGCCGACAAGGACGGCTGGACGTATCTGTGCGAGTGCAACGTAAAAGCGGCGCAGACGGTTAAAGAACGCTACCCGGGCAAAAAGCTGACGCTGATGGGACACTCGATGGGTTCCTTCGTCGCCCGCACGATAGCGGCGCGCTACAAAGAAACGGCCGACGATTATATATTTATGGGCACGGCAGGTCCTAATCCCGCGGCGGGCGCCGGGATAGCACTTGCGACGGTCATGATGCCGTCATCGCGGCGCAAGGAAAACAAATTTCTCGGCAATCTTTCGACGGGCGTCTACGGCAAGGCCGAAAAAACGTACAAAACGCCGCTTGACTGGCTCAACACAAACGACGACGAGGTGCAGAAATACATCGATGACGAAAACTGCGGCTTCAACTTTACGACGGCGGGCTACCGCGATCTTTTGACGGGACTTAAATTCATCTCGTCGAAAAAGTGGGCGGGAATGCTCGATAAAGAAAAGCGCTATCTCATCGTTTCCGGCGACCGCGATCCCGTCGGCGATATGGCAAAAGGCGTCAAGACGGTTTACGAAAGAATGAAAGACGCGGGGCTGAACGTCGAAATGAAACTTTACAGCGGGTACAGGCACGAAATACTCAACGACGCGTGCAAGAACGAAGTAACGGATGATATCATATCATTTTTGGAGGAACAATGAGAGAAAAGTACATACTCGCGCTCGACGAGGGAACGACGAGCGCCCGCGCCGTGATTTTTGACAGGCGGCTCCGCATTGTCGGTTCGGCGCAGAAGGAATTTACGCAAATCTACCCGCGCGCCGGGTGGGTTGAACACGATCCGATGGAGATCTACGCGTCGCAGTACGCGGTGATGACCGAGGCGCTGATGAAAAACGACGTCGAGCCGTCGCAGATAGCGGCGCTCGGCATAACGAACCAACGCGAAACGACGATCGTGTGGAACAAAAAAACAGGTCGCCCCATCTACAACGCGATAGTTTGGCAGTGCCGCCGAACAAGCGACTACTGCACAAAGATTAAAAACACGCCGCTTGCCGAATACATCAGGCACACGACAGGCCTTGTCCCCGACGCGTATTTTTCCGCGACAAAAATAAAATGGATACTCGACAACGTCGCAGGCGCGCGGGAAATGGCTGAACGCGGCGAGCTTCTTTTCGGCACGGTCGACACGTGGCTTCTCTGGAAGCTGACGGACGGCCGCTCGCACAAAACGGACGAAACAAACGCCGCGCGCACGATGATATACAACATCAACACGCACGACTGGGACGAAAAGCTCCTTTGCGAGTTCGGCATACCGCGCTCGATGCTCCCCGAGGTGCTTGCCTCCGGCGACGACTTCGGATATTTCGAGTACAACGGCGCAAAAATACCGATAACGGGTATGGCGGGCGACCAGCAGTCGTCGCTTTTCGGCCACGGATGCTTTGAGCGCGGCAGTATGAAAAACACGTACGGCACGGGATGCTTCGTTCTTGCAAATACGGGCGACGCGCCGATATACAGCAAAAACGGACTTGTAACAACGGCTGCGGCGACGCTGCACGGCTCGCATTCGTATGCACTTGAAGGAAGCGTGTTCACGGCGGGCGCCGTTGTTCAGTGGCTCAGGGATGAGCTTGGCGTTATAAAGACGGCGGCGGAGTCAGAGGCGTGCGCCGAGGCGGTCAAGTCAAACGAGGGCGTGTATATTGTTCCCGCGTTTACGGGCATGGGCGCGCCGTACTGGAATATGTACGCCCGCGGCACGATAATCGGGCTTACGCGCGGCACGGGGAAAAATCACATCGTGCGCGCGGCGCTTGAAGGTATCGCATATCAGTCGAAAGACGTTCTCGACACCATGATGGAAGAGATCGGCGCCGTTCCGTACGAGCTTGAAGTCGACGGGGGCGCCAGCGCAAACAACTTCCTTATGCAGTTCCAGTCGGATATAACGGGGCTTACCGTTGCGCGTCCGCGCCTGCTTGAAACGACGGCGGCGGGAGCGGCGATGCTCGCGGGGCTTTACGTCGGGTACTTTGACAGCGCGGAGGAGATCATCCGCACGCGCGAGATAGAGCGCAGATTTGAGCCGAAGATGGCAAAGTCCGACGTTTCGCGCCTGCTTGAAGGCTGGAACAAGGCCGTTTTCCGCGCGCTCGACTGGGAAAAACAAGAATAAACTGTAAAAAAATATTGACCGATTTTGTTTTTGCTTGATTTATGGCAAAAACAGGTATATAATTATATCATTAATTATTATTTCACGGCGGCATTGTATGGACGAAAAACTATTGCTTTTGATAAATCCCGTTTCGGGCGACGGCGCGGCGCGGGAGTGGATATACGATATGGTGCAGATTCTTTCAAAAAGGTACGCGCCGATCAGCGTATATCTTTCAAAATCCTCGGGCGACATTTGCAAAATGGCGCAAAAAAGCGCGTCTGAATACGACGTTATGGTCTGCTGCGGCGGCGACGGCACGTTTTCGGAAATGCTTGACGGCGTTATAAAAAGCGGCGCGTCCCCAAAACTCGGCTACGTTCCGATGGGCACCGTCAACGATTACGCGACAAGTCGGAAAATTTCAAAAAACGTCAAAGAGGCGCTGCTTCAAATCGCCGAGGGAACGGAACACGAATACGACGTCGGAATGCTGGGCGAGCGGGCGTTTTCGTACGTTGCGGCATTCGGGGCGTTCACGGACGTCGCATATCAGACAAAGCAGGACGTAAAGCAGTCATTCGGTATGATGGCGTATCTTACGGAGGCGGCAAAACGCCTGCCGAAGCTGAAACCGATAAAGGCGGCGTACACCATTGACGGCGAGCGGCGCGAGGGCGAGTTCATATACGGTATGGTTTCAAACACGCGCAGCGTCGGCGGAATGAACTTTTTCGGCGCTGCCGATAAAAACGTGCTGAGCGACGGGGTGGCGGAGGTAACTTTGGTCAAGTTCCCCAATGACGCGTTTGAACTCGGCGACGCGATACACGGCTTGCTCGACCCGAAGTTCAAATGTCCCGGCGTTTTGCGGCTTCGCGCCGAAAAGGTCGATTTTGAATTTGAAAACGACGTGCCGTGGACTGTCGACGGCGAATACGGCGGCACGTTCAAAACGATAAGCACCTTGACGTGCCATAAGCGAATAAAAATGATCCATTGATAACTCGAAAGGGCGAAAAAATGATAAAAATTGAGCATCTTACGAAAAAATACGGTGAAAGGTACGCGATAAACGACGTTTCCTTTACCGTTGAGCGCGGCGAGATCGTCGGCTTCCTCGGGCCGAATGGCGCGGGAAAAACAACGACGATGAGTATTTTAACGGGCTACCTCTCGTCAACGTCCGGAAGGGCCGAGGTCGACGGGATGGATATTCTCGAACATCCGACGGAGGTAAAAAAGAAGATAGGATATCTTCCCGAGGTGCCGCCGCTTTACGTCGATATGACGGTAAGGGATTATCTTGAATTCATCTACGATCTCAAATGCTGCAAGCTCGGGAAAAAAGAGCATATAAAGCAGATATGCGACACGGTGAAGATATCCGACGCTATGGGGCGCGTGATAAAAAATCTGTCAAAAGGATACCGTCAGCGCGTAGGCATCGCCGGGGCGCTTGTGGGAAACCCCGAGGTCATCATATTCGACGAGCCGACAAACGGCCTTGATCCGAAGCAGATCATCGACATACGCAACCTTATTAAAGAGCTTGGCAAAGATCACACCGTCATTTTGTCAACGCACATTCTCTCCGAGGTAAAGTCGATATGCGACCGAATTATAATAATTTCCAACGGCAAGATCGTCGCCGACTGCAAAACAGACGACCTTGATGGCGCCGTCCGCGGCAACCGCCGCGTGCTTGTCCGCGTTGAAGGACCGAGGACAAGCGTTCCCAACGCGATAAAACGCATAAACGGCGTGGCGTCGGTGAGCGTTGCCGTCGATTTCGGGGACGGCTCGTGTTCTTACCTTGTAGAGAGCGCCGGAGACATCGACGTGCGAAAGCCGCTGTTCTCGATGCTGGCGCAAAACGGCTGGCCGATACTTTCGCTTGAACCTGTCGGCGCAACGATAGAAAACGTGTTCCTTTCCGCCGTGGGCGGCGAGGTTTAAGGAGGCATATATGTTGGCAATATACAAGCGCGAGATGCGCGCCTTCTTCAGCGGCCCTGTCGGGTACGTGTTCGTGGCGATATTCTTCGCCGTTTCGGCGGGAATATTTATGTCCCTTACCGTGCAAAAGGGCGACAGCGCGAACTACCAGAATTATTTTACCTATGTCATAATGCTCTGCATCATCGAAATACCGCTTCTTACGATGAAGCTCGTTTCCGAAGAGAGAAAAATGAAGACCGACCAGCTTATCGTAACGGCTCCGGTGTCGCTTTTCGGCATAGTAATGGCAAAATTCCTCGCGGCATATACGCTTTTCGGAGGATCGTTCCTCGTTTCCTCGATAATCTACTATATCCCGCTTAAAGCGTACGGAACGCCCGAATCGGCAACGTATATCGGAAGCGTCATCGCCGTATTGCTTATCGGCGCAGCATTCGTCGCGATCGGCGAGTTTATCTCATCGCTGACGGAAAACCAGTTCCTCGCCGCATTCGGCACCGTTGCGGTGCTTGCGCTTCTCATTTTCGCGCAGAACATAAATACGTACGTCAACTCCGAGTTTTTGCGCCGTATTTTCTCGGCCATCTCGGTAACGTCCCGTTTCACATACTTCATGTACGGTCTGTTCGACTGGGCGTCGTTCATATATTTCCTGTCTTTGTCAGCGCTCTTTATCTTCCTTACGGTAAGAGTGTTTGAAAGACGGCGCTGGTCATGACGGAGGTGCGCTATGGATAAATTTTTCAAGAGTAAAAAATTCAAATACGGCACGGCGGCAACCGTTATAACCGTCGTTGTGATAGTGCTTTTCATCGTGTTCAACGCGGCGGTAACGGCCCTCGGCACGATAAACAGATGGTACACCGACTTAACGACAGACAACTACTACAAGCTCTCCGACGCGTTCAAGGCAAAATACGCCGAAATCAACGGCGGCGAGGACGGCGTAAACTTCAACATCGTCATAATGATGGATGAGGACAAATTCGCAACGTACGATTATCAGACGATAATTTTGTATAATACCATCAAAGAAATAACGAAAACGTACAAAAGCGTGCGGCTCAAAGCCATAAATGAGCGCACCTACCCGGCGCTTGTCGAAAAATACAAAGAGATCTACGGCGACAACATCAACGTTACCGACGTCATCATCGAAGCGGCGGACGAAAACTTTGAGCCGATTGAGAACATATCGACGAAAAAATACGGCATAAACTTCTTCTTTGTAACGGGCAGCGACGGCACGCTCTACGGTTACAATGCAGAGGCGGGCTTCCTTTCCGCTTTCTCGCAGATGCTCGGCAAAAACGAAAATCCCCCCGTGGCATTCTACCTTACGGGACACGGCGAGCCGGCGCTTTCAACTCTTACGGATTCGTGGGTTGAGGTGCTTGAACGCGCGGGATTTGTCGTAAGGGAGATCAACCTTATGACAGACGACTTTTCAAACTACTACGACGTTGAAGCGGCGGGCGATTATAACAACTGCGTTGTGATCATAAACGATCCACAGCGCGATCTTTACGTTCCGGCGCGCGGCGAGGAAGGGACTTCCGAGGTAAAGAAGCTGCGCGAATTCTTCGGGACGGGATATGGCAACATCATCGTTGCCGTCGACAGCACGACGCCGACGCTGCCGGCGCTCTCGCAGCTCCTTTCCGAGTACGGACTCGGTTACGGCGGCGCGATACACGACTCGCGCCACTCCATTGCAAGCTCCGAGGCGGCAAAGATAACTGCCGACTATTCGAGAATGGAGAAAGGTCTTTCGCTCCTGCTCAGAAACGGTCTGCGCGGCTCCTCCGGCAAATCGCTTCCCGAAACGGTTTTCGACCACCCGACAAACGTCTACGTAAAAGACACGACCTCCGGCTCCGCCGACTCGATGCATGGCTACAACGGCAAATACGGCATGGACGCGCTGATCTACCCGTACCGCTCCGCCGAAACGGAAGATAAGGACGGATATGAAGAGTGCTTCATCGGCGCTTTCACAAGCCAGTGGGACACAAACGACGATGAAAACACGCAAAGCTATGCGTTTGTCATCGGCACGACGGAATTTTTAACGTCAAGCTACGCAAACTCGTTCCTCAACCGCTCGATAATGTCGTGGATGCTGGGGCAGATATACGACGAGGTCGTTTCGTTTGACGGCATAAACTTCATAAGATTTACAAACAGCTCCGCGCTTGAAGTTACAAGCGGCGAGGCGACGGCATGGACGGTCGCAACGATCGTCGTCGTGCCTGTTATTGCGGCGGCGGTCGGCGCTGTCGTATGGTTCAGGAGACGTCATTCATGATAACATCCGAAAACAAAGCGAAAAAGAAGCTCACCTCGCTTCAAAAGACGCTTATTGCAAGCGGCGTGATACTTGCGGTGGCGCTAATCGGCATCGTCGTGTATTTTGCGGCGATAGCTCCGGCGCTCAGAAACGTCGTTAAGTACGTGCCGCAGCTTCTTGACGGGGAGGAGTTGTACGGGGACAATACCATCCTTATGGTAAAGCTGCGCGAAAGAAAAGACGTGGCCTCGATCTCCGTATCGTCAAAGACAGAGGAATACAAGCTTATACCGAAGAATCCGGGTACGGCGCTGACGGAGTTTTACATCGAGGGGTTTGAGGACGTCCGCCTTGACGCCGAGGCGCTCGCAAGCGAGGTCATCCACTCGCTTATGCTCGTTACAAACCCGCCGGATCTCGGCAAGCAGGACAGAATAAACGAGCGCGCGACGGCGGCGGAGCTTTCCGATTACGGACTTGACGACGGCTCTTCGCCCACGCGGGTTACCGTCGCCCTGCTTGACGGAACGCAGTACACCGTCGTTATCGGAAACGCGCACCCCGTCAGCAAGGGGTATTACGCGATGATCGACGGGCGGCGCAACGTCGTTGACGGCGCAGAATACTACGTCGTATATTCGCTTACCGACTATGTAGCGTCGGACTTTGTCGTCAACACGTCGGCAACGCTTATTTCTCGCGCCGTACTTCCCGTTCTTGCGGATGCGGCGTATCTGCCGACAGACTTTACGCTTGACAGGCTGAGCGGCGACGATTATGCGACGGTTGTAAAGATACACACATATTCCGATGATGAGCAGGTCGCAACGGGCGAAACGTACTGCCTTGATATGCCCAAAGGATATCACGTGCTCGAAAATGCATTCGGCGGAGTTGTGCTCGATAAATTCACGTCTATGACGGCGTCTGACGTCGTTTCCTACGGCGAGAACGTGAACGACCCCGCGGTATATGAAAAATACGGGCTTGATCTTGACAAAAACAGGCTTGAGGCAGGCACTGAAAAATGCTTTGCGCGCGTTGCGGTGTCGTTTAGCGCAACGCTCAACGGCGAGAGCGTCGACGCGACGTTCAAGCTCTATTTCGGCAACACCTATTACGACGCCGAGGAAAACGTCGAGTACAGATATGCATACTCGCCGTACAGCGAAACGATATTCACCGTCAAGGCGAGCGATTTTGAATTTATCACGTGGAGAACGGTCCGCTTTATCAGCGCGCAGTTCTATATGCAGTCGATAACAACGCTCGACTATATGGAGCTTGGCGGCGCCGGCGGCGACGTCCGCTTCTCGCAGACGGGCAACTTTACAAACTTCCACGTTGACGTAACGAAAGCCGGAGATGACGCCGAGGCGATAATCCGCAGCGGAAAACCGGTCACATTCGACGTTGAAATGATTAGAGTCAAGCAGGGCTCGTTTACTACTACCAAAACAGTCGGCACTTACGAAAACTTCCGCGATCTTTATTACGTCCTCATCACGCGCGAATACGCCGTTGACGCCGAGATCGATCTTGAAAACGTCGACAACTTGCCATCTCGCAAGATAACGATAATGTCGACCGAGCGCGACCGCGAACAAAGCTTTTACAGGTTTGACTCGCGCGGGCAAAGAGTCGTTTCGGACGGCGAGTACGTGACGGCGATATACGACGGCGGTTTTATCCGCTGTCGCAACGTAACGGTCAAGGTAAAGGGAAGTGACGGATCGGAGCGCACGCTGACTTACCCCGTGGCGTACTATGACGAATCGCGCGGGCGCTTCTTCCTCAAAGAAGAGGACCACGCCGACTCAAAGCTCAAACCGAGAAACTACGAGATCGACGAAAACGGACATCTTGCAAGCTGGTCGTATCTTTCCGGCGCGGTCGAGGGCGAATACGAAAGAACACTGTACGAATTTGAGATATTTGACGTGCTTTACGATTACACCGACGAAAACGGGAACACGACAAAGCGCGTGAACCAGACGTATTCATACGTCGTTCCGAAGATAACGACGTATAAATATAGAATAAACGCCGACGGCACGCAGACGCTTATCGACCGGACGACGACCGTATCCGACGGGCTGTATATGAGAACGTATCAGATAGACAAACTGTACAGCGACGCGGCGAAAGTCATCGACGGCAAGAGCATCGACAAAATGTCGCCCAACTGATAAAAGAAAAACCACCCGCAAGGGTGGTTTTTGTATATTGGCAAAAAAGCCGCCTGAAATGGCGGCTTTTATATTTTTATCAAGCGAAAAAGCTCCGCGCGACCTCGGCGCAGCTTGCCGCGTCTGCGGTGTAAGCGTCGGCGCCTATACTGTCGCAGAACTCCTGCGTTATCGGCGCGCCGCCGACCATGATCTTCACATTTTCGCGTATGCCGCGGGCACAGCATTCGTCGACGACGTTTTTCATTTCGTTCATCGTCGTGGTAAGCAGGGCGGAACAGCAGATCACCTTTGCGCCCTCGTCTATCGCCGTCGAAACAAACGCTTCGGGCGCGACGTCGGTGCCGAGGTCTATAACTTCAAGCCCTTTGCCTTCAAGCATCATTTTTACAAGATTTTTTCCAATATCGTGCAAATCTCCCTTGACCGTTCCGAGAACGACCTTGCCTACCGGCTGAACATTGTCGGAAACAAGATACGGTTTAAGGATCTCGGCGCCTGTTTTCATCGCGCGCGCGGCGATAAGCACCTCGGGAACGAAAATTTCATTGTTTTTGAATTTTTCGCCGACCACGTTCATGCCCGAAAGAAGACCTTGTTCAAGTATTTCTCTTGCGGTGTGACCTTCTTCAAGCGCCTGCGGAACAAGAACTTTTATATCTTTTGTTTTTCCGGCCTGTATTTTTTCTGAAATTTCGGAAATAATTGACACTTTTATTTCTCCTTATATTATTAAAAAATATATTCGGATCGCTGTGTACAGTTTATCATATACAAAAAGCAAAATCAATGCTTTTTTGAAAATACATTATTTTTTTATAAAAAAGAAAACGCGCCGTTTCGATATATAAAATTGGCTGTCCGTCAAAAAACTGCAAGACATAAAAACTGCCGCTCGGTCAAAAATGAACACAGCACGAACAACGTGCAAAAAACGAGGAAGGAAACGGCAATGTTAAGTGCTGGAAAAGTAAAAAAACTTTCATTGTATTTTTTGGCTGTGGTTGGAATTTGCGTTTTCGGAGCGGTCGTTCCGTCGCACGCCGCATCTTCGGGTACGGGGGAGCGGGTCTACGTCGGCGGGATGCCGTTCGGAATGAAGATAAACATTGACGGCGCCGTCGTTATGGGCACGGACGAGGTCGACGGCGCGGGGCGTTCCCCCGCGGCGGAGGCGGGGCTTCGCCGAGGCGACATCATAACGGGCGTCGGCGGATACGGCGTTTCGTCTATCCGCGAGCTTACAAACGCGCTTGAAGCGTGCGACGACACGGCGGAAGTCACCTTTATTCGCGGCGGCAAGGAAAAAAAGACCGTGGTGCGCCCGGAAAACGACGACTCCGGCAAGCGCAAAATCGGCGTTGTGGTGCGCGACAGCGCCGCGGGGATCGGGACGGTAACGTTTATCGAGCCTGACACCCGCTTTTTCGCAGGTCTGGGACACGGCGTTTGCGACGCCGACTCCGGCGCGGTGCTGCCAATAAGGTATGGCAGCGTCGAGGACGTGGAAATAACCGGTATAAATCGCGGCAAAGCCGGCGCGCCGGGCGAGCTTCGCGGCGCGTTTACCGGGCGGCGCATAGGCAAAGTGACAAAAAACGAACTGACGGGCGTTTATGGCGTTCTTTCCGATATGCCTGAGTTTTCGGGCGAGCCATACGAGATCGCCGACGCGTCGGAGGTCGAAAACGGAACGGCGTATATCCGCTCGTGCGTATCGGGTACGCCGGAACTGTACGAGATCCGCATATCAAAGCTTTCGGGCGGCGGAGAAAAGAATTTTTCCGTCAAGGTGACGGACGAGCGCCTGCTTGAGCTCTCCGGCGGCATCGTTCAGGGGATGAGCGGCTCGCCGATAATTCAAAACGGTAAACTTGTCGGGGCGGTAACGCACGTGCTTGTCGGAGATCCGACGGAAGGGTACGGAATTTTCATTGGTAATATGACCGACGCCGTCATATCCGAGATATACGAGGACAGCGCGGCATAATTCGTTCGCAAAAATACAACACAAAGTTTCATCTGTCAAAAAAATCTTACAAAAAGCGTGTCGGTGGCGGCAAATGCGAGGGAAAAAACCAAAATTCCCGATGCACACTCCGACATTCTTTTTTTTAATACTGTTGTATAATTGCAGTAAAAGAAAAAAGGATGTGATAAAAATGACGGAACAAAAAACAGCCGAAAAAAAGCCGCGAGCCAAGGAGCTTTTCGTCGCGGCGCAGCTTGTTTTCAAATGCGTATTCCTTGCCGTTCTGGGGTTTATTATGTCTGTCGCAAAGCTTCCGCTTGACATATACCCGCTTGGCATCGGAGCTGTCTGCGCCGCCGCCGACTATCCGGCCGCGGTTCTGCTTGGGGTGATCGTCGGCAGCGCGTTTTTCGACACGCGGATATACGTTCTTGCATCGGCGCTTTCGTGTCTGATCAGGATCATGCTTGCGGTTTTGCGCGAACCGAAGCGGTTTTTTTCAGATGGGCTGCGCGTGTACGACGGAATGGGCGCGCGGATATCGGCGGCGCTTGTCGGCGGCGGCGCGGCGGCAATAGCGAACTATATTATAGCCCCGTCGTATGACGCCGTTCTTTCGGGCGTGCTTTGCGTTTGCCTTGCCATAAGCTCTGCGGCGGCGTTCTCGTTCTTTCTCGATAAGGCATACAAATACACAGCGCTATTTCCGATAGGCGTTATATTTATAACGGTTTGCGTAACGCTTGCGGTGCGCGGGATAGAGATATTCGGCGTCGACGTTTCGGCGGCGTTTGCCTGCGTATCAACGCTGCTTGCGGCGTTTATGTGGGGCGGAGCATACGGCGGTGTTGCGGGACTGCTTTCGGGACTTGTGCTTGGCGGCGAGTGGGCGGCGATACTCGCGCTTGTGGGGTGCGCCGCGGGTTTTTTCGGACTTCTCGGCGCATTCGCGGCGCAGGTAACGTCAATGGCGATATACGTCGGCGGGGTGCTTTACGCGTTTGGATCGGCAGGCTTTTACGAAAACTTGATCCCGCTGATAATCGGCGAGGCGCTGACAGCCGTCCCGGCGGCAATGGGAATGATCCGCCGCAAAAAAACGCCCGACGGCGAGCGCCGCGTCGGACAAGTCATAAACGAACTTAAAGAAGGAGAAAACAAAAAAAGAATGGAGATGTTATCACAAGCCATGAGATCACTGTCGGAGTTTATCGGCGGGATAAAGGAGAAATTCCGCAAAAAGAAGAATATATCGTTTGAGTCGATGTGCCGCTCCGTATGGAACGAGCATTGTAAAGATTGCCCCGTCGACTGCAAGTGCCATGATATCGGTTCGATCCCCGGCGACGATGCGATCGAAAATCTTGCGTACAAGCTCATGTCAAGCGGGCGCGTCGACCGCGAAAAAATCGGCGAATACATAGCGTCGAAATGCCCGAAAACAGAGCAGATAATCTCCGATATAAACGATGGCGCCGCGCGTCTTGTCGATATGATGACGGGCGACGAACAAATAGACATTCTTTCGCTCGACTACGAGGCTTCCGCGCATATGATAGGCGACGCGCTGGCACAGTCGGGCGGCAAGTACGAACCTGACAGGATTCTTTCGGAAAAGCTGAGGCGAGAGCTTTTGCGTCGCGGATTCGCAACCGAAAACCTTGTTGTATGCGGGGACAGGCGGACGTTTGTCATCGCAACGGGCGACGAGATACTGCGCGCGCGCATCGGCGCCGAGGACATACGAAAAATATGCGAGGACGTGTGCAAAAAAAGATTTTTGCCGCCGACATTCAAGATCGAGGAAGGGCACGCCGCAATGATACTTGAAGCGGACACGGGGTACATCGTCGAGTGCTCCTGCCGGCAGACAACGAAGCGCGGCGAGGACGTTTCCGGCGACAGTGTTGCGTCGTTATACAACCGCGACGGATATTTTTATTCGTTTATTTGCGACGGAATGGGGAGCGGGCAGATCGCCGCCGCAACGTCGAAAATAAGCTGCGTTTTCCTTGAAAAGATGCTCGGATGCGGCAACGCAAAACAGACGACGCTTGAAATGCTGAACACTTTCATTCGCAACAAGGGAGTCGAGTGTTACGCCACCGTCGATCTGCTTGAGATCGATCTTATGCAAGGTACGGCGTCGTTTGTCAAAAGCGGGGCAACACCGTCTTACGTGCGTCGCGGCGGGAGCATTTTCAAGATAGAATCAAGCACTTTCCCGATAGGGATAACGCGCGAGTTTTGTGCAGAAATGACGGAATTTGACCTGAAAAACGGCGACGTTATTATTTTGTGCAGCGACGGAGTGGCGCAGGATTTTGACGTTTCCGCGTCGCTTGATCCGTCGTGGTTTGTGGAGTTCATCGAGCGCGAGTGGACGGACGACCTTGACGAAATGGCGGAGAAAATCATCACAGCGGCCGCGACGCAAAACCACAACAGCGACGACATGACGATCACGCTTTTGCGCGTGCTGAAAAAGGCGGACGCGATAAAATCAAAGGCAAAACCAAAGCCGAAACTGAAAGCCGCAGAATGAAAAAAGCCCTTGCAAACGCAAGGGCTTTTAGTTATTGTCAGATTTCAAGCTCCGCCCACAGCGGCAGATGATCCGACGCCATCGAATCGAACGTGCCGACGGCGTTCACCTTTATCGACGGCGAAACGAAGATGTAGTCGATCTTTATCGGCTTTGACGGCAGCTCGGGGTTTGACGGGAACGTCTTTATGTACTTGTTTCCCGTCGCCTCGGCGGCGGAAACGAGCCTCTCGCGGATGCGATCCATAAGAAAATCGTACGGGCGCATATTGAAGTCGCCCATAAGCACCACGGGGTACTCGGCGTTGTCTATCTCCTCGCACAGCTTCACAACGGCGTTCTGATGCTCGCCGATCGCAAGCCCGACGTGTACCTGCATGACGCAGAGGCGGCGCCCGTCGGGAAGCTCGATGACGTTTTTGACTATCGCGCGGTGCTCGTAGTACGCTTCCTCGTCGGGAAATTCGGGATCGGGAATGTGCACCGTCGACGTCGAAACAAACGGCAGATGCGAGCACTGCGCGTTGCCGTACGCGCCGTCGGGCGAGGACGGGAACGATATCGCCTTGCCGAAATACCAGTACTCAAATCCGGCACCTTTTGCTATCTCCTCCGGCTGCGACTTGCACCCGAAGCGCTTTTCGTCCTCGTTTATCTCGTTCAGACCGAGAAAATCGGGGTTTACTTCCTTTATGACCTCGATGCAGCGGTTAAGATCGAGGTACGATTTATATTTCTTGTCCTCGGGCATCGGTCTGTCGAAAACGCGCCCCGAGGCGATGTTGTACGTCATAAATTTGAGTTTCATTGAAAATTCCTCCTGATGCTGAAAATGTATGATCGCGTTTTATTTTGTAAAGCTGTTTACAAAGACGTAGATCGTGTCGGCAATAACGACGTAGTTGAACGAAAGGGTTGCCGACGGGTTCTGATACGACGCCGCCTCGATAGCCATATAGTTGTTTACGGGCGACATCGGAACGTTCCAGAACGTGCCGTTGAAGTATTTATCCACGGCGCCCGCCTTAATTGCGTCGATCTTATCCTGCGCCTCTGCGACGTCGTCCTCGGTGTACATATTTGCGCCGCCGACGCCCTCGTTGACTATCTTTGTCTGCGATTCATAAGATTTTACGATCTCCTCGACTGTTGCGACCTGAACCGATGTGCTGTCACCGCCGACGCCGAAGTTGTTGCCGTCAAGGTCGTGATACAGGAATTTGAACTTATATCCCGTGACATCGACGTTTTTGTAGCCGTTCATCGTGGCAATCGTTTTGCCGTTTGATTCGGCGGCCGTTATCGTGCCGGCATGAACGCCCGCGTAGTTGTCTTCGGTGCCGTATTTCCCGGCTGTCATTTCGTCGACTTTCGATATTACGCTGTTGTTGTAATCAATAAGGAAATACCCGCCGCTCGCCATGCTTGTCTGCGCCGCATCAATGTCGCCGCGGGAGGTGTACGTCCCGTAAACCATTCTTATCGATCCGACTTCCTTGCCGTTTGTTACGTTGATCGCCGATCCTACCGAGCGGATGACCCAGCTGTTGTCAAGCTGTTTTGCCTCGGCGATAACGCCCGCGTTTGCATTGAGATAAACGAGCTTGAGCGCCTGCGGCTCGTCCGGCTCATCAGGCTCGGTCGTTGGTTCGGTCGTTGGCTCGGTCGTCGGTTCAGCTGTCGGCTCTGACGTCGGTTCGGTTGTCGGCTCCTCTGTCGGCGCCTCTGTGGGAGCTTCGGTGGGCGCCTCCGTCGGCTGTGCCGTCGGTTCGGTTGTCGGCTGTGCCGTCGGTTCTGCCGTTGGCTCAACGACTTCTGTCGGCGCCTGTGTTGCCGCTGTCGTTGCTTCCGTGTTGTCGGCGGGCTTTTTCGCGCAAGAGCAGAGAGCTATCGCAAAAGCCAGCACCAATATGAATATTATAGAACTTCTGAACTTTTTCATGGGCTATGCCTCCTTATTCTTCGATCGCGCCGTCGGTGCAGTGAACGGTATACGTCGGCGTTCCGTAATTCCAGCTTGCGCCTTTGGTTATGCTTTCCCACTGGGCGCACGTTCCGTCAAAGTAGATGTCGGTAAGGCGCTCGCAGTTGAAGAACGCGCCGATGCCGATCGAACGAATCGTTGACGGCAGGTATATTTTTTCAAGAGCAAAGCAACCCTCAAACGCGCCGGTGTATGTAAAGTTTATGCCGTCGCTCGACGATGAACGCGATCCGATAACGGTAACGGGGAAGCGCCCGACTTTTTCGGGTATCACGACAACGCGCTCCGTCTTTGCGCTTCCGGCAAACACCGTGTAGCTTTGCTTATCGTTTACGTTAAGCTCGTATAAAAGCCCTTCCGTCGGCTCTATTGGCTCAACTACCGGCTCTGTTGTCGGTTCCGTTGTCGGCTCCTCCGTGGGTTCCGTCGTCGGCTCCTCTGTCGGGGCCTCGGTAGGAGCTTCGGTGGGTTCTTCCGTGGGCTGCTCGGCAGGCTCCTCTGTGGGCAGTTCTGTTGCGACTGTCGTCGGCTCCTCTGTCGGCGCTTCCGTCGCCGATTCTGACGGCGCTGTTGTCGGCTCGCTTGCCGTTGTCGACGTGCTCGGCTCAGATTTTGCGGGAACATTTACTTCAACGCTCTCGGCGCCCGGCGTGTTGCGGCTCTTGTTTGCAAGGACTACAACGACAACGATGCACACGACGACAACTATCGTGAGAAGTATCGCGCTTATGTTGCGAACTTTTTTGATGAATTTCTGTTCCATAAGATCCTCCCATAAACGTAAGGGCGACAAAAGTCGCCCGTGGTTTTATTTTGCGTAATCGGTTGCGCGGCTCTCCCTTATGACGTTGACTTTTATCTGTCCGGGGTATTCAAGCTCGCTTTCTATCTTTGCGGCGATGTCGCGCGCGATAACGGCCATCTGATCGTCCTTGACTTTTTCGGGTTTGACCATTATGCGAATTTCGCGTCCCGCTTGAACAGCGTAAGATTTTTCAACGCCGCTGAACGAATTGGATATTTCTTCAAGCTTTTGAAGTCTCTTGATATAGCTTTCAAGGTCCTCGCGGCGCGCGCCGGGACGAGCGGCGCTTATTGCGTCTGCGGCCTGAACGAGAACGGCGATTATCGTATGCGGCTCAACGTCGCCATGGTGCGCCTCAATGGCGTGGATGACCTCTTTGTTCTCTTTGAACTTCTTTGCAAGCTCAACGCCGAGCTGAACGTGCGAGCCTTCTACTTCCTGCGTCAGCGCCTTGCCTATATCGTGAAGAAGTCCGGCGCGCTTTGCAAGCGTGACGTCGGCGCCGAGTTCGGCGGCCATAATACCGGCAAGGTAAGATACCTCGACGGAGTGATCAAGCACGTTCTGACCGTAGCTTGTACGGTATTTCAGTCTGCCGAGGAATTTGATAAGCTCGGGGCTGATGCCGTTTACGCCGACTTTGAACGTTGCCTGCTCGCCGGCCTGCTTTATCGTCGCCTCGATCTCTTTTCTCGCCTTGTCGACCGTTTCTTCTATGCGCGTCGGATGGATGCGCCCGTCGGATATCAGCTTTTCAAGCGCTGTGCGCGCGATCTCGCGGCGGATAGGATCAAAGCACGATATAGTGATCGCCTCCGGCGTGTCGTCGATGATGAGGTCAACGCCCGTCAGCGTTTCTATCTTGTGGATGTTTCTGCCCTCGCGGCCGATGATGCGCCCCTTCATTTCGTCGCTGGGTATCGTTACAACTGAAACCGTGTTTTCCGAAACGTGATCAGACGCAAGGCGCTGTATTGCGAGCGAGATGATGTCGCGGGCCTTGTTGTCGGCCTCGTCTTTGAGTTCTTCCTCGATCTGCGTCAGGCGGACGGCTGCCTCGCGGCGCGCGTCGGCCTCTATGCTCTGTACAAGCTCCTGCTTTGCGGCTTCCGTCGTGTAGCCGGATATCTCCTCGAGCTTTTCAAGCTGTTTTGCCTTGATCTGCTCGATCTCCTCGCGCAAAGCGTCGCTTTCGCGGAGTTTTTTGTTCAGGTTTTCCTCTTTGTGTTCGTAGTTTTCGATCTTGCGGTTGAGAGCTTCCTCTTTTGCAAGAGTGCGGTTTTCAAGACGCACAAGCTCCTGGCGGCGCTCTTTATTTTCGCGGTCCGCTTCCGTTTTGGCTTTGAGGATGTCTTCTTTCGCTTCGACGATCATTTCTTTTTTCTTCGCCTCTGCGCTTTTGATGGCATCGTCAACGATCTTTTTTGCTTCCTGCTCCGCGGAGCCTATTTTGGATTCCGCGGATTTTTTTCTTACCACATAGCCTATAGCAACGCCGATGCCCGCGCCGACAAGCACGCCAACGACGATAAGTATTATAGTAAGTCCTGTACCCATGTCACACCTCCCGATGATTTGAATTTTTATTTGATTTAAGCGATATTTTAAGGGCAACGCCCGAAAAAGTGCAAAAACACATATTTATCACTATACAAAGTTTATTATATAATACAATAGCCGTAAAGTCAAGATAAAAATTTCTTTTTCCCTCAAAGACAAGTGAAAAAGCGCCCGCAGGCGCTTTTCACGGAGGAAGAAATACCGCGTCAGCGGTGATTTTTATGAACGGTGACCGTCATCCGATATTCTCCGTCGCGCTCGCCGCTTTCGATTTCGGCGTTAATGCCCGCGCGGCGCGACGTTTCCACGGCGCGCTCGACGGTGTTGATCAGAATTTTCGCGTCGGAAAAGGCGAATTTTTCCCTTTTCATTACGCCGTCGAATATCTCGCACGGAACGTACTTATACCCAAGCATCAGCGCGGCGCGATAGCGTTCAACGTCCGACAGCAGAATAAACTGCTCGCAAGCGGGCGCGGGCGCGACTTTCAGCGGCGCGCCGAAGCATTTTTTCACCCGCGCGGCGACTCGCGCCTTTTCCGCGCGCGATATCTTTCGCATAATGCGCGGATCGGGGAAGATTTTGTCCGTGCGTATTTGACGTATGTCGCGCTCGGGCGCGGCGGCTTTGTCCGGCATTGTGATCACCTCTTACACAAATGTATCACAAAGACAAAAAAATTGCGCGAAAATCTCGCCGTCGAAACGGGAGAGTTTCACGCAAAAGGTATACAAAAACGACGTATTACAGCGGTTTCTTCATTATCGCCGCGTTTTTTCTCGGATAAATCTTGTCGGTGTGCGCGTATTTTGAAAAAACAAGCGTGGCGCGCTCTGATTTTTCGCCGCGATCGTCGATAAGCGTCGAGCGGTCGTAGTCGATAAGCTCGCACGAAAGCGCGCGCATGGCGCCTTTGGCCGCCGAAAGCTCCTCGTCGGCGCGCTTGCCTTTGAGCGCAACGAAAACGCCGTCTTTTTTTATAAACGGCACGCACCATTCCATAAGCACGCGAAGCTCCGCCACGGCGCGCGCCGTCGCCGCGTCAAACGATTCACGCATCGCGGTATTGGCAAGCTCCTCGGCGCGCCCCGTTGCGATCTTAACGTTGTAAATACCAAGCTCCTTTGCGGCGCGAGCAATGAACGCCGTCTTTTTCGCCGTCGCGTCAAGCGCCGTGATCTCAAGATCCGGGCGAACTATCGCAAGCGGGAGCGTCGGAAATCCGCCGCCGCTGCCAACGTCGATCATGCGAGCGCCGTCGGAAAAGTTTGCCGCCGCCGCAACGCTGTCGGCAAAGTGGTATGCTATCACCTGCCGCTCCTCGCGCAGCGCGGTCAGATTCATCGTTTTGTTCGCGTCAAGAAAAATTACGCAAAGCGCGTGAAGCTTTTCAAGCACGCCGTCGCTGATATAGCCGCCAAGCCCGTTTTGCGAAAAAACGCGCGAGCAAACGTCAAAAAATTCAGCTTTCTCCATCTTTTTCCCCTCTTTTCGGCGTGCGTGCGTCAAGGTAGATAAGAAGAACCGTGACGTCCGCCGGCGAAACGCCAGAAATGCGCGACGCCGCGCCTATCGACGCCGGGCGGAATTTTGTCAGCTTTTGCGCCGCCTCGGTCGAAAGGCCGCGTATTTTCATATAGTCGATGTCGTCGGGCAGGCGGCGGCTTTCAAGCTTTTCAAACCGCACCGCGTCGGCGAGTTGTTTTTTGATGTACCCCTCGTATTTTATATCCGTCTGCACCGTGAAAATAACTTCCGGCGGCAAGCTTTCACGCTCTCGGTCGACGGGCGCGAGCGCCTCGTAAGTTATCGTCGGGCGGCGCAGAAGCTCCGAGAGCTTTATTCCCGTCGTAACGCGCACCTCGCCCGCGTCGTCGAGTATTTTGTCAAGCGTCGGCGACGGCGCGACCGTCGTCTTTTCAAGCCGCTCTTTTTCGGCGGCGATAAGCGCCTGCTTTTTTTCAAAGCGGGCAAATCTTTCATCGCTTATAAGCCCAACGTCGTGCCCGATCTTTGAAAGGCGCGCGTCGGCGTTGTCCTGGCGGAGAATAAGGCGGAATTCGGAGCGCGACGTCATCATTCTGTACGGCTCGTTCGTTCCTTTTGTGACAAGGTCGTCGATAAGCGTGCCGATGTACGACGAATTGCGCGAAAGCGTTACGGGCGCCAGGCCTTTTACGTGCCGCGCGGCGCTGATGCCCGCGATAAGTCCCTGCGCCGCGGCCTCCTCATATCCTGACGTGCCGTTGAACTGTCCCGCGCCGAAAAGGCCCGAAACGCTCTTGAATTCAAGCGAGGCATAAAGCTGAGTCGGATCGGCGCAGTCGTATTCGATGGCATACGCCTGACGCATGGCGACGGCGTTTTCAAACCCCCTCAGCGAGTGAAGCATCTCTATCTGAACGTCTGCGGGCATCGACGACGAAAACCCTTGCAGATAAAGCTCGTTTGAGCCTTCCCCCGTCGGCTCGAGAAAGAGCTGATGGCGCGTCTTGTCGGGGAAGCGCACGACCTTATCTTCAATAGAGGGGCAGTAGCGCGGTCCGATGCCGTGTATCTCGCCGGAGTAAAGCGGCGAGCGGGAGATATTGTCGCGGATGATTTTGTGCGTGATCTCGTTTGTGTAAGCAATATAGCACGGCAACTTCGGGCGCGCGTCAAGCGCCGCCCTGTCCGTGTCCGCGCTGTACGGTGTCACGGGGTCGCCGTCTTGTCTGTCAAGTACGGAAAGATCGACAGTGCGCGCGTCGATGCGCGGCGGCGTGCCGGTTTTGAAGCGCATGATCTCTATCCCGAGCCTGCGTAGCGAGTCGGTAAGTCCCACGGCGGGGTGCATCCCGTCGGGGCCGGACGGCTTTGTAAACTCCCCGATGATGACGCGGGAATCGAGGTACGTCCCCGTTGCCACAACTACGGCTTTGACGTTATATACGCCGCCGAGCGCCGTTGTAACGGTGCTGACGCACACTTTCCCGCCTTGAACTTCCGTGCCTATATCGACGATCTCCGCCTGAACGAGCGAGAGATTTTCCGTGTGTTCGACGGTTTTTTTCATTATGTTCTGGTAGAGGCGGCGGTCCGCTTGCACGCGCTTTGAGTGAACGGCGGGGCCTTTGCTCTGGTTTAACATCCTGTCCTGAAGCGTCACCTTGTCAGCTGCGCGCCCCATTTCGCCGCCGAGCGCGTCGATCTCGAATACGAGCTGCCCTTTCCCCGTGCCGCCGATGGACGGATTGCACGGCATATTCGCCACGGCGTCGTTTGATATTGTGAAAAGGATCGTGCGGCATCCGAGGCGCGCCGCAGCGAGCGCGGCTTCAACACCGGCGTGTCCCGCGCCGATAACGGCTATATCAATGTCTTCTATGTGGTAATTCATTTTTCACCTTTATGTTTGTGTTTGTCGTAAATTATTTGTGGTATTTCCCGCCGGCGAGAATGTTCATCGCGCGGTACGTCTGTTCGAGCAGAAGCACGCGGGCAAGCCTGTGCGTGAACGTCATTTTCGATATCGATATGCGCGAATCGCACGCCCGCTTCACCTTTTCCGAAAGTCCGAACGCGCCGCCGACGATGAACGTTATCTGCGCGCTCGCGTCCTTGACTTTTCCGAGAAACGCGGCATATTCCTCGCTTGACATCTCGCGCCCCTCGACGCAAAGCGCGATCTTGCAGCTTTTTTGCGGCAGGGCGGCGAGTATCCGCTCGCCCTCGCGCTCGATCGCGGCCGCGATCTCAGCCGCCGACGCGCCGTCGGTGATCTTTTCCTCTTTCAGCTCGGTGTTTTTCACCGCGCCGTAAGCGCCGAGGCGCTTTTCATATTCAGCCGCCGCCTCCGCGAGGTATTTGTCTTTTATGTTTCCAACGTAAACTATGTTAAATTGCATAAGCTCCTCCGTGCCGTTTTAATAATATCATAGAAAAACGTCAAAATCAAGTAAGAGCCGAAAAATATATTGACATTTGGGGGCGGGTTGGCTATAATTGAATTGAAAAAATCAAAGTGAGGTACATTACAATGCTTGCAAAAACACCGCCGATGGGCTGGAACTCGTGGAACACGTTCACAAAGGACATAAACGAACAGCTTATCTTTGAAACAGCCGACAAAATGGTATCCGAGGGACTGCGCGACGCGGGATATGAATATCTCGTCATCGACGACTGTTGGTCGGAAAGACAGAGAGATGAAAACGGTCAGCTCGTCGCCGATCACATAAAATTCCCGCACGGGATGAAATACGTCGCCGATTACGTTCATTCAAAGGGGCTGAAATTCGGTATGTATTCGTGCTGCGGCCTTATGACGTGCGCCGGATACCCGGCGTCTTTCGGTCACGAGTTTGACGACGCGAACTATTTCGCCTCCGTCGGTATTGACCTGCTCAAATACGACAACTGCTATCATCCGTCGAGCGAGTCGAAGCTCAGCTATGCGCGCATGGCGCTTGCGCTCCGTCAGACGGGCAGGGATATAATTTTCTCGCTGTGCAACTGGGGTAACGCGGAGGTCTGGAAGTGGGCGAGAAGCGTCGGCGGCCACATGTACCGCTCGACGGGCGACATCATGGACAACTTTGAGTCGATAAAGAAGCTCTCAAACAGCCAGAAGGAAAACCTCGGCTATTCCGCGCCGGGCTGCTTCAACGATATAGATATGCTCGTTGCGGGCATGAGCGGAACGGGCAACATCAGCACGTTTGACCCCGTGGCAATGACAAACGGCGCCGAATACAAGGGATGCACGGACGGCGAATACCGCTATCACTTCGCCATGTGGTGCATGTTCTCATCTCCGCTTATGATCGGCTGCGACGTGAGAAATATGTCGCCCGCGACAAAGGCGCTGCTGCTCAATAAAGAGCTCATCGCCATAAATCAGGACGAGGACGCGCGCCCGCCGATATTCATCGCCGACAATCACGGGCTTCACGACAACACCATCTGCGTGAAATTCCTCGCCGACGGCACATATGCCGTGGGTATGTTCAACGTATACGACCGTAAGGTGACGGCGATCCTTCCGTATTATGAAATGGGACTCGATCCGCTTTGCGGATACGCGCTTGAATACACCGACGTGTTCACCGGCGAAAACCTCGGCGTGCGCCGCGATTACGGTATGTTTGAAGTCGAGCCGCACGACTGCCGTGTGTTCCGCGCTCGCCTTGTCAAAGTAAAATGACGGAGTGCTTCCGCTGTAAAAAAGCACTCACAGCCGACGAGATCGGCGCATATATGAAGCTTGTCAACCGCGGCGCACGGGAATTTCTGTGCATATCGTGCCTTGCGCGCGACCTCGGTGTTGACGAGGCGTACATCCGCCAGAAGATCGAGCAATTCAAAAAAAGCGGATGCACGTTGTTCGGATGAAAAAAAGCCTTCCTCGCGGGGAAGGCTTTTTTGGCATAAAAACGAGAATATAATCAAAAAATTTTCTTTTTCCCGTTGAGAAATTCATATATTTGTGATATACTTACTATAAATAAGCGTCAGACGGTGGTCTTATGAAAAAAACAACAATACTTATGCTTGGCGACGTTACCGGTCCCGCCGCCGCGGATTACGTCGCGGCACGGCTTTGGCGCGTGCGCGAGGAGCACGGCGCGTCGTTTGTCGTTGCAAATGCGGAAAACGTCGCTCCCGGCAACGGAATAGATAACTACGGCGTAAAAACGCTTATCGGCGGAGGGTGCGACGTTTTGACAACGGGCAACCACGTCTTCAAGCGGCGCGAGGCAAAGAACATCCTCGAGGACACCGAAAACATAATCCGTCCGTGCAATTATCCGTCGTTTGATCCCGGGCGCGGGCACGTCATCGCGGACGCGGACGGTGTTCGCGTGCTTGTGATAAACGTTATGGGCGTTATATATATGGAACCGCTTGAAAACCCGTTCCGCTCCGTTTCGCGAATTCTGCGCGAGGAGGAGGGCAAGTACGACATCTGCCTTATCGACGTTCACGCCGAGGCAACGTCGGAAAAGCTGGCGCTGGCCTACTATTATGACGGGCGCGCCGGAGCTGTCGTCGGCACGCATACACACGTTCCCACCGCCGACGAGCAGATCTTGCCGAAGGGCACGGCATACGTTACCGACCTCGGTATGTGCGGGCCGAAAAACTCCGTTCTCGGCGTAAAGCCGGAGAACATAATCGAAAGAATGACAAAGAATATGCCCGTGAAATTCGAGCTTTCGGAAAATGCAACGGAGGCGCACGGGGTAAAGATAGTTTTCGGCGAGGACGGCCGCGCCGAAAGCATAGAACGCATAAAATTTTAGGAGGACAATATGGTAAAAATTCTCCACACGGCAGACATACATCTCGACTCGCCGTTTTCCCTGCTCGACGTAAAAAAAGCGCAGGCGAGAAAGGCGGAGCTTCGCGGAACGTTTTCGTCGATGATGCTGTATGCAAAAAGCGAAAAATACGACATCGTACTTATGGCAGGCGACCTTTTTGACAGCGAGTTTGCAACAAAGGAAACGCTTGAAATGATGGCGACGCAGTTTGCGTCGGCGCCCGAGTGCCGCTTTGTCATCTCACCGGGCAACCACGATCCGCTGACGCCGAAAAGCCCGTACAGAAAAGTTGAATTCCCGTCAAACGTATATATTTTTTCAACTGACGACATCGGCAAGTTTTCGTTTGACGACATCGGCGTCGACGTTTACGGATGGGCGTTCACAGAGCAGAACAAGCCGGATAACCCGTTACGGCTCGGCAAGGTCGTGCTTGACAAAAATAAACTTAATATTTTATGCGTCCACGCGGACACGACCGCCGCAGACAGCCCGTATTGCCCGATCAACGAAAGCGATATCGCGTCGAGCGGATTTGATTACGTCGCGCTCGGCCATGTCCACGCGGGCGGCGAGGTAAGGCGCGCCGGGTCAACGTACTATGCGTACAGCGGATGCCTTGAAGGGCGCTCGTTTGATGAATGCGGACAGAAGGGCGTTATCGTCGTAAAGGCGGAATCAAGCGCCATGGGCAAGGAGCTGAAATTCGGCTTCAAGCGTTTTTCGCACCGCCGCTTTGAAAAGGTGAAGCTTGACGTTTCCGGCGTTTCGGGGACGGAGGGCGTGATCGAAAAGATGCGCGCCATGATCTCGCAGGAAGGGCTCGGCGACGACACTATGCTTCGCGTCAGCCTTCGCGGCGTCGTTTCTCCGTCGGCGAGGATCGATACGGACAGGCTTACGGCGGAATCGCTCGGGTTGTTCTATCTCGAGGTGAAAAACGACACTCTCCCGCTGCTCGACGAGGCGGAGCTGATGAACGATATAAGCATTCGCGGGGCGTTTTTCCGCGAGCTTTTGCCGAAGCTGAAAAGCGATGACGAAAACGAAAGGCGCGTCGCGGCGGCGGCACTCAGATACGGGCTTGCCGCGCTTGAAGGCGAGGAGCCGAAAATTTGATCAAGAATTTAATTTGAAAAGAGGATAAAAAAATGACAAGAGCAGAAAAACTTCGCGCGGCGTTTCCCGCCGGCGTCGACGCATTCATCACGACAGACGAGCGCACAAGACTTTATCTTACGAAATTCCACTCGACAGACGGCACCGTATTCGTAACGAAAAATTCCGCCGTCCTTTACGCCGACTTCCGCTACATAGAGGCGGCTGAAAAACAGGCGCAGGGCGTAGAGGTAGTTATGCCCGAGGGCAGAGTCAGCGAATACGTCAAAAAAATAATTGACGCCGAGGGGATAAAAACTATCGGATTTGAGGAAAATCTCGTTTCCGTATCGGAGCTTTCCCGCCTTGAAAGCACGTATGAGGGCATAAAATTCGTGCCGATGTCAAACGTCATTTCGTCCCTTTGCATCTGCAAGGACGAGGAGGAGATCGCAAAGATCAGAGCGGCGCAAGAAATAACCGACCGCGCCCTTGCGGATTTTCTCAAAGTCATTTCCTATGACATGACGGAGATCGACGTTGCCGCCGAGCTTGAATACAGAATGAAAAAATACGGCGCGACGTGCCCGAGCTTTGACACGATCGCCGTTTCCGGCACAAATTCGAGCCGCCCGCACGGCGTTCCCGGCCCGGAAAAGCTTCAAAAAGGCTTTCTTACAATGGACTTCGGCTGCGTTTACGGCGGATACTGCTCCGATATGACGAGAACGATCTCCATCGGCAAAGCCACAGACGAAATGAAGCATCTTTACGGCACCGTGCTTCACGCACAGCTTGCCGCAGAGGAGTTTGCACACGCGGGCGTCGTTTGCTCTGACGTCGACAAGGTCGCGCGCGACATCATAGACAACGCCGGCTATAAAGGCTGCTTCGGTCACGGACTCGGCCACGGCGTCGGACTTTACATCCACGAAGAGCCGCGCTTCTCTCCGGCTTGCAAGACGATCCTTTCCGTCGGTCACGTCGTAACGGTCGAGCCGGGCATTTACGTCAAAGGAAAGTTCGGCGCGCGCATCGAGGATATGATCTACGTCGGTGAAAACGGCGTTGAAGTCATCACAAAGAGCCCGAAAGAGCTTATTGAAATATGATATTTAACATAAAATGTCAAAAAACACTTGATATTTTGCAATTTATATAGTAAAATGTAGGATGAAAAAATTTTATTTATTCTTTGGAGGAATAATTTTATGGTAATCGCAGGCGATTTTAAGAACGGTATCACCTTTGAAATGGACGGCAACGTAATGCAGGTAATTGAATTCCAGCACGTTAAACCCGGCAAGGGCGCGGCTTTTGTTCGCACAAAGCTCCGCAACGTTATCACGGGCGCCGTTACAGAAACGACATTCAGCCCCACAGACAAATTCCAGGACGCTATCATCGAGCGCCGTGATATGCAGTACAGCTACAATGACGGCGACCTCTACTACTTCATGGATATGGAATCTTACGATATGACACCCGTATCCAAAGAAAACCTTCCCGACAACTTCAAGTTTGTCAAGGAAGAGATGATGTGCCGCCTTGTTTCCTACAAGGGAAACGTATTCTCCGTTGAGCCGCCGACATTCGTCGAGCTTGAAGTAACTCACACGGAACCGGGCGTAAGAGGCAACACAGCTCAGGGCACAACAAAACCGGCAACGGTTGAAACGGGCGCCGAGATCAAAGTTCCGCTGTTCATCGACAACGGTATGAAGATCAAGATAGACACCAGAACAGGCGAATATCTCGGCAAAGCATAATTTGATATAAAGAGGACAAAACTATGACTATCACAGAAAAAGTTGCATATATAAAGGGCCTTCTCGAAGGTCTGGCACTCGACGATTCCAAGCCCGAAACAAAGGTACTCAAGGCCGTTGTTGAAGCGCTTGACGATATCGCGCTGACCGTTTCGGACAACGAAAAACGCATCGAGGACCTCGAGGGCTACTGCGACGAGCTTGACGACGATCTCGGCGTTCTCGAAGACGAAGTTTACGGCGACGTTGACGATGATGACGATTACGACGACGATGACGACGGCGTAATTTCCGTTGAATGCCCGAATTGCGGCGAGGAAGTTTGCCTTGACGACGACATGGACTTTGACAAGATCAAATGCCCAAGTTGCGGCGAGGAATTTTCCTGCGAGCTCAGCGACGACGAATAAGAAAGGACGCGCTAAGCGCGAGTTATCATGAAAACTATCAAAAAAATATCGTGCGCCATAATTGTATTCGCGCTCGCTTTGACGATGTGCCTCGGACTTGCGTCCTGCGGCAAAAAGCGCGGCGGAACACTTCTTGCAACGTACAAAGGCGGCGAGGTTTACAGCAGTGAACTGCTTGAATGGCAAAGCTATTTCTTCTATGAGAATATAGACGATATCCTTTCTCAAAGCGATATGAACGCGGCGCTTAACGCACGCAACGACCAGACGACGAAGTTCTACGTTCAGATGAAGGCTTTCAGAAAGCTGCTTGAAGACAAAGGCATACTTAAACTCACCGAAAAGGGCATAAAAGAATATGCAAAAGAGTTAAAGGCTACTTTTGAAGAAGAATACAAAGGCGTAAAAGCCGGAGTTGGCGGCTATGATTTCTGGAAGAGCGTTTACCACGTATCAGACGATTTTATCAATTCCTATGCCGAGTATGAGCTTGTTTCCGCGCAGACCGAAAAGTACGTAATGGGCAACTACGGCGTTACGGATGAAATGATAAAGGAATACTGGGAGCTTCACGCCGTTGATTATCTCGACGTTCCTTCCTACGTGTTTGACATTATCCTTGTGACGGTTGACGAAACGAAAATGGCAGACGCCGACGAGTGGGCGAGAGCCAAAGCCAAGGCTGAGAGCTATATCAAACGCATAAATGCCGGCGAAAGCTTTGACGCTGTAAAGGAAGACGCCATCAAAAACAGCACAAGCGAAAAAATAGCAAAAGCTTACTCTCATACGGAGAAGGTTTCAAAAGCCGACTGCTCGCATTTCACCGATCTTGAAAGCGTTATCGAAGATATAAACAAAACAAGAGATGAATTTGCGGAAAAGAACAAAGTCAACTTCGTAGAAAACGCAGATCCCAACGGCGACAAGAAAGAGTGGGCGCTTTGGTACGACTATTGCAACCTTATAAACGAGGCGACCATCAAGCACACGATGCCGACGCTTGAAATCGGACAGACGAACTCCGAGCCTATCAAGGCCATAATGGGCTATCAGATAGTTAAGCTTGTCGAAATCACCGATGACGCGGCGTTCATCGATCCGTTCAAGAACGAGGAAGTTTACAACGAGATATACAACATCATATATGCGGATCGCTGGGCAAGCGGCGGCGGTGTTGCCGTTGACGAGTTCATTGCAGATCTTGAAGCCGATTACGAGATAGAAATAAAATACTCGTATTACGAGCAGTACGAAAAGGCAAAATCTTAAAAAATAAAAGCCGGGACTAAAAAAGTCCCGGTTTTTTATTGCGGTGTGCGCCGCCCTTTATTTTTCGTTAACTCTGAACGTCTGCTCGTCGCCGAAAGCGAATACGGCGATAGCATCCGGCCCGACGGACGCTCCGATGATCGGCCCGATGTAGCATACGTAAATGTCTTTGCACGGAACCTCGCGCTTTATGAGGTCTTTGAGCATTTCAACCTCTTCGGGTTTGCAGTCGGCGTGGGCAAGATATACCGTTTGGTTTTCGCCGTCGACGATGTGTTCTTTCAAGAGGGAAACGATCTCGTTAAACGACGGAACGCGTCCTTTTACTTTCTTGAACGCGGCCTGTTCGCCGTCTGCGTCAGCCACGAGTATCGGCTTTACACCGAGCAGATTTCCGAAAAACGCCGCGGAACCTTTAACTCTGCCGGCGCGTTTGAGATAATCAAGCGTGTGTACGGTGCAGAACTGACGAGTTTTATTGCGCTTTTCGGAAACAAACTGCGCAACCTCGTCTGCGGACGCGCCGCCCTCGGCATATTTTGAAGCTTCGATGGCAAGCATTCCTTCGCACACACAGGAGCGAAGCGAATCAATGCAGTGGATAGTTGAGCCTGCGTATTCTCTCATAAGGTCTTTGGCGAGAACCGAGGCGGTGTTTACGGAGCCGGACTGCTTGAGCGAGCAGCCTACGTAAACGATATCGCAGCCCGCGTCAAGATATTTGCGGAAAACGCGGTTGAACTCGTCAAGCGGCACCTGCGTTGTCGTAATGCGCTCGCCGCCGCGGATGATGTCATAGAATTTGTGCACGTCGTCAGCCGTCCAGGAAAGGTCGGCGGGGGAGGTGACGCCGTTGTAAACGGTGTTCATCTTTGCGTAATCGATGTGATAACGATCCATAAGCTCCGGCGTTAGATCGGAACACGAATCGGTGATGATCTGTACTTTTCTCATTTTTCCCTCGTTTCTTCGGCTTTTGCGGTTGCAAACGCCGATTTTTGTCAATACATTCTAATTATATAACGGATATCTAAACTGAAAAGAAACACAAAAACAAAAAATTTTCAAAAAATCATTTTCAAAATCCGCTTGACAAATGGCGGAAAAACGAATATAATAATCGTAAATTAAAATTTACACGGTGAAATATGACAAACAAAATAGTTGCATTAAGAAAGCAAAACAAAGTAACCCAAGAGGAACTTGCGCAGGCGGCTGGGATATCACGCCAGGCGCTTTACGCAATAGAGAAGAGCAAAAACATACCGACTGTTGAAACGGCAATGAAGATAGCTATGTTTTTCGGCAAGTCGATAGAGGAGATATTTTCACTTGACGAGGGGTGGACGGTTGTCGGCGATGCCGACGCTAAAGGCGAGCTTGTCTTCGGGCAAGGACTTGATAAATATGCGGGGATAAAGTACGGAAAATTTCCGTTTTCGTTCAACGGAGGCGAGATCGCCGCGGCGTATAACGCAATGCTGCTTTCGGGGCGCGCTGCAAATCTTAAAGACACCGTTGAGGAGTTCGAGATAAACGGTATGCCGGTGCTTTTCGGCGCGGCGGGAACTGATCCCAAGCGCCTCGGCGAGTATTTTGACGGGCACGGCGTCGCTTATGAAAAGGCGGCGGATAAGGACGAGTTTGCCGACAAACTTGCCGACGGGAAGATTTTTGTCGTATCTTACCGCGAAATATCGGTAAAACGCCTTGTTCATACGGTGTGCGGCGTTGTCCGCGGGGAAAACGTCGAGCTTTACAACGTGTCAAACGAAGACACCGAGCCGACAGTCGTTGACAAAGCGGCGTTTGTTTCAAAAAAGAGCATAGTCTGCGCTTATGTGATATAAACGGTTTTGCATATTCAAAACGCCTTGAAAAAGGCGTTTTTATTTTATGTTTCTTTGATCGCGCCGGTTATGGTTCCGCCGCTTTGAGTCAGCTTCCCCTTTTTGACCTTTATTGCCGGGCTTCCGATTATTTCCGCCTCGCCGGAAATATCAAGCGAGCCTATCGTTTCTATAGCTGTTCCGCTTGATGATATTGTCCCGCCTGTAATTGTCAGATTTGACGTTGCGTCAATTCCTTTATCGCCGCCGTCAATCGTTCCGCCGTTAATGTATGATCTGCTGCCGCTGTGCCATATTGCGCTCTGCGCGCCGTAAACATAGCCGCCGCTTATGGTAAACGTGCCGCCATTATTGTTTCTTATCCCGTATGTCGACGTTGATCGTATCGAACCGCCGTTTACGACAAGAGCGCACTTTGTTGTTATATCTATCGCATGAACTGATGAAATTATTGTGCCCGAATTGTCGTCGCTGCTGTCCGTAATCGTTAATGTGTTGCCGCCGGTGCTATTTATTACTATTGTTGCCGCGGCGGTGATCGTTTTCCCGTTCAGGTCGAGCGTTAACGTTTTCCCAAAGGTCAGCTTGCTTGAAATGCTTAAATTTTTATGCAACACCAAAGTGTCTTCCGCGACGGCAGCGCTTTTTGCTTCATCGAACGTCGCGTAATATGTGTCGCCGACGCTTGCCGCGCCGACGTGTACCGTACATTCTGCGCTGACGCCCTGCACCGTCGCCGTTATCGTCGCACGGCCGAGACCGACAGCCGTAACCGTCCCGTTTGATACCGTTGCCACGGATGAATCAGAGGTGTCCCACTCTATATCGCCGGACGCGCCGCCCGGAAGAAGCCCGGCAGTAAGCGTCGAACTGCCGCCGACATTCAGCTCAAGCGTTTCAAAGTCAAGCGTTACCGCCGATACAGACGGGGTTATCGCCGTAATGACCGACGTTTGTTCCTCTTCGTTAACCGTGACTTTGACGGTTATCTGCGCGCTCTCGAAGAATGACTCCGCCGATTCGTCATCTGCGGAAACGGAGATCGCGACAGGCGTTGACGTCGTCGATTTAAGCGTTATGGTTGTCGTCGTGCCGTTTTCGACGGCCTCGTCGTCAGCGCATACGGTAACGTTGCAAGCTCCCGTATGATCTATGAGGGTTATATGATCGCCGGAACTGCCTGCGTGGTATTTATAATTTGCCGATATTTCATTTGTGCCGGAATAAAGCTCAACGGTCGCCGTCGCGTTTTCAGACGGGGATATGTCAACGGCTCTTACGTCCGCGTCGCTTTCAACGACAGCTTTGCCGTCGGCGACGTTAAGTTGCAGAACGGTCGTGTGTATATGCGTTGACGATGGCGCCGTGTGCAATATATCGACATACCCGAGCTGCGCCTCGCCGCTCGCCCCTTCTTCATATTTTATGTATATTTTCTGCACGTTCGGCGCGTCGATAACAAGGCGGTATATCGACGTTTCGGCAAGCTCGAGCGTTACCTCTTCAAGCGCCTCGTTTGTGATGAGTTTGTATGTTACATTCGGCGTTGTAAGCGTTTCGCTTGACATCAGCAAAATGTCGGTCAGCTGCGGCTCTTCCGCCGCGGCGGACGTCGTTCCCTCCGATGCAGAAGTCGACGTTTGAGTTTCGCTTCCGTCAATGATCGCGTTGATGTTCGCTTCTCTTGCCGATACCGCGTCGCCGAGACCGTTCGCTTTGCCGACAATATCAGAAAAAATCGGCACGAGCACAGCTGCCATTACGGCGACGACCGCTATAACGATAACGAGCTCCGTTATCGTAAAACCGTAAAGCCTTTTTTTCATAATGTTCTCTTATCAAATTGTGTTTTTGTTAAATTATAGCGAAAATTTTGTTATATTGCAAGAAAAAACGACAAATTTTATCAAAAAACGGCGCATTTTGCAAAATTTTAATGCATAATATCACGTTCTGCGGGATCGGAATATAATATTATCGATAATTTTATTTTATCTATTGCAAAAAAAAATCAAGTGTTGTATAATTACAACTGACATGTAATTGCCAAAAAATATATAGATGGAGATCATTATGAAAGTTTACGATCCATTTGAAAATTTTCTGACTACGTTCAACAAAGCCGCCGATTATCTCGGGCTTGGCAAGGATGAAAGAGATCGCGTTGCATACCCCGAAAGACAAGTTGAGGTATCTCTTCGCGTTCGCATGGATGACGGAAGCGTCAAGACGTTTGAGGGATACAGAGTTCAGCACAATTCCGCCCGCGGCCCGTACAAAGGCGGCATAAGATATCACGAGAAAGCGGACATTAACGAGGTGCGCGCTTTGTCCGCGTGGATGAGCATAAAATGCGCCGTTGCCGATATTCCATACGGCGGCGGCAAGGGCGGCATCAAAGTCGATCCGTCAAAGCTGAGCGAGGGCGAGCTTGAAAGGCTTACAAGGGCATACGCCGACGCGATATATCCCGTCGTCGGGCCGTACACCGACATTCCCGCCCCGGACGTAAACACAAACGGAAAGATCATGGGCTGGTTCTGCGACGAGTATTCAAAGCTGAACCATTCATTTACCCCCGCCGTCGTTACGGGCAAGCCGATCTCGATCGGCGGCAGCCTCGGGCGCGAGGAAGCGACGGGACTCGGCGTTGTAATCGCCGCAAAGACTATGCTTTCAAACTTCGGTGTTGAGATAAAAGGCAAAAAGGTTGCCGTTCAAGGCAACGGAAACGTGGGCAGCGTTGCGTCGAAGTATTTTGCAAAAGAGGGGTGCGTTATCGTTGCGGCGTCCGACATTTCGGGCGCGGTATTCGACGAATCCGGCCTTGACGGCGAGCTGCTTCGCAAAATGGCTGTCGAAAGAAAGCTCCTTTCGGAATACCCCCTCGGCAAAGGCGGAAAGTTCGTTCCGGGCAAGGACGGAAACCAGGCGCTTATCACCTGCGACACGGATATCCTCGTTCCCGCCGCGCTTGAAAATCAGATAGACGCTGAAAACGCCGGCGACGTAAAGGCAAAATACGTGATCGAAGCTGCCAACGGGCCGACAACGGCGGAAGCCGACGAGATACTCGAAAAACGCGGCGTTATCGTCGTGCCCGACATACTTGCAAACTGCGGCGGCGTTGTCGTTTCGTATTTTGAGTGGTCGCAAAACCTCAACAGATACTATTTCAGCGAGGAAGAGATAAACGAGCGTCTGGCTCATAAGATGAAAGCCGCAGTCAACAACGTTTACGGAATTTGCAAAAAGTACGATTGCTCACTCAGAATGGGCGCGTATATCACAGCCGTTTCAAAGATCAACGAAGCGGCAAAAATGCTCGGCAGATAATTTATCAAAAAATAAATCCCACGGATATCCGTGGGATTTTCTTTTATTTGCTTTCTCTCAGTCCGTAGAGGTCGAGCATATATTTGCCGATCTCCGCAAGCATTTCGTCGGCCATTTTGCGAATTTTGAACGGTATCGGTTTAAGGTTCAGCGTCGGCTCGCCGTTGTAAACGAAGTCAAGGTGGCCGCGGCGGTTCGGGGTGTCTGTTTCGATGGAGAACGCGCCTTTGTAGTTTATGTCGATCAGCGCTTGAATGAACGAATCGAAGTTCACGTTTCCGAACAGGGGGAAGTTGTGCATATCTGGCGCGTACATTCCGTCAGGCTCGCTTATGGGGTAAAGATTGTCGTGAATGTGAACGGCGCGCAGGTGCGATCCGAGCTTTTTGACGTTTTCGTACTGATCAAGTCGGCGAAGGTTTGCGTGTCCCGTATCCCAGCACGCGTGGATGTGGGTGCTGTCCATCGAATCGATCACCCTCAAAAGCTCGTCAGCCGTTGAGCAGTACATATCCTTTTCGAGAAAATGACCGAGATTTTCAAAGCAGAAATCGACGCCCGCCTCATCAAGCGCGGGAAGGAAGCGGCTGTAATATTTAACGTTTTCCGAAACGAAAGTTTCGGGCGTGCATCCTTTGACGTGCAAAAGGTGAACGACAAGCGACTTTATCCCAAGATACGAGCAGGCGCGAATGCAGGCGCGCAGGCGGCGGTCATCCTCGTCCGTTGCCTTGTCAAGATACGAAACTATCGGCGCGTGTGCCTGGGCAAGCGTGATATTTCTTGCGGCGGCGCGCGTTTTCAGCCTTTTTGCCGCCATGATCCATTTGTCGTCGTCAAGCAGCGCCGCATCGTACGGGCTGTCAAGACTGACGTCGAGCGCCTCGTACCCAAGATCTGCATAATAGTCGATAAGATCGCCGATATCGCGGATAAAAAAGTGAGTGTATCCTCCGGTAAGTACCGATAATTTCATTTTCTGCCTCCGAGTTTTATTTCTGTATTCAATTCTACACCGCAAGAGTTTTTTTGTCAATACGTTATTTGCGCGAAAAACGGCGTATAAAAAAGCGTGTATTTTTGTTTTTGTATTGAAAAGTAAATTCATTTATGATAAAATACTTTTATATGATTGTAAATTATCCGGAGGAAAAAATGAGATCAAACGGGAAAAAACTGCAAGCCATCTGGCGAATTACCGAACAGCTTCGCACGTCCGATCAGCTTGAAGACGCCCTTTCAAACGGGCTTGAAATAATTTCAGATGAAGTCGGCAGCGAGGAAGGTTCGCTGTGGCTTAAAAACGAGGACGAAAAGCGTCTGTGCGCCATTGTAAACGTCGGCAGCACGAGCATCGCGGGTATAAGCATCGCTTACGGGCAGGGAATCGCGGGCAGCGTTGCCGTTGACGGCACGTCAGTCATCGTCGAGGACTGCACAAAGGACGAGCGCTTCTCGTCAAGCGTCGACGAGGAAACAGGATTCAAAACAAAGAGCCTTATATGCGTTCCGATAAAAAACGAGGGCGAAACGCTCGGCTGCATACAGCTTGTAAACAAGCGCGACGGCGGTCTTTTCTGTGATGAAGACCTCGCGCTGTGCGAGGATTTTGCCTCGATCATCGCCATTGCGCTCGAAGAGCGCGGATATTCGCTTATCCCGCAGACGAAAAAAACGCCGATCATCAGCCTTAAAAACGTAACGAAAGAATACAAGTCCGGCGACGGCGTTCTTAAAGTGCTGAAAGGCATCGATCTCGATATATACGAAAACGAATTTCTCGTCGTTCTCGGCGAGAGCGGCTGCGGCAAATCGACGATGCTCAACATCATCGGCGGCATGGATACGCTGACAGACGGCACGGTAACTATTGACGGCGCCGATTTCTCGCATCCGTCCGATCAGGACCTTACAGACTACCGCCGCAACTACATAGGCTTTATCTTCCAGTCATACAACCTTATGCCCAACTTAACGGCAAAGGAAAACATCGAATTTATCGCAGAGATCAGCAAAGATCCGATGAAGGCGGAAGACGCGCTTGATAAAGTCGGCCTTCTCTCGCGCGCCGACAATTTCCCCTCTCAGATGAGCGGCGGCCAGCAGCAGCGAGTTTCCATCGCACGCGCGATAGCGAAACGCCCGCGCCTTATCCTTGCCGACGAGCCGACGGCGGCGCTTGACTTCCAGACAGGTCAGGAAGTTCTCAAAGTTATCGAGGACATTGTCAAAAAAGAGGGTACGACAGTCGTTATGATCACGCATAACGTCGAGATCGCAAAAATGGCAAATCGCGTCATCAAGCTGAAAAGCGGCAAGGTTTCAAGCATACGCACAAACTCCCACCCGCTTACCGCAGCAGAGCTTTCATGGTAAGGAGATATTTTCATGAAACGTACACAAATTAAGGACGCGATAAGAAATATAGGCAAAAAGAAGATATCTTTCATATCTATTTGCTTTATCGTTTTTCTCGGCGTCGGGTGCTTTTTGTGGGCGGGATTTGTCAAGGACGCGCTTATAAAGTCCGCGACGGAGTACTACAAAGAAACGCACTATGCCGACGTTGAAATGGTCTGCTCGCTCGGCATTGAAGAGGACGAGATCGAAGAAATAAGAAAAGCCGACGGCGTGCGCGACGTCGAGGGCGTTATTCAGTCGGACGCAACGCTTGCTTTCGGGACTGAAAGAAAAAAGCTGACGGCGCTTTCGCTTACAGAGCGGATAAACACGGCGAAGGTCATCGACGGCAGACTCCCGCAGGGCACGGGCGAATGTGCGCTTGACGAGAGCCTTATGATATCAAGCGGGATCTCCATCGGCGACAAGGTAAAGATAAAATCCAAGTTGTTCCCGTTGACAGAGGACGAATTCACCGTTGTCGGCAAGATAACTCACCCGTCGTATATGAGAAACGGGCGCGAGAATTACGCCGTCTTTGCAAAGGAAGCGTTTGACGCAAAAGCGACGAGAGGGCTTTACGCAAAAGCGGCGGTGTCCCTCGATATTCCCGAAAATATCGGCATCTTCTCGGGCAAATATAACGATATCGTTTCAAAGCGCGCGGCGGAGCTTGACGATCTTTCCGCAACGCTTGAATTTACACGTCTGAAAAATGAAACGGAGGCGATAACCTCCGGAAAGACCGATATCAGCTCAATCGAGAGCGCGGTAAAACAGCTCCCGACGGCGATGACAAGGCTCAATTGGCTGACGACGGACAGACAGGCAAACGTCGGTTATGTCGACGTTGCGTCGGTAATCAAGAGTATGGGCACGGCGTCCGGCTCGTTTGCGTCGTTGTTCCTCGTTGTCGGCGCTATTGTGTGCTTTTCCACGATGGCGATAATCGTCAACGAACAGAAAAAGCTCATCGGCGCAACAAAAGCGTTTGGTTTTTACAATAAAGAAATATACGGCAAGTATTCGATTTTCGGCGTTGCCGCAACGGTGATCGGCATTCTTCTCGGTCTTGGGGCGGCATATCTGTTTGAGATCGGTATGCTTTCGATGTTCGGCAATTCCTACGCATTCGGCGTGGCAAAGCCTGTTGTAAGCGTGCCGGTCACGATAGTCGTGTTCGTTATCGCCGTTGTGCTTTCCGTCGTAACGACGCTTGTCGCTTGCAAGAGCGTTATCAAAAAGCCCGCCGCGGCGCTTATGAGCGGCAACGACGATCAAAAGAAAAAGACAACCAAAGTCAAAAGTCGCGCGGCAGGATCTGTATTTTCCCGTCTTGTCACGCGCAATATGCGCGCTGAGATCAGCCGCGTTATCGTGTCGATCGCAATAATCCTCGGCAGCGTCGGAATTATAGGCGTCGGCTTTACGATGAAATTCGGCTTTGACGGGATGATGCAAAAAGAATATTCGGACGTTATAAAATATGACCTGAAAATTTCATATTCCTCACTTGACGATTCCGAAAAGAGCCAAATGGAAGAAATATTTGAAAACCGCGGCGTAAGCTATGTTTCCGTTTGCGAAGCGGGGCATATAACGATGGTCGGTGAAACGAGGGACGCTGTAGTTCTCATTTCCGCAGATGACGAATCGCTTGAAAAATTCTTCGCGGTAAAAGACGTTAAGACCGGCAAACCGTTGACGCTTCCGTCGGACGGCATACTCGTTCAAAGAAGATTTGCCGAGGTCAACCACCTTAAAGTCGGCGACAGAATAGCCGTTTATGACTCAAACTTCAGAGAAAGACTGATCAGGGTAAGGGGCGTGTTCCAGAATTATATCGGAAAATACGCGGTTATCTCAAAAGAGGCGCAAAGCTCGATAATGAAGGAAAACGCCGACTTCAACAGTTATTACATTCTTTTGAACGGCAACGATAAAAAGACCTTTGAAAACGAGGTTTCCGCCGTTTCGGAAAACATTTCGTTTGAAGCGGGCGACAATGCGCGCGAATTTATGAATACGTTTTCGACGATAATCAACGTAACGATTATGGGCCTTACGTTTGTTGCGATACTTATGTCGGTAATTATCCTTACAAACCTTATGAACATCTTTATCAGCAAGAAGAAAAAAGATCTTGCGATAATGAGGATAAACGGCTTCTCGGTCAAAGAGGCGATATCGTATCTGACGAGGGAAGTGGTGATAATGAACGTCATCGGGCTTGCGTCGGGCGTCGTACTCGGCGGCGGCATCGGATATCTTATAATGCGACTTATGGAACAGCCCGGCACACAGCTTGTAAGAACGTTCAGCTTTGCGGCGTGGGCGATAGCCATTGCGGTAGAGGCGGCGTTCTCGATCGCTATCACGTCGATAATTTTCAGAAAAGTCAAAAAACTGAAACCGACAGATGCACTGTAACAAAAAAATCACCCGCAAAAGCGGGTGATTTTTATTTTATTTTACAAGCTCGGAAAGCAGCCGCTGGATCATAGTTATGATCAGCTTTACGATCGGTGAGTCATAATCGTCCGGGTTAAGCTCCATAATGTCGGTAAGGTCAAGAGATTTATCTGTTTCCGGCTCGCCGCTGTCACTTGGTCTTTCGGGCATTGTGTTGCCCTCGGGACGCTCGAATGTGTTGCCGCTATCATTCGGTCTTTCGGGCATTGTGTTGCCCTCGGGACGCTCGAATGTGTTGCCGCTGTCACTCGGCCTTTCGGGCATTGTGTTGCCCTCGGGACGCTCGAATGCGTTTCCGCTGTCGCTCGGTCTTTCGGGCATTGTATTGCCCTCGGGACGCTCGAATGTGTTGCCGCTGTCACTTGGTCTTTCGGGCATTGTGTTGCCCTCGGGACGCTCGAATG
>JAFSMU010000013.1 GCA_017447775.1 Clostridia bacterium | reverse complement strand
TGTTGCCGCTGTCACTTGGTCTTTCGGGCATTGTGTTGCCCTCGGGACGCTCGAATGTGTTGCCGCCATCATTCGGTCTTTCGGGCATTGCGTTGCCCTCGGGACGCTCGAATGTGTTGCCGCTGTCACTCGGTATTCCGGGCATTGTGTTGCCCTCGGGACGCTCGAATGCGTTGCCGCTGTCACTCGGTATTCCGGGCATTGTGTTGCCCTCGGGACGCTCGAATGTGTTGCCGCTATCATTCGGCCTTTCGGGCACTGTGCCGTTCTGCTGGCCGCCAAATCCCTGTTGACCGCCGAACCCTTGCTGACCGCCGAATCCCTGCTGTCCGCCGAATCCGGCAGCGCCGTTTGCAGCGCCCGCTGTCTCTGTTGCGACGGCTTTTCCGTTGAGCGCAAGTGTGTATGTTTTTCCCGACGTCAAGCTGTCGGATGCAAATGCGACGTAGCTTGCCGCACGCACCGCCTTCGCGGAGTAAACCGTGTTGCCGTCAGCGTCAAGGATCGCAACCGTGTCGCCCGCTTTTACAGATACCGAGGACGCGCCGCCCTGCGCCGCCATGCCGAACCCCTGCCGGCCGCCAAAGCCCTGATTTGCGGGCATGCCGCCCATCATACCGCCGCCAAATCCGCCGGCGCCGAATGTGAGTGCCATGCCGGAAAAGCTTGCTTCCATTCCGGGTGCGCCTATCGCAAGTACGGTGCCGCCGCCGACGTTTACAGTCCTATCAGCGTCAATGGGAGAGTTGTCGCCGCTCGACGCGGAGTAAACCTCGACTGTTCCGCCTGTGATGTTCAGCGTGCCGTTTGAGTCGATACCGTCGCCGCGCTCCGCGTCAACGTAGACAGTGCCGCCGGATATCGTTACCGAGAATGCGTACCCCGTAAGGTCGCTGTTGGCGGCGTTGATTCCGTCGTCGCTTGCGTGTACCTCAACGTTGCCGGAGTAGATGTTGAGTGTTGCCGCCTCGATGCCCTCATAGCTGTTTGTTATCTTTACCGTCGGGCCGGACGTGCCCTTTTCGCCGATATTCAGATAATAGTCGGACTTAATGCCGTCATCAGCCGCCGATACGGTGATGGTGCCGCTTAAAATATTCAGCGTCGCGCCTGCGTTGATGCCGTCGTTTACGTTTGCTTTGATGTTCAGCGTTACGTCCTTGACTGTCAGTAAAGCTTCGCCCTCTTCATCTGTTGTTTCGCCCGATTTGATCCCGTTTTTGCCGTTTGAAATGACGTTAAGCGTACCGGTGCCGCAGATCACAACGTTTGAGCCGTCCTTGCATTTGATAACGGCGTTCTCCGCGTTTGCGTTGTCGGGGTATGTTTCGTCGTTGTTGTATGCGCTGTCAGTCAGCGTGTTGACGCTGCCCGGGGCAACGTAGATCGTTACCTCGCTGCTCTTGTTGCAGCTAATCGGCGCCGTGTCGCTTGATGTGAGCGTAAGCCCGCTCAGGACAAGCACGACTCCCGTCGTTCCTTTTTTAACTTTGATGCTTCCGTCGGCGCAGGAACCCGAAACGACGTAAACGCCTTCGCCGTTTATTGTCAGCGCCGTACCTTCGATCTTATATGACGTGTATTTGCCGTCCGTTGACGTGATGCCGTCGTTTGAAAAAACGAACTCTGTCGCGTCCGACGTGTCTATTTCCTGCGCCGCCGACGCCGAAACGGCGAAGAGCGGGACAAGTCCGAGTGCAAGCACTATAAGCGCCGCAAGTATTTTTGTAATAATTCTTTTTGTTTTCATCTTTCTATCCTCCTGAAATGTTTGTATGCGGCTGCCCGTCGTCACCCCGACGCGCGGCCGCCGTGTCGCATCGGGGTCAGGAGATAAAGAGCGTTCTTTGCCCCCTGTCGTTTTTTTCAAAGGTGAATTTGATGATCTTCATGTTGTCCTCCGTTTTGTTCGGTTTTCCTTTGTTGTCTTTGATTATACTCTGCGCTCTTAAAAACGAATTAAAACACAAAAAAAGTTTTTTAAGACTTTTTTAAGCAAAAACCGCTAAAATATGTTATACTAAAATAAAAGATCGAATTTCCTTATTTATTATCGGGAGGCCGGCATGAACATACTTTTGGTTGAGGACGAAAAATCTCTATCCAACGCGATAAAGAAAATACTTGAGGGGCGCGGCTATTTTGTCGACGCCGTCTACGACGGTCTTTCGGCGATAGACTACGCAAAGGGAATGGAGTACGGGCTTATTATTCTCGACGTGATGCTGCCAAAGCTCGACGGATTTGAGGTGGTGCGCATACTGCGGAAAGACGGCGTGAACGTGCCCATACTTATGCTTACTGCGCGAACAACCGTAAGGGACAAGGTGACAGGGCTGAACTATGGCGCCGACGACTACATGACAAAGCCGTTTGACACTGAGGAGCTGCTTGCCCGCGTCGGTGCGCTTACAAGACGCACGGGGGAAGTGATCGTCGACGACATCAAGTTTGAGGACCTCGTTTTGAACGTAAAATCGGCGGAGCTTTCGTGCGGGCGGGAGAGCGTTCAGCTCAGCCGCCGCGAGTTCGACGTGATGAAAACGTTTATGTATAACCCTAAAATGACGGTTACAAAAGACAGTTTGATAATCAACGTGTGGGGGATAGAGTCTGACGCGACGGACAACAACGTCGAGGTCTACATATCGTTCCTCAGAAAGAAGCTGAAATTCCTCGGCTCGCGCGTTTCGATCAAGAATATACAAAAAATCGGGTATAAGCTGGAGGTGGCGGCGGAATGAGCGGATACAGAAAAAGATTTGTGATATTCAATATGGCGCTTATAAGCGTCGTTTTGGTCATCGTTTTCGTAGCGCTCGGCGTTTATATGTACAACAGCTACCGTGAGGAGCTGAAAAACACGCTTATGCACGTCATTATGCCGATAAGCGAGCCAAACGAAAACTTCCACACGATAGACGAGCTTTCAAAGCCGCCGTTTGAGCGCGGGGAAAAAGGCGAGCCGCCGTCGGACATTCAGACGGGCGAAAAGCCGGTTGACGACAGGCCGCCGATAAGTGACAAAGAGCCTCCCCAGAACGACCGCCGCGAATCGGACGATAAAAACATAATGACTGTCTTTTACAACATCGAATCAGAGGAGATTTCAGTGCTTTCAAAAAGCGAGGGCATCTCGGCAATAGATATTGAGGCGGCAGTAAAGGAGATCGCGTCGCTGGCAGAGCAGTACGGCGAGCTTGACGGGTACGGGCTTATTTATTTCAAAGAAGTCGCCCACGAAAACGTCAAGATAGCTATAGCGCAAAAGTCGTATGTCGGCTCTAAAATGGCGGTAAGCGCAATATGGCTCTCGGTGATATTCGTTTTATCTCTCGGCGTGTTCTTCGGCATAAGCGTATGGCTTTCAAAGCGCGCCGCGGCCCCGATGGAAAACGCCGTCAAAATGGAGCGCGACTTCGTTGCCAATATCTCCCACGACCTTAAAACACCGATAACCGTAATACTTGCCAACAACAGCATCATCCGTCAAAATCCCGAGTCAAGCGTTTCGGAGCAGGAGCAGTGGATAGACAGCACCGACGAAGCGGCGAAAAGCATGATGAAAATGATAAACGAAATGCTGACGCTCTCCTCTCTTGAATCACTTGGTAAAAAAATAACGACCACGCCTGTCGATCTGTCAAAAACAGTTGAAAAATCGGTGCTTCAAATGGAGTCGGTCGCTTACGACAAGGGAATTTCGCTGACGGACGATATTGCCGCGGGAGTTATCGTTACGTCTGTACCCGAATATACCGAGCGTATATGCAACAGCCTTATTGAAAACGCGCTGAAATACGAGGCGCGCGGCGGCAGAGTCGAGGTCACACTTTCATCGTCGAAGAAAAAGGCGGCGTTGTCCGTCAAAAACGCGGGCAGTTATATCGAACCCGACGATATCCCGCATATTTTCGAGCGGTTCTACCGCGCCGACAAGGCGCGCACCGAACACGGCGGGCACGGGCTGGGGCTGCCGATAATCAAAGAAATGGCGGAGCGCGTCGGCGCTGAAATTTCAGTTGTCAGCTCGCGCGATGACGGCACATTGTTTACCGTCACGTTCCCTTTGTGTGAGTAAAATTGCCGTTTTAAGCAATAAAAAATCAAAAAAAATCATCAAAAATCACCATTTGACAAAACCACGTCAAAGTGATATAATCTTTTCAGTTGAGCTGCATTATGCGTAAGTCCGGACTCGGACTTACGCATTTTTTGTTTTGGAGGGAGAAAATGGAAGAAAACAAAAGTCTATCACAAGAGAAGGTCGGGCGCCTTATGACAAAGTACGCCGTGCCGTGTATAATCTCGCTTCTTGTCGGTGCGCTGTATAACATTGTCGATCAGATATTCATCGCCAACGCGACGTATCTCGGTTCATACGGCAACGCGGCGAACACCGTTGTGTTTCCGCTTACCGTCATCGCTCTGGCGATAGCCGTCTGCATCGGAGACGGCTGCTGTTCACACGTCAGCGCAAGTCTTGGAGCGGGGAGGAGCGAGGATGCAAAAGCGGGCTTTGGCAACGCTGTAACGCTTTCTGTAATAGCGGGCGTTGTGCTTTGCGCCGTTTATCTTTTTCTTCAAACACCGCTTGTAAAAGTTTTCGGCGGCACGGTAAATGACGAAACGTTCCGTCTTTCAAAGGAATACTTTTTTTGGATAACGCTCGGCATCCCGTTTTATATGTTCGGGCAGGCGATGAACCCCGTCATCCGCGCCGACGGCAGTCCGCGTTTTGCAATGGGATCAACGCTTGCGGGCGCCGTGGCAAACATCATCCTCGATCCGATATTTATTTTCGTATTCAAATGGGGAATGATGGGCGCGGCGATAGCGACGGTCATCGGGCAGATCATAACGGCGGCGCTTGCAGTGTGGTATTTGTTCCATATAAAAAGCGTGCGTCTTGAAAAAAGAGATTTTCTGCTTGAAAAAAAGACCGTTTCAAAAACGGTCAGCCTTGGGATTTGTTCTTTTTTGTCGCAGATATCGCTTGTGGCGGCTATGGCGGCGATAAACAATATGGTACGCAAATACGGCGCGCTTGATGCCGTTTTCGGCATGGAGCAGTATGCGCAGATACCGATGGCGGTCGTCGGGATAGTGATGAAGTTCTTTCAGATCGTCATTTCGATCGTTGTCGGAATGGCGGCGGGGTGTATTCCCGTTGTCGGCTACAACATGGGCGCGGGGCGGCGCGACAGGGTAAAGTCGGTTTTTGTGCGCCTGCTTATAGCCGAGGCGGCGGTCGGGGCCGCGGCGCTTATAATAGCGGAGCTTTTCCCGCACGCGCTGATAGGCATTTTCGGCGCGGGGAACGAAAGCGTTTACTATACGGAATTTGCCGTCAAGGCGTTCAGGATATATTTGTGTATGGTTGTCTTTGCGTGCGTTAACAAGGCGGTGTTTATTTTTCTTCAAGCTATGGGAAAAGCGCTTTCGTCGACGATGCTGTCTATGATACGCGAGATAGTGTTCGGCGTCGGTTTTGCGCTTGCGCTTCCGCTTTTCTTCGGACTTGACGGCGTGCTTTACTCAATGCCGGTTTCCGACGTGCTGACGGCGATCATTTCGGCGGTGCTGATAGTAAAGACGATGAGGGAGCTTTCCTCATCACCGGAAAAAAATAAAATCGGCGGGTAAACCGCCGATTTTTTTCAGTTCGATAAGCTGTCCATAAGTCCCGCGATGCCGTCTTTTTTGAGAATGTCTTTATAATACTGTATTTCATCCGATATAAGCCCGTCGATAACTCCCATTCCGAGAAGCTCGACCGGCGCTTTGTCATCTGTCATTACGTGCCCGGTCGACGTATATCGTACAAGATCTGACGACACGAAATTCATCATATTTTTAAGCTGTTGGTTGCTTTCTTTGCTGATGTTATTTTTCATCGTTTCGATAGCTGCTGAGTTGTTTGAAGCAAACAGCTCGCGGTTTGTGCTGCCCGAAACGTCGACGGTGTAAACGTTGTCGAACACGGCTGAAATGGTGTCTGACAGATAGCTGTTTATATCGCTGTCGCCGTTGCCGCGCATATTGAGGTTGACAACCATCACGCCGCCGTCGTTAAGATGCGCCTTTACCATTTTGAAAAATTCAAGAGATGACATCTGAAAAGGTATCGTTATATCCTGGTACGCGTCGACCATAATAACGTCGTACTTTTTATCTACCGCCGCAAGATATGCGCGCCCGTCGTACTCAACGACGGGGACGGTGCTTGAAAGGGAAAAGTACGTGCGCGAAAGGTCGATTATCTTGCTGTCGATCTCAACGCCCTCAACGTCGATATCGCCGAAATACCGCTCGCATTGCGTGGCGTAAGTTCCCGTGCCCATGCCGAGGATCAGCATATCGAAGTCGTCCTTTTCATATACGCCGCTCATATACGGCGCAAGCATCGCGTAATCGTAGTACATCCCCGTCAGCCCCTCGTTTTTGACGTACACCGACTGAACGCCGAAAAGCACGTTTGTGGAAAGGTAGACGCGGCTGTTGTCCTCGCTCACCTGGAGGTAGTTATAAACCGATTCGCCCTCGTAAACGAGGGATTTTTCCCAAAAGGCAAAATTGTTCGACGTGCCGAATATGCCGCAAGCGACGATGAGCACAAGCGAGACCGACGTCTGAACGATCTTGCGTTTTTCCGAAATGAAGTAAATCGCGCAGAGAACGAACAGTATCCCCGCGAAGATGATAAACGTCACCGACGTTCCGACGGACGGAATCGTTACAAACGTCGGGACAAACGTGCCGATGATGCTGCCGATCGTGTTTGCCGCGCCGAGCTTGCCCACGACTTTGCCGCTGTCGTCAAGGCTGTCGACGGTGTATTTTACAAGCGACGGCGTTACCGTGCCGAGCAAAAACAGCGGGAACACGAATATGACAAAGCACGCCGCAAACGCCGCCCAGACGAGAAAGCCAGAGCTTACCGTGAATATCATCAGCGCCGAAATGCCGGCTATAATATACTTGCCGACAAGCGGGATCGCCGCTATCCAGACGGATGCGATAAGGATTCGGATGTAGAGCTTATCGGGGTTAGGATCCTTGTCGGCTTTTTTGCCGCCGTATATGTTGCCAAGCGCCATTGCGATCATTATTGTGCCGATAATTATGGTCCACACTATCTGCGAGGAGCTGAAATACGGCGCAAGCAGACGCGAAGCCCCAAGCTCAACTGCCATAACGCTCATGCCGGCGAAGAACTCGGTAAGATATAGGTATATTTTGTTTTTTAGTATTGATTTTTTGTTTTCCATAAGCCAACCAAAAGCGATTTTTTTATATTTTATCATTTTGACGCTTATAAGTCAATAAATATATCCAACATAAAACACTATTTTTTGAAAGAGGCGAAAAAACATCATCTTGTGGTTATTTGCACCGGCGGGAGAAAGGAAACGCAATATTTTGTAAATCGGTCAAATTTGCGGCGGTGGCGCGGATTAAATCGGCAAAAATAATTACAAAAAAATTGAAAAAAGGTGTTGACAATTGAGTTTGTATGTGGTAAAATAAACGATGTCGCCGGACAAGTCCGGCGGGGTAATATGGGAGCATAGCTCAGCTGGGAGAGCATCTGCCTTACAAGCAGGGGGTCATAGGTTCGAGCCCTATTGTTCCCACCATTTGGGGGTCAATCGACTTCCATACGGCCCGGTAGTTCAGTTGGTTAGAACGCTAGCCTGTCACGCTAGAGGTCGTGAGTTCGAGTCTCATCCGGGTCGCCACTTTTTTTGGGCGACGAAAGTCGTATTTTTTTATCTCAGTCTTGCCTCTGTAGCTCAGTTGGTAGAGCAGGGGACTGAAAATCCCCGTGTCGTTGGTTCGATTCCGATCGGAGGCACCATTTGCGGATTTAGCTCATTTGGTAGAGCGCGACCTTGCCAAGGTCGAGGTGGCGGGTTCGAGCCCCGTAATCCGCTCCATAGAAAAGTCTGATAAGC